>DATAAZ010000014.1:0-17932 GCA_036259875.1 Gaiellaceae bacterium
CGGGATGAAGCTGCCGGTGAAGACGAAGTTCGTGAAGAGAGAGGCTCAGCTTTTCGAATGAGGACGAGGGAGCTACGGGAACTGTCGGACGAGGAGCTCGCGAAGCGGCTCGCGGAGACGCGCGAAGAGCTCTTCAACCTGCGCTTTCAGGCCGCGACGGGCGCCCTTGACAACACGGCGCGCCTCGGTCTCACGAAGCGCGACATCGCCCGCATCCTGACCATCCAGGCGGAGCGGGCGCACAGGCTGGAGCGAGCGTAGATGGCCAGACCGAGGAAGAAGGCAGAGGCGCTCGTCCCGGACGAGGCGCCGCTCGACGAGCTCGTCGAGGCCGAGCGCGAGGTCACGAGCGAGACCGGTGGCGAGGCGGCGACCGAGGGGCCCGCGGCGGAGACCCCGCCGAAAGCGGAACCGCGCGAGCGCCGGGCGAAGCGCGCGAAGGCAACGAAGCCGACGGCGACACCGTCCGGCGCCCGCAAGCCGATCGTGCGGCTGCCCAAGCCCGAGCACGCCCGGGGCCGGCGCAAGGAGCGCCGCGGCGTCGTCGTCTCGAACGCGATGGACAAGACGGTCGTCGTCCGAGTCGAGACGGCGAAGCCCGATCCGCGCTACAAGAAGGTCGTCCGCCGCTCGTCCAAGTTCCACGCGCACGACGAGCGCAACGAGGCCAACGTCGGGGACGTCGTCCGAATCGTCGAGACGCGCCCGCTCTCGAAGACCAAGAACTGGCGCCTCGCGGAAGTCATCGAGGCCGCCCGCTAGAGAGGCACCAGGAGCAGCATGATCCAGCAGGAATCGAGACTCAGGGTGGCCGACAACACAGGGGCGAGATCGCTCCTTTGCGTCCGCGTGCTCGGGGGATCCAACCGCCGCTACGCGCGTGTCGGCGACGTGATCGTGGGGACGGTCAAGGTCGCGACGCCGCACGGCACCGTGAAGAAGGGCGACGTCGTCAAGGCGGTCGTCGTGCGCACGAAGAAGCCGTTCGGCCGCGACGACGGGACGAGCATCGCCTTCGACGAGAACGCGGCCGTCCTGATCGACAACCAGAACAACCCGCGGGGAACGCGCATCTTCGGCCCCGTCGCGCGCGAGCTCCGGGAGAAGAACTTCATGAAGATCGTCTCGCTGGCCCCGGAGGTGCTGTGAACGTGGGCGCTGGGACGTGGGCGACGCATGCGTCGCCCCTACGGCTCCGAATCGTGTTCGTACAGGCCGGACGTGCCCGGTCGATCGGTGGGAGGACCGAGTGGCTACGGGGATGAAGATCCGAAGGGGCGACCTCGTGCAGGTGGTCGCTGGAAAGGACCGCGGCAAGCAGGGGCGCGTGATCGAGTCGCATCCGCGCGAGCGGCGGGTCATCGTGGAGAACCTGAACGTGGTGAAGAAGCACCGCCGGCCGCGCGCCCTCCGGGATTCGAGCCGGATGGGGCAGCCGCAGATCCAGCCGGGCGGCGTCTTCGATGTCTCGGCGCCGCTGCCCGTCTCGAACGTGATGGTCGTCTGCCCGACGTGCAACCGCGCCACACGGGTCGGCTACGAGTTCCGCGAGGCGAAGGGCGGGACGATCAAGGTGCGCGTCTGCAGGCGCGCCGACTGCGGGGAAGTCCTCGACGGCTGATGGCGACCGCGACGAAGTCGAGGGCGGACGCGTACGTGCCGCGCTTGAAGCAGCGATACGAGGAGGACGTGCGCACGCGCCTCAAGGACGAGCTCGGCTACAGCTCCGTCATGGAGGTCCCGCGGGTCGAGAAGATCACGCTGAACATGGGCGTCGGCGAGGCGAAGACGAACGCCCGCGCGCTCGACGGCGCGCTCGACGAGCTGACGCTCATCGCCGGGCAGCGCGCGCAAGTCCGCCGCGCGCGGAAGTCGATCGCAGGCTTCAAGATCCGGACGGGGATGCCGATCGGGGCGAAGGTCACGCTCCGGGGCGCACGGATGTACGAGTTCCTCGACCGCCTCGTCGCGATCGCGCTCCCGCGGATCCGGGATTTCCGAGGGCTCTCGCCGCGTAGCTTCGATGGACGCGGGAACTACTCGCTCGGCGTGCGCGAGCAGATCATCTTCCCCGAGATCAACTACGACGACGTCGACACCGTCCGCGGGCTCGACGTCACGATCACGACGACGGCCAAGACGGACGAGGAGGGCCTCGCGCTCCTGCGCGAGCTCGGCCTTCCCTTCCGCTCCGACCAGCAGTAGGAGGAGAGGTTGGCGAAGAAGAGCTTGACGGCGAAGGCGGCGCGGCCGGTGAAGTTCCGGACGCGAGCCTATAGCCGCTGCAACCGCTGCGGGCGCCCCCGCGCGGTCTACAAGAAGTTCGGTCTCTGCCGGATCTGCCTGCGGGAGCTCGCGCACGACGGCGCGATCCCCGGCATGACGAAGTCATCGTGGTGATGCGACGTGCTGACTGATCCGGTCGCCGACATGCTGACTCGCATCCGGAACGCGAACAAGGCGCTCCAGGAGACGGTCGAGATGCCCGCCTCGCGCATGAAGCACGAGATCGCGCGCCTGCTCAAGGAGGAGGGCTACATCAAGGACTACCGGGTCGAGAGGGGACCGTCCTTCGATACGCTTGTGATCGAGCTCAAGTTCGGGCGGAACCGCGAGCGGGTGATCACCGACCTGAAGCGTGTGTCCAAGCCCGGGCGGCGAGTGTACGCCCGCAAGGACCGTCTCCCGCGCGTTCTCGGCGGGATGGGAACGGCGATCCTCTCGACCTCGAGCGGGCTCGTCACCAGCCGCCGCGCCCAGGAGCTGGGCGTCGGGGGGGAGGTCGTGTGTTTCGTCTGGTAGCCAAGTGAGTCGAATCGGAAAACAGCCCATTCCCCTCCCGTCCGGGGTCAGCGTCTCGATCTCGCCTGGCCGCGTGATGGTGAACGGGCCGCTCGGCGAGCTCTCTCAGGCCGTGCCGCAGCGGATCGCCGTCGAGCAGGCCGACGGTGAGCTTCGAGTCGTCCGGCCCACCGAGCGCGGAGAGGACCGCGCGCTCCACGGCCTCACCCGGACGCTCGTCGCGAACATGGTGGAGGGGGTCACGAAAGGGTTCGAGAAGCGGCTGGAGATCCAGGGCGTCGGCTACCGCGCGGCGCTCCGCGGCCAGGCGCTCGAGCTCAGCGTCGGTTACTCGCACCCCGTGACGAAGAACCCGCCCGACGGCGTCTCGTTCGACGTTCCGACGCCGACGGAGATCGTCGTCAAAGGGATCGACAAGCAGCGCGTCGGCCAGGTCGCGGCCGAGATCCGGAGCATCCGGCCACCCGAGCCGTACAAGGGGAAGGGGATTCGCT
This sequence comes from Gaiellaceae bacterium, assembly GCA_036259875.1. Taxonomy (GTDB): domain Bacteria; phylum Actinomycetota; class Thermoleophilia; order Gaiellales; family Gaiellaceae; genus DATAAZ01. Next base: position 3,297 of record DATAAZ010000014.1, read on the forward strand.
ACGCGGGCGAGTACGTCGCCCGGAAGGTGGGGAAGCGAGCCTGATGCCCGCGCTCACCGTCCGTGAGGCGCGCAAGCGCCGCCACCGCCGGATCCGCCGGCACCTCGTCGGCACCTCGGAGCGCCCGCGGCTCGTCGTGTTCCGCTCGAACCGCGGGATCGAAGCGCAGCTCGTCGACGACGTCGATGCGCGGACACTCGCGGCCGCGAGCCACCTCGTCCTCAAGAAGTCGTTCAAGGGAACGAAGACGGAGGCGGCCGCCGAGGTCGGAAAGCAGCTCGCCGTCGCAGCGAAGAAGGCGGGCATCGAGACGGTCGTGTTCGACCGCGGGGGCTACCTCTACCACGGCCGCGTGAAAGCGCTCGCCGAGGCGGCCCGTGAAGGAGGGTTGAGATTCTGACGGCTACGTTGTCGATTCGTCCGGGCGGGCGATCGCCTGCTCTCGCAACGACCTCGGGGCCTCACGGGGCCGGTCTTGACCCGTCCGCGAGGAGGCGCCGTGGCTGTTGACGTCGCCGAAACGAGGGAGCTCAAGGAGCGCGTGGTGGAGATCAACCGCGTCGCCAAGGTCGTGAAGGGCGGGCGCCGCTTCTCGTTCACCGCGCTCGTCGTGATTGGAGACGAGGTCGACCGGGTGGGCGTCGGGTACGGCAAGGCGCGCGAGGTCCCACTCGCCATCTCGAAGGCGGTCGACGACGCGAAGAAGAACATGTTCGAGGTGCCGAAGCACGGCACGACGATCACGCACGAGATCGTCGGCGAGTTCGACGCGGCCCGCGTGCTCTTGCGACCGGCGAGCGAGGGGACCGGCGTCATCGCGGGCGGCGGCGTGCGGGCCGTCCTCGAGCTGGCCGGGATCCGCGACATCCTCGCGAAGAGCCTCGGCACCCCGACCCCGATCAACATGCTGAAGGCGACCGTGGACGGGCTCAAGAAGCTCCGCCGGCCGGCCGATGTCGCCCGGATCCGCGGCAAGACGATCGCCGATGTGCTGCCGCCCGCTCGGCGGCCGCCGGAGGAGCCGAGGCGCGGCGAGGTACCCGTCGCGCCCGTCGAAGAGACATCACTCCAAGAGCCGGCTCCGAAAGAGGCGGAGCTGGAAGAGAATCGTGGCGAAGCTCCGGATCACGCAGGTTCGTAGCGAGATCGGCCAGACGGCCCGCCATCGTGGGACGCTGCGCGCGCTCGGGCTGGGAAGGATCGGCCGCTCCGTCGAGCGGGAGGAGACGCCCGAGACCCTCGGTATGCTGAGGAAGGTTCGCCATCTCGTGAAGGTGGACGAGAGCTGATGCCTCCCGAGACCGACGAGCTGACCCTCTCGAATCTGAAGCCCGCCCAGAAGCGGAAGGCGCCGAAGCGGGTCGGACGCGGAATGGGCTCGGGAAAGGGCCGCTACGCCGGCCGCGGGATCAAAGGTCAGAAGGCGCGCTCGGGCTCGCACAAGATGCGGCCCGGTTTCGAGGGCGGCCAGATGCCCGTTTACATGCGTCTCGGCAAGCAGCGCGGCCCCTACTCGAAGGACGCGCTCCCGATCGGACCGCACCGCACGAGCACCGTCGCCGTCAACGTCGCCGAGCTCGAGCGCGTCTTCGAGGACGACGACGAGGTGACCCTCGAGGCGCTTCGCGCGAAGCGCCTCATCAAGAACACGCGCACCGACGTGAAGGTGCTCGGAAACGGCGAGCTCAAGAAAAAGCTCAAGGTGACGGTGCACGCGTTCTCGGTAACGGCCCGCGAGAAGATCGAAGCCGCGGGCGGAACGGCGACACCTCTTCGGGTCGGTTCGACTTCGACCCGTCGGACGCGTGAAACGCGGTAGGCCTGAGTGCTTTCGATCGTAAGGCCGGAGGCGTGACGTGTTTTCGTGGTTGACAAACACCTGGCGCGTCCCGGAGATCCGGCGCCGCGTCCTCTTCACGGCCGTGATCCTGGCGCTCTACCGCCTCGGCAGCTGGATCCCGACTCCGGGCGTCGACTCCGAGCGGATCGAGGAGTACTTCGGCAACGAGGGCAGCGGCACCATCCTGAACCTGCTGAACATCTTCTCGGGCGGCGCGCTGGCCCAGTTCGCGCTCTTCGCGCTCGGGATCATGCCGTACGTCACGGCCTCGATCATCCTTCAGCTCATGACCGTGGTCGTCCCGCGGCTCGAGCAGCTTCAGAAGGAAGGGGAGGCGGGCTACGCCAAGATCAACCAGTACACGCGCTACCTGACCGTGGCGCTCGCGGCGCTCCAGGCCGCGGGCTACTCGTACCTCTTCGAGCGCCAGGGCGCGCTCGACCTGAACGTGAGCCGCTTCCTCGTCATCGTGATCACGCTCACGGCGGCGACGACCCTCCTCATGTGGATGGGCGAGCTGATCACGAAGCGAGGGATCGGGAACGGGATCTCGCTCCTCATCTTCGCCTCGATCCTCGCCGGCCTCCCCGGCGGGATCCGCGCCTGGTACGAGGGGGACAGCTTCGAGCGGCTCATGTTCCCGCTGATTGCGGTCCTGATCATCGTCGCGGTCGTCTTCGTCCAGGAGGGGCAGCGGCGGATCCCGATCCAGTACGCGAAGCGGATGGTCGGACGGCGCATGACCGCCGGCGGGACGACGTACATGCCGCTTCGGGTCAACATGGCCGGCGTGATCCCGATCATCTTCGCGGCCGCGATCATGGCGTTCCCGCCGACAGTCGCCCAGTTCTTCCCCGGGACGCAGAGCTTCATCAACGAGCACTTCACGCCCAGCGACATCGCCTACGTGCTGCTCCAGGGGTTCCTGATCGTGATCTTCACGTACTTCTACACGGCGGTCCAGTTCAACCCGGTTGACCAGGCCGACAACCTGCGCAAGCACGGCGGGTACGTGCCGGGAATCCGCCCGGGGCCGCCGACCGCGCAGTACCTCGACCGCGTGCTGACGCGGCTGACGCTGCCGGGCTCGCTCTACCTCGCACTCGTCGCGACGCTGCCGACGCTCTTCATCCGCTACGGCGGCTTCTCGCAGGCGACGTCGGCGGCGCTCGGCGGCACGTCGATCCTCATCGTGGTGGGCGTCGCGCTCGACACCATGCGCCAGATGGAGTCGCAGATGATGATGCGCCACTACGAAGGGTTCCTCAGGTAGGGCGCGCTTGACCCGCCCGCGAGACAGGCGATCGGTCTCGTAGCGTGCCGCTCGACATCGTGATCCTCGGCCCGCCGGGCGCGGGCAAGGGAACGCAGGCGCAGCGCGTGTGCGCGGAGACGGACCTCCCGCATATCGCGACCGGCGACATGCTCCGCGCCGCGATCGCGGCCGAGACGGAGCTCGGCCTTCGCGTGAAGCCGATCCTCGAGCGGGGGGACCTCGTCCCCGACGAGCTGATGATCGACTTGATTCGCGAGCGTCTCGCCATGGATGACACCACGAACGGCTTCGTGCTCGACGGGTTCCCGCGCACGTATGCGCAGGCGGAAGCGCTCGACGTGATGCTCGCCGACATCGACCGCGAGCTCTCGCTCGTGCTCCATTTCGAGCTCCCCGAGGCAATCGCGTTCGAGCGTCTCCTCGGCCGGGGGAGAAGCGACGACACGCCCGAGAAGATCCGTCATCGCCTCGACGTCCAGCGCGTGCCCGACGAGGTCGTCGCGTACTACCGCGCGAAGGGAATCCTCGTCGGAATCCACGCCGATCGGTCGGTCGACGAGGTGTTCGCCGAGGTTCAGAGCGTCGTGCAGACGGCGGTCGCACGGTGATCGTCCGCAAGTCCGCCGCCGAGATCGAGGCGATGGCGCGCGCCGGGCGCGTCGTCGTCGAGACAATCGCCGCGATCGGCGAGGCGATCGCGCCGGGCGTGACGACCGCCGAGCTCGATGCGATCGCCGAGGAGACGATCCGCTCGCAGGGCGGCGTCCCGACGTTCAAGGGCTACCGCGGCTTTCCGGCGTCGATCTGCGCCTCGCCGAACGCGATGGTCGTGCACGGGATCCCGGGGCCGTATCGGCTCGAGGATGGCGACGTCCTCTCGGTCGACGTGGGCGTCACGCTCGACGGCTTCGTCGCCGACTCGGCGCACACGTTTCCCGTCGGCGAGATCGACCCCGACGCCCAGCGGCTGCTCGAGGTCGGCCAGGCGGCGCTCGCGGCCGGGATCGCGGAAGCGGTGCCGGGAAACCACGTCGGCGACGTCTCGGCCGCAGTCCAGCGCACGACCGAATCGGCGGGGTTCTCCATCGTGCGCTCGCTGGTCGGCCACGGGGTGGGGCGCGCGATGCACGAGGAGCCTCAGATTCCGAATTACGGCGAGCCGGGCCGGGGCCCGCGGCTGTCGACCGGGATGACGCTCGCGATCGAGCCGATGATCACGGCCGGCTCGGAGGAGGTCTTCGTCGCGGACGACAAGTGGTCGATCTCGACGCTGGACGGCTCGCTCGCGGCGCACTTCGAGCACACGGTCGCAGTCACCGACGAGGGTCCCCGGATTCTCACCGAGGCGCCGGTCCAGGCGTCCGTCTAGAACCGGGTACGACCCGCCTGCAGCCGGCCGCAGACCCTCTGCTACCATGATTCGTCGCGGCTCCGCCGGGTTTCGGCATGGCCGCGAGCCCGTCTCTCATGAAGGTACGTCCGTCCGTCAAGCCGATGTGCGATCGCTGCCGCGTGATCAAGCGGCACGGCCGCGTGCTGGTCATCTGCACGAACCCGCGACACAAGCAAAGGCAGGGATAACTTGGCTCGAATCGCAGGCGTCAACCTCCCGCGCGAGAAGCGCCTCGAGGTCGCGCTCACGTACATCTACGGCATCGGCCCGTCCACCGCGCGTAAGGTGACGGCCGAGCTCGGCCTTTCGTCGGACGAGAAAGTCCGCGACCTGACCGACGAGGAGATCACGAAGCTTCGCTCGTACATCGACGGGAACCTCGAGGTCGAGGGCGATCTGCGCCGCGAGCGCTCGCAGAACGTCAAGCGGCTGCAGGAGATCGGGGCGTATCGGGGCATCCGGCACCGCCGCGGGCTTCCGGTGAACGGCCAGCGAACACGGACGAACGCGCGGACGCGCAAGGGCCCGAAGAAGACGGTCGGTCGCGGAAAGAAGAAGGGGTAGCTCGTGCCCCATCCAGCAATACTTGCCGGTCCCTGGCCCGCGACCACACGGCGCAAGAGCCCATCCTCGCCGTTGTCAAGGCGCCCAGCCTTGCCTGCGGACAAGGGCGGATTCCGGCTGGGTGCTCGCGACCGAGGAATCCGGCAGCGTTACCGGAAGGGGCACTGAGATGGCTCCGCCACGCCGTGCCGCGAGAGGGCGCACGCGCCGCCGCGTCAAGAAGAACATCGCGATCGGCCAGGCGCACATCAAGACGTCGTTCAACAACACGATCGTCACCCTGACCGACCGGGAGGGAAACGTGATCGCGTGGGAGAGCGCCGGGTCGGCGGGCTTCAAGGGCTCGCGCAAGTCGACGCCGTTCGCTGCGCAGGTGACCGCGGACAGCTGTGCGAAGAAGGGGATGGAGCACGGGCTCCAGAAAGTCGAGGTCTTCGTGAAGGGCCCGGGATCGGGCCGCGAGACGGCGATCCGCTCGCTCCAGGCGGCGGGGCTCGAGGTGCTCGGCGTTCGCGACGTCTCTCCGCAGGCGCACAACGGCGTGCGTCCGAAGAAGCGGCGGAGGGTCTAGCGCATGGCGCGCGAAAACCTCGGCAAGAAGTGCCGCGCGTGCCGGCGCGAGGGCATGAAGCTTTTCCTGAAGGGTGAGCGCTGCCTGACCGAGAAGTGCGCCGTCGAGCGCCGCTCGTATCCGCCCGGCGAGCACGGCCGCGGTCGCATCAAGCAGTCGGAGTACCTCCTCCAGTTGCGCGAGAAGCAAAAGGCGCGTCGGTACTACGGGATCCTCGAGAAGCAGTTCCGTGGCTACTACGACAAGGCATCCCGTCGCTCGGGGATCACGGGCGAGGAGCTCCTTCGGATGCTCGAGCTGCGCCTAGACAACGTCGTCTACCGGCTCGGCTTCGCCGCCTCTCGCGCGCAGGCGCGCCAGCTCATCCGCCACGGCCACTTTCAGGTGAACGGGCGTCGCGTGAACATCCCGAGCTACCAGGTCCGGCCGAACGACGTCGTGTCGATGAAGCCCGGAAGCGCGGCGGAGCCGGTGATCCGCGACGCGACCGACCTGACCGCCTCCGTTGCGCCGTGGCTCCAGGCTGACCACGACAACCTGACGGGCAAGGTCTTGAAGCTGCCCGAGCGCGGGGAAATCGACACTCCCGTGCAGGAGCAGCTGATCGTCGAGCTCTACTCGAAGTAACCGCTGTAGGGGTCGGGCGTGCCCGGCCTGCGTAGAAAGGGAACCGCATGGCCATGAGAACGATCGCAATGGACTTCCAGGTGCCGAAGATCACGCACGAGGAAGTCGACACCAATCACGGCGTGTTCGTAATCGAACCGCTCGATCGCGGCTTCGGCTACACGTTCGGCAACTCGCTGCGCCGCGTTCTCCTCTCGTCGCTCGAGGGTGCCGCCGTGACGTCCGTCAAGATCGAGGGCGTCTCGCACGAGTTCACGACCCTGCCGGGCGTGCGCGAGGACGTCATGGACATCATCCTCAACGTCAAGAGCATCACCTGCCGGCTGCACGGTGACTCGCCCGAGATCGAGGTGCGCCTCGACAAGAAGGGGCCCGGCACGGTAACGGCCGGCGACATCGAAGCTCCCGCAGACCTCGAGATCCTGAACCCTGAGCTCGAGATCGCGAACCTCTCGGCGAAGGGACGGCTCGAGCTAACGCTGACGATTGGCCGCGGCCGCGGCTACGTTCCTGCGGAGCTCAACCGCGGGCCCGAGCACTCGATCGGAACGATCCCCGTCGATTCGATCTTCTCGCCGGTACGCCGCGTCTCGTACGAGGTGGAGGCCGCACGCGTCGGGCAGCGGACCGACTACGACAAGCTGACGCTCGACGTCACGACCGACGGCTCGCTCGACCCGCGCGACGCGATCGGCCAGGCGGCGGAGATTCTCATCCGCCAGCTCGCGATCTTCACCGACCTCGACCGGATCGAGGGTCTCGGGGAGCCCGCCGAGCTCGAGGCCGAGCTGCCGCAGGCGCACGGGATGGAGAACTTCCCGATCGAGGAGCTCGAGCTCGGCGTTCGCTCGTACAACTGCTTGAAGCGGGTCGGGATCGAGACGATCGGAGACCTCGTCTCGAAGAGCGAGGACGAGCTCGCGGCGATCCCGAACTTCGGCAAGAAGTCGATCGAGGAAGTGCGCGAGACACTCTCGGCGCACGGGCTCAACCTCCGCGACGGATGATCGTCACGGGTCGTACGCGGGCCGGCCATGACCGGCCCCTACCTTCCGCGTCTTCGGGTCCGTGTAGGGGCGTGGCATGCTCCGCCCGGATCCCCGCGGGCGGCTGATGCGCCATCAGAAGGCCGGCCGCAAGCTCGGGCGCGACTCGGCGCACCGCAAGGCGCTTTACTCGAACCTCGCGGGCGAGCTGATCGAGCACGGGCGCATTCGGACGACCGAGGCGAAGGCCAAGGAGGTCCGGCCGATCGTCGAGAAGATGATCACGCTCGGGAAGCGCGGCGACGTCCACGCCCACCGGCAGGCGGTCGCGTTCCTTCGCTCGAAGCCCGTCGCTCGCAAGCTCTTCGCCGAGGTGGCACCGCGCTTCGCCGATCGAGAGGGCGGCTACACGCGGGTCGTGAAGCTCGGGCCACGCCAGGGGGACGCGGCCCCGATGGCCTACCTCGAGCTCGTGGACTACGTTCCCGAGCGCGCCCCGGTTGCGCCGCCCGCCTAGCCGGCCACGGCGGCCGCGTAGCGCTCGACGAGCACGAGGTCCCAGCCCGCGTCGTACGAGCGGATCGCCTCGGCCGCGTCGTCTCCGAGGCGCTCCCAGCCGTGGTGCTCGAGCTCGACGCGCGTCCGATCGCCCTCCGCGAGGAAGCGAATCTCGACCGCTTGTCCGGTCTCGGGGCCGCGGCCGGGATGCCAGGTGTACGAGAGGCGGTGCGGGGGGTCCCAGACGGTGACCTCGCCCCAGAGGATCTCCTCGCCGTCCAGCGCACGCTCGTAGAGCCGTCCGCCGACGCGCCCTTCGAGGACGGCCGTCTCGGCGCGCTCGCGCCGCACCGAGTGCGTCGCGACGGGCCACCATGCGCCGAGTTTCTCCGTGAAGACGCGGAACGCCTTCTCCTGCGGCGCGTCCACCACGACGCTCTTCCGGATCGCCTGCGTCTCCGTCGCCTGCTCAGTCATCTTCGCCTCCTTCGTCCTCGGTTTCGACGGCCGCCTTGTACGCGGCGAGCGTGACCTGCCAGAAGCTCTCGAGGTAGTCGCGGAGCTCGGCGAGCCCGTCGCCGTTCACGCTGTAGACCCGCCGCGTCCCCGCTCGCCGTTCGGTCACCAACCCCGCTTCCTTGAGAACGCGTAGATGCTGGGAGACTGCGGGCCGGCTGACCGGGAGGCCGCGTGCCAGCTCTCCGACGGCGCGCGGTCCCTCGCGGAGCCGTTCGAGCACCGTCCGCCTCGTAGGATCGGCGAGAGCTGCCATGACCAGTTCGTAAGCCAATGCTTACCGTAAGCTAACACTTACCATGACCGGCGTCAAACTGACGCTCGAGTACGACGGAAGCGACTTCGCGGGGTGGGCGGGCCAGCCCGGTCTCCGGACCGTGGAAGGCGAACTTCGCGCGGCGCTCGACGCCGTCTACCCCTCGTGGGGCGGCCTCGCCGTCGCCGGCCGGACCGACGCGGGCGTCCACGCCCGCGGCCAGGTCGCGAGCTTCTCCGCAGCCTCCGGACCGCCGGCCGAGCGCGCCGCAGACGCATTGAACCCGGCGCTGCCGGACGACGTCGCGGTGATCGCGGCGGAGCGAGCTCCGGACGGGTTCCATGCCCGCTTCTCGGCCCGCTCGCGAACGTACCGGTATCGCGTCTACGGACGGCGGGCGCCCTCTCCGTTCGAGCGCAAGCGCGCGCTCTGGCACCCGCGCCCGCTCGACGAACATCGCCTCCGCGCGGCGGCGGCGCTTCTGCACGGCGAGCACGATTTCCGCGCCTTCACGCCGAGCGAGACGCAGCACGAGGTCTTCGTCCGCGTGGTCGAGCGCGCGGCCTGGGAGACGGAGGGCGACGCGCTCGAGTTCTGGATCACGGCCGACAGCTTCCTGCGCCACATGGTGCGAACCCTCGTCGGTACGATGCTCGAGGTGGAGCCGGCCTGGTTCGCCCGCCTGCTCGAGGGGCGACCGCGCACCGAGGCGGGAACGACGGCGCCGCCCCACGGCCTTTACCTCGAGCGGGTCGACTACTGATGCGTTTCCGGACAGTTCTCTTCGATCTCGACGGCACGTTGATCGACTCGGGCGAGATGATCCTCGCCTCGTTTCGCCACGCGACTCGCACGGTGCTCGCACGCGAGATCCCCGACGAGGAGCTCGTCGCGGCGACGGGCGGCGCGACGATCTACGAGCAAATGCGCGCGTTCGACCGCGACCGTGTCGAAGAGCTCGTCCGCGCCTACCGCGAGCACAACGAGCCGCTCCACAACGCGCTGGCCGCCTTCGACGGGGTCGAAGAGCTCCTCGTGCGACTCGTGCGTGAGGGGAGGCGTCTCGGCATCGTGACGTCGAAGCGTCGTCGAACGGTCGACCTCGCGTTCCGCGTCCTCCCGATCGGCGAGTTCTTCGAGACGATCGTGACTGCCGACCAGGTCGAGCGCCACAAGCCCGATCCCGAGCCGGTGCTCGTCGCGCTCGAGCGACTCGGGGCGAGCCCCGGCGACGCGGCGTTCGTCGGCGACTCGCCGTTCGACGTCGCCGCGGGGAAGGCGGCGGGTGTCTTCACGGTGGCGGTCTCGTGGGGCGGGATCCACCCGGAGGAGCGGCTGCTCGCCGCCGGCGCCGACGTCATCGCTCATTCGCCGTCGGAGCTGGTCGATGTCCTCTGAGGCGACCACCCTCCGCGAGCGGGTCGACGAGCTCCGCCGGCTAATCGACCATGCGAGCTACCAGTACTACGTCCTCGACGACCCCGAGCTCTCGGACGCTGAGTTCGACCGGCTCTTCGACGAGCTCGTCGCGCTCGAGCGCGAGCACCCCGAGCTGGTCGCGCCCGATTCGCCCACGCAGCGCGTCGGCGCGCCGCCTTCCGAGACGTTCCCGAAGGTCGAGCACCTGTCGCCGATGGGGTCGCTCGAAAAGGTGACGGACGATGACGGGCTTCGCAAGTGGGCGGAGGACGTCCGGAAGCGCCTCGACTCCGACGAGCCGGTCGCGTACGTAACGGAGCCGAAGATCGACGGGTCCGCGGTCTCGCTCGTCTACGAGAACGGCGTCTTCGTCCGCGGCGCGACGCGCGGCGACGGCGTACGCGGCGAGGACGTCACCCCGAACCTGAAGACGGTCAAGGCGATTCCGCTCCGGATGCGGCTTCCCGACGGCGAACGGCCGCCTCGCGTCCTCGAGGTGCGCGGCGAGGTTTACCTGCCGCTCTCGGGCTTCAGGCGCCTGAACGAGCGGCTCGCCGCCGAGGGGAAGAAGACGGCGCCGAACCCGCGGAACGCCGCGGCCGGGTCCCTCCGGCAGAAGGACTCGCGGATCACGGCGTCACGGCCGCTCTCGATCTGGGTCCACGGACTCGGCTATCGCGACGGGGTCGAGTTCGAAAGCCACTTCCAGGCGCTCGAGTGGCTCCGCGCGCGCGGCTTCCGGACGAACCCGTATGCCGAGCGGCACGAGTCGATCGACGGGGTCGCCAAGGTCTGCCGCGAGTGGGAGAGGCGGCGCGTCGAGCTCGACTACGAGATCGACGGGATCGTGATCAAGGTCGATTCCCTCGCCCAGGAACGACGGCTCGGCTCGCTCCACGACCGGCCGCGCTGGGCGCGCGCCTACAAGTGGGCGCCCATGACGGCACCGACGAAGCTGCTCAAGATCAACATCCGCGTCGGTCGGACGGGCAACCTGAACCCGTGGGCGCAGCTCGAGCCGGTCGAGGTCGGCGGAGTCACGATCTCGACCGCGACGCTGCACAACGAGGAGGACATCAACCGAAAGGACATCCGCGAGGGCGACGTCGTCATCGTCCAGCGCGCCGGCGACGTCATCCCGCAGGTCGTCGGGCCGGTGCTGCCCCATCGACCGGGGACGAAGCCGTTCCGGATGCCGAAGACCTGCCCCCTGTGCGGCGCCCAGGTCGTGAAGCCCGAGCGCGAGGCGATGCACCGCTGTCCGAACCGGGCATGCCCGTCCCGCGGCCTCGAGACGCTGATCCACTGGGTCATGGCCGCGATGGACATCGAGGGGGTCGGCGAGCAGTTCGTCCGCCGCTTCTGGAACGAGGGGCTCCTACGCTCGATGCCCGACCTCTACCGGCTTACCCCGGAGCAGCTCGCGGAGTACGAGGGGTTCGGCGAGATCTCCGCACGGAAGGCGATCGACGCCATCCAGCGCTCCAAGGAGCAGTCGTTCTCGCGCGTCCTCTACGGCCTCAACATCCCGCAGGTCGGCTGGGTGACGGCGATGAATCTGGCGCGCCACTTCGGCTCGGCCGACCGGCTCATGGAGGCAAGCCAGGAGCAGATCGAGGAGGTGGAGGGAATCGGCCCCGACAGGGCCGAGGCGATCGCGGAATGGTTCGCGGACGAGGAGAACCGTCGCCTCGTCGCCGAACTCCGCCAGCTAGGCCTTCGCTTCGAGGCGGGCGAGGCGGAACGGCCGGTCGAGGGGCCGCTCTCCGGTCGCACCTACGTCATTACGGGGACGCTCGAGCGCTGGTCGCGCGAGGAGGCAGCCGCAGCGCTCGAGGCCAAGGGCGCGAGCGTGAAGGACTCGGTCTCGAAGAAGACGACCGGTCTCGTCGTCGGCGAGCAGCCCGGCTCGAAGCTCGAGAAGGCCCAGCGCGCGGGCGTCCCGCTCCTGACGGAGGCCGAGTTCGAGCAGCTCGTCGGCGCCTGACGCGCAGGCGAGGCCGGGACGACCGGCGGAGCTCACGGGTGGGCAGCGAGGATCTGGGCGAAACGGTCCTGCCCGCGGCGCGCGTGCCACCACGGGATCGGATAGCCGTTCTGGAGGATCGAGAAGACGTAGCGCGTCGTCGCGTAGCCCGAGAGCGCGGATGCGCTCGACGTCGTGCCGGTCTTCGCGCGGACCCTCCGGAACGCGGGCCCGCTCGTCATCCGGTCGTCCAGCGTGCCGTTCACCCCGGCGACGGGGAGCGACGCGTAGAACGGCCCCGCAACGCGCGGATCGTCCCGTACGGAGGTCAGCAGCGCGGCGAGCGCCCGCGCCGTCAGACGGTCGCCGCGCGAGAGCCCCGAGCCGTCGACGATTCGCACGCCGGCAAGCGGCACGCCGCGCGCGGCGAGGACGCGCCGAACGACGCGGGCCCCTGCCCCGGTCGTCCCCCGGCCGAGCTCGTGCGAGCCGAGCTCCTTGAGGAGCATCTCCGCATAGAAATTGTCGCTCTCGACGTTCATCACGCGGACGATGCGCGCGACGGGCGGCGAGAACACGTCCGCGAGGGCAGTCGCGCCCGGGCCGGCGACGCCTGTCCCGATCGCGCGTCCGATCCGGACGCCCTCCGCCCGGAGCGCCTGGAGAAACGCCTGGGCGGCAGCCCGCGCGGGAGCGTCGACCGTACGGCCTCCGACTTTCCCCCGCGCGACAATCAGCGCCGAGAGGGGCGGGCATTCGCGCTTGTAGAACGAGGGTTTCCACCCGGGTCCCGTCCGCCGGGTGTCGAAGTGCGATTCGTCGGCCACGATGCCGCCCGTCACGCGCGCGATCCCGCGTGCCTCGACCTCGCGCGCGAGGGCTGCGAGGTCGGCGCGCGACAGCGTCGGATCGCCGTATCCCTTGAGGACAAGCCGACCACGCCAAACGGCCCCGAGGAGGCGGCCCTCGCCGAGGACGCGGGTCGGGAGTCGATAGCCCGGCCCCAGCGCGTCGAGTGCCGCGACGGCCACGGTCAGCTTCTCGTTCGACGCGGGGCGAAGCGGGAGGCGGCCGTTCCTGCCGAACACGACCTCGCGCGTCGCGAGGTCGACGGCGATTGCCCCGGTCGCGTTCCACGAGACGCCCGGAACGGTGAGCGCGCGGGTGAGCCGCGCCTCGAGCGCCGTGGCGCCGGCGGCGACGGGTCCGACCGCGAGCGCGAACGCGATCGTGAGCGCGAGGATGGCGAAACGGCGAATCGTCACGTCGTCTAGGACTCGCGGCCCCTGAAGATAGGCCGAACGGCCCATGGAGTCGAGCGGGAACGGGTCAGATAATCGGGGCGGTGCCGCACGACCTCTCGGATCTCCTTGCTCGAATACGAATGCTCGCCGACGGCGATTCGAGCGAGCCGGCCGACCGCCTGCTAGCGACGATCGAGCATACGCTGACCGACGGATACGCTCACGCGCTCGCGCTCGAAGGCGAGCGGCTCCGCATCGAGCGTGAAATGGGCGAGGCGGTCACGCACCTCGAGGAGGAGGACGAAGTCGAGGCGATCACCGAGCTCGCCGCCCGGCTCGAAACGACCGACCGTGACCTCGTTCGGCTGCGGACCGTTCTCGTCGCGCTTCGCCGGCGCGCCGACTGCGTGCGCGGGGTGGGCGCAACGGCGGCGTACCGATAGAAGCGCCTGGCGCGGCACAGGCCGAGTCGCCGGGCCGCCGCTGCTCGCCCCGATGGCGCGTCCTAGTCGCCCCTGTAGCCTCCCGCGATAACCCTCGCGGGGGGGTGGATGCAGGGGCATGCCGCCGCACAGCCTCGGAAGCGTCGCACCGCGGCGACGAGCGACCGCCCGCCAGTTCCCCCCTAGACGATCCCGCTCCGAACGGCGTAGACGGCGGCCTGGATGCGGTTCTCGATCTGGAGCTTCATCAGGATGTTCGAGATGTGGTTCTTTACCGTCTTCGGGCTGATGTAGAGCTCACGGGCGATCTCGGCGTTGTCCTTCCCGATCGCGATCAGCTTCAGCACCTCGAGCTCGCGGTCGGAGAGCTCGGCGCGAAGCGACTCGGTCTTTCCCGCCCCGGCCGCCTGAGCGCGGAGGAGCTGGAGAACCTTCGCCGCGATCTGCGGCGAGATCAGCGACTCGCCGGCGGCGGCGGCGCGGATCCCGGCGACGAGCTGCTGGATCGACGAGTCCTTCAAGAGGTAACCGCACGCGCCGGCCATGACGGCGTTCACCACGTCGCCGTCGTCGATGGAGATCGTGAGGACGACGACACGCGTGCGCGGAGCGAAGGTCGTGATCTCCCGCGTCGCCTCGACACCCGAGATGCCGGGCATGTTGAGGTCCATCACGACCACGTCGGGGGCGAGCTCCCGCACGAGCCGGAGCGCGTTCTCGCCGTTGGCCGCCTCGCCGACGATGTGGACGCCCTGCTCCGTCAGGAGGTTGACGAGCCCGGTGCGGAAGAGGTCGTGGTCGTCAACGAGAACGACGCGCGGGGCGTCGTGCTCGCTCTCCGCAGAACCCCGGTCCCGGGCGGGCGATGCCTCCATCCTTCTTCCTCCTGGCCGCTGAGCCGGATTCTAGTGCGGCTCAGTGCAAAGTGATAGTCACGGTCCTGCGACCCCACTCGACCGCCTGAGCACAGGTCGGGAACCAGAGGTCGATCGTCGCGCCGCGGACGGCGCTGCCGGTGTCGGCGGCGACGCCCTCTC
>DATAAZ010000015.1:0-39162 GCA_036259875.1 Gaiellaceae bacterium
CTCCTGCCCGCAGGACATCGTCCCGATCAACGACAAGAATCCGACGCGCGTGGCGATCGAGGTCGTGTGAGGCGGATCGAGGTTCCGGCCCGGGAGGGCCGCGGTGTTCGCTTGCCGGCCGGGCAGCGGTTCCGGGTGATCGACGTGGAGGGCGGTCAGGTGGCGGACACGTTCGCCTTCGCTGCGGACGACGTCTCCGAGTTCCATTCCGCCGAGCACACGCGCGTGCACGTGAACCGCCTCTTCCCTCGGCCCGGCGAGCGCTTCGTGACGAACAAGCGGCGGCCGATCCTGCTCTTCGAGGAGGACGCCTCCCCCGGGGTCCACGACATGCTCTGCGCCGCCTGCGACCCGTGGCGCTACGAGGGGCTCGGGGTCGAGGGCTGGCACGCGTCCTGCCGCGAGAACCTCGAGCGCGCGATGGCCGAGCTCGGCCACGACCGGATCGAGATCCCGCAGCCGATCAACCTGTTCATGAACATCCCGGTCCGCGAAGGGGGCGAGCTCGGCTGGGAGCCGGCCCCGACGGAGGCGGGTGACCACGTCGTCATGCGGGCCGAGATCGACCTCGTGCTCGCGGTGTCGGCCTGTCCGCAAGACATCGTCCCGATCAACGACAAGAATCCGACGCCGGTCGCGATCGAGCTTCTCTAGGCCGAGGGCAAGCAGCGGACTGTTACTCGTTGAGCGACCCGCGGCGCGTCGGCGTGAGTCGACCGCGGAGACGGTCAGCCGGCGGCGATGAGAACGACGCCGGCGAACGCGCCCGCGACCCCCGCCGCCTGCACCGTGCGCAGGCGCTCGCCTAGGACGATGCGGGCGAGCGCGACCGTTGCGACGGGGTAGAGCGACGAGAGGACGGAGACGACTCCGATCAGCCCCTTCGTCGTCGCGACTGCGAAGAGGGTGTTGCCCGCGAGATCGAGGAGGCCGATCGGCGCGAGGGCCGCGGCCGTCCGCGCGGGGACACGCAAGGGCGGCCTCATGGCGAGCGCGACGGCGGCAAGGAGCGACGTCGAGCCGACTCGAAGGACGAACGCCGCCCAGTACGGATCCTCGTCGCTCGCCCCGTCGAAGGCGATAAAGAAGAGGCCGATGAACGCCGCGGCGAGCATTCCGAGCCCCGCGCCGCCTGCGAGCCGCCGCCCGCCGGTGGGCGTGGAGTCGGCCCGCGAGACGAGCACGACGCCCGCGAGCGCTAGCGCGATCCCCGCGTACTGGAGGCGCGTCGGGCTCTCGCCCGTCAGCGCGCCGTACAGGACCGGGACGACGGCGGCGGTCGCCGCGATCGGCGCGACGACGCTCATCGCACCGACCGCGAGCCCTCGGTAGAGCGCCGCGATCCCGATCGTCCCGAACGCTGCCGCGAGCAGCCCGAGCGGAACGAACGACCCGCCGGGCGCCGCCTCGGCTCGGACTGCGACGACGGCCGCGATCCCGGCGAGGCCGACGGTCTGCGAGATGAGCAGCACGGTCAGGAGCGCGAGTCGGCGGCTCGCGAGGCCGCCGAGGAAGTCGGCGACGCCGAACGAGAGGCTCGAGAAGAGCGAGAGCGCGACCGCGAGCATCGCGCCAGCCTTTCAAAGGCAGGGTCAGCTGAACCCGACGAGGCGCCCGTCCGGGCTGCGGGCGCCCGCGAGGGTAATGCGAGCGTGCGATCGTCGCCGCGCGACCCCGGCGACCCGCACCGGCGCGATCGCGGGCCGGGGTAGCCTGGCGACGTGGCCGCGCCCGTCGCGAAGGATCAGGAGCTCGAGCTCCGAATCGACTCGCTCGCGTACGGGGGCGCCGGCGTCGCGCGCCTGGACGGGTTCGTCGTCTTCGTGCGTCGCGGCCTCCCGGGCGACACCGTGCGGGCGCGGGTCACGAAGGTCAAGCGAAGTCACGCCGAGGCGCTCGCGCTCCAGGTCGTCGACGCCGGCGCGCCGCGCGTCGAGGCACCCTGCGCCCACTACCCGGCCTGTGGCGGCTGCCGCTTCCAGGACCTCGCCTACGACGCCCAGCTCGACGCGAAGGCGGGCCAGGTTCGCGACGCGCTCGTCCGGATCGGAGGGATCGCGGATCCCGAGCTCGAGCCCGCCGTCCCGGCCGAATCGGTCTTCGGCTACCGAAACAAGCTCGAGTACTCGTTCACCGCGACGCCGGTAGGCGCCGGGCTCGGCTTCCACAAGGCGGGTCGCTGGGACGAGGTGCTCGATGTCGACCGCTGCTGGCTCACGACCGAGCTTGGCAACGCGATTCGGAACGCGGTGCGCGAGTGGGCGCGCTCCGAGGGGCTTCCCGCGTTCGACCAGGAGACCCAACAGGGGTTCCTCCGCCACCTCGTCGTCCGCGAGGGCCGGAACACCGGCCAGGCGCTGGTCGTGCTCGTCACTGCGCCCGGCGAGCTCCCCGCCGAGGCGCGGCTCGTCGAGACGCTCCGTCGCTTCCCCGAGGTGCGCTCCGTCCACTGGGCCGTGAACGACCGCCCCGCCGAGGTGACGAACCTCCCCACGCGGCTCCTCTGGGGGGAGCCGTGGATCGAGGAGGAGCTGATCGGCCTTCGCTTTCGCGTCCGCCCGAACGCGTTTCTCCAGACCAACACGGCGATGTGCGAGGTGCTCTACGGGCTCGGCGCCGAGTACGCGGCGCTGACGGGGGAGGAGACCGTGTACGACCTCTACTGCGGGATCGGGACGATCGGGCTCACACTCGCGGGCGGCGCGCTGACCGTGTGGGGCGTCGAGGCGTCGGAGGAGTCGGTCGCGTGCGCGCTCGAGAACGCCGAGTTGAACGGCGTCGCGAACGCGGCGTTCTTCGCGGGCGACGTCGCGGACTCGGTCGAGGAGCTTCGCGACCGCGCCGGCCCGCCGGACGTCGTCGTTGTCGATCCGCCGCGCGCCGGGCTTGCTCCGAAGGCGCTGCGGCGGATCGCGGCGCTCGCAGCGCCTCGGGTCGTCTACGTCTCGTGCAACCCGACGACGCTGGCCGGGAACGCGAAGGAGCTCGTCGGCGCGTGGGGCTACCGGCTCGCGCGGGCGCGGCCGGTGGACATGTTCCCGCACACGCCGCACGTCGAGACGGTCGCGCTGTTCACGCGCGGCGATGCTTGAACGCGGTCCACAGCCGGTCGCCGTTCGCCAGGACGAATGCTGCCGAGAGGAGCGGGAGGGCGGCGACGCCGGCCTCCTCGAGGGCGACGGCGAGCGCGAGCGTCCCGCCGAACGAGAGCGTCATCGCGGCCCACGTGGCGCCCGGCCGCAATCCGAACCGGACGGCCGCGCCGAGGAAGAGGGCGAAGAAGAGCACGTCCGGAAGGCCCAGGTTGGAGGTCGAGGCCTCGCCGGGGATCCGCATGAAGATCGAGAGCGCGTCGAAGACCTCGGGACGGTTGGTCGTTATCTCCCGCGTCGGCCCGCGGGCGACCGAGACGAGATCGACAGGGACGATCAGGACGGCGACGAGCAGAACCCACCAGGCCGCCTCGAAGAACGTCAGGAACCACCAGCCGACGGCGGTCGCGGCCGCGAGCTTCACGACGTTCGCCGCGATCGCGAGCTCGAGCGCGGAGAGCACCACCGCGAGCAGCGCGAGCAGCGCGGCGGCAAGGCCGAGCTGCCACGGGTGGACGAGGTGGCGGACCGGGAGCGCGAGCCAGACGAGCGCGAACGTGACGGGGATGACGCCGAAGGCGAGGACAGCGACGTTCTCCCAGTCGGAGAGGCGGGGCAGGTCCTCGGCGAACGCCGAGTACGCGACGAGAGCGGTGACGAGGGCTAGTAGGGCGGCAGCTCGGACCACCAGGGCCCGATCGCCTTGAAGGCCTCCCAGAACGCCCGCTTCGCCGGCTGCTCGTCGAGCGCCGCGTCGATGTCCGGGCACACGAGCGCTTCGACCGTCGGCGTGAGCTTCTGGATCTCCCCCGTCTTCGCCTCGAGCTCCGTCGCGAGGGGAAACTGGACGGCGTTCAGGCACGCGAGGGCATCTTGCCCCATGACGACGACGAGCTTCGGTTGCACGACGTGGAGCTCGCGGAGGAGGAAGCCGTACGCCTCCTCGAGCGGCTCGTCGTCGTACTTCACGCAGTTCGTCCCGTAGACGGCGGTCGGGTCGACGCGCAGCCGCTGGAGCGACTTCAGGATTGCTTGGCCCGCCCGGCCGTAGAACGCGACTCCTTCATGCACCTCGGACGGCTGCGGACCGTGCTTCAGGAGGAAGATCTCGCCGCGCGGATGGCCGGAGCCGAGGACGGGCGCGCGCTCCGGCCCCGCCGCGTTCGCGATCGCGCGTCCGAGCTCGTTGATCTCGGCGATCGCCTTCTTCAGGTACCGCTCGGAGATGTCGTTCGTCGACGCGGACACGGGCCAAAGGCTAGTTCGCGGCCGTGTTGCCGGTTCCTAGACCGGTGGGAAAAACCGAGCGAATCGACCGGTCGATGCAGGCGGACGTACGGGCGAAGCCCGCATGTCCTGGACGTCGGCGCCGGCAGCGGCGCTCAACGCGCGACCGTGCGGGCGCGCCGCTCGCGCGCCTGCGCGACCCACTTGAGACCCTGCAGGTAGACGAGCGATTTCGGCCGGCGCACGACCTCCGCCGACCGGAGGCTCATCACGAACTCCTCCGGTGTCTCGAACGCGCGCATCCGGACCGCTCCCGTGCCAATCGCCTGCAGGACGTGCGCGTCGGAGCCCGCGCCCATCGTCAGGTTGTACTTCCGCGCGAAGCGGAAGGCCTCGTCGTTGTAGCCCTCGAGCAGGAGCTTTGCGTTGAAGACCTCGAAGACGTCGATCTCGTCGAGGTGGCGGTGGAGGGTCTGGGCGTCCGCGATCGCGTGCAGGCGGTCGAACGGATGGGGGAGGTAGACGATCCCACCCTGATCCCGGATCGCCGCAATCGTCTCGCCCATGGACATTCCACGGGGAACCTCGTCCTCGAGGAACAGGCCGATGACCTCGCCGGAGGTCGTCTTCACCTCCTCGCCCGGGATGACGGTGAGGGCGCGACCCCGGGCCAGCTCCACCGCCTCGCGCGCCCCCGCGAACGTGTTGTGGTCGGTGATCGCGAGCGCGCCGAGGCCCACCGCCTCGGCTCGGTCGAGGAGGGCCCCGACGGGGACGGAGCAGTCGTAGGAGTGCTCGGTGTGCATGTGTAGGTCACAGAGAACGTACGGGCGGCCGGCCAGCGGGTCGGCGCTCCCGCCGTGTCGCTTACGGGCGACGACGCGGCGGTAGACGTCCCGCTCGAGCGTCCCGGCGAGTGCGGCAGATCCGGCGGCGTCCGCCCGCCGGGAAGCTTCGTCGGCCCGGCGGCGCCGCCACTCGGGATCCTCGGCAAGCCGCGCGAGCTCGGCCGTCAGGAGCTCCGGCTGGTACGCCGACCCGGGCGGGTCGACGACGGGGACGCCCGCCGCCTCCGCCTCCGCGCGCGGGCGCGGGGAGCCGCGGCGCACCGGCACGAACCCCGCGGCCCCCGAGAGGGCGCGGGCGCGCGCCTCCGCCTGCAGCGCCGTCCGGACGTGGACGCGGGCGCGAACCGCCCGGGGGACGTACGGACGGCCGCTGAGCGGGCGGGTCCGGAGGACGACGAGCTCCCAGCCGGGCAGACCGCCGAGCGCGTCGACGGCCGCCGCCGTCCTCTCGGCCTCGTCGGGCCGCCACTCGACCACGAACCGATCGGCGGGCGGTTGCCGCCGAAAGAGCTCCGTGTCGACTCCGAGCGGCAGGAGCGCGTAGTCGCCGGGGAAGCGCTCGCGGGCCGCGCCGAGCGCCTCCTCCGACGTGGCCGTGAGCGCGTCGATCCGCGCGAGTAGCTTCTCGCGCCGCCGGCGGCTAGGCGGGTATGCGAGCCGTTCCGGCGAGTGGAACGTCGCGACCGTCAGGCCGCGCGCCTGCCTGAGCGCCAGGTACGAGAGGCTCGGGACGCCCGGCTCGTGCGCATGGACGACGTCGAAGCGGTCGGCCGTAAGTGCGAGCGCGAGGTTCGCGCGGACGCCGAGTGGCACGCCGATGCGGCTCCGCGGCGAGACGGGTACCGCCGGGCCGAGCGCGACGAACGGCGGCAGCGGCTCGCCGTCGCGTGCCAGGCGCCGAAGTGCGCGGCGGCCGGCCGCGAGGTCGGCGGCCCGGTTCGAAGGCGCGAGGACGACGACCTCGTGGCCTCGCCTGCGAAGCTGGTCGGCGGCGCCCGCGACGTGCTCGTTCACCGGGTGCGGCTGGGACCACGCGAACGGGGTCACCATGCAGACGCGAAGAGCCACGGCGTTCGATTCTAGAGCGGCGTCCAGCGCCTCCCGTTTCCGCCTTGATCGGCCGGCTGGGGCGCAGTAGGTTCGCGCGAGCAACGAGGAAAGGAGGGAGCCATGTGTCTTCCGGGCACCGCCGAGGCGGTTCGCGAGCGGGTCGAGCGCGAGGGGACGCTCGCGACCGTGGATCGGCGTACGGTCCTTGCCGGTGCCGCGGCGACTGCCCTCGCTGCGGCGTTTCCGAGCCTCGCCGACGCGAGCCACCGCCGAGGCCGTGGCCTCGGCCTCGGGCACGACCACGGACGCGGCAAGATGCGGATGCAGGATCTGACGCACGTCTTCCAGGCGGGGTTCCCGATCTTCGGGACACCGCCGACGTTTCGCATGCCGTCGCGCCGGACGGTCGTCACCATTCCGGCGAACGGCTTCTACGGGCAGGAGTGGACGTTCTGGGAGCACTCGGGAACGCACATGGACGCGCCCGGGCACTTCATACAGGGCGGGAGACTCTCGCCCGAGATCACGCTCCCCGAGCTCGTGGCGCCGCTCTTCGTCGTCGACGTCTCCGCGCACGTGCGCCGGAACGTGGACTACGCCGTCACGGTGGACGACGTGCGGCGCGCCGAGCGGCGGTACGGCCGTATCCCGCGAGGCGCGCTCGTCGCGATGTACTCGGGCTGGGAAGAGCGCCTGGACGTCAGCGACCCGAACCGGTTCCGGAACCCGGACGCCTCGGGGACGTTGCACTTCCCGGGCTGGAGCGGCGACGCGGTTCGCTGGCTCCTGGCCGAGCGCGACGTACAGGCACTCGGCGTCGACACGCTCAGCCTCGATCCCGGGAACTCCACGACGTTCGACGCGCACGTCACGCTCCTGGGCGCCGACCGCTACGGCCTCGAGAACCTCGCGAACCTGAGCCGCGTGCGACCTCGCGGCACGACCGCCTACGTCGGGCTCGTACCGTGGGAAGCCGGCTCGGGCGGGCCGTGCCGCGTCTGGGCCGCCTGGTAGCGCAGGTTCGCGCGCGCCGGCGAGGGTGCTTCGGTTACGTCGTCGCCTTCGCCGGCGCGTGCTTGCGCGCACGCGCGTACTTCTTGATGAACGCCTCCGTCGCCTCGTACGCGGCGTCGTCGCGGAGCTGCCGGGGCGGCGACTTCATCAGGTAGGCACTCGGGCCCTCTAGCGCACCCGCGACCCCGTTCACCAGCGCGAGCTTCGCCATCCGGACCGCGTCGATCACGATTCCCGCCGAGTTGGGCGAGTCCCACACCTCCAGCTTGAGCTCGATGTTGAGCGGCGCGTTGCCGAACGACGAGCCCTCCATGCGGATGTAGGCCCACTTGCGATCGGTGAGCCAGGGCACGTGGTCCGACGGGCCGACGTGCACGTTGTCGGCGCCCAGGTCGTAGTCGAGCATCGACGTGACGGCGTTCGTCTTCGAGATCTTCTTCGACTCGAGCCGCTCGCGCTCCAGCATGTTGCGGAAGTCGGAATTGCCGCCGACGTTGAGCTGCATCGTCCGGTCGAGGCGCACGCCGCGCTCGCGGAAGAGGCTCGTCAGGACGCGGTGCGTGATCGTCGCGCCGACCTGCGACTTGATGTCGTCGCCGATGATCGGGAGGCCACGCTGCTCGAACTGCTTGGCGAAGTAGCCGCCCTTGGCGATGAAGACGGGCATGCAGTTCACCATCGCGCAGCCGGCGTTCAGGACCTGCTCCGTATACCACTTCGTCGCTTCCTCGGAGCCGACCGGGAGGTAGTTGACGACGACGTCGGTGCCGGTCTCCCGCAGGATGCCGACCACGTCCTCCGTGTCGCCCGGCGCCTTCTCGACGATCTCGGACACGTACTTGCCGAGCCCGTCGTGCGTCATGCCGCGGCTCACCTTGACGCCCGTCTTCGGGACGTCGGCAAAGCGGTACGTGTCGTTCGGGTGGGCCCAGATCGCGTCCGCGAGATCCTTGCCGACCTTCTCCGTTGTCACGTCGAACGCGGCGGTGAACTCGATGTCGCCGACGTGGTAGCCGCCCAGGTCGACGTGCATGAGCCCCGGGACGAACTCGCCGGGATCCGCATCGCGGTAGAACTCGACGCCCTGTAGGAGCGAGTTGGCGCAGTTTCCGACGCCGATGATCGCGACCCGGACGGTGTCCTCGGAGCGCGGCTTTCCGTTCCTGCTTCCGGTCGTAGCGGCCATCTCTTCCTTTCCTCTCTCGGTGCCGGCGAGTCCCAGCCGCTCGCTCAGCGTCTCGACGATGAGCTCGTTCGTCGTACGCCGTCGCCCCGCGGCGCGGTCGCGCAAGCGCTCCTTGAGCGCGCGCGGCATTCGTAGGAGCACGTCCCGACCCGAAGGGCGAGGCGCGCCCCTGCGGCCGGTCGGCTCGAACGGAATCCCGAAGCGGGCGGCCAGGGTCTCGACGGCGACGTCGTTCAGGTTGCTGCCGCGGGCGGCGACCTCGTCGGCCAGGCGACGCTTCAGCTCCGCCGGCAATCGGACGAGCACGTCTGTGCGGTCGGCACCCACTGTCTGCCGAAGTGATAGCACAAGATTGCTATCAGGTGCGGCTGCGAAGCTGGGACCGGACCGCTAGGACGCGCTGGACGACGGTCACCCAGGCGGTCGCAGCGAGGAGCGCTATCGTCGCAGGCAGGACGAGCTCGTGCGCGGGCGCGAGGACGAGGCCTGACGTGATGACGACGACTCGCTCGGCACGGCTCCCGATGCCGACGTCACCGCGGAGCCCCAGCGCCTCGGCGCGGGCGCGCGTGTAGCTGACGAGGAAGGAGCCGGCGAGCGCGGCGAACGCGAGCGCGACGCCCCACTCCAGCTCCTCCCGCATGAGGACGAGCGCGATCGCCCCGAGCATGAACGCCTCCCCGACGCGGTCGACTGTCGAGTCGATGAAGGCCCCGAACTGCGATCCGGCACCGCGGCTCCGGGCGAGCGCCCCGTCGAGAATGTCGAGGATCGAGCCGAACACGAAGAGCCCCGCGCCGAGCCAGAAGAACCCCCAGCCCCGCTCTTCGAAGTACACGGCGACGGCGCCCGAGATCGAGAGGGCGACGCCTGCCGCGGTCAGGACGTCAGGGGTGAGCCGCGTCCGCTCGAGGCCGCGCATCGACGCGGCGGCGAGGCGGCGAACGCCGAATGTGTATGCGCCTTGGACGCGCTCGAGAGCCGACGGCCGCCCCTCCACGGCGAGCCGAGAGGCTACCAGCGAGGCGTGCGGAAGCCTGCGGGCGAGAGCTCGTCGTACCGGTTCTCCATCCACGCGAGGAGCGTCGCGGCCGCGGCGGCGACGCCGATGCCCGCGGCGATGTCGAGCCAGAAGTGGTTGCCCGTCGCCATGACGGAGAACCAGACCCAGCTCGGCCAGAGCGTCCAGAGGACCTTGAGCAACCGCGACCGCACGAGCGTCGCCATCGCGAAACCGACGATGAGCGCGTCGGCAGAGTGCAGGCTCGGCATCGCCGCGAAGGGGTTCGACGCGATCTCGACGAGCGCGCTCCCGTGGTTGAGGGACGACGAAGCCGCGAGCGTGTCGACGAAGCCCTCTTCCGGGAACATCCGCGGCGGCGCCGTCGGGAGCAGGACGTACCCGGCGAGGCCGATCACGTTCGTCGCGATGATCCAGTTGCGGACGCGTGTGAACGCGTCGGTCCGGAACAGGTAGATCCAGAGGAGCGCGAGCCCGACGACGACGAACTGGGACAGCCAGTAGGTCCAGTTCAGCGCGCCGACGAGGAAGCCGCCGCTCTCGAGCACGACGCGCTGCAGCTCGGGCTCGATGAGAGTGTGCAGCGTCCGCTGGATGTCGATGACCTTCTCGCCGTTTGCCAACGCCTCGGCCGGGCTTCGGTCGGCGACGCCGCGGGCAATCTGGTACGCGCCGATGAACGCGAACCAGATCCCGAGCTGAGCGAGGAGATCGCTCCACCCCCGCGGCAAGAATGCGCCGGGCCGCCGGACCATGCGGCAATTGTAAAGGCGGGTCCTCGCCGGGAGGGTACGGTTAGCCCGACATTAACGGGGCGCTAACGGCGGACGGGCGCTAACCGCCGATCTGGCTCATGCTCCGGCTCGCCCGAGCGAATCCGGGGTCGCTGACGCGGTGCTTCAGCTCCTTGTGGCGGACGGCCCAACGCACGAGGCCGGCGAGCTCCTCGTCGCTCGCGCCCTCGCGCAGCGGCGTCATGAGGTCCCACTCGCGGCGCGAGAAAAGGCACGTCCGCAGCTGCCCGTCCGCCGTGAGGCGGATACGGTCGCACGTCGAGCAGAAGGGCTCGGAGACCGGGCTTACGAAGCCGATCTCGCCCGCGCCGTCCGCGAAGCGGAAGCGCCGCGCCGTCGACGAGGGCTTGGCGGGGATCTCGACGAGCGGCCAGCGTTTCTCGACGAGCGCGCGCACCTCGGCGCCGGTCAGCACCTTGTCGCCCGCCCATGCCTCGTCGGCGTCGAGCGGCATGAACTCGAGGAAGCGGACGACGTAGGGCTTGCGGCGCGAGAGCTCGGCGAGCGCGGGGACCTCCTCCTCGGTGAAGCCCTTCATCGCGACGCAGTTCACCTTGATCGGGCGAAGCTCGCGGTAGCGCTCGGCCTCCTCGAGGCCGCGGAGCACCTGGTCGAGCGCATCGCGGCGCGTCAGCTCGGCGAAGCGGACGTGCGAGAGCGAGTCGAGGGAGACGTTGATCCGCCGCAACCCCGCGGCGACGAGCGGGCCGGCGAGCCGGTCGAGGAGAACGCCGTTCGTCGTCAGCGAGAGGTCCTCGACGCCGGGCGTCGTCGCGATCATCTCGACGAGAACGGGGAGGTCGCGGCGGACGAGCGGCTCGCCGCCGGTCAGCCTCACTTCTCGGACGCCCATTCGGGCGAGGACGCGCACGAGCCGCGCGATCTGCTCGAACGAGAGAATCTCGTCCTTGCGGAGCCACTCGAGGCCTTCGGCGGGCATGCAGTACGTGCAGCGGAAGTTGCACTTGTCCGTGACGGAGACCCGGACGCTTCGGATCTCGCGTCCCCACGAGTCGACGAGCGGCTCCACGGGGTAAGCGTATCCGGCCGCCATGGTGCGACGGCGCCGTCGGAAGGAGCGGACGGCGCACGTCGTTGGAACCCGAGTGGGAGAGCACCTGCCACGCGGCACCTGGCCTGCGCTCGCGACCATCTACGTGGCGTGGGGCTCGACCTTCCTCGCGACCTCGGTCGCAGTCCGGACGCTTCCGCCCTTCCTCGCGATGTCGATGCGGCACGTGGTCGCGGGCGCGCTTCTCCTCGCGTGGGGTCTCCTGCGCGCGGACCGCGAGCCGATCGGGCGGCGCGAGCTCGGCGCCGCCGTCATCTTCGGCGGCGCGCTGTTCGTCGGCGGGCACGGCGCGCTCGCCTGGTCGCAGCAGCGAATCCCCTCGGGCGTCGCGGCGCTCGTCATCGGGTCGATCCCGCTCTGGGTCGCGCTTTTCGACCGCGTCGCCTTCGGCCGGAGGCTCTCGTGGCGTGCGGTCGTCGGGCTCGTCGTCGGCTTCGCCGGCGTTGCGCTTCTCGTCGATCCGCGCGGTGGCGGCGCGCTCGACGTCGCCGGCGTCCTCGTGTCGCTCGCCGCCGCGGCGTCGTGGGCGGCGGGCTCCCTCTACTCCCGCGGCGCGCCGCTCCCGTCGCGTCCGATCGTCGCCGCCGGCCTCGCCGGCCTCGCAGGCGGCCTCCTCCTCGCCGTCGTCGCCCTCGCGCGGGGCGAGCTCGCGGACGTCGACCCCGCGAGCGTCTCACGCGACTCGCTTCTCGGCGTCGCGTACCTGATCGTCGTCGGCTCCCTCGTCGGGTTCAGCTCGTACGTCTGGCTCCTGCGCGCAGCGCCGATCTCGCTCGTCGCGACGTACGCCTACGTGAACCCCGTGATCGCCGTGCTGCTCGGCTGGGCGCTCCTCGACGAGATCGTCGACGCGCGGGTTCTCCTCGCCGGCGGTGCGATCGTCGCCGCCGTGGCGCTGATCGTCAGCGCGCCCGCGCCCGAGCGCGAGACCGGCCGCGGCGTCCTGAGGCGACCCGCGCGCGAGCCGAGCTCCTAGAAGGGAGCCTCTGGGTGCCCCTGCGAGCGTGTCGACGGGTCCCCACGGATGCCCGGGCGAAACCCGGCGGTCCCGACGGTCGGCGCCGCCGAGTCGGCGCGATCACCGGTGCTCGCTCAGCAGGGTCCGTACGGGTACCACTCGACCCTGCGGCGCTCCAGCCAGATCCCGATCCGCCGCACGTTGTTCGCCTCGCTCACCTCGGCGAGCCGGTTCTCGGGGTCGGCGACAACGACGAGGCAGTAGAACCCGGCCCGAAGCGGCGTCACGTCGAGCGCCTGGCCCGGAACGCGCGGCCCGTAGTAGTCCGCCCAGCCGACGGAGATTCCCCACGTCCCGCGCGGCGTGCAGCTTCGCGACCCGCCGTAGTAGCGCGCCCGCGGCGACCCGCGCAGCACGGGCGTCGTCCGGTTCGAGTCGACGATGCAGAAGCTCACTTTGCCGCTCGTCGCGACGGTGTCGCCGAGCGACCCGTCCACGTTGTAGCCCAGGAGGCTGTACTGCGTGAAGCTCTCGACGTGCCAGTGGCCGTGCGCGCGATGGAAGACCATGCAGCCGGCCCGCCGTGACCAGGCGAAACGCTCCCGAGCCCGGGAGAAGGCGCCGTTTCCGTCCTGGTCGCGGTAGATCCGCTGGTAGGCGGTGCGGTCGTCGTGCAGGTCGCCGTTTCCGTTGCAGTCCTCGGCCCTCGGGCGAAGCTCGAGCGGGCCCGTGTGACCGTTCCGGACCGAGCTCCCGAAGCGGAGGAACCGGCGGCCGTCCGCCGCCCGCTCGACGCTCAGCGCAACCGGAGGCCGCGGCATGAGGTCCGGAAGGAGATCGCCGCCCCGCGCATGGCCCGCGCTTGCCGGCGATGCGAGGAGGACGGACGCGACGAGGGCGAGCGCCGGGACGGCAACGTTGCGCAAGGGCACGCACCCTACCTTCGTCGCTCCGCGCGTCCATCCCTCCATCACGTGTGCAGGACGTGGAGCCGTACGGCGCCGGCGGCGATCACGCCGCCGTGTTCCGTGCCTCGACCAGGTCGCGAACGCGGACCTGCTCGCTCAGCAGGCGGCGGAAGCGTTCCGGCTTTCCTCCTACGTACGAGCGACAGAGCTCTCGTCCGGCGGAGTAGTTCAAGACATACGTCCGCGACGTCGGCTCGGTGACGAAGCGGATCATGTGCGCAGCGAGCTGTGGGGTGATGAGCGCCCAGCGCTCGAGATACGCCTGCGCCTCCGCCTCGGTCGCGGCGCCGTCGTGCAGCATCAACGCCGCGTTGACGTCTGCCCACCCGCACGGCTCGCGGGCCCGCTCGACCGCGAGCGCATGACCGAGATCGAAATCGACGCCGGCGTCGCGCGCGAGCGCGGCGAGCACGGGCCCGCCGTCGCTCTCGAGCAGCAGCTGCGCCGCAACCTCGGCGATCCCCTCCGACACGAGCGACTGCGGCGTCGGAACGAGCACCAGGGTCTCCTCCAACAGCCCGCGGCCGCGCACGAGCGCGTGCTCCTTGGCGCACCGTTCCGCGTGGTGGCCGGGATACGTCTCGTGGATCGTGAGGTGGAGAAGCTCGAGCGCCGACATCGGGAGGTCGACGTTGACGGCGATCCGACTGCGGAAGCGGCCCAGGTACTCGCAGAACGCGAGCCAAGGCTTGTCGTGGACGATCTCGAGGATGACGTCTTCGCCCGCCGGCAGCTCGACCACGGCACGCGTCCACGCGCGCGCCCCCTCGACGACGGCCGCCACCGTTCCCTCGACCCGCTCGGGGGGGACGCGAATCGACTTTTCCCAGCGCTCGTAGCGCTCGGCCAGCGGCCCTTCGCCGGGGAGGAGCGTCTCGAGCCGCTCGTGCGCGGCCGCGAACACCGCCTCGTCCGTGTGGACCGGTCGCACGCCGTAGCAGCCCTCCACCTCGTCGGCGTACGGGACGGGCTCGCCGGCGAGCACGCCCGCGTACGTCCGCAGGCCGACGACCTGGTCACGGAGCCAGCCATCCTCGAGCTCGTCGAGCAGCGCGTCCGCGGCGGAGGCGAGCGTCCGCGGTTCGACGGGCGGCTCCGCCTCGACGGCCGCCGCGACGTCGGGCGGTCCGTAATAGGCGTCGACGATCCCTTCGACGTGGCGGCCGACCTGCAGCCCCAGCCGCAGGTAGCGCTCGACGGCGGATGCGGGCACGCGGCGAGCCTACGGCGTTGCCGGCGCCACGTCTCCGGTCGTCGTGAGGGGCGGAGCCGAGCTTGTACGGTTGCGCGCGTGCCCGGCCAGGACGAGACGCCCCTTGCGAGCGCCGCGGAGGCGTACCTCGCCGACGAGGCGGTCGTCCCGTTCACGACCCCGGGTCACAAGCGCTCGGCGCACCTCGCCGACGGGCTGCTCCGCCATGACCTTCCGCTCTCCACCGGCGCCGACGACCTGCATCTCTCGCATGACGTGCTCGGCCGCGCCGAGCGGCTCGCCGCCGAGCTGTGGGACGCCGATCTCTGCCGCTTCTGCCTGAACGGGGCCACGGAGGGGAATCAGGCGCTCGCGCTCGCGGTCGCCCGGCCCGGGCAGCGGGTCGTCGCCTCGCGAAACCTCCATAAGTCGGTGTTCGGCGGGCTCGTGCTCGCGGGTCTCGAGCCCGTCTGGGTGCGGCCGGAGGTCGATCGGGCGACCGGGCTTCCCCGCGCCGTCCCGGCGGTGCGCGTCGAGGACGCGCTTCGCCGCACGCCCGACGTCGGCGCGGCTTTCCTGGTCGAGCCGTCGTACGTCGGTGTGCTCTCGGACGTCGAGCGGATCGCCGACGCGTGCCACGCGCTGGGTGCGCCGCTCGTCGTCGACCAGGCGTGGGGCGCCCACCTCGGGTTCCACCCGGACGTGCCCGCCCACACGCTCGCGCTCGGCGCCGACGCGATGGTCACCTCGGCGCACAAGACGCTTGCGGCGTTCACGCAGGGCGCGTACCTCTTCGCGCGCGGCGGGCGGATCGACCTCGAGCGCGTCTCCGACGCGTTCGACGCGCTGCACACGTCGAGCCCTTCGGCGGCGATCCTCGCGAGCCTCGACCGGACGCGGCGGCTCATGGCGGCTCGCGGGGACGAGCTCGTCGGCGGGGCGGTAAGGCTCGCGCGCGCGGTCCGCGCGCGGCTTGCAAAGGTCGAGGGCCTCGTCGTCGCGGACTCGCACGACCCGACGAAGCTCGTCCTCGCGCTCGCGAAGACCGGCGCGGACGGGCTCGAGGTCGAGCGCGACCTCTGGGAGGACGGCGTTCGCGTCGAGCTCGCAAACCGCGACACGATCGTCCCGCTCCTCACGATCGGGGATACCGAGGCGTCGGTCGCGCGGCTCGCCGACTCGCTGCTCCGCTCGCTGGAGCGGCGGCGCGGCGAGCCACGGCCGCCGGGAGGCGCGAGCGCCGTCTGGAGCGTCGAGCCCGAGGTCGCCATGTCGCCACGGGACGCGTTCTTCGCCAAGCGTGAGGCCGTCCGGGCCGAGCGCGCCGTGGGCCGGGTCGCCGCCGAGACGATCGCGCCGTACCCGCCGGGCATCCCGGCGATCGCGCCCGGCGAGCTGATCCGCCGCGGGCTCCTCGACGCGCTCCGCGAGGCGCGCGCCGCCGGAACGCGGATGGCCGCCTGCGCGGATCCGTCGCTCGCAACGCTCCGCGTGATCGCCGCCTAGCGTTCGGTGCATGATCGTCCGCTCGGGCGGGTAATCTGCTATAACGACGCTTAGATTTTCTCAGCGAACGACGAAGGAGACCAGAAGCGATGGCGAAGACGATCGGAATCGACCTCGGGACGACGAACTCGTGCGTGGCCGTGCTCGAGGGCGGCGAGCCCACCGTCATTCCGAACGCCGAGGGCGGGCGCACCACGCCGTCCGTCGTCGCGTTCACGAAGGACGGCCAGCGGCTCGTCGGCGCGCCGGCGAAGCGCCAGTCGGTCACGAACCCGCAGAACACCGTCTTCTCGATCAAGCGATTCATGGGCCGCAAGTTCTCGGAGGTCTCGGAGGAGATGAAGATCGTCCCCTACGAGGTCGTGGCCGGCCCGAACGGAGACGCGCGCGTCAAGGCGGCGGACAAGGAGTACGCGCCGCCGGAGATCAGCGCGATGATTCTCCAGAAGCTGAGGGCGGACGCCGAGGCCTACCTCGGCGAGACGGTGACCGACGCCGTCATCACCGTCCCCGCGTACTTCAACAACGCCCAGCGCGAGGCGACGAAGGACGCCGGCAAGATCGCCGGCCTCAACGTCCTTCGCATCATCAACGAGCCGACCGCGGCCTCGCTCGCGTACGGGCTCGACAAGGAACACGACCAGACGATCCTCGTGTGGGACCTCGGCGGCGGGACGTTCGACGTTTCGATTCTCGAGCTCGGCGAGGGCGTCTTCGAGGTGAAGGCGACGAACGGCGACAACCACCTCGGCGGCGACAATTTCGACAAGGCGATCGTCGACTGGATGGTCGCCGAGTTCAAGCGCGAGCAGGGGATCGATCTCGCCGCCGACCGTATGGCGCTCCAGCGCCTCTACGAGGCGGCCGAGAAGGCGAAGATCGAGCTCTCCTCGGCGCAGTCGACGCAGATCAACCTGCCGTTCGTGACCGCGACACCCGAGGGGCCGAAGCACCTCGACATGCAGCTCACGCGCGCCAGGCTGAACGACCTGACGGCTGATCTCCTCGCGCGGACCGTCGGCCCCACGAAGCAGTGCCTCTCCGATGCCGGGCTCGAGCCGAAGGACATCGACCACGTCGTCCTCGTCGGCGGTATGACGCGCATGCCGGCCGTCCAGGACAAGGTCAAGGAGCTGATCGGCAAGGAGCCGCACAAGGGCGTCAACCCCGATGAGGTCGTCGCCGTCGGCGCCGCGATCCAGGCGGGCGTCCTGCGCGGCGAGGTGAAGGACATCTTGCTCCTCGACGTGACGCCCCTCTCGCTCGGGATCGAGACGAAGGGCGGCGTCTTCACGAAGCTGATCGAGCGCAACACGACCATCCCGACCAAGAAGTCCGAGGTCTTCACGACCGCGGAGGACAACCAGCCGTCCGTGGAGGTTCACGTCCTCCAGGGCGAGTCGGAAATGGCCGCGTTCAACAAGACCCTCGGCAAGTTCCAGCTCGTCGGGATTCCGCCCGCTCCGCGTGGGATGCCGCAGGTCGACGTCGCGTTCGACATCGACGCGAACGGGATCATCAACGTCTCGGCGAAGGATCTCGGCACGGGCAACCAGCAACAGATCCGGATCGAAGGCGGCTCGGGCCTGAAGGAGGACGAGGTCGAGCAGATGATCCGCGACGCCGAGGCGCACGCCGACGAGGCGCGCCGCCTGCGGGAGGTCGCGGAGGCCCGCAACCAGGCGGAGACGCTCCTCTACACGACCGAGAAGAGCCTGAAGGAGCACCGCGACTCGGTGGACGAGGAGACCGCCCGCACGATCGAGGGCCGCATGGAGGATCTCCGCAACGTCCTCGACGGCGACGACGCGACCGCGATTCGCACGAAGAGCGAGGAGCTCATGGAGGCCTCCCACAAGCTCGCTCAGGCGGTGTACGAGAAGGTGCAGGCCCAGCAGCCGACCGCGACCGCCGGAGCGGCGGGCGGCGACGGAGCCGGGACGAGCGACGAGGAGGTCGTCGAGGAGGCCGACTACGAGGTCATCGACGAGGAGGCCAAGCAGTCGTAATGGCCGAGCCGCGTCGGAAGCCACCGGCCGGTCACGACCGGCCCGTCGAGGGACGCAGCGGGGAGCCCGACCGCGACGGCCCGCGCGGTCGCCCCGCGCACCACGGGGAGCGCGACGAGCGCGTGGAGGAGCTCGAGGAGCGGGTCGCGCAGGCCGAGGCCGAGCGCGACTCGCACCTCGCCGACCTCCAGCGGCTTGCCGCCGACTTCGAGAACTACCGCAAGCGGGCGGCGCGCGACCGCGAGAGCATCGTGGCGCACGGGCATGAGCGGCTCATGAAGGCGCTCCTCCCGGTGCTCGACGATCTCGAGCGCGCGCTCGATGCAGCGTCCAAGCACGAGGAGGCGAAGCTGGAGGAAGGCGTCGGGCTCGTCGCGCGCGAGCTCCGCTCGGCGCTCGAGCGCGAGGGGCTTGCCGAAATCGAGACGGACGGTCGCTTCGACCCGCACGTCCACGAGGCGCTTCTCGCCCAGCCTTCGGAGCGGGAGGAGGGCACGGTCATCGAGGTCGTGCAGAAGGGTTACCGGCTCGGCGACCGGGTCCTGCGGCCCGCCCGGGTGGTGATCTCGCAGGGCGCCCCGCAGGAGGCGTAGATGGCGACCCGCACGCGTGATCTCTACGAGGCGCTCGGAGTAAGCAAGAACGCCTCGCAGGACGAGATCAAGAAGGCATACCGGAAGCTTGCGCGGGAGTACCACCCGGACAAGAACCCGGGTGACGCGAGTGCGGAAGAGCGGTTCAAGGAGATCCAGACCGCCTACGACGTCCTCGGCGACCCGAAGAAGCGCAAGGAGTACGACCAGCTCGGCTCGCGGATCTTCTCCGGAGCGGGCGGGGCGCCAGGCGGCTGGAACGTCAACTGGTCAGGGAACGTCGGCGACTTGGGCGATCTCGGCGATCTCTCCGACCTCCTCGGAGGGCTCTTCGGAAACGCGCGCTCGCGCACGCAGCGAGGCGGGCGCGCGCGCGAGCGCGGCCAGAAGGGGCGCGACATCGAGGTCACCGTGAACGTCTCGTTCGAGGACTCGCTCCGTGGCGTGACGACGCGCATCCCCGTCGAGCTGGAGGTCGCGTGCTCGACCTGCAACGGGACGGGCGCGGAGCCCGGCACGAGCCCCGTCGTCTGTCCCGAGTGCCGTGGCCGCGGCGTCGTCGCTGAAAGCCAGGGCCTCTTCGCGCTGTCGCAGCCTTGCCCGCGCTGCGGAGGCAACGGGACCGTGATCGAGAAGCCGTGCCGCACGTGCGGCGGCTCGGGTCGGCAGCGCCGGACGAAGCGCTACGAGGTGAAGATCCCGGCCGGGGTCAGGGACGGGACCCGCATCCGGCTGAAGGGCAAGGGTGAGGCGGGTGTCGCGGGCGGTCCGCCCGGCGATCTCCACGTCGTCACCCACGTCACCCCGTCTCCGCTCTACGAGCGGAAGGGCTCCGACCTCGTGATCGACGTCCCCGTGACCTACGCCGAGGCCGCGCTGGGCGCCGAGGTCGAGGTTCCGACCCCCGACGGGCGGATCTCGCTCAAGATCCCGGCGGGCACGCAGGACGGCCGCACGCTCCGCGTCCGCGGGCGGGGCGCGCCGAAGCTGAACGGGGCCGGCCGCGGCGATTTCCTCGCGCGGGTCCGGGTCACGGTTCCGACCAGGCTGACGAAGGCCGAGCGCGAGGCGATCGAAAACCTTGGGAAGGTCTCGCGCGAGAACCCGCGCGAGCGGCTCACCGTGTGAGGTTGGCGATGGACGGATTCGACGGGACCGGCATCGACGAGCGCGCGAGGCCCCGCTACATGATCTCCGTGGCGGCTGATCTCGTCGGCATGCATCCGCAGACGCTCCGGCTCTACGAGGCGAAGGGGCTCGTGCGGCCAAAGCGGACGCCCGGGAACACACGCCTCTACTCGGACGCGGACCTCGAGCGCCTGCGTCTGATTCAGGCGCTGACGACGGAGCTCGGCCTCAACCTCGCCGGCGTCGAGACGGTTCTCAAGCTCCAGGACGAGGTGCACCGCCTCCGCGGCAGGATGGAGCGGCTCGAGCGCCAGCTGCGTGAGGAAGTGCAGCGCGTGCACAAGCAGTACCGCCGCGACCTCATCCCGTACCGCGACCTGCACGACGATCGCTTGCAAAGGACGAGATGGACTTTCAGAAGCTCACGCTGAAATCACAGGAGGCCGTCGCCGCGGCCCAGGAGCTCGCGCGCCGCAGCGGCAACCCCGAGGTCTACCCCGAGCACCTGACGCTCGCGCTCCTCGACCAGGAGCTCCCGCGCACGCTCGTCGAGCGCGCCGACGTCTCCGTGGCCGCCCTGCGCGCGCAGGCGGAGGCCGCTCTCGCGAACCGGCCCTCCGTGAGCGGCATCGCGGCTCAGCAGCCGCGCGCGTCGACCGCGTTCGCGCGCGTCCTCGACGACGCGGAGCGGGAGATGCGGCAGCTCGAGGACGAGTTCGTGTCGACCGAGCATCTCTTGCTCGCGCTCGGAGTCGTCGAACGGGACGCGCTCCTGCGCGCGCTCGCGGAGGTGCGCGGGTCGCAGCGAGTCACTTCGCAGGACCCGGAGGGCTCCTACCAGGCGCTCGAGAAGTTCGGGCGCGACCTGACGGAGCTCGCGGAGCAGGGGAAGCTCGACCCGGTGATCGGGCGGGACGAGGAGATCCGCCGCGTCATCCAGGTCCTCTCCCGCCGCACGAAGAACAACCCCGTGCTGATCGGCGACCCGGGCGTTGGAAAGACGGCGATCGCCGAAGGGCTCGCGCAGCGGATCGTCGCCGGCGACGTTCCCGAGGGCCTGAAGGGAAAGCGCGTCTGGGCGCTCGACATCGGTGCGCTCCTCGCCGGCTCGAAGTACCGCGGTGAGTTCGAGGAGCGTCTCAAGGCGGTCCTGGGCGAGATAAAGGCAGCGGAAGGCGAGATCGTCCTCTTCATCGACGAGCTCCACACGATCGTCGGCGCGGGCGCAGCCGAGGGAGCGGTGGACGCGGCGAACATGCTGAAGCCGATGCTGGCACGCGGCGAGCTGCGCTGCATCGGCGCCACGACGCTCGACGAGTACCGCAAGCACATCGAGAAGGACGCGGCGCTCGAGCGCCGCTTCCAGCCGATCTTCGTCGGGGAGCCGTCCGTCGCCGACACGATCGCGATCCTGCGCGGCCTCAAGGAGCGCTACGAGGCGCACCACGGCGTCCAGATTCGCGACGCCGCCCTTGTCGCCGCCGCGGTCCTCTCCGACCGGTACATCTCTGATCGGTTCCTGCCCGACAAGGCGATCGACCTCGTCGACGAAGCTGCCTCGCGGCTGCGGATGGAGATCGACTCTTCGCCGCTCGAGCTCGACGAGGCGGACCGCCGGGTGCGCCAGCTCGAGATCGAGCTCGCGGCGATGACCGGCGAGTCGAAGGAGGTTCGCGAACCGGTGGAGCGGGAGCTCGCGGAGGCGAAGGAGCGGCGCGATGAGCTCGCCGCGCGCTGGGCGGCCGAGAAGGCGGAGCTCTCGCGGGTCGCGGAGATCACGAAGCGGATCGACGAGCTCCGCATGGAGGCCGATCGCGCCGAGCGTCGCGGAGACCTTCAACGCGTCGCGGAGATCCGCTACGGCGAGCTACCCGACCTCGAGAGGGAGCTCGCCGAGCGCGAGCGAGCGGAGCCCGTCGGCACGCCGATGGTGAAGGAGGAAGTCGACGAGGACGACGTCGCGGAGGTCGTGTCGCGTTGGACGGGGATCCCCGTCTCCCGCCTCATGGAGGGCGAGACGGAGAAGCTGATCCACATGGAGGAGCGGCTGCACGAGCGCGTCGTCGGCCAGGAAGAGGCGGTCGAGGCGGTCGCGAACGCGCTTCGGCGCGCGCGGTCGGGCCTCCAGGACCCGAACCGCCCGATCGGCTCGTTCGTGTTCCTCGGCCCGACCGGCGTCGGCAAGACGGAGCTCGCGCGCGCGCTCGCCGAGTTCATGTTCGACGATGAGCGGGCGATGGTCCGCCTCGACATGTCCGAATACCAGGAACGCCACACGGTCGCTCGCCTGATCGGGGCTCCGCCCGGGTACATCGGCTACGAGGAAGGCGGGCAGCTCACGGAGGCGGTGCGCCGGCGGCCGTACTGCGTCGTTCTCCTCGATGAGATCGAGAAGGCGCACCACGAGGTCTTCGACATCCTGCTCCAGATCCTCGACGACGGCCGCCTGACGGACGGCCACGGCCGCACGGTCGACTTCCGGAACACCGTGATCATCATGACCTCGAACGTCCGCTCCACCGCGGCGCTGCGGGACGTCTTCCGGCCCGAGTTCCTGAACCGGATCGACGAGGTGATCGAGTTCCACCCGCTGTCGCGGGAGCATCTCGCCGCGATCGTCGAGCTCCAGCTCAGGCGGCTCCGGGAGCGCCTCGCGGAGCGCGCGGTCGCGATTCGCCTGACGGACGCCGCGAAGGAGCACCTCGCGGAGGCCGGCTGGGATCCGCAGTACGGCGCCCGGCCGCTCAAACGGGCGATCCAGCGGCTCGTCGAGAACCCGCTCGCGATGAAGCTCCTCGCGGGGGAGCTCGCCGAGGGGGACACCGTCGAGGTCGACGCTCGCGACGGCGAGCTCGTTTTCGAGAAGGCGCGCGTCGCGGAGCCCGCCGCGGCGTGAGGCGCGAATGGAGCCGGCGGCGACCCTGATCGGCGGCCTGCTGCTGACCATCGGCGTCGGGGGCGGCGCGCGGACTCAGACACGGCTCGCGACGATCGACAACCCTGCTCCTCGAGGCGACCGGCTCGCGGCCGTGCTTCCCGGCGGAGCACTGATCGCGCTCGCCGCGCTGCTTTCGGCAGACGCCGACAGGCTAGCGCCTGTCGTGCTCGGGGCGTGCGGTGGTCTCGTCGTCGTCGGCTACGCCACGCTCGTTTTCCTCTGGGACCAGGAACGGCTCGGGTTCAAGCGGCGCAAGACGACCTAGCGCTGACCGGACGCTGAAGCGCGGTACGGTGATGAGATGGCCGCGCCTGCGACGCCGCTCCCGCTAGGCGAGGTCCTCGCGGAGACCGTTCGCTTCTACGGCGAGCGATTCTGGGCCGCCGCCGGCCTCGGGGCGGTGGTCGTCGGCGCGTTCGCGCTCGTCGTCCTCGTCGGGGGCGGCGTCCAGGGGATCGCGATCCTCGCGGTCACCTTCACGGCGGTCTACGCGGCTTCGGCGCGGCTCGTCGGCGGAGACGCGTTCGGGGACGCCTGGGCGCAGACCGCGGGGCGGGTTCCGGTCCTGCTCGTGCTCGCCGTCGTCGTCTGCGTCCCCCTCGCCCTCGGAATGTCCGGCGACCC
This sequence comes from Gaiellaceae bacterium, assembly GCA_036259875.1. Taxonomy (GTDB): domain Bacteria; phylum Actinomycetota; class Thermoleophilia; order Gaiellales; family Gaiellaceae; genus DATAAZ01. The sequence goes on from DATAAZ010000015.1 coordinate 23,221, forward strand.
GATCCTGATCCTCTTCTCGGCGTTCTGGCTCGCGTTCGCGGGCTTCGCGGTGCCCGTCGCCGTGCTCGAGCAGTCGGAGGCCGGCCAGTCGTGGCTCCAGCGGCTCGGCCACGCGATGTCGCGCTCGCTCGAGCTCGCCCGCGCGTCGTACGTCCACGCGGCGGGCGTCGTCGCCGCCCTCCTCGTCATCTACCACCTGCTCGGCCTCGTTCTTGCGCAGGCCCTCTCCGGATTCGCAGAGAATGTAGGCCTCGGAGGGTTCCTCCTGACGCAGCTCGTCCTCGCGCCGTTCTTCTTCCTCGGGCTCGCCGTCCTCTACTTCGAGCAGAACGCTCGGGCGTTATCCTCGCGCCGCTTGTAGCGCGACAAGGGAGGGCGGAGTGCCGACCTACATCATGCTGTCGAAGCTGAGCGAGCAGGGCCTCCAGACATTGCGGGCGAACCCGGAGCGGATCCGGGAGGTGAACAAGGACGTCGAGGAGCTCGGCGCCCGCGTGCTCCACCAGTGGTTCATGCTCGGTCCCTTCGACTTCGTCAACATCGTCGAGGCTCCGGACGCGAAAGCCGTCGCGCAGGTCTCGATCGCGATCAGCGCGCGCGGCTCGACGCAGCTCCAGACCTACGAGGCGATCGAGGTCGACGAACTGCTCGGCCTGCTGAGCCCGTAGCGGCTTTCGCGGGCGCCAAGCCGGCCTCGCGGGCGCGGCATGCCCCGCCCCACAGAAACGATCAGGCCAGGCGGCGCGGGATGCGCGCGTGCAGATGGTTGTCGTGGTTCGGGATCACGCGGACGATCCCGGCCGGGCCGGTCAGGCCGACGTTCGGGCCGACGTAGACACGGCTCGCGCCCGCCGCGACGAAGCGGTCGACGAGGTTCTGCGCGAGCCGGCGATCCACCTGCGAGGCGCTGCGCGGCGGGCGCTCGAGCCGGTCGAGCCGCGGGTAGTAGACGTCGACGTCGAGGCCGTTCTCATGTGTCGCGTGCTTGGGGCCGAAGTAGCCGCCGCGGGGCCGGCTGAGATCGCCGATCCCGACGCGAGACGCGTTGGGGTGCGCTCGCGCGAAGCCGTTCACGACGCGAAGTGTGATGCGGACGAGCCCGTCCGTCCCCCAGCGCCGCCACGGCCGGTTCGGCGCGCGGCGCAGCACGGGATCCCAGGTGAAGAAGTGTGCTCCCTGCTCCGGAACTTGGACGCCGCCCACCAGGCGCCCCGAGCTCGGCAAGCCGAGCGGCGTCGACTTCCGCCACGCGATCGACGCCGGAGCGAGGCACCGGCCGCTCCGCGCGATCCTCACGCTGTTGAGCACGCGTTCGACCTCGGCGACGGCGTCTGACCCGACGCCTCGGCCGAGCGCGACTCCCACCGACATCCAGCGGCCGTACTCTCGCCAAGCGAGCGTCGCGCCCGACGTCCACTCGGCGATCCCGGCCGCGGCCGCGTCGGCGAGGCGAAGCGCCGCCGGCCGCGTCCTTGCGCCCCGCCGGCCGCCGAACGACTCGACGACGCGGATCTCGACGCCGCCCGGCTCGGCGCCGCTCTCGTCCAGGTCGACGACGCGGCTGCGCGGCTCCGTCGAGAGCTGGAAGCAGAAACCGGGGTTCGCGAAGCCGACGCCTTCCGTGGCGAGCGTCCAGTGCTCCGGGAAGGTGACGCTCACGCCTCGTCCCGGGGCGTGCCACGTGCGCATCGCGGCGGGCGAGGGCGCCGCGTCGGTCGTCGTCGCACGTGCCGTCGCCGCCTGTGTCGTTGTCGCCTCGGTGGTGGGCCGTCGGTCACCGGCTGCCCGGGGTGCTTCGTCCCTCCCGGTGGCCGCGGCGACGAGCGCTCCGAGCGCGAACACGGCCGCGAGGATGCCGGCAGCGGCGGCGAAGCGAGCGGGTGTCATGGGCGGGGAGTACGGGGACGAGCGCCCGCGGGGTCCCGAACTCCCCCGCGCGCCGTTCGCGTAGAACATGCGAAGTGGGCTCGATCGCCTCGCTCGCGCTCTCGGTCGTGGCTCTCGCGGCCGCCGACGCGACCGCGTCGGACGCCGCCTTGGCGCCTCGCGTCGAAGCGCTCGGCCGCTCGGTTCGCGGCCGCCCCATCCGCGCGTTCGTGCTCGGCGACGCGGATGCCGAGCGCCGAATCCTCGTCGTCGGCTGCATTCACGGCAACGAGTGCGCCGGCGTCGCGGTGACGCGGCGCCTCGCGCGCGCCACGGTCGCGTCGGAGACGGCGTTCTGGATCGTCCACAACGTGAACCCCGACGGTGCGGCGCTCGGCGTCCGCCAGAACGCGCGGGGGGTCGATCTGAACCGCAACTTCGGCTCGGAATGGCGGCCCATCGGGCGGCGGTGGGATCCGCAGTACTCGGGCCCGCGGCCGTGGTCGGAGCCCGAGACGCGCCTCGTTCGCCGGCTCGTGCTTCGGGTTCGCCCCGACGTGACGCTCTGGTTCCACCAGCCGCAGGCGTTGGTTCGGGCGTGGGGCGGAAGCGTTGCTTCCGCGAGGCGGTACGCGCGGCTCGCCGGCGTCCCGTACCGGAGCATCCGTTGGCCGGCGGGGACGGCGCCGAACTGGCAGAACCACCGCTTCCCGGGCACGGCGTCGTTCGTCGTCGAGCTGCCGGCAGGCGGGCTTTCCGCCTCCGCGGCCGCGCGCTACGCGCGCGCCGTCCGCGCGCTCGCCCGCGGCGCCTGAACGGGGATCGGGCCCGGACCGCCCGGTCACGCGTCCGCGCGTCCGGAGGCGATGGCGATCTCCGCGGCGAGCGCGGCGTTCGCGGCGACGAGCCGCTTGTTCGCCTCGATCGTCCGTCCCCCGCTCGCCTCGTGGAGGCGGGCGAGGACGAACGGCGTCACGTCCTGGCCGCGAACGCCCTGGTGTTCCGCCTCGCGAACCCCTGCCTCGATCAGCTCCTCGACATCCAGGCTTTCGTCGGGCGGACGTGCGACGACGATCCCACCCCGGCCGAGCTCCCAGTGGAGACGGGCGACCTCGGCCGCCTCGTGAACGCCGTCGATCCGCGCCGACACGGGCGGGCCACCGCCCGAGCGGTAGAAGAGCGGCAGCTCGTCCGTCCGCCAGCCGAGCACGGGAACGCCGAGCGCTTCGAGCGCCTCCGCCGTCGCGGGCACGTCGAGAATCGACTTCGCTCCCGCGGCCACCACGAGCGCGGGCGTGCGAGCGAGCTCGCCGAGGTCGGGGGAGACGTCGAGCGTCTGCGCGAAGCCGCGGTGGACGCCGCCGAGCCCGCCCGTCGCGACGAACCGGATCCCGACGACGCGCGCGGCCGCGAGCGTCCCGCCGACCGTCGTCGCGCCGAGCGCCCCCTGGGCGGCGCACGCGGCGAGGTCGCGTGGCCCCGCCTTGCGCGCGCCCGGCGAGCTCGCGAAGCGCTCGAGCTCCTCCTCCGAGAGGCCGACCTTGATCGCGCCGTCGACGACGCCGACTGTCGCGGGCACCGCGCCCGCGCCGCGAACGCTCCGCTCGCACTTCCGCGCGACCTCGAGCCCCGCCGGGGCTGGAAACCCGTGCGCGACGAGCGTCGTCTCGAGCGCGACGACGGGCGTCGCCGTGTCGAGCGCCGCCCGGACCTCGGCGGAGACGACGACGGGGCTCACGGCGGGAACGCTCCCATGCGCGCGACGCAGCGCGCCGCCGCCGCGACCCCTGCGTCGGGGCCGCCGAGCAGGAAGCCGGCCGCGAGCGCGTCGCCCGCGCCCGTCGTGTCGACCACCTCGGCCGGCGCGGCGGCGAAGACGGACACGTTGCCGTCCGGACCGTGCACGGCGCAGCCGAGCGCGCCGCGCTTGCGTACGACGGCATCGGCCTCCACCTCTCCCACGAGGTCGAGCTCATCCTCGTTCCCGAAGACGGTCTCCGGCCGGAGCTCGGCGAGGCGGGCGCGGAAGCGCGCGATCCCGAGCTCGCGGACCGCGCGCGTGCTCGAGAGGTCGACGCTTACGCGCGCCCCCGCCTGTCGCGCGATTGCCGCCGCGCGGAGCGCCGCCTCGGCGATCGGCGAGCGGACGAGGCTGTAGCCCGGGACGTGGAGGAGGTCACAGCCGGCGAACCAGGCGGGCTCGATCTCCTCCGCGCAGAGGTCGGGTGCCGTGCCGCGGTCGGTCAGCATCGTGCGGCGCCCGTCCGAGCGGGCGAGCGACACGACGGTTCCGGTCCCAGCCTCGACCGCGGGCCCGGCCACGTCCACGTCGCGCCGCGCCAGCTCCTCGCGGAGGATGCGACCGGCCGGATCGCGCGCCCGCTTGCCGATAAACCTCGCACGGCCGCCGAGCTCGGCCACCCAGGCCGCCACGTTCGCGGCCTGGCCCCCGGGGCCGACGTGCGTGCGGCCGTACGTGTCCGTGTCTTCGGCTATCGGCTCATCCACCCTGACGATCACGTCGAGCAAGAGGTCGCCGAGCGCGCAGATCACGGCTGGAGGGTAGTCCTACACTGAGCACATGGACGGTGAGCGGGGCAGCCGGCTCGGATCGTTCCTGATCGGAGGGGTCGTCGGGAGTGTCGCGGGGCTTGCGGCGGCGGGTCGGATGCGGATGCGAGAGGCGCGAACGCAGCGGACGACGCCGGCCGGTCTCGCGGCGTTCGAGCAGGCTCCCTGCTTTCGCGAGCTCGTCGATACCGAGGCGGGCGAGGCGGCGGGAGAGGAGGCGGCGGCGGGTCGCGACCACCCCCGCTGATAGGCTTTTTCTCCCGCACTCCGGGCCTTTTCTTATGCCGATCTACGAGTACCGATGTCCTAACGGCCACACGTTCGAGCTCTTCCAGCGGATGACCGACCCGCCGCCCGCCGCGTGCGAGATCTGCGGCGCCGCACCGGTCTCGAAGGTCCTGTACCCGGCCGCGATCCACTTCAAGGGCTCGGGCTTCTATTCGACGGACTACGGCCGCGGGAGCAAGCGGCGCGACGGCAAGGAGGAAGGCGCGCCCGCCGAGAAGGCGGGCAAGCCCGAGGCGAAGGACAAGCCCGAGAAGAAGCCGGCCGAGGCGACGTAGCGACGGGGCTTGCCCCGCCAGCGCGTCTCCGCCGCGGCGAGAGCTACGGAGCGCGGCCCACGAAGCAGCCGGGCTCGAACGGCTGACCCGCCGGGGGGCGTTGCGGCTGGCTGCGGCCGGTGACCATGAGCAAGACCTCGGCGTTGTCCTCGGACGACTGGAGGACGGCTGCTCCGTTCACGTTCACGGGCGTCCCACCGAGCCGGCAGCGAAGCGTCTTCTCGTCCGCCGCCCTTCGGCGGACCCAGGCGAGCTGCAGCAGCTCGCCCGTCGACAGGTCGGTCGCGAGCGGCGTCACGACGTCGTCGCCGATCAACGGCATGCGCAGGAACCCGGAGAAGCTGACGACCTCGTCCTGGATCGCCTGGATGACGCGCTGACCGCGTTCGCCCCGCGTGATGTCGCTTTCGTTCGGGCTCAGCTCGTTCTTCCGGATCCGCGCGTAGATGAGCGCGCGCCGGCCGTCGAGCTGGAGCTCGCCCTTGGGGAAGCGCCAGCCCTGGAACCTCGCGCAGCGCTCGGCGCCCCGGAACGGGCACTCGAACCTGGAGAGGACCGGCTCCGGGTTGTCGATCGTGATCCCTCCGAGCGCGTCGACGACCTCGCGAAAGGAGCCGAAGTTGACGACGACCACGTGGTGCACCTGGAGACCGGTGAACGCCTCGACCGTATCGACGGTGAGCGCCGCTTCCCCCAGCGAGTACGCGGCGTTGATCCGGTCGGCGCCCCGGCCGGGGATGTCGACGCGGAGGTCTCGCGGGATGTGCAGGTAGGCGATGCGGTTCTCGTCGGGGTCGGTGCGGATCAGCATGAGCGTGTCGGCGCGTCCGACGCCCTGGCGCTCCTTGATCAGCCCTCCGTTGTCCGCGCCGATTACCAGCGTGTTCGTCGCCGTCGACAGGATCGAGCCGTCGGGCGATGCGAGCGCCGTTCGCGCGCGATCGGGCAGCCGGTCGTTCGCCTCCTGCACCCCGCGGCGGATGGCGAGATAGCCGAGAAGCGCCCAGACGAGCGCGAGGACGACGAGGCCGACGAGCACGAGGACGACCGTGCGGCGCCAGCGGCGCCGGCGCGTCTTCGTTCGCTTCGGCGCCTCGGGCCCACGCGCGTAGCCGTCCCTGCCGCGACCGTCGGTCGTCTCGCGAAGCGGCCGGACGGGCCCCCTGACTCGACCGCCGCGGTAGAGCTTGTACGGCTTGTCCTTGCCCGCCACGCGACGGGTTATGGTAGCCGCGGGGCCCCGCGGCCCCTCCCGACGAACCCGTGAGCGATCGGCACGTCATCGCGCTCGACCTGGGTGGCACGAAGCTCGCCGCGGGAGCCGTGAATCGGGACGGGACGGTCGTCCGCCGCGCGAAGCACCGGACCGACACCTCGAGCCAGGACGCCCTCGTCGCGCAGCTCGAACGCGTGATCGGCGAGCACGTCACGGACGAGACGGGCGCGCTCGGCGTCGGGATCCCGTCGCTCATCGACCAGCGGGCGGGCCGAGCCGGCAGCTCGGTGAACGTCCCGCTCGCGGGCGTCGACCTGCGCGACCGGCTCGTGGAGCGGTTCGAGCTTCCCGTCGCGCTCGAGAACGATGCGAACGCGGCCGCGCTGGCCGAGCACCGCTTCGGCGCCGGCCGGGGCACCGACCACATGGTGATGTTGACGCTCGGGACGGGAATCGGGGGCGGACTCGTCCTGAACGGAGAGCTCTACCGCGGCGCGCTCGGCATGGCCGGAGAGCTTGGTCACGTGACCATCGACATCGACGGGCCGCCCTGCCAGGGGTTCTGCCCCGGGATCGGACATCTGGAGGCGCTTGCGTCCGGGACCGCGGCCGACGGGCTCGCCGGCCGCACCGCCGCTGAGCACCCGGACGGCGCGCTCGGGCGCGCGCTCGCCGCGGGCCGCGAAATCGACCCGCCGTTGACGGTCGAGCTCGCGCGGGCCGGCGAGGACGACGCGCTCTCCGTCCTCGCCGAGATCGGCTACCGGTTGGGAGTGGGGATCGCGAGCTACGTCAACGTCTTCAACCCCGAGGTCGTCGTGGTAGGCGGAGGGCTCTCCGCGGCCGGCGACCTCGTCCTCGAGCCCGCGCGGCGGGTCGTCGCCGAGCACGCGCTTCCGGCGGCGCGCGAGTCGGTTCGGATCGTGCAGGCCGAGCTCGGCCCCGATGCAGGCCTGATCGGAGCGGGGATGGTCGGGTTCGAAGCGCTCGACGCCGTCGCGGTGTAGGGCCGGCATGCCCGTCCCGCCGGAGGGCAACTAGGTGCCGCTGGTCGTCTGCCCGACGCCCATCGGGAACCTCGAGGACGTGACGCTCCGCGTGCTCCGCGAGCTCGGCGAGGCGGCGGTCGTCCTCTGCGAGGACACGCGGCGGACTCGCATCCTCCTCGAGCGCCACGGCGTCAGCGCACGGCTCGTCTCGTTCCACCGTCACAACGAGGCCGCGCGCACGGCCGAGGTGCTTCCTCGCCTCGAGGACGGCGAGCGAATTGCGCTCGCCAGCGACGCGGGGCTCCCGGGCGTGAACGATCCCGGCGCGCGGCTGATCGGCGCGGCGCTCGAGCGACGTATCTCGGTCACCGTGCTGCCCGGCCCTTCCGCGGTCGAGACGGCGCTCGTCGCGAGCGGGCTCGTCGGCGAGCGTTACCTCTTCCTCGGATACCTCCCGCGCCGCCGCGCGGAGCTCGGGGCGCTCTGGGCGGAGCTGTCCGCCTGGCGCTGGCCCGCGGTCGCCTTCGAATCGCCCCGCCGCCTCCCGACGTCGCTCGCGAGTCTCGCCGCCGCCGATCCGGAGCGGCGCGTTGCGGTCTGCCGCGAGCTGACGAAGCGCTTCGAGGAGGTGGTTCGCGGGACAGCCGCCGAGCTCGCGGAGTGGTTCGGCGACCCGCCGAAAGGCGAGATCACCGTCGTGATCGGCAGCGCCGCTCGCTCGGGCCGCGAGCCCGCCGCTGCGGACGCGCTCGCGGCCGTCGCCGAGCTCGTCGAGGCGGGAGTGCAGCGCCGCAGGGCCGCCGACGTCGTGGCGCGCCTCACGGGCACGTCGCGAAACGAGCTTTACCGCCGCACGCTCTAGACGCGGTCGACCGGGCCATGGGCCCACACGAAGGGACGCGTCCCGGCGCGTGCGGCTCGCCGAGGCGATGACGCGGGCGCGTCGCGCCGCGCCGGACGCGCGCTCAGGCGGTCGCCGCGAGCTCGTCGATGCAGTCGCGGCATACGGCGCGGCCGCGATGCTCCTCGAGATCGTCTTCCGACCCGCAGAAGACGCACGCGGCCTGGGGCCGCGAGAGGAGGATCGTTTCGCCGCGTACCGAGATCTCGACGGGGTCCTTCTCGGCGAGACCGAACCGCTTTCGGATCTCGCTCGGAATCACGATTCGGCCCAGCTCGTCGATGTGACGAACGATTCCAGTCCGAACTGCGCCCCTCTCGTCCTCGGCGGTGCGCGCCATCGACACGCTCGTCCCCCGCTTTCCGGTTTTCCAACCCTCCATACGACCTGCAGAAGCAAAGGGATTGGACGGAGCCGCTCGTATCATGGCTTGGTGGCCTTCTACGTCACCACGCCGATCTACTACGTCAACTCGACGCCGCACATCGGCCACGCCTACACGACGATCGCGGCGGACGTTCTCGCGCGGCATCACCGCCAGCGCGGTGACGACACCTTCTTCCTGACCGGAACCGACGAGCACGCGTCGAAGGTCGCGCGCGCCGCGGACGAGCAGGGCCTCGCGCCGAAGGAGTTCGCCGACCGCATCGTCGAGCACTGGCAGGAGCTCCCCCGCCGCCTCGACGCGTCGCACGACTTCTTCATCCGGACGACGGACGAGGGCCACAAGCGTTTCGTGCAGGACTTCCTCCGGCGCATCCACGCCAACGGCGACATCTACGAGGGGATCTACGCGGGCCTCTACTGCGTCGGCTGCGAGGCCTTCAAGAGCGAGAGCGAGCTGGTCGACGGCCGTTGTCCTCTTCACGGCATCGAGCCCGAGTGGATCGAGGAGCGGAACTACTTCTTCCGGCTCTCCGCGTACCAGGAGCGACTGCTCGAGCTCTACGACGAGCGCCCGGACTTCGTGTTGCCCCGCTTTCGCGCAAACGAAGCGCGGAGCTTCATCGAGAGCGGCCTCGAGGACTTCAGCGTCAGCCGCGCGGGGCAGCCGTGGGGCGTCGCGCTCCCCTGGGACGAGAGCCAGGTGACCTACGTCTGGGTGGATGCGCTCATCAACTACGTGAGCGCATTGACGTACGCGCGCGAGGGCAAGGATCTTCGTGAGCGGTTCTGGCCGGACGTTCGCCACCTGATCGGGAAGGACATCCTGCGATTCCACTGCGTCTTCTGGCCGGCTCTCCTCCTCGCCGCCGGCTACGACCCGCCGCGCCAGCTCTTCGTGCACGGCTACCTCCTGATCGACGAGCAGAAGATCTCGAAGTCGCTCGGGAACGTGATCGACCCGCTCGACCTGATCGACGTCTACGGCGCGGATCCGCTTCGCTTCTACGTCCTGCGAGCCGTCTCGTTCGGCCAGGACGGGAGCGCGTCGATCGACGGCATCCACGAGCGTTATGAACGCGAGCTCGGGAACGACCTCGGCAACCTCGTCTCGCGGACGACGGCGATGATCGCCCGCTACCGCGGCGGGACGATCCCGATCGCGCCGTCCGAGGACCGCGTCGGCCTCGACACGCTCGCCGCCGCGGTCGTTTCGAAGCTGGACGTCTTCGATCTCACAGGCGCCCTCGAGGAGATCTGGGAGCGCGTTCGCGCGCTGAACCGGTTCGTGACCGACATGAAGCCCTGGGAGCTCGCGAAGGACGACGGACGCGCGGCGGAGCTTGACCGCGTTCTCTACACGCTCGCCGACGGCCTGCACGCCGTCGCCGTCGCGCTCGCCGCATTCCTCCCTGCGACCGCGCCGCGCATTCTCGCCGCGCTCGGCCAACCCGGCGACCTGTCGTGGAGCGAACTCGCGTACGGGCGAACGGTCGAGGCGCGCGGTATCGAGCCGGCGGCGCCGCTCTTCCCGCGCGTCGAGATCCCCACCGCGGCTTGACGGACACGCACGCGCACCTCGACGCGTGCCGCGAGCCCGCCGAGCGGGTGCTCGCGCGCGCGCGTGAGGCGGGCGTCTCGCGGGTCGTCGCGATCGGGTCGGGGCTCGCGTCGTGCCGGGAGACGCTTGCGCTTGCCGAGCGCGACGACGGCGTCTCCGCAGCGCTCGGGATCCACCCGCACCAGGCAGGCGAGGTGGGCGAGGACGATCTCGTGCAGTTGCGGGAGCTCCTCGCGCACCCGAAAGCGGTCGCCGTCGGCGAGACGGGGCTCGATCACTACCGGAACTACGCGCCGCGCGATCGGCAGGCCGCCCTCTTCCGCGCGCACGCGGCGCTCGCGGCCGATCTCGGCAAGGCGCTCGTCGTCCATACGCGCGCGGCTGACGAGGCGACCGTCAGCGTCCTTTCGGAGCTCGCGGGCGAGACGACCGTCGTCCTCCACTGCTTCTCCTCCGTTCGCCTCCTCGAGCCGGCGCTCCGCCGCGGTTGGTACGTCTCGTTTGCGGGCAACGTCACGTACCCGAAGGCGACGGAGCTCCGCTGGGCGGCGAGGCAGGTCCCGCCCGACCGGATCCTGGTCGAGACGGACAGTCCGTACCTCGCGCCGCAGCCGGTCCGCGGCCGCCCGAGCGAGCCGGCTCATCTGGTTCACACGGTCGCGGTCCTCGCGGAGGCGCGCGGCATCGAGCCGCGAGCGCTCCGACCGCAGCTCGATGCGAACGCCGACGCGGCGTTCGGCCTCGCGAGATGAGCGTCGTCCCGAAGCGCGAGCTCGGGCAGCACTTCCTCGTCGACGAGAACATCCTCGGCGTGATCCGGCGGCTTGCCGAGCTCGCTACGCGCGACGTCGTCCTCGAGATCGGCGCCGGGCTCGGCGTCCTCACGACCTACCTCGCGGATCGAGTCCGCCTCGTCCACGCCGTCGAGGTCGACCGCTCGCTCGAGCCACAGTTGCGCGCCCGGCTCGCCGGACGCCCGAACGTCAAGCTCGTCTTCGGCGATGCCCTCGCCCTGCGCCTCCACGAGCTCGACCCGCCGCCGGGGAAGCTCGTCGCGAACCTGCCGTACCAGGTCGCGACGCCCGTCGTCGCCGAGACCCTCGCCGGCCTCCCGACCGTCGACCTCTGGTGCGTCATGGTCCAGCGCGAGGTCGCCGACCGGTTCTTCGCGCGACCCGGAACGAGGAGCTACGGCGCCGTTTCGGTGCTCATCCAGCTCACGGCCGAGCGAACGGGCTTTCACCCCGTGGGGCGGAGCGTCTTCCGTCCGCCTCCGAACGTCGACTCGGCGCTCGTCGCGTTCCGGCGGACGCGCGACTGGGGGTCCGAGTTCGAACCGATCAAGCGCGCCGTCCAGGCCGCGTTCGCCCACCGCCGCAAGACGCTTGGTAACTCGCTCGTGCTCTCGGGCTTTCCGCGCGACCGGGTGGAGCGGGCGCTCGGCGAGCGAGCCGGCCTACGCGCCGAGGCGCTCGCGCCGGCGGAGTTCGTCGACCTCGCCCGCGCGCTTGCGTGAAGCTCCTCGCCCCCGCGAAGGTGAACCTCACCCTTCTCGTCGGGCCGACGAGGCCGGACGGGTTGCACGAGGTCGCAACCGTGCTCCAGCGAATCGACCTCGCGGACGAGCTCGAGCTCGTGCCCGCGCCGGGGCTCGCCGTCGAGGGCTTCGGCGACGACACGCTCGTTCGCGACGCGCTCGCGCGGCTGGCCGGCGAGGCGGGCATCGAGCCCGCGTGGCGCATCAGGATCGACAAGCGGATCCCGATCGCGGCGGGCCTCGGCGGCGGGAGCGCGGACGCCGGCGCCGCCCTCGCCGCAGCGAACGCGCGTCTGGAGAATCCGCTTCCGCGCGAGCGGCTCCAGCGCCTCGCCGCGTCGATCGGTGCCGACGTCCCGTTCTTCCTCGAGCCCGGGCCGAAGCTCGCCGAGGGGGCCGGCGAGCGCCTCACCCCGCTTCCCGGGTTCCCGCTCGATTACTGGATCGTCCTCGCGCTTCCCGACGGCGCGGAGAAGCGGGGAACGGCCGGCGTCTACGCGCGCTTCGACGAGCTCGGCGGGGCGGCCGCGTTTGCCGATCGCGGTGCCGCTCTGCGCGCGGCGCTCGCCCGCTGCCGCGAGCCGCGCGATCTGGCCGCGCTTCCGCCGAACGACCTCAGCGAGGCGGCCGGCCGGTCCCGGCTCGTCGACGAACTGCTCGCCGCGGGCGCCTTCCGGGCCGATGTAAGCGGGGCGGGTCCAGCCGTCTACGCGCTCTTCGAAGAGCTCCGGGCAGCCGAGCGGGCGGCCGCTGTCATCGAGGCGGCCGCGGGCGTCTGGGTGACGAGACCGGTCTGGTAGCGTCGGCGCCGTGTCGACGTACCCCGCTGTGGAGGAGCGTCGGGGACGTGCGACGCGTTGGCTGCGCGAACGGCGAGCGCGCGCCGCGCTCTTCATCGGGTTCGGCGAGTCGATCCTCGTCGTCCTCGGCGGCCTCGGGTGGTTCTGGGTCCTCGGGGCCGCAGTCGTCGCGGTCGCGTTCTACTTCTTCGTCGCGAGGCGCGTCCGTTACGCGCTCGTCCGAGAGATCGCCTGGACGGCGGCCGCGTCGCAGCTGATCGCCGTGATCGTCCCCGTGCTGTGGGAGCTGGTCAAGGTCGTGGCGATCGCCGTCCTCGTCGTCATGGGGCTCATCCTCCTGGCACTCCTCGTGCGCGACCGCTAGGCTCGGTCGAAGTGGACCGAACCACGGGTCCTCGGCCCCCGAGGAGGGGGCCAACGGGAAACCAGGGGTTCCCCCGTTTCCAGGTGGGGCGTAGCCAAGCGGTAAGGCAGCGGGTTTTGGTCCCGTGACCGGAGGTTCGAATCCTCCCGCCCCAGCCATCGTCCGCACGCGGTGACTCAGCCGCTCGCAGCCGTCGTCATGGCCGCCGGGCTCGGCAAGCGCATGCGCTCCGCAAGAGCCAAGCATCTCCACGCGGTGCTGGGGCGGCGCCTGGTCGACTGGGCCGTCGACGCGGTTCGCTCGCTCCGGCCGGACCCGCTCGTCGTCGTGTGCTCGCCCGAGACGCGCAAGGAGCTCGCCACGACGCTCCCGGACGGGATCGAGCTTGCCGTCCAGGCCGAGCCCCGCGGGACGGGCGACGCCGTCGCGGCCGCGCGAGACGCCCTCGCCGGGTTCGACGGCGACCTCCTCGTCACCCCGGGAGACGCGCCGCTTCTCACGAGCGACCTCCTGGTCCACCTGGTCGAGACGCACCGGCAGCAGGCTGCGGCGATGACGCTCCTCGCGCTCGAGACGGAGAAGCCGCTCGCGTACGGGCGGATCGTCCGCGACTCGGACGGCCGGGTGGCGCGGATCGTCGAGGACGCCGACGCGACCCCGGAGGAGCGCGGGATTCGCGAGCTCAACGCGTCCGTCTACGTCTTCTCCGCCTCGGCGCTTTGGCCGGTGCTCGACCGGCTCGACGCGAACAACGCGCAGGGCGAGCTGTACCTGACGGGGACGGTCGCCCACCTCGTCGAGGACGGCCTGGCCGTCGCCGTCGCGACGACGACGGATGTCTGGGCGACGCAGGGAGTCAACAACCGCGTCGAGCTCGCGGAGGCGGCTGCGGCACTCCGTGCGCGCGTGCTCGAGCGCCACATGCTGGCCGGGGTCACGATCGTCGATCCCGGGACGACGTGGATCGACCCGGACGTGCGACTCGAGCGCGATGCCGTCATCCATCCGTTCACCGTCCTGCGCGGGCGAACGTCCGTGCGCGCGGACGCCGAAGTCGGCCCGCACGTCGTCGCCGTCGACGCCGAGATCGGTCCCGGCGCCGCGGTCGGCCCGTTCGCGTACCTCCGGCCCGGGACGGCCGTGGAGGCGGGCGCAAAGGTCGGGACGTTCGTCGAGGTGAAAAATTCGCGCATCGGGGAACGGACCAAGGTGCCCCACCTCTCGTACATCGGAGACGCCGACATCGGCGCGGACACCAACATCGGAGCCGGGGCGATCACCGCGAACTTCCCGCACGAGCCGGGCCGCCCGAAGGGACGGACGACAATCGGGCGGAACGTCAGGACCGGCATCCACAATGGATTCGAGGCTCCGATCGAGATCGGGGACGGCGCATGGATAGGCGGTGGCTCGTACATCACGGACGATGTGCCTCGGGAGTCTCTTGCCATCGCGCGCGCGAGGCAGGTAACTAAGGAGGGGTATGTCCGTCGAAAGCGGAGCGACGATGAGTGAGCTCACCGCGACGCTGCCCGGGCTCGAGACGGTCGAGTCCGTGCAGCCCGCGCCGCAGCGCGGGCACTGGATCCAGCGCGGCCCCGAGGGCAAGCTCATGCTCTTCTCCGGCCGCTCGAACGTCGACCTCGCCGAGCGGATCGCGGACAAGCTCGGGATCGAGCTCGGCGACGTCCACCTGAAGACGTTCGCGAACGGCGAGGTCTACTGCCGCTACCTCGAGTCGATTCGCGGCGCGGACGTCTTCATCGTCCAGTCGTGCGCAGGGCCGCCCACCAACGAGCACCTCGTGGAGCTCCTCGTCATGATCGACGCGGCACGTCTCGCGTCGGCGAACCGGATCACCGCCGTGATGCCGTGGTACCCCTATTCGCGCCAGGACAAGAAGTCGGCGCCGCGCGAGCCGATCACGGCGAAGCTGGTCGCAACGTTCCTCGAGGCGGCCGGCGTCGACCGCGTCCTCACGATGGATCTCCACGCGGGCCAGATCCAGGGGTTCTTCACGATCCCGGTCGACCACATGACCGCGCTTCCGCTCTTCGCCAACTACTACCGCACCGACAAGCGCCTCCACGGCGACGGGGTCGTCGTCGTCGCGCCCGACCCGGGGCGCGCGAAGATGGCGGCGCGGTTCGCCGAGATGCTTGACGCCGATTTCGCGCTCATGCGCAAGGTGCGTCCGGACCACGACGTCGCGACGGTGACGGAGGTGAGCGGCCGGGTCGCGGGGAAGGTCGCGATCATGAGCGACGACATCGTCGTGACCGGCGGGACGCTGGTCGCGGGCGCCCAGGCCCTGCGCGAGGCGGGCGCGGCCGACGTCTACGCGTGCGCGACGCACGGCCTCTTCCCCGACGGGGCGCTCGACAAGCTCCTCGGCCGCGGCCTCTCCGAGATCGTCATCACCGACTCGGTGCACCAGGACGTCCTCCACCAGCCGGACGAGCTCAAGGTCCTGAGCGCGTCGGGCCTGCTCGCCGACACGATCCAAAATGTCTTCTCGGGCGAGTCCGTCTCGGCGATCTTCGCCGGCGAAAACCAGCTCTTCTGAGAGAAACCGCTTAGCCGTGCGGGTTTGCGGCCTCTTGGTACCGGCTTTTGGTACCGGAATGGCCGAGCAGCCGTTCCTCGAGCCGCGCAGCCTCCTCGCGAAAGACGACGCCGGCCAGGTGAACGTACGTCTGCGTCGTCCTCATGCTCCGGTGTCCCGCCCGCGCCATGATCGCGATAGGCGGCTCGCCCGCTGCAGCACCGTTTGTCAAGCTCGCATGCCGCAGATCGTGGAAGGCACGTAGACCCTCAGCGTCTACCTCCGCGGCCTTCAGTGCGGCCCTGTCAATACACTCAAGAAAGGTCGCGTCCTTTAGTCAGCAATTCCCGCTCGTGTTCTACGTCGACAGCCGGGCGAGAAGGAGCCCCGCTCGTTGTCTTGACTCTCGCGGACGACGGAAGATGATCGCGATACACCGGGGGGACGAATAGGAGGAACAAATGAGACGCGGTTGCTTCCTCGTCTGTCTGTTCGCGGTCGTGGCGACTTTGTCGCCCGCACAAGCGGCGGCTGGCCCGGGTCACGAGCTCATGCCGCTCGGCGGCAGGGTTCTCGGCCTGACGTACCGTCAGTGGGATGTCGTGTGGGGCAGGACACAGGCCGTCACGCCCGTCGGGGGGGGCC
>DATAAZ010000016.1:0-24593 GCA_036259875.1 Gaiellaceae bacterium
GGAGCATCGTTGGGACAGGTCATCGCGCTGGCCAACCAGAAGGGCGGCGTGGCGAAAACCACGACGACGCTCAACCTCGCCGTCGCGCTCAAGGAGCTCGGCCACGAGGTGCTCGTCGTCGACCTCGACCCGCAGGGCAACCTGACGATGAGCCAGGGAATGAGCCCCGACCACGTGGAGCGCTCGATGTTCGACGTCCTCGTGCACGGGCTCTCGATCGAAGAAGTGATCCACCACGCCGAGGTCGACATCGCGGTCTCGTCGATCGACCTCGCGGGAGCCGAGCTCGCCCTCTCGAGCATGATCGGGCGCGAGCGGGCGCTCCAGAAGGCGCTGCTCCCGGTTCGCGGCCGCTACGACTACATCCTGATCGACACCCCGCCGTCGCTCGGGCTGCTCACGATCAACGCCTTGACAGCCGCCGACAGCGTCATCGTTCCGGTTCAGTGTGAGTACCTCTCCCTCCGCGGTCTCGTCCAGCTCGAAGGCACGCTGTCGATGATTCGTGAGAACCTGAACCCGACCGTCGAGATCCGCGGCATCCTCCCGACGATGTTCGACTCCCGGACGGTGCACAGCCGCGAGGCGATCGAGATGCTCCGCGAGAACTTCGGCGACCTCGTCTTCGACACGCGGATCAAGAAGACCGTTCGCTACGCCGAGGCGCCCGTTCAGGGCTCCTCCGTCCTGAAGTACGACCCGAGCGGCCCGGCCGCAGACGCGTACCGGCAGCTCGCGAAGGAGGTGCTCAATGGCGCGACACCGCGCGCGCGCGAGCATGCGTGAGGGCCCGCTGGCCGAGCTCTTTCGCGCGACCGAGGCGGCTCAGCGCCAGGCCGAGAGGGAGCGGCGCGCCGACGCCACGGTGGACGAGCCGACGGTCGAGCACGTCGGTCCCGATCCCGAGGCGGCGGCGGCCCCGCGCGCCGTGGCGGCCCCCCTCCGCAGCGACCGCCCAGCCGACGCACGCTCCGCGCCCGGACGGACCGAGACCGCGCCAGGCGTCCACCGGGTGCCGCGCTCCGAGTCGGCCGCTTACCTCGCCGTCATCCGCGTGGTTGGCGTCGGTGGCGGCGGCCTGAACGCCGTCAACCGCATGATCGAAGCCGGCATCTCGCAGGTGGAGTTCATCGCGGTCAACACCGACATCCAGCAGCTTCGCGGCTGCGAGGCACCGATCAAGCTCCACATCGGCCGCGAGCTGACGCAGGGCCTCGGGTCAGGGGCCGACCCCGAGATCGGCCGCCGGGCCGCCGAGGACGCGTACGACCAGGTGAAGCACGTGCTGCGCGGGTCCGACATGGTCTTCATTACCGCCGGCGAGGGCGGCGGAACCGGCTCCGGGGCCGCACCCGTGATCGCGCGAATCGCGCGTGAGCTCGGCGCGCTCACGGTCGGGATCGTGACGACGCCGTTCCGCTTCGAGGGAACGCGGCGCCGCAGGCAGGCCGAGGACGGGGTCGAGGCGCTGCGGCGCGTCTGCGACACGGTGATCGTGATCCCGAACGATCGACTCCTCGAGGTGCTCGACCGCTCCACGTCGATGCTCGAGGCGTTCCGGGTGGCCGACGACGTCCTCCGTCAAGGCGTGCAGGGGATCTGCGACCTCATCACGACGCCGGGCCTCATCAATCTCGACTTCGCCGACGTCCGCACGATCATGAGCGAAGCGGGCACGGCGCTCATGGGGATCGGCTTCGCGACCGGCGAGAACCGCGGCCGCGAGGCGGCCGAGCGCGCGCTGCGCTCGCCGCTGATCGACACGGAGATCGTCGGCGCCCGTGGGATCCTGCTCTCGATCGCGGGTGGCGAGGACCTGACGCTCCTCGAGGTGAACGAGGCCGCTGAGGTCGTCCGCGCCGCCGCGACCGAGGAGACCAACATCATCTTCGGTGCGACGATCGACGAGCGGCTTGCCGGGCAGGTCTGGGTGACCGTCGTCGCCACGGGGATTGGGAAGCGCAGCCGCCGCGCGGACGGCCAACCGTCGCTCCACGGGCGCGAGTCCCGCCCGCCTGCCGGCGACGAGCTCGAGCCGCCCAGCTTCCTCCAGACGTCGTAGCGGCGGGACGTTCGGCCCGCGATCGGGCGCTAGGCTCGGCGCATGAAGGGCGCGATCGCTGCCGGGCACCCGCTCACCGCCGAGGCAGGCGCGCGCGTCCTCGTCGAGGGCGGGAACGCGGTCGACGCCTGCGTCGCCGCGGCGTTCGCGTCGTGGGTGACGGAGAGCCCGCTCACCGGCCCGGGCGCCGGCGGCTTCATGCTCGTCCACCGTGCCGGCGATCGCAGCACGCGCCTCCTCGACTTCTTCGTCGCCGCCCCCGGCCGCGGCCTCCGCGACGGGGAGCGCCGCGAGATGGAGGCCGTCAACGTCGCGTTCGCGGACGGCGCGCTCCAGACCTTCCGGATCGGCGCCGCGGCGTGCGCGGTGCCGGGCGCCGTGGCGGGGCTGGCGGAGGCGCACCGCCTGTACGGGCGCCTGCCGTGGGCCGTGCTCGGCGCGCCGGCAGCAGAGCTCGCGCGCGCCGGGGTGGAGCTCGGGCCCGCGCAGGCGTTCCTGCATCGCGTGCTCGATCCGATCCTGCGGAGCGGCGAGGAGGGCCGTCGAATCTACGGGGCCGACCGAGCCCCGGGCGTGGGCGCGCGGATCTCGATGGACGACCTTGCGGGAACGCTCGAGCTGCTCGCGGGAGGCGGGCCCGACGTCTTCTATCGCGGCGAGCTCGCACGGCGGATCAGTGCGCACGTCCTCGAGCGCGGCGGCCGCTTGACGGAGGAGGACCTGGCGACGTACCGGGTCGTCCGGCGACGGCCCGTGCGCGCCGCCTTCCGCGGGCACGTGTTCGTGTCGAACCCGCCACCGTCGTCGGGAGGCGTCCTGATCGCGCTCGCGCTACGCGCTCTCGACCGGCTCGGTCCCTCGCCTCCGCGTGGGAGCGCCGAGGGCACCGCCCGGCTCGCGGAGCTCTTTGGCGAGACGGGGCGCGCGCGCGACCGGGCGTTCTCGCGCGCGCTCGACCGGGGTGGGCTCGCAGCACGCCTTCTCGCCGAGGAAACGGTCGCAGCGCTCGCCGCCCGGGTGGCCGCGGGTGCGAGCCGCCACGTCTCGGAGCCGACCGCACTTCCGTCGACGACCCACATCAGCGTCGCGGATGCCGAGGGGAACGCGGTCTCGATGTCGGCGTCGACGGGGTCGGGATCGGGCGTCGTCGTTCCGGGGACGGGAGTGCATCTCAACAACACGCTCGGGGAGGAGGATCTGAATCCGTACGGCGTCGAGGCCCGCCCCGGGCGCCGGCTGACGAGCATGATGGCCCCCTCCGTCGTCCTGCGCGGCGGGCGGCCTCGCCTCGTGGTCGGAAGCGCCGGCTCCGAGCGGCTGCGAGCGGCAATCCTTCAGATCGTCTTGAACGTCGTCGACCACGGGCTGGCCGTCGGGGAGGCGATCGCGGCGCCGCGACTCCACCTCGATGGGTCGCGACTCCACCTCGAGGGCGGGTTCCCGGCCGAGACGGCCGACGAGCTCGAGACGCTGGGGTACGAGGTCGTGCGCTGGCGCGAGCTCAACCTCTACTTCGGCGGCGCAGCCTGTGTCCTCGTGGACGACGCGGGTGAGCTCTCGGCGGCCGGCGATCCCCGCCGCGGCGGCGTCGGCATCGTGGTCGAGTGAGCGCCCGGTGAGCGTCCGCATCCGCCGTGCCGAGCCCGCCGACGCCGCCGCGCTCGTGGAGCTCGCCCGGGCGGTCGGCGGCGAGCCGGAAGGATGGCTCGTCACGAACGGCGACTGGCGCACCGCGACCGACGAGCGGCGCTACGTCCGAGCGACTCGCCGCTCGCCGGACGCGGCCGTTTTCGTCGCCGAGTCGTCCGAGGGAATCGTGGGACGGCTCTCGATCGCCCGCGATCCGCACCCCGCGAGCCGGCACGTCGCGGACCTCGGCGTGATGGTCGCACGGGACTTCCGCCGCCGGGGCGCCGGGCGCGCGCTCATGGAAGCCGCCGAGGCGTGGGCGCGGCGCGTCGGGATCCGGAAGCTCGAGCTCCACGTTTTTCCGCACAACGAGGCGGCGATCGCCCTCTACACGCGCCTCGGCTATGCCCAGGAGGGGCTGCGGCGCCGCCACTATCGCCGCGCCGGCAAGTACCTCGACGCCGTCCTCATGGCGAAGGAGCTCTAGTGCCCATCAGGCGAACACGCCGGTCTCTCGCCCGCGATCACGCGGCGCCGGCACGCACCCTCGTCCTTGTCGAGGCGCCCGGCCTCCTCGCGAACCCGCTGCCTCCGCCGAACGAGAACGCCGTCGCGGACGTCGCCCACGAGCCGCGCCGCGCCGTCGCCGACGACTCGGCCAACCGCTGCTCCGCGTGCCGGGGGACGGTGCGGGCGAGCGCCTCGTCGAGGTCGTTCTGGACGGCCGTCTGATCCGCGCCGAATGACGGAGTCGCGCGATCCGTTCGAGCCCGGGCGCGGGACTGCCGTCACCGAGGAGACGTGGCTCGAAGAGGAGGAGGCGCTCTGGACGGACGAGGGGTCGGGCGGCCACGCCGGCTGGTTCTGCGTCTCGACGGACCCGTTCCCGTGCCCGGCCGCGGGCTGCTCGTTCGTCGCCGAGTTCATGACGGCGGCGCATCTCATCCTCGTGTGGGAAGAGCGCGACGATCCGAATCTCCTCCGGCACGCGAACCGCGCGAAGGAGGTCGGACGAAACCCGCGCATCGTGGAGTACCGGCCCGAGTTCGGGCCGAGCGCGTCGTACTACGCGTGGGAGGCGGCCGGCCGGCCGGTTCACGGCATCAAGCGCGTGTAGGCGGTCATGACCGGTCCGGACGGCCGGCGTATCCGGCGGGCGGAGGTTACCCGCGCCTACAGGGCCTCGACGCGGCCGTTCGTCGACGCGCGGTTCCGGATCTCGCGGTCGCGCGCGACCGCCTCGGCGGCCTTCTCGAGGAGGCCCGCGAGCCGGACGACCCGCTCGCGCTCGGAGCGCAGCTCGAGCAGCGCCTGCTTGACCTCGGTGCCGAGGTCGATCCGCGCCGCGATCTGGAACGCGAGCGGGGCGTCTCGCTCGAGCTCGGCGAGCTCCGCGTCGGCTGCCTCGACGACCCGCTCGTACGCGGCGAGGCAGCGGTCGCGCTCCTCGTCGGTCGGCTCGTCTCCTTCGTCCTCGATCGCGTCGACCGCTCCGGTCGCGAACGAGCGGCCTTCGGTCAGCTCGAGGAGGCGGAAGCGCTCGCCGCCCTCGACCACGATGTTCAGCCGGCCGTCCGGGAAACGCTCGAGCACCTCCACGACGGAAGCGCGCGTGCCGACCTCGCGCATGCCGTCGTCGTCCGCGAAGACGAGGCCGAAGTCGGCGCCCTCGGAGAGGCATTCCGCGATCAGCTCCTTGTAGCGAGGCTCGAAAATGTGGAGCGGTGCCTGCTCGCCCGGCACGAGCACGAGCGGAAGCGGGAACAGGCCGATCTTGTCCACGGCGGGCAGTCTAGGGGCGGGCCGTGTCGGGCCCGACGCGGGTCGACGATCCGCCCGCGGCAGCGGGACATCACGTCACACACGCGCGCGTCGCCGGGAGCTACGCTCGAACGCGAGGGGGCAAGCACAGGGGACCCCGGGGGAGAGCTTGACGCGAGGCGGGAGCCCGCCGCGGCGCTCGAGTTCGCGGAGGTCGAGCGTCTAAGCTCCGCCGCGATGGGCGAGCCCGATTTCTTTCGGCCCGCGATCGCCGGGCTCGTGCCGTACGAGCCCGGGAAGCCGGCCGAGGAGGTGCAGCGCGAGCTCGGGCTCGAGCGCGTCGTCAAGCTCGCGTCCAACGAGGGCCAGTTCGGGCCGTTCCCGGCAGCGCGCGAGGCGATGGAGCGCGCGATCGCCGACTGCAACCGCTACCCGGACGGAAGCGCCTACCGGCTCACGACGGCGCTGGCCGAGAAGCACGGCGTCGATCCCGAAAACGTCGCGCCCGCGGCCGGCGCCGACGCCGTCGTCATGTACCTCTCGCTTGCGGCCCTCGACCCGGGGGACGAGATCGTGTGCGGCTGGCCGTCGTTCCCGAGCTACGTGCTCGACGCGCTGAAGCTAGGCGCGACGCCCGTCCGCGTTCCGCTCACCGACGACCGCTACGACCTCGAGGCGCTTCTCGCGGCGATCACGCCGCGTACGAAGCTCGCCTTCGTCGCGAACCCGAACAACCCGACCGCGACGATGGTCGGCCGTGCCGCTCTCGACGCATACTTCGACCGCGTCCCCGACCACGTGCTCACGGTCCTCGACGAGGCCTACTTCGAGTACGTAGACGACCCCGACTACCCGGACGGGATCGAGGAGTACCTGAAGCGTGAGGGGCAGCGGGTCCTCGTCCTCCGGACGTTTTCGAAGATCTACGGGCTGGCGGCCCTCCGCGTCGGGTACGGAGTCGCGCCGGTCGACGTCGTGCAGGCGATCAACAAGGTCCGAAACGCCTTCGAGGTCAACCAACTCGCCCAAGAGGCCGCCCTTGCCAGCCTCGGCGACTCGGACGAGCTCGCGCGCCGCCGCGCGCTCACGGCTCAGGGCCGCGCCCAGCTCCTCGCGATCTGCGCCGAGCTCCCCGTCCGCGTCGCCGCCCCGCCGGTCGCGAACTTCCTGTTCGTCGAGGTGGGCGAGGACGCGACGGCGCTCTTCGACGCACTCCTGCGGGAGGGCGTCATCGTGCGGCCGCTCGCGCCGTTCGGCGCGCCGGGCGCGATCCGCGTCACGATCGGGACGCCTGAGGAAAACGAGATCTTCGGACAGGCGTTCGCGCGAACCCTCACGGCCGCGCCCGGCCCGTGATCGCCCGCCTGGCCGCCCCGCACGCGCGGCTCCTTCGCTGCGCGCCCGGCTTTCGTCTCCTCTTTCTCGCCGCGCTCGCATCCGGGATCGGGACGTGGCTTGCTTTCGTCGCGCTCGTCATCGACGTGACCGACCGGACGGCGGACGCGCGCTGGGTCAGCGCGCTCCTGATCGCTGAGTTCCTGCCGATCGTCGTCATCGGGCTGGCGGCGGCTCCCCTCGCCGACCGGCTGCCGCGCCGCTCGATCCTCATCGCCGCCGACCTCTTCCGAGCCGCCGTGTTCGTCACGCTCCCGTTCGCGCCGACCGCGCTCGCGATCGTTCTCCTCGCGCTCGCGGCGGGGATCGCGACGAGCGTCTTCCGGCCTGCCGCGTACGCCGGTCTCCCGAACCTCGTCCCGGACAACGAGCTTCCGCAGGCAAACGGCCTCCTCCAGACTGCCGACAACCTGACCTGGGCGATCGGCGCGCTCGCCGGGGGAGCCTTGGTCGCGGCGTCCGGGCCGGATGCCGCCTACTGGGCGAACGCGGCCAGCTTCGTCTTCTCCGCGCTGCTCCTCGTCCGCATCCGCGAGTCGCTCGAGGAGGCACGGCGGGCGACGCAGGGTCACCTCAGCGAGCTGGCGGCGGGGTTCGCGCTCGTCGTCCGCTCGCGCCCGCTCCTCACCGTGCTCGTCGCATGGAGCATCGTCATGCTCGCGAGCGCGGCCATGAGCGTCGCCGAGGTCTTCCTCGCGCGGGACGTCTTCGACGGCGGTGACTTCGGTTACGGCGTCCTCCTCGCCGCGAACGCGCTCGGGCTCGTCGTCGGCGGCATGGCGGCCGGCGGGCTGATCGCGCGTCACGGCATGCGCGGGCCGTACGGCCTCGCGATCGCGCTCATGGGCGCGGGTCTCCTCGTCGCGGCCGGTGCGCCGAATCTCTGGATCGCCGCTCTCTTCGTCGCGCTTGCCGGCGCGGGCAACGGCGCGGCGGTCGTCTGCAACGTCGTCCTCGTGCAGCGCGGCGCGCCCGACCGGCTTCGCGGCCGGGCGTTCGCCGTGCTCATGAGCACCGGCTACGGCGTTCTCGGCGTCGGGATGGTCGCCGCCGGTCCCTTCACGAACGAGTTCGGCGCGCGCGCCGCGTGGATGGTCGCCGCGGGTCTTTGCGCGCTGGGCGCGGCTGTCGCCCTGGCGCTTCTCGGCCGCGAGGAGTCGCACGAGCGAGCGGGCGACCCCGCGCTCGCCGGGCGCGCCTGACCGCCGTGTCCGCCTGGACGGTAGACGCGCTGATCGAGGGCGTGCGCGGCGGCGACCGGCGCGTGCTAGCCCGCGCGATCAGCCTCGTCGAGGACCGCGACCCGCTCGCCTACGAGCTCGTGCGTGCCGTCTATCCCGAGACGGGCCGGGCGTACGTGATCGGGATGACGGGGCCGCCCGGCGTCGGGAAGTCGAGCCTCGTAAGCGGGCTCGTACGGCAGGTCCGGGCCTCCGACGCCAAGGTCGGCGTGATCTCGGTCGACCCCTCGAGCCCGTTCACGGCTGGCGCGCTCCTCGGCGACCGGATCCGCCTCTCCGACCACTTCCTCGACCCTGACGTCTTCATCCGCTCGATGGGAACCCGCGGCCACCTCGGCGGCGTCGCGGAGGCGACGCTCCAGGCGGTCCTCATCCTCGACGCCGCCGGGAAGGACGTCCTCTTCGTCGAGACGGTCGGCACGGGGCAGAGCGAGGTCGAGATCGTCGGCGTCGCCGACACGGTCGTCCTCGTGCTCATGCCCGGCTCGGGCGACTCGATCCAGGCGCTCAAGGCGGGGATCATGGAGATCCCGGACGTGATCGTCGTCAACAAGCGCGACCACCCGGCCGCGAAGACGATGCTCAACGAGGTCCGCTCGATCCTGTCGCTCGACAGCGACCGCGCGTGGCGCCCGCCGATCGTCCTCACGGACGCGCTCACGGACGAGGGAGTCGAGGACCTGTGGGCGCGCATCGAGGGGCACCGGCACCACCTCGAGTCGGAAGGGCTGCTCGCGCAGCGCCGGGCCGAGAACCTGGCCGGCGAGGTGTTCGCAGTGGCGAGCGCGCGGGCAAAAGCGCATCTGGAGCGCGCGGTCGCGAACGACGCCGAGCTGCGCCGCCTCCTCGACGACGTGAAGAGCCGTAAGCTCGACCCGCTGACCGCGGTACGCGAGATCATGGACAAGGTCTTCAGCCTTGGCGACGAAGCCCCGAACAGCTCCGACGTTCGCTGACGTCGAGGCGGCGCGCGGCCGCCTCGCGGGGGTCGCGCGCGTGACCCCCGTCTACTCGTCGGAGACGCTCGGCCGCCGCACCGGGCGGCCGGTCTTCCTCAAGGCCGAGAACCTGCAGCGGACGGGGTCGTTCAAGGTGCGAGGAGCCGTTAACAAGATCGCGGGCCTCAGCACGAGCGAGCGCGCGGCCGGCGTCGTCGCCGCGAGCGCGGGAAACCACGGGCAGGCGGTCGCCTGGGCAGCGCGGGAGGCCGGGATCGCCGCGACGATCTTCATGCCCGAGGACGCGCCGATGGCGAAGGTCGACGCGACGAAGAGCTACGGCGCCGAGGTCGTCCTCACCGGGATGAGCTACGAGGAGGCGCACGAGGCATGCAGGAAGCGTGTCGAGGCGGGCGCGACGCTCGTCCACCCGTTCGAGGACGAGGTGGTGATCGCGGGCCAGGGAACGCTCGGCCTCGAGCTCGCCGAAGCGGCCGAGCTCGAAGACCTCGAGGTCGTCACGGTCCCAATCGGGGGCGGCGGGCTGGCGTCGGGGATCGCCGTGGCGTTGAAGGAGCTGCGCCCCGGCGTGCGGGTCGTCGGTGTCCAGGCGGCGAACATGGCGCCCCTGGCCGGCGAGCCGGTCGGGGCTTACACGATCGCGGACGGGATCGCGGTCAAGCGTCCCGGCGAGCGCACGAGCGCGATCCTGCGTGAGCGCCTCGACGACGTCGTGACGGTCACCGATGACGAGATCGCCCACGCGATCGTGCTCCTGCTCGAGCGCGTCAAGCTCGTCGTCGAGGGGGCGGGGGCGGCGTCGGTCGCCGCTCTCCTCGGCGGGAAGGTCGACGGCGCCGGCCCGGCCTGCGCCGTCCTCTCGGGCGGGAACATCGACCCGAGCCTCCTCATCGAGGTGGCGCGGTACAGCCTCACGCAGGCCGGGCGCTTCCTCGTCTTTCGCACCCACGTCCAGGATCGGCCGGGCGCGCTCGCGAACCTGCTGACGCTGATCGCAGGCGAGCGTGTGAACCTGATCGGCGTTCAACACCAGCGCGAAGGGCTCGACGTCCCGCTCACCGAGGTCGTCGTCGAGCTGACGCTGCAAACCCGCGACGAGGATCAATGCGCCCACGTGCTCGCGCGCCTGCGAGAGTGGGGGTACGAGGTGGAGCGGCTTCGCTGAAGCGGGAAGCGGCCGGCGCGACGCGGCCCTTTCGGCGGACGGTGTGCCGCGTCGCTTCCAATACCCCTCGCGCCGCCGCCCATCCGGACGCGGGTTTTCGCCGTAAAGAGGCGAGATGTCCGAGGCGAAAACGCGCTTCGCGGCCAACCTGCGCGCCCAACGTCGCGAGCGCGGCCTCTCGCAGGACGCCCTCGCGCGCGCCTGCAGGCTGCATCGAACGGAGATCTCGCTCCTCGAACGGGGCGAGCGCGAGCCGCGGCTCTCGACCGTCGTGCGGCTCGCGCGGGCGCTTCGCGTTCCGGCCGCCTCGCTCCTGGACGGCGTCGACTAGCTCGCGGCCGAGCGTCTGCTTTGGATGCGCGCCCGCGTCGGAGTGACGTCGGGCGGGATCACGAGCTCGAACAAGCCCCGGCCGTTAGAGACCCAGGTGCCTCGCGATCACCATGCGCTGGACTTCGTTCGTGCCCTCGCCGATCTCGAGCACCTTCTGATCGCGGTAGAAGCGCGAGATCGCGTACTCGTCCATGTAGCCGTAGCCGCCGTGGATCTGGAGGGCGTCGTTCGCGACGCGGTTCGAGAGAATCCCGGTGTAGAGCTTCGCCATCGCGGCTTCCCTCGCGAAGGGGCGCCCTTGGTCCTTGAGCCACGCCGCCTTGTAGACGAGCTGGCGGCCCGCCTCGATCTCGGTCGCCATGTCCGCAAGCTTGAACTGCACCGCCTGGAACTTCGAGATCGGCCGTCCGAACTGCTGACGCTCCTTCGCGTAGGCGAACGCCTGCTCGTACGCGCCCTGCGCGAGCCCGACCCCCATCGCGGCGACCGAGATACGCCCGCCGTCGAGGATCTCGAGGAACTGGCGGAACCCGTTCCCGCGCGGGCCGAGCAGGTTCGCCTCGGGGACGGCGCAGTCGTCGAACGAGAGCTCGCGCGTGTCGGAGGCGTTCCAGCCCATCTTCTCCATCGGCGCCGAGATCTCATAGCCGCGCGTCCCCTTCGGGACGATCAGGTTCGAGATCTCGTTCTCGCCGGTACGGGCCGTGATCGTCACGCAGGCGGAGATGTCGGTGCCCGCGTTGGTGATGAAGATCTTCGATCCGTTCACGACCCAGTGCCCATCGCGGAGCTCGGCACGGGTCTGCGTCGCGCCCGCGTCCGATCCGGCGCCGGGCTCGGTGAGCCCGAACGCGCCCAGCCGGCGACCAGAGGCGAGGTCGGGAAGCCATTCGGCCTTCTGGTCGTCGATGCCGTACAGGAGGATCGGCATCGTCCCGAGCGACGTATGCGCGGCGACGGTGATCGCGACGGAGGAGTCGACGCGCGTCAGCTCCTCGATCGCGATCGCGTACGAGAGCGTGTCACCGCCGGCGCCGCCGTACTCCTCCGGGACGGGGATGCCCATGACGCCGAGCTCGGCGAGCTCGGCGACGATGTCGTACGGGAAGCGGTGCTCGCGGTCGAGCTCCTCTGCGACGGGCGCGATCCGCTGTTCGGCGAAGTCGCGCACGGTCCGCCGGAGCAGCTCCTGCTCGTCCGAGAGGTCGTAATTCACCGCTGCGCCAGCCGCCGTGCCAGCTCCGCGAGGAGCCGGACGCCGTATCCCGTCGCGCCCACGTGTGGGTAGTAGTCGCGGCCGCGGTCGAGGAATGCCGTGCCCGCGATGTCGAGGTGCGCCCAGGGCCCTTCTCCGGCGAACCGCTCCAGGAAAAGCGCGGCAATGATCGAGGAGCCGCGCTTCTTCTCGGGGCAGTTCTTGACGTCGGCGAACGACGACTCGAGGTAGCGCGCGTACGACCGGTGGAGCGGCATGGGCCACGCGTGGTCGCCGCTCGCCTCGGAGGCGGCGAGCACCTCGGCTTCCCACGCCTCGTCGTTCGTGAAGAGGCCCGCATAGAAATCGCCCATTGCGGCCTGGATCGTCCCCGTGAGCGTGGCGAGATCGAGCAGGTGCGTGACGCCCTCCTCGCGTGCGTACCAGAGGGCGTCCGCGAGGACGAGGCGGCCCTCGGCGTCCGTGTTCGTGACCTCGATCGTCGTCCCGCTGGCCGCGGTCAGGATGTCGCCGGGGCGGTACGCGTGCCCGCCCGGCATGTTCTCGCAGGCGGGCACGACGGCGACGATGCGAAGCGGAAGCTCGAGCTCCGCGATCGCGCCGACGCCGGCGATGACCGCGGCGCCGCCGGACATGTCCGACTTCATCTCGTCCATGTTGTCGGCGGGCTTCAGCGAGATCCCGCCCGCATCGAACGTGAGCGCCTTGCCGACGAGGCCGAGGACCACGTCGTCGCGGGCGGGGCCGCGCGGCTCATAGCGGAGGATGATCAGCTGCGGCGGATTGTGGCTTCCGTGCGCGACCGCGGTGAACGCGCCCATCCCCATGGCGCGGATCTCGGCGGGGCCGAGCGTGTCCGCCGTGAGCGTCGGGAACCGGTCGGCCACATCGACTGCGACGTCGCTCAGCCGGTCGGGACTGAGCTCGTTCGGCGGTGCATTCACGATGTCGCGGCACCGGTTCGTCCATTCGGCGACGACCGCGGCGCGCCGCGCCTCTTGCGCCACGCCCGCCGCCGCCGAGCCGCAGAGGACGATGCGGCGGACGGGGGCGGGGCGGTCGCCGTTCGTCTTCCAGCGGCCCGTGTCGTAGCGACCGAGGACGACGCCTTCGACGACGGCGCACGCCTGCTCCACGGGCGAGAGCGGTGAGCCGTCGCCCTCGAGCACCCAGGCGACCGTGCCGCGGGGCAGGGCTCGCGCGCGCGTCACGACGCTCGCGGCCGCGGTTCGCACGGCGTCCGCGTCGACGTCTTCACGCACACCGAGGCCCGCCGCCGCAAGCCGTCTCGCGGCGAGCTCACCGTCCGTATGGAGGAGCGTCACAGCGCCCGCTCCTCCGTCGAGCTCGCCGTCGGCGAGGAGGTGGGTGAGGCGTCCGCGCACGCGCTGATCCAGACCGCGCGCCGCCGCGGAGAGCTCGACCGGGTCGGTGACGCCGAACCCGATCACGTCGGCCTCGACGCCGTCCGGCGCGGTCTCGAGAACGTCGACGTCCATGGGAGAAGGGATGCTAGCCCAGGGGCCGAAATCCCCCCATCGAGGCGCGAGCGCCCGACCGCGCCGCGCCGATATGAGGGAAGCGCATTGAGCGCAGCCGTACCCTCTCCGCCCGCACCCTCCCCTCGCGGGCACCCTCTCCCGGTGGAAGCCCTCCAGGATCTCCTCGGAGGGCTTCTGCGTGAGCGCGAGGAGCTCCGAGGCGGCGACCGGCTGGACGAGCTGGAACGGAACCGCCGCGCGATCGTCGATCTGCAGCAGCAACTCTCCCGCGCGCTGATCGCGCGCTACGCCGCGTAAGGCGAGCGCGCCCGCTGCCGCGCGGGCGGCGGACGGCGGGTCCGGCGGCCCGTGCGGGCGCGGCTATCCTCGCGCCGTGCGCCGCCCCGCATGTACCTCCCCCGGGGGACCCCGCGTTGGAATCCCCCTGCGGTCGAGCGTAGATGCGAAGGGCGCGCTCGTGGCGCGTCGTGTGCGACGAGAGGCGCGCGAGTGCGAGACGAGGCGCGCGCACAGCCGGTGACGCAATTGGACCGCAAGGCGATGGCCGGGCTCTCGACCGGTCACATGTTCACCGACCTCGCGCAGGGCTCGCTCCCCGCCCTCCTTCCGTTCCTCGTCACGAAGTTCGAGCTTTCGTACACGGCCGCGGCGGCGCTCGTCCTCGCCGGCACGATCTCCTCGTCGATCGTGCAGCCCGCCTTCGGGCTCTGGT
This sequence comes from Gaiellaceae bacterium, assembly GCA_036259875.1. Classification (GTDB taxonomy): domain Bacteria; phylum Actinomycetota; class Thermoleophilia; order Gaiellales; family Gaiellaceae; genus DATAAZ01. The sequence goes on from DATAAZ010000016.1 coordinate 13,976, forward strand.
CGGACGCCCGCGGCGCACTCTGGCTCCTTCCAACGGGCGTGGCGCTCGCGGGGATCGGGATGGCCGCCGCGTCGGTTGCGCCCGCGTACCCGCTCGTGCTCCTCGCCGTTCTCGTCTCGGGGCTCGGCGTCGCCGCCTACCACCCGGAGGGCTCGAAGTTCGCGAGCTACGTGAGCGGGCCTCGGCGCGCGAGCGGCATGGCGTTCTTCTCGGTCGGCGGCAACGTCGGCTTCGCGCTCGGGCCGCTCGTCGCGACCTTCGCGATCATCACGCTCGGGCTTGGCCTCGAGGGGGGCCTTCTCCTCGCCGTCCCGGGCCTCGCGGCCGCGGCGCTACTCGCCTGGCTCTTGCCTTATCTGGGCCGGTTCGCGCCCAGCGAGGAGCGAGCCGCCGCGCGGCGTCTCGAGCCGGGCCGGCCGGGCGGTCTCGCGCTGCTTCTCTTCGTCGTCGGGCTTCGCTCGGTCGCGCACATGGGCCTCTTCACGTTCGTCCCCCTGTACGAGATCGCGCGCGGGAACGGCGTCGCGTACGGCAACCGCCTCCTCGCCTTCTTCCTCCTCGCCGGCGCGGTCGGAACGCTCGCGGGTGGGCCGCTCGCCGACCGGTTCGGACGCCGGACCGTCCTCGCCGGAAGCTTCGTCGTCGCAGCGCCGCTCATCGTCGTCTACGCGCTCGTCGATTCGCCCGTCGGCGCGGTCGCGCTCGTCCTCTCCGGTGCCGCGGTCATCGGGACGTTCGGCGTCAGCCTCGTGATGAGCCAGGAGTACATGCCGGGCCGCGTCGGGATGGCGTCCGGGCTCTCGATCGGGTTGGCGATCGGGCTCGGCGGCGTCGCCGCCCTCTCGCTCGGCGCGGTCGCCGACGCGATCGATCTCGAGGCGGCGGTGCTCGCAACGGCCGCGGGGCCGGCGGTCGCACTGCTCGTCGCGCTCGCGCTGCCGCCGACCCCGCGGCGAAGGCTCGAGGCGGCCGCCGCGCCGGTCTGAGCCGCCGCTTGTGCCGCCGATGCTCCGACGCGCGAGCCTGGCTCGCCCGTCCGCACGAAAACGACCGGGCGATCCGCCGGATCGTGCTCGATGCCTACGAGCCAGCGCCGACGGCCTCGCGCTGGCGCGCGTGGACGCCCTCGGCGATCTCCTCGACTAGCTTGGCGCAGAACGCCGGCAGGTCGTCCGGCTTGCGGCTCGTCACCAGTCCGCCGTCGACGTGCACCTGCTCGTCGACCCACGTTCCGCCCGCGTTCCGGATGTCGGTCTTGAGCGACGGCCATGAGGTCAGCGTCCGTCCGTGGACAACGTCGGCCTCGACGAGCATCCACGGCCCGTGGCAGATGGCACCTACCGGCTTTCCCCGCTCGAAGAACGACCGGACGAACCGGACGGCGTCCTCGTTCGTCCGCAGGAAGTCGGGGTTCGCGACGCCCCCGGGTAGGACGAGTGCGTCGTAGTCGCCGACATCCGCGTCCGAGACCGCCTTGTCGACGCGGAACGCGTCGCCCTTGTCCATGTGGTTGACGCCCTGGATCTCGACCGCTTCCAGCGAGACGAGCTCGGGCGCGCCGCCCGCCCCCTCGACGGCCTTCCACGGCTCGGTCAGCTCTACCTGCTCGACCCCGTCGGTGGCGAGAAACGCGATCCTCTTTCCCTGAAGCTCGTTCGCCGTCCGGTCTCCTCTCCTTGTTGCTCCGTCTTGCTCCTACCGGGGCGCGGAGCCGTCGAAACGGCGGGTGCTCACGCCTCGAGCTCGACCAGGACCGTGCCGCCCGTGACGCGGTCGCCCTCGGCGACGTTGACGCGGCGGACGGTCGCTTCGTACGGGGACCCGAGCGGCGTCTCCATCTTCATCGCCTCGAGCACGACGAGCGTCTGGCGTGGCTCGACCCGGTCTCCCTCGCCCGCGAGGACGCGGATCACGGTCCCGGGCATCGGGGCGACGAGCGTCCGCTCGGCGTGGCCGACGGCGTCCGTCGCGTGCGAGGCGGTCTCCACGACGGGCGGTGGCCGCCGGACCGGCGGCGGCGTGGCATGGTCGCGGTTCAGCCGCCAGTACCCGCGCCAAGGCGGCGCGATCCGCGGGAAGCGCGAAAGCGGCGGATGCTCGACCAGGAAGGCGGTCGTCGTCTGTCCGTCGCGAACCGCGGGATGGCGGACGAGCCAGCGGAGCAGCGGGAGATTCGTCGTCACGCCGGAGACCCGCGTCTCGTCGAGCGCGAGGGCGAGGCGCTCGAGTGCCTCCGCCCGCGTCTCGGCGTGCGCGATCAGCTTCGCGATCATCGGGTCGTACGCGACCGGGACCTCGTCGCCCGCCTCCACGCCGGCGTCGACTCGTACGCCGTCCGGAAGCGCGAGCCGCTCGACCCGCCCGGCCTGCGGCAGGAACGTAAGCGGGTGCTCCGCGTACACGCGCACCTCGACCGCGTGGCCGTCGGGATCGCGTGGCTCGAGCGCGAGCGCCTCGCCGGCGGCGACCCGGAGCTGCTGCTCGACGAGGTCGACGTCCGTCACAAGCTCGGTGACGGGGTGCTCCACCTGGATGCGGGCGTTCAGCTCGAGGAACGCGAATCGTCCGTCCTCGCCGAGGATGAACTCAGCGGTTCCCGCGCCCTCGTACGCGAGCGCGCCGGCGAACGCGACCGCCGCCTCGCCCATCCGGTGGCGAAGCGGCGGATCGAGCGCGGGCGACGGGCTCTCTTCGAGCACCTTCTGGTAGCGGCGCTGGATCGAGCACTCGCGCTCGCCGAGGTGGACGATCGCGCCGTGCGCGTCGGCGAGAAGCTGGATCTCGACGTGGCGCGGGCGCTCGACGTAGCGCTCGAAGAAGACACGGTCGTCGCCGAACGCCGCCATCGCCTCCCGCCGGGCCGCCTCGGCCGCCTCGTCGAGCTCCGCGGGCGAGCGCACGACGCGCATCCCGCGGCCGCCTCCTCCGGCCGCGGCCTTGATCACGAGTGGGAAGCCGAGCTCCTCCGGCGAGCCCGTCTCGACGACCGGGATGCCCGCCGCTGCGGCGATCCGCTTGGCCTCGAGCTTGTCGCCGGCGGCACGGAGGACGTCCGGCGGCGGCCCGACCCAGCGAAGCCCCGCGGCGCGGACCGCCTCGGCGAGCCCGGCGCTCTCGGCGAGGAACCCGTACCCCGGATGGACGCCGTCGGCCCCCGCCCGCGTGGCTGCGTCCACGACGTCCGAGGCGGACAGGTACGACCCGATCGCCTCGACGGCATCTGCGCGCCGGGTGTGGAAGGCGCCCCGATCGTCCGGGGCCGCAACCGCGACGGTGGCGATCCCGAGCCTGCGGCACGTGGCGAAGATCCGCGCGGCGATCTCCCCGCGATTCGCGACGACGAGCTTGCGGATGTGCGCGACTCGCTCGCTCGCCACGGCGCTAGCTTACGAGCCCGATGGGCGACCAAAGACGCCGTCCCTCTCGGGGAACGCTCGCCTCGCAAGCGTGGGTCTGCGTCGGCGACGTCCCCGATCCCGCGCTTCGTGCTCGAAGGACAGAATCGGCGCCGCGCTCGCGCCGGCTGGTCGCCGAGGTCGCCCGCCCGCCCACCCACGACGCCGGCAGGCGCCGAGACTACGGGCGACGCCAGCGCGGCTCGCGCCTCTCGAGGAACGCGCGCAAGCCTTCCTGACCTTCCTCGCTCGTTCGGAGGCGCGCCGCGATCCGCGGGAGGTCCTCGACGCCCGGGCGCTCGCGCACGAGGCGCTTCGCTTCGCGAACCGCGGCTGGCCCCGACGTGAGGAGCTCCGTGACCACGCGGTCGACGGCCGCGTCGAGGTCGTCGGCGACCTCGTTGACGAGCCCGAGGCGGAGCGCCGTGTCGGCGTCGAAGCGCTCGCCGGTCAGGAAGTACCGGCGTGCGGCGGCGCCGATCTTCGCGAAGACGAACGGGGAGACGACGGCGGGGATGATCCCGAGCTTCACCTCCGAGAACCCGAAGACGGCGTCCGTCGCGGCCACGGCGACGTCTGCGCAGGCGACGACGGCCGCACCGCCCCCGAGCGCGTACCCGTGCACGCGGGCGACGACCGGCGCGGGGCACCCTTCGATCGCCTCGAGCATCCGGAGGAGCCGCGTCGCGTCCTCGACGTTCTCCTCGAGGGTGAGGTCGATGGAGGACCGCTGCCACTCGACGTCGGCTCCCGCGCAGAAGCTCTCGCCTGCGCCGGCGAGGACGACGGCGCGGGCGTCGCCGACGTCCAAGAAGGCCGCGGCGAGCGCGGCGATCAGCTCGGCATCGAAGGCGTTCCTCCGCTCCGGCCGCGCCAGCGTGACGCGGTAGACGTGGCCGTCCCGCTCGGCGCGAAGGCCGTTCACCGCGCCGCGAGCGCGGGCCGCGCGGCGAGAACGGCGGTCAGCGAGGCGTCGAGGATCTCGACCGCGAGGTCGATCTCGTCCTCACTCACGGAGAGCGGCGGGGCGATCCGGAAGCAGTTCGCGCTCGACCCGGCGCGGACGATGTTCATCGAGAGCCCGCGGCGGAGGCACTCCGCCGTCACGGCCGCGCCTAGCTCGTCCGCGGGCTCGCGCGTCCCCCGGTCGACGACGAGCTCGACCCCCACGAGGAGCCCGCGGCCCCGGACGTCGCCGACGTGCTCGTGGCGGTCCTGGAGCTCGCGCAGCCGCACGAGCAGGCGCTCGCCTCGCGCGCGGGCGCGCTCCACGAGCCCGTCCTCCTCGACGACGTCCAAGACGGCCAGGCCGGCGGCAGCCGGGAGCGGATCGGAGACGTGGGACGTTACGTGCAGGAAGCCCTTGTCGACGCAGTCCGCCTCGATTGCCGGGCTCGTGACGGTCGCGGCCAGCGGAACGCCGCCGCCGAGCGTCTTCGAGACAGCGACGAGGTCGGGTACGAGGCCGTCGTGCTCGAAGCCGAACATCGTCCCGAGGCGTCCGAACCCCGTCTGCGCCTCGTCGACGACGAGGAGCATCCCGCGCTCGTCGCAGAGCTCACGCAGGCGGCGGAAGTAGCCGTCGGGAGGGACGATCACGCCGCCCGCGGAGAGGACCGGCTCGGCAACGGCAGCGCAGAGCGAGCCGACGGACTGCTGGTCGACGAGCTCGAAGCCCGCCTCGAGGCAGGTGCAGTCGCACCTGCCGTCGCAGTGGCGGATCGGACAGCGGTACGCGTAGGGCGCGGGGAGGGCGAAGGCGCCGGGAAGGAGCGGCCCGTAGCCCGCGTGCGCCATCGAGAAGTTCACAGACGCGATCCCGGCGAGCAGGCCGTGGAAGCTCCGCGTCAGGCCCACGACCTCGAAGCGGCCCGTGAACATCTTCGCGAGCTTGAGCGCGACCTCGTTCGCCTCGGAGCCGGTATTGAGGAGGATCACCTTCCCGAGGGGCGCGGGGAAGAGGCCGGCGAGCCGCTCGGCAAGCGCGAGGACGGGCTCGGACAGCATCCACGAGTTGAGGTGGATGACGCTCGTGAGCGCTTCGCGGACCGCGCTTGCGATTCGCGGGTGGTTGTGCCCGAGCGTCGAGCAGATCTGTCCGGACGTGAAGTCGAGGATCCGCCGGCCGTCCGCGGTCTCGAGCCAGGCGCCTTCGGCGCGCGCGACCGTGAACGGCGCGAACCCGCCCGCGTACCGGATCAGGAAGCGCGTGCGCTCGTCGTCCACCCGGGCGAGTCTAGAGTTCCCGCCGTGATCCGAGGAGCGCTCGCCGCCGCCGTGACGCCGCTTCGTGACGGAGGCGAGGCGCTGGACGACGAGGCGTTCGCGCCCTATGTCGAGTTCCTCGCGAACTCGGGCCTGGACGGGATCTTCGCGCTCGGGACGACCGGGGAGGGGATCCTTCTTCGGGCCGACGAGCGCCGGCGCGCGGCCGAGCTCTTCGCCGCGTCGTGCGCCGGCCGGCTCTCGCTCGCGGTCCATTGCGGCGCGCAAACGACCGCGGAGACGGTCGCGCTCTGCGAGCACGCGGCATCGCTCGGCGTCGACGGGGTGGCGGTGATCGGACCGCCCTACTACGCCTTCGACGAGCGCGCGCTCGTGGGCCACTTCGCCGCGGCCGCCGAGGCGTGCGCGCCCGTGCCGTTCTACGTCTACGAGCTCGCGGCCCGCAGCGGCTACGCGATCCCGGTCACGGTCGTGGAGCGGCTGCAGGACGAGGTGCCCAACCTCGCCGGGATGAAGGTCTCCGACGCGCCGTTCGAGGCCGTCCGCCCGTACCTGCTCGAGGGACTGGACGTCTTCGTCGGATCCGAGCCGCTTCTTCCCGCGGGGCTCGCGGCCGGCGCGGTCGGCGTCGTCTCGGGGCTTGCCTCGGCATTCCCGGAGCCCGTCGTCGCGCTCGCGCGCGACGTGAGCGACGACGCGCGCGACCGTGTTCGCGCGCTTCGCGACGCGCTCGAGCGTGCGCCGTTCATCGGTGCCGCGAAGCACGTGCTCGGTCGTCGCGCCGTGCCCGTCGGTGAAGCCGTGCGCGCGCCGCTTCGCACGCTGACGGACGAAGAGCGCGTGGCGATCGATCAGACGGTTTCGGAGTGGCTCGCATCGTCGTCGCCGGCGCCGGCGCGATAGGCGCGAGCGTCGCGTATCACCTGGCGCTCGCGGGCGCCGACGGCGTCGTCCTCGCGGACAAGGGCGAGGTGGCCGGCCGGGCGACGAGCAAGGGAATGGGCGGCGTGCGGCAGCAGTTCTCGACGGCAGCCGAGGTCAGGCTTGCTCAGGCGAGCATCCGCTTCTTCGAGGAGCTCGGGCCGCCCTTCTTCCACCAGGTCGGCTACCTGTTCGTCGCCGGGACGGAGGCCGGGCTCTCGGAGCTGGAGGAGCGACGCGCCGTCCAGGTCGAGCTCGGCGTTCCGGTGGAGCACGTCGATCGAGATCGGATCGGCCGGCTCGCATCGGGCGTCGCGGCGGAGGACCTCATCGGGGGAGTCGTGTGCGCGACGGACGGGGTCGGCGACCCGCCGGCGGTGACGCGCGAGCTCGTCCGGCGAGCCGCGGACCTGGGCGTCGACGTGCGCGAGCACACGGCTGCCCAGGAGATCGACGCCGACGCCGTCGTCGTCGCGTGCGGCGCGGATTCGGCCGAAGTGGCACGGAGCTACGGCGTCGAGCTACCCGTCCGGCCGTTGACGCGGCAGCTCCTCGAGACGACCCCGATCGCGGGCCTGCCCGACCGGCTGCCGATGACGGTCGAGGCCGAGACGGGATTCCACTTCCGCCGCCGTGGCGGCCGCCTCGTCCTCGCGATGGCCGACGCCGAGCCGCGCTGGGACGCGGCGGAGGAGGTCGACGAGAGCGTTTTCGACGACCGGCTCACGCGCCTGGCGCGCCGTTACCCGCCGGCCGCCGAGGCGACGGTCGCGCGAGCGTGGGCGGGCCTCTACGACATGACACCCGATGCGCATCCCGTCATCGGCCGGGTCGCCGAGGGCGTCTACGCCGCCTGCGGCTTCTCGGGCCACGGTTTCATGCAGTCTCCTGCCGTCGGCCGTGCGCTGGCGGAGGAGATCCTCGAGGGCGCGTCGTCGTTCGACCTCGCGCCGTACCGCCTCGACCGCTTCGCGGCGGGCGCGGTGTTTCCCGAGACGCTCATCCTCTAGGCGCGGGTCGTGGCCGGCCCGGCGTCCTGGGGACTGTCCCTGAGACGCTCCTAAGAGGGCGCAAGAGCCGGGGCGCACAACCCGGGGCGATATAGGCAACACTGTGCGAAGGCCCGGAGCGATCCCGTGGGCCGGTCGGCCGCAGCCGGACCGCGGTCTCCACGCTCCGGGCCGTTCCCTGCTCAGCTAGATCCCAGCGTCGGCCGAATCTTGCGGGCCCCGAGCTGGGTCGGCCCGTTTCCTATAGCGCACCCGGCGCGGATTCCGTTACATCCGGAAGACGCCGAACGTCGTCTCCGGGATCGCGGCGTTGAGGCTCGCCGCGATCCCGAGGGCGAGAACTCTCCGGGTTTCGAGCGGGTCGATGATCCCGTCGTCCCAGAGCCGCGCCGTCGAGTAGTAGGGGTTGCCCTCGTGCTCGTACTTGGCGCGAACCTCGTCCGGATCGGCGCTCCCGACGGTCGAGAGGACCATCGCCGCCTGCTCCCCGCCCATCACGGAGATGCGCGCGTTCGGCCACATCCAGAGCTGCCGAGGCGAGTAGGCGCGCCCGCACATCCCGTAGTTCCCCGCGCCGAAGGAGCCGCCGATCACGACGGTGAGCTTGGGCACCTGAGCGCAGGCGACCGCCGTCACGAGCTTTGCGCCGTCCTTCGCGATCCCGCCCGCTTCGTACTCCTTGCCGACCATGAACCCCGTGATGTTCTGAAGGAAGAGGAGCGGCACGCGCCGCTTGCAGGCGAGCTCGATGAAGTGGGCGCCTTTCAGCGCCGATTGCGAGAAGAGGACGCCGTTGTTCGCGAGGACCCCGACCGGGAAGCCCTCGACGTGCGCGAACCCGCACACGAGCGTCTCGCCGTAGAGCGGCTTGAACTCGTGGAAGCGGCTTCCGTCGACGAGCCGCGCGATCACCTCGCGAACGTCGTAGCCGACCCGGTAATCCTCCGGGACGATCCCGTAGAGGTCGTGTGGATCGTGAAGCGGCTCCTCGGGGTCGACCGGCTGCCACGGAAGCGGCGGGCGCCCGCCGCTCAGGTTCGCCACGATGTCGCGCGCGAGCGCCAGCGCGTGCTCATCCGAGACGGCGTAGTGGTCCGTGACCCCGGAGACGCGGGAATGCACGTCCGCGCCTCCGAGCTCCTCCGCGCTCACCTCCTCGCCCGTCGCCGCCTTCACGAGCGGCGGGCCGCCGAGGAAGATCGTCCCCGTCCCCTTGACGATCACCGTCTCGTCGCTCATCGCGGGGACGTAGGCGCCTCCAGCCGTGCACGAGCCCATGACGACCGCGACCTGGGCGATCCCCTTGGCGGACATGACCGCCTGGTTGAAGAAGATTCGGCCGAAGTGGTCGCGGTCGGGGAAGACCTCGGCCTGCAGGGGGAGGAACGCGCCCCCCGAGTCGACGAGGTAGATGCACGGCAGGTGGTTCTGCTCCGCGACCTCCTGCGCGCGGAGATGCTTCTTGACCGTGAGGGGATAGTAGGTCCCGCCCTTCACCGTGGCGTCGTTCGCGACGACGACGCACTCGCGGCCCTCGACGACGCCGATGCCCGTCACGATTCCCGCCGCCGGCGCCTCCCCGCCGTACACGTCCCAGGCCGCGAGCGCGTTCAGCTCGAGGAAGGCCGAGCCGGGGTCGACCAGCCGGTCGATCCGGTCTCGCGCGAGCAGCTTTCCGCGGCCGCGGTGGCGCTCGATCGCGTCGGGGCCGCCGCCGGAGGCAACCCGGTCGGACCGCGCCCGCAGCTCCTCGACGAGAGCCTCCATCCGCGAGCGGTTCGACGCGAACTCCGACGACGAACGGTCGACCCGCGAGTCCAGGATCACGCGCTAAACCCTACGTAGCGCACTTACCGGAGCCTTGCGAATCGCTTACGGAAGTCGCACACGCCCTCCGTAGGCTCGGGAGCGGCTCGAGACGAGCCTTCCGTTCGCCGCAAGCGCGGACCCGCGGCGAAGCGCCCAGTGGGCGAAGGCGCAGCCCGTCCCCCGGCGGGCTGCGCCTTTGTTTCTGTACCGCGTCTTGTTCGAGTTCTTACAGAACGCCGAAACACCCCTGCAAATCCGGTGGTTTCGTACGCCTCGACGGATAAACGTAAAAGGAGCACCAGTGCGAAAAGCGATTCTCCTCGCGATCGGTCTGACTGTCGCCGCCACGCTTGCCGGTCCCGCCTCCGCGCGGGTAATCGTGGGCACGCCCGGCGAGGACACGCTGACCGGCACCGAACGCCGCGACCATGTCTTCGCGCGGGCCGGGAACGACACGGCCTCCGGGCTCGGAGGGAACGACTTCCTCCACGGCCAGCGCGGCGACGACTCCGTTTCAGGCGACACGGGCCACGACTACCTCTTCGGCGGCCCGGGGAACGACACCCTCGACGGCGGCGCCGGCGACGACTGGCTGTGGACGGGCTACGGGATGGATACGGTCGACGCCGGCGACGGCAACGACCACGTCCGCTCGGGCGCGAACGACGGGGTGCCCGACGTGATCGACTGCGGAGCGGGGAACGACCGGGCGGTCATCCGGGCCGGCGACGTCGCCGAGAACTGCGAGCGCGTCCGCGCGATCCGCGGCCACGGGCGTGGCCCGCGCGGCGAAATCATCCGCGGGACGCGCGACGACGACACGCTGACGGGGACGGAGGGGCGCGACTTCGTGCTCGGGCGCGCCGGGAACGACACGATCGGCGGCCTCGGCGGCTGGGATTTCCTGTTCGGCATGGCCGGCAACGACACGATCGACGGTGGAAACGACGGCGATCGGGCGTGGGGCGGTCTCGGCGACGACTCCGTCGCCGGCGGCGAGGGGAACGACTGGCTCTTCGCCGGTCGGGGGCTCGACACCGTGAACGGCGGCGGCGGCGACGACCGTCTCTGGGCGGCCGCCGACGACGGCGAGGTCGACACGCTCGACTGCGGCGACGGTGAAGACCGCGCACACATCCGGCCGGGAGACGCCGCGGTCAACTGCGAGCGGGTGAACACCGTCTCGGGCTAGCCGCTCGGTTCGATTCTCGGGCGACGCGGACGCACCCGCCGGGCGCGTCCCGCCGGGCCAGTACG
>DATAAZ010000017.1:0-47406 GCA_036259875.1 Gaiellaceae bacterium
TTCGGATCCACAGCGTTGCCCTACCCGGGGGCAAGGCCCGCCTAACGGTCGTCGCCGTCCAGGAGTGCCGCGTGGACGGCGAGCGACGTCTCGGCGAGCCTCGCCGCGAGGGCCGCGAGGTCGCGCCCTTCAACGGCGGATACGAAGACGACGCCGCGGCGGTTCACGTTCATCCCCTCCCTCGCGACGACATGCTCGGCCGTCTCGAGCCAGCCCCGTCCGGGAGTGCCGGCCTCGCGGACGGCCGCGCCGTCGTCCGTCCAGACTGCGGCCTCCGCAAGGCGCTCGAGGTCGTCGCCGGCGAGCTCCGCGCCGGCGTCCGCAGCGGTCAGCAGCTCGTACGCCTCGGGCCAGGCGTGGCGCTTGAACGCGTCCCGGCCCGCGTCGACGGTGCTGCCGGCGACCTCCGTCACGTCAGCGCCACTCGACCGAGACGAGGTCGACAGGCTCCTCGAAGCCCTTCAGGGCCTCCCGGCGTGGCTCCGAGACGCGGAAGCGAGAAGCGCCGTCGAGGCTCTCGCGGCTGGCGAGGATCTCGCCGCCGCCCGCGAGGGCGCCGATCCGGGCCGCCACGTGGACGCCCTGCCCCGCGTAATCGGGATCTTCGTCCGATCTGTGGAACGCGCCGCCCGTGTGGACGCCGATCCGGACGTCCGGCGCAAGCGGCTCGTGCTCGTCGAGGGCCCGCTGGATCGCGACCGCTGCGTCGAGCGCCGCGGCCGCGCCCTGAAAGGCCGCGAAATAGCCGTCGCCCGTCTGTTTGATCACCTCGCCGCCCTCGCCCTCGATCAACTCGCGAAGCCGCTTGTCGTGCCAGGCGAGAAGCTTGCGCCACTTCTCCTCGCCGAGCGCCTCGACGAGCTTGGTCGAGTCGACGATGTCCGTAAACATGAACGTACGCTGGAGCGACCGCTCGCCGAGGAGCTCGGCGACGCGCTCCGCGGCGAGCACCGCCCCGAGCCGCTCGAACGTCGCTTTCGCCGCGGTGAGCTCGTCGCGCGCCCCGTCTTCGTCGCCGAGGCGGCGGAGCGCGAGGCCGAGGAGCATCTGTGCGTCCGCGACCTCGTACGGCGCCCCCACGTCGCGCCACGTCTCGACCGCGCGCTCGAGCTCCCGCACCGCGCCTTCCACGTCGTTCTCGACCAGGCGGATCTGGCCCCGGGCCATGCAGACCGTCGCCTCGAACGCCGGTGTGCGCCGGTCGCCCACCTTCACGCTCTCCGACAGCTGCTCGAGCTCTTCGGCCGCGGCCCGGGCCGTCTTCAGGTCGCCGAGCGCGACCGCGATCTCGACCTGCGCGGGCAGGCGGCGCAGCCGCCCGAGCGGATCCTCGAACGCGGCGAGGCTGCGCTTCAGCCCGGCGGCAGCGGAATCCGCCTTGCCTTGGGCGAGCCGCAGGAGCGCGAGCCCCGGTTGCGGGTCTCGACCCCACTCCTTCGCCTGCCGGTATGCGTCCTCCGCGGCTGCGAAATCGCCGCGCCGCCGCCGGATCTCGCCGATCTCGTAGAAGCCGGCGGCGGTCGTGAACGTGTCGAAGCCCTGGAGCTCCTGACATGCCTGGAGCGCCTGCTCCTCGGCCCGGGGCCAATCGCCCTGGAGCCGCGTGATCGTCGCGTGGTGAACACGGCACGCGCCGGGAAAGCCCTGGAGGTCCTGCCGGTCGCACCACCGGTTCGCCGCCTTCGTCCACTCCGCCGCCCGCCGGAAGTCGCCGACCCCGTGGCACGACGTGATCGTGCAGCAGTAGATGAATCCGGTCGTCCAGGGCTGGAGTTCTCCGCTAACCGCGGCGGCGGTCGCCTCGTCGAGGAGCGCGAGGCCCTCCGTCACCGCGCCCTTGAGGACGAGCGCACGGCCCTTCGTGACGAGCGCCATCGCCTCGAGACTTCGGTCCGAGAACCTGCGTGCGAGCTCGAAGGCGCTCTGGGCGTTCGCGACCGATGCGTCGAGGTCGCCGGTCATCATTCCGCCCCAGGCCTTCGTGATCGCGAGGAACCCATGCGCCGGCGACTCCGGCGACCCCTCGAGGAGTCGCTCGGCCTTGGCCGACCATCCGCCGGAGACGGCGAGCTCGCCCTTCGTGAAGTAGTCGCGCGACAGCGTGAGCGCGACGAGCGCGGCGTCTTCGCGGTTGCCGGAGGTGACGTGCGCTGCATGGGCTCGCTCGCGGAACTCGGTCGCCTCGTCGAGCTTCCCCGTCCAGAACGCCGCCTCGGCGAGCGCCTCCAGATCTTCGGCCGCGAGCGAGCCTGCGGCCGGCGCGAGGAGTTCGTACGCCTCGCGGAACGCGCCGCGCGCGACTGCCTCGCGGCCCGCGGTGAGTGGATCGTCGGAGACCTGGGTCATACGAAGTCTTGCGAATTCTACGCCCAGCTACGATCGGCTCATGGATCCGCTTTACCGGCCGCAGGGCGTCGAGGAGCGCTGGCAGCGTACCTGGGAGGAGGAGGGCCTCTACAGCGCCGACCCCGATCCGACGCGGCGCACGTTCGTCGACGCCCATCCGCCGCCGAACGTGACGGGCGAGCTCCACATGGGCCATGCGCTCCAGCTCGCGCTCGGGGACGCGCTCTGCCGTCTCAAGCGGATGCAGGGCTTCAACGTCCTCTTCCAGCCCGGGTACGACCACGCGGGGATCTCGACGCAGAACGCCGTCGAGAAGCAGCTGGCGAGCGAGGGTAAGACGCGCGAGGACCTCGGCCGCGAGGCGTTTGAGGCGCGCGTCTGGGAATGGCTGCGTGAGTACGGCGGCGTGATCATGACCCAGTTCCGGCGGATCGGCGCCTCGCTCGACTACCGGCGGGAGCGCTTCACCATGGACGAGGGGTATGTCCGCGCCGTCCTTCACACGTTCGTCCACCTCTATCGCAAAGGCTGGATCTACCGCGCGAACCGGATCATCAACTGGTGCCCGTTCCACCGGACGTCTCTCTCCGACCTCGAGCTCGTCCACGTCGAGTCGGACGACGCGCTCACGACGATCCGGTATCCGCTCGCGGACGGCTCCGGGCACGTCGCGATCGCGACCGCCCGGCCCGCGACGATTCCTGCCGACGTCGCGGTCGCCGTCCACCCGGACGACGATCGCTACCGTGACCTCGTCGGCCGGGAGGTCGTCGTCCCGTTCGTCGGGCGGCGCGTGCCCGTGATCGCCGACGAGCGCGTCGACCCGGAGTTCGGGACGGGGGCGCTCAAGGTGACGCCGGGGCACGACCCGCTGGACTTCGAGATCGGCCGCGCTCACGGCCTTCCCGAGCCGACCGCGATCGCGCCGGACGGCCGGATGAACGAGCTCGTACCCGAGCTCGAGGGGCTCACGCAGGAGGAAGCGGACGAGCGGATCCTCGCGTGGTGCCGCGAGCGGGGGTTCATCGAGAGGCGCGAGGCCTACCGCCACTCGATCGCGCTCTGTGAGCGCTGCGAGAGCCGGATCGAGCCGCTGATCTCGCCGCAGTGGTGGTGCGCGATGGACGAGCTCAAGCAGCCGGCGCTGGAGGCGCTTCGCGCGCGCCGCGTCCGCTACCACCCCGAGTCGCAGCACCGCTTCGCGATCGATTCGCTCGAGAACGCGCCCGATTGGTGCATCTCCCGGCAGCTCTGGTGGGGGCACCAGCTCCCCGTCTGGGAATGCCCGGACGGGCATGTCACGGTCGCCGAGACAGAGCCCGACGCCTGCGCCCATTGCGGCTCGAGCGAGCTGACGCGGAGCGAGGACGTGCTCGACACGTGGTTTTCGTCCGCCCTCTGGCCGTTCGCGACGCTCGGGTGGCCCGAGGAGACCGACGACCTGCGCGCGTTCTATCCGGGCGATCTGCAGACGACCGCCCGCGAGATCATCCGGCTCTGGGAGAACCGCATGATCTTCATGGGGTGCGAGCTCCTCGGCGAGGCCCCCTTCGCGGATGTGATCATCCACTCAACCGTTCTCGCGCCCGACGGCCGGCGGATGTCGAAAAGCCTGGGAACCGGGATCGACCCGCTCGACGTAATCGCCGAGTACGGCGCCGACGCGACCCGGTACGGGCTCCTCAAGATGTCCTCGACCCAGGACGTGCGCTTCTCGTACGGCGCGGTCGAGGAGGGGCGCAAGCTGGCGAACAAGCTGTGGAACGCGAGTCGCCTCCTGCTGCGCACAGCAGGCGGGGAGGTCTCGCCCGCGCTGCGGCCTCGGTCGGTCGAGGAGAGGTGGATCCTCGCGCGGCTCGATCGCACGATCGCGGAAGTCCGGGACCACCTCGAGAGCTTCCGGTTCGCACAGGCCGTGAACGCCCTCTACCACGTGACGTTCGACGATTTTTGCGACTGGTACGCGGAGGCGATCAAGCCGCGGCTCCACGAGCGCGACGCCGACGCAGCCGCGACGGCGCTCGCAGCGCTCGAGCGCTTGCTCGCCGTCCTCCACCCGGTCATTCCGCACGTGACGGAGGAAATCTGGTCGCAGCTCCCAGACCGCGAGTCGCGCCTGATCGTCTCGCGGTGGCCGACGCCTACCGGTGACTTCGCGGATGCGGATCGGGCGCTCGAGCGCGTCCAGGACGCGGCGGCGATCTACCGGCGAAGCGGCGTCCGCGTGACGCTGGAGCGGGACGAGCGGCGGATCTTCGAGGCAGTCGTCCGCCCGGTCGACGGCGACGGCGGAGGCGACGGTCCCGCGGCCGCCGCGGAGATCGAGCGGCTGCGGAACGAGGTCGCGCGCGCCGAGCGGATGCTCGCGAACGAGCGGTTCGTCGAGAACGCGCCGCCCGAGGTCGTGGCGGGCGAGCGTGAGAAGCTCGCCCGGTACCGGCGCGAGCTCGATGCGCTCCAACGGTGACTCGGTGGCGGCCGGGCACGTCCCCTGCGACCCGCGGGAAACGGTTGCCTGGCTCGAGTCGCTCGAGCTCTTCGGGATGCAGCTCGGGCTCGAGCGGATGCACGCGCTCCTCGAGCGGCTCGGGCATCCCGAGCGCGCCTACGCCGCGGTCCACGTCGTCGGGACGAACGGGAAGACGACCGTCGCGCGGCTGACGGAGGCGTTGCTCGCGGCCAGGGGACTCGCGGTGGGGACGTACACCTCGCCGCACGTCGTCTCCTGGAGCGAGCGGATCCGGATCAACGGCGAGGAGGCGGACTTCGAGCGCGCCGTCAAGCGTGTGCGCGCCGAGGCAGAGGCGGTCGGGGCGACGCAGTTCGAGGTCGTGACGGCGGCCGCGCTCGGCGAGTTCGCCGCGGCGACGGTCGACGTCGCCGTGGTCGAAGCAGGGCTGGGCGGGCGACTCGACGCGACGAACGTGCTCCAGGCACCGGTCGTCGTCCTCACCAACGTCGCCCTCGAGCACTCCGAGCACCTGGGGTCGACGCGGGAGGCCATTGCGCGCGAGAAGCTCGCTGTCGTTACGCCGGGCGCCGCGGTCGTGGTCGGCGAGCCGGAATGGGACGGGCTCGCCCGCGAGGCGGGCGCGGGTCGGGTGGTCGTCGTCAGCCAGTCGAACCTCGGGCTCGCAGTCGCAGCGGCGCAGGAGCTCCTCGGCCGGCCGGTCGACGTGCGCCCCGCGGAGGCGGTCCGCGTTCCTGGACGGCTGGAACCGCGTGGCGAAGCGCCACTCGAGATCTGGGACGGCGCGCACAACCTGGCCGGCGTCGGCTGGCTGCTCGCGCGCCTGCCCGACCGCCGCGACGGATGGGTGCTCGTCCTCTCCATCCTCCGCGAAAAGGATCCTGACCGGATGCTCGCCGCGTTCTCACCGCTCGGCAACCACGTCGTGACGACCTCGTCCGGCCATCCGCGCGCGCTCGCGCCCGAGGAGCTGGCCGATCGCGCCCGCCGGTTCTTCTCGACGGTCGAAGCTGTCGACGACCCGGTCGCCGCACTGGCCCGCGCGCGCGAGGCGGCCGGCCGGGACGGGGCCGTGCTCGTTTCGGGCTCGCTGTACCTCCTGGCCTCCCTTGCTGCCGTCCGACGGGCGAACGTACCATGGGGCACGTTGGCGAGCGGGTGAGCGTCTACGTGTTCGCCGCGGTCGTCCTCGGGGCGATCGTGGCGCTCGCGTTCGGCGCCGGATATCTCGTCGGAAAGATCCTGTTGTGACGGCCCGGATACTGCTGCTCCAAGCCCAGGAAGACGAGGACGCGTTCGGGTCTGTTCGCGACTTTTTCGACTCCGAGATCTGGCTCCTGATCCGAAACATCACGCTGTTTTTCATCGTGGTGTTCTGGGCCGCGACGGCGTGGTGGGTCTACAAGGACGCGAAGCGGCGCATCGACGATCCGTGGCTGCTCGCGATGGCCGTCGCGCTCGGCATCTTTCCGCCCTTCCTCGGCCCGATCATCTACATGCTCTTCCGGCCGCCCGAGTACCTCGAGGACGTTCGCGAGCGGGAGCTCGAGATCAAGGCGATGGAGGAGAGCTTGGGCGCCGAGCGGTGTCCCGTGTGCCGCGCCGACGTCGAGCCGACCTTTCTCGCCTGCCCGGTCTGCACGACGAAGCTCAAGTCGGCGTGTCGGCGGTGCAAGGCGCCGCTCGAGCCGCTCTGGCAGATGTGCCCGTACTGTGAGACGCCGGTGGACACGCCGCGCGTCGTCGAGAATCTGTAGGGCGGCTTGGGCCCGGGCTCGGCGACGCTCGGGGCGCTCATCGCCCAGCACGGCGGCGGCTCCGGCGGCGAGCTTCCGATGACCATCATGCTCGTGACCGTCCTCGTTCTCATCTGGGTCGCGCTCGGCGTGGTCTGCTGGATCTTCTGGCGGGCGAAGAAGCGCGAGGATGTAGCGAAGCGCAAGCAGGAGGCCGAGAGCGAGTGGCGGAACGCACCCTCGTCCTGATCAAGCCGGACGCGCTCCAGCGGGGCCTCGGCGGCGAGATCCTCGCGCGGCTCGAGCGGCGCGGCTTGACGGTGCGGGGCGCAAAGCTCGTGCGGGTCGATCGCGACCTCGCCGACAGCCATTACGCCGAGCACCGTGAGAAGCCGTTCTTCGGCGAGCTCGTCGAGTTCATCACGTCGGCGCCGACACTCGCGCTCGTGGTCGAAGGCGAGTCGGCCGTCTCGGTCGTTCGAGCGACGATGGGGGCGACGAACCCGGTCGACGCCGCTCCCGGGACGATCCGCGGCGATCTCGCGCTCGCGATGCCCGACAACCTCGTGCACGGGTCGGACTCCCTCGAGTCGGCCGAGCGCGAGATCGCGCTCTGGTTCGGCGCCGACGAGCTCGTGTGAGCGCGCCGCCCGCGCCGCCGCTCCTCCTCGCGTCCACGTCGCCGCAGCGGCGGGCGATCCTCGGGCAGCTCGGACTGCCGTTCGACGTCGTTGCGCCACGCTACGAGGAGGAGCCTGGCCGCTCGTCGCCGCCGGTCGAGCTCGTCCGCCGCCACGCGCGCGGGAAGGCGCGCTCGGTCGCACCCGACGCGGGCGCCCGGCCCGTCCTCGGCGTCGACACGGCGGTCGTCGTCGACGGCGAGGTCTTCGGCAAGCCCGCCGACGCGGGGGCAGCCGAGCGGATGCTCGAGCGGCTCGGCGGGCGGGCGCACGACGTGGTCTCGGGGCTCTGCGTCGTGACACCCGGCTGGGAAGAGACGCTCGATGAGACGACGCGCGTTACCTTCCGGCCGCTGACGCCGCGCGATCTCGCCGCGTACGTCGCCACGGGCGAGTGGGAAGGACGCGCGGGCGCGTACGCGATCCAGGGCCGCGGGGCAGCGCTCGTCGAGCGGATCGAGGGCGACTACCTGAACGTCGTCGGACTCCCGGCGGCCGCGCTCGTCCGCCTCCTGGCCGAGCGCTTCGCGGGCACGTACGGCTTCGGGTAGCTGTCTCGCCGGGCCGCGTCTGGGGTCAGACCCCGGCCGTGGCTGGAAGGGAGCATCGCATGTCGGGCGCGCGGAACTCGTCTTCGCCTCGGTCAGCCGGCTACGTCGCGGGGTCTGGCCGGATTCCGTCCCGCACGAACTTGGCGAACGCCCGCTTCGACTCGGTCGGCGTCCGCCCGAAGAGCCCGAGCGTCCAATCTGCCGCCAGGAACACCGGGGCTCGCGTGCATCCGGTCATCGCGCGATAGCTGCTCCATCGCCATTCGCCCGGGTGAACGCATAGGCCCGCGCGCACGGGATTGAGAACCACGTAGCGCGTGAGTTCGAGCAGGTGCTCATCTCGCTCGATCAATGTGGAATGAAAGCGGCCCTGGAAAAGGTGGCCGCTCAGCCCGTAGCGCTCGTTGAAGAGCTGCGCATACCTCCCGTTCAGCTGCTGCATCCCGCGCGAGAGATTGGCGTGCTCGATCATCACCACGAGGTGGAAATGGTTCGGCATGAGGCAGTACGACCGAACCCGCCAGTCGAGCGCGGAAACAACGCGGGCGAGACGCCCGAGCAAGAGCTCCTGATCGACGTCGGAGCGGAAGATCGGCTGCCTGCGATTCCCGCGCGCCGTCAGGTGGTACGTGCCACCCGGGACTTCCACGCGGAGGGGTCTCGGCATCGAGGCGAGCGTAGGCTCCCGCACGGGATCGGCGATTCGCGTTTTCATACTCGCGACGTTTCTCGGCTCCTAACGCCACGTCCGGGGTCAGACCCCGGACGTGGCTCGAAGGGGCGAGGCAACGGGATCGCGTAGAGCGAAAAGGCTGCTCCCGCTAGACTTCCGCGCTGCGCGATGAGCCTCTGGGGGTACATGAGCGGTCTCGGCGGCCGCGAGATCGCCGTGGATCTCGGGACGGCGAACACGCTCGTCTACGTCCGCGGCCGCGGAATCGTCCTCTCGGAGCCGTCCGTCGTGGCGATCGACCAGCGAAGCGGCGAGGTGCACGCGGTCGGCGTCGAGGCGAAGCGGATGCTCGGCCGCACGCCGGGGACGATCAGCGCCATCCGCCCGCTCAAGGACGGCGTGATCGCCGACTTCGACGTCACGGAGCAGATGCTTCGCCACTTCATCCAGAAGGTGCACCACAACCGGTTCGCGCATCCCCGGGTCGTCGTCTGCGTCCCCTCCGGCGTCACCGGGGTGGAGAAGCGCGCGGTCGAGGAGGCGACGCTCTCCGCCGGCGCGCGGCAGGCCTACCTGATCGAGGAGCCGATGGCGGCCGCGATCGGTGCCGGGCTCCCCGTCAGCGAGCCGACGGGGAACATGATCGTCGACGTGGGGGGCGGCACGACGGAGGTCGCCGTGATCTCGCTCGGCGGCATCGTCGTCTCGCAGTCCATCCGCGTAGGCGGCGACGAGATGGACGAAGCGATCATGGCCCACATCAAGAAGGAGTACAAGCTCCTGATCGGGCAGCAGACAGCCGAGGAGCTCAAGCTCGAGATCGGCTCGGCGTGGGAGCTTCGCGAGGAGGTCCGGGCGGAAGTCCGGGGACGCGACATGCTTACCGGCCTCCCGAAGACGATCGTCATCACGTCGGAGGAGGTTCGGCGCGCTCTCGACGAGCCGGTGGGCCAGATCCTCGACGCGATCAAGTCGACGCTCGACAAGACGCCCCCCGAGCTTGCGGCCGACATCATGGATCGCGGGATCGTGCTGGCCGGCGGCGGTGCCCTCCTCTCAGGGCTCGACGTGCGCCTCCGCGAGGAGACGCTCATGCCCGTCCACCTGGCCGAGTCGCCGCTCACCTGCGTCGCGGTCGGGTCGGGGAAGAGCCTCGAGGAGTTCGAGGCGATTCACCGCTCCGCGAAGGCCCGCCAGCGAAACGGACGCGGGCGCCGCTAGGCGAGCCCCGCGCGAGCCGCGAATCGCTTTAGACTTTCGCCTCCGTGCCTCGGCAGCGCACAGCACGGATCCCTCTCCTCACACCGTCGGTTCCTCGCTCGGAGGCCGCCCGCCCGAAGGGCGGGGGCCGTGTGCGAGCGCGCGCCGTCGCGTTTGCGCTCGTCCTCCTCTCGCTCGCGCTCCTCACCGTCTACTTCCGGGAGTCCTCGGACGGCGTCCTGCACGGCGCGCAGCGAATCGCGGTCAGCGTCCTCACCCCGTTCGAGGTGGCGGGGGAGCGGATCGTGCGCCCCTTCCGCGACGCGTGGGGGTGGGGCTCGGACGTCCTCAACGCGAAAGACGAGAACGAGAAGCTCCGTGCCGAGGTCGAGGAGCTTCGCCGCCAGGCCATCCTCAACGAGACGGCGGCCGAGGAGAACGCCGAGCTTCGGCGCGCGCTTGAGTACGTCGGGGGGCCGCGATTTCCCGACGATTTCAGGCCCGTCGTGACGCGGATCATCGTCCAGCCCCAGAACGTCTTCCGCCAGGAGGTCGTGATCGCCGCCGGCTCGTCGAACGGCATCCGGCGCGACGACCCCGTCGTCACGGACGAAGGACTCGTGGGGACCGTTGCCGAGGTGACGCCGAATTCGGCGAAGGTGCGGCTCCTGATCGACCAGCAGAGCGCCGCCTCGGCGCTCGTCGTCGAGACGAAGGCGACCGGGATCGTGCAACGCGGGCTAAGCGAGAACACGCTCTCGCTCGACCGGGTCCCGAAGGACGAGCGCGTCGAGGAGGGGAACACGGTCGTGACCGCCGGGACGCGTGTCGAGGAGTACGAGTCGCTCTACCCGCGCGGGATCCCCGTCTGCGTCGTCGCGAGCGTAAGCCAGCGCGACATCGACGCGTTCAAGACGATCCAATGCGTCCCGCTCGTCGACTTCGACTCGCTGCGTGAGGTCATCGTGCTCGTCGAGAAGCGGAGGGCGAAGCGGTGACGCCGCTCGAGGCCCTCAAGGCGGCCACGCTGCTCCTCCTCGCCGCTCTTCTCCAAGTCTCGATCGTGACGCCGCTCGAGGTGGCGAGCGGCCACCCCGATCTCGTCCTCGTCCTCGTGATCGCGATCGCGCTCGTGCGCGGGCCGCTCTTCGGCTCTGTCGCCGGTTTCTGGGCCGGGCTCGCGGTCGACGTCGCGTCGTTCGCGACGCTCGGGCTCTCGTCGCTTCTCCTGACGCTCGCGGGCTACTGGGCGGGCCGCTTCGGCGAGGCGACGACGAGAGCGTCGCCGTACCCGCCCCTGATCGCGGTCGGGCTCGGGACGGGCTGGATCGTGCTCGGCTCCGGCGTCCTCCACTTCATGCTCGGAGAGGGCGCGAGCGCGACGCAGCTTCTCGGCCCCGTCCTCGTACCGACGCTCGCGCTCAACCTACTTCTCACGCTGCCCGTCTACCGGCTGGCGCGCCGACTGTTCCCTGTGGCGCCGCGCGAGCGCCGGGAGGCCGTCGCGCTTGTCTAGCCTCCCGGGCTTCCTGCCGCCCGACCCGCGGGTCGAAGAGCCGTACCGCGTCACGCCGCAGATCGCGCTCCGGATCGCGATCCTCGGGATCGTCGCGATCGCGCTCTTCGCGGCGCTCTTCTTTCGGCTCTGGGCGCTCCAAATAATCTCCGGCGACCGGTACCTGGCCGACGCGCGCAACAACCAGGTGCGGCCGTTCCGGATTCCCGCCGACCGCGGGCCGATCGTCGACCGCGACGGCGAGCTGCTCGTCTCGAACACGGCCGGCACGCTCGTCCAGCTCTGGCCGGCGGCGCTCGACGAGCTGGCCCCGGCGAAGCGCCGCGCGATCCTGCGGCGCCTCTCGAACCTCCTGAACGTCCCGGTCCGCGAGATCAACGCGAAGCTTCGCCGCGGCCGGTCCGATCCGCTGACGCCGGTGACGATCCGGGAGGCGGTCCATGACGAGAAGGTGAGCTACCTGCTCGAGCACCAGGCGAGCTTCCCGGGCGTCCAGGTCTCCGAGATCCCGCTTCGCCGCTACGAGCACGACTCGCTCGCCGCGCACATCCTCGGCTACGTGGCCGAGATCACGCCCGAGCAGCTGAAGGAACGTGCCGACCGTGGGTACGCGGCGGGCGACCGGGTCGGCCAGTCGGGGATCGAGGCCTCGCTCGACCGGTACCTGCGCGGCGTTCCCGGCTCGGGCGAGGTGCGGGTCGACGCGCTCGGCCGCGTCACGAGCAATCGCCGCTACACGCAGTTCCCGGAGTCGGGCTTCCAGGTGCGTCTCACGATCGACGCCGACCTGCAGCGCGCCGCAGAGGACGCGCTTCGCTACGGCATCCGCCTCGCGCTCGAGGACGGTGAGTGGGCCGCGGACGGCGGCGCGATCGTCGCGATGGACCCGCACACGGGCGAGATCCATGCGCTCGCCTCGAACCCGACGTACGACCCCTCGATCTACGTCGGCCGGGTCGAGCCGCGCAACCTTGAGCGGCTCGCGGACCCGTCCGCGAACCACCCGGCGCTAAACCGCGCCGTTGCAGGTCTCTATCCGCCCGGCTCGACGTTCAAGCCGGTGACGGCACTTGCTGCCATGCACGAGGGGCTCCTCGACCCGAATGAGCTCATCCAGTGCACGGGGAGCATGACGATCGGCGCGGACAAGCAGGTCTTTAGGAACTGGGATCCCTTCAAGAACGAGCCGATGGAGCTAACGACCGCGATCGCGAACTCGTGCGACACGTACTTCTACGAGGTCGCGCTTCGCGCCTACGAGCGGCCCGACTCGCCGATCCAGACATGGGCGCGGCGCCTCGGCTTCGGGCAGCCGACCGGGATCGAGCTCGGCCCCGAGGGAACCGGCCTCATCCCGACGCCGGTCTGGCGACGGCGAACGTTCGAGGGGATCGACGCGATCTGGACGAGCGGCGACTCCGTGCAGCTCGGGATCGGCCAGGGCGACGTTCTCGTCACTCCGATCCAGATGACCCGCTTCTACGCGCTCATCGCGAACGGCGGCAAGCTCGTCGCGCCGACGCTCGTCCGCCAGATCGAACAGCCGTCGGCGCAGGGGGACACGGCCGAGGTCATCCGGCCCTTCACCCCGCCGCGGCCGCGGGACGTCGGCCTCGACCCCGCGGCGATCCGGTACGTGCAGGAAGGCCTCTTCGACGCGACGCACGCGTCGTACGGGACGTCGACGAGCGTCTTCGGCGATTTCCCGCGCCTGATCGCGGGCAAAACGGGCACGGCCGAGAAGTACGTCGAGCTCCCGGGGTATGCGGGGCTGCGCGACCAGTCGTGGTGGTGCGGCTACGGGCCGTACGGCGATCCCGAGCTCGTCGTCTGCGCCATGATCGAGAACGGCGGCCACGGCGGCGAGGCCGCCGCCCCCGCGGCCCTCAAGGTCTTCGAGACGTTCTTCGGCGTCGAGCCCGGCTCGTACGCGAGCGGGACGGTGGAGTCGGACTGATGGCCGTCCGCGTCGAGCGACAGCCCGCGGCGACCGTCGGCGCCGACGTCGGCCACGTCGTCCGCCACCTCGACTACGTCCTCCTTGCCGCCGTCGCCGGCCTCGTCGCGTACGGGCTCTGGGTGCTCAACGCCGTCTCGCGAAATGAGGTCGCCGGCGACCCCGACTACTACGTCGTCCGCCAGGGGATCAACGTCGCGCTTGGAGCGGTGGCCTTCGTCGCCGCCGTGCTCGTCAATCCCGAGCTCCACCGGCGTCTCCAGAAGCCGTTCTACGTTGCCGTCGTGGTCGGCCTCGTCGCCGTCTTCATCGCGGACGCGATCCGCGGCACGCAACGATGGATCGACGTCGGCTTCTTCCAGGTGCAGCCGTCCGAGTTCGGAAAGGTCCTTCTCGTCCTCGTGCTCGCGGGGTTCCTTGCCGACCGGGCCCGGCGCGTCGGCGCGTGGCGCACGACGCTCACCGCCGTCGGGATCGCGGCGTTGCCGGCGTTGCTCGTCTTCAAGCAGCCCGACCTCGGGACGGCGCTCATCTACGGCGTCATCCTCGCCGGCGCGCTCTTCGCCGCCGGCGCGCGGTGGCTCCACCTCGGCGCGCTCGCCGCGGCCGCGGGTGCCGCGATCGGGGCGATCGTCTGGCTGCTCCCGTCGGCCGGCGTCGACGTGTTGCGCCCCTACCAGGTCGAGCGCTTCACGGCGTTCCTCCACCCCGAGCGGGTCTCGAGCGACGCGACCTACAACCTGACGCAGTCGATCACCGCGGTCGGGTCGGGCGGCTTCGACGGCCGTGGCGTCGAGGCGGCGACCCAGACGAACATGAACTACCTGCCCGAGGCGACTACAGACTTCATCTTCGCTTCGCTCGCCGAGCAGCGCGGGTTTCTCGGGGCAGCGCTCCTGCTCCTCCTCTACGCCGTCGTGGTGTGGCGAGGTGTCAAGACCGTCGCGCTCGCGCCGAGCCTCTTCACGGCGACCGCGGCCGCGGCGATCGTCCTGGCGCTCGTCTTTCAGATTTTCGTCAACGTGGGGATGACGATCGGGATTGCGCCGATCACCGGCATCCCGCTCCCCTTCGTCAGCTACGGCGGCAGCTCGATGATCACGAGCCTCGTCATGGTCGGGCTCCTGCAGGCGATCCACGCGCGCGGCCGCCTCGCGGGGCGCGCCTAACGGAACCGCAACGAATCCGCGCCGAGACGCTCTCGGGCCGAAACGCCGTCCGGTCCCGGTCCTAGCCTTCGGCGCCATGGCGACCGAGAACTCGCGCAACGCCGAGGAGGCGCTTGCGATCGAGGAAGCCGACGCGTGGTTCGAGTACCTCGAGGCGGTCCGCGCTCACCGTGTGAACGGCCGCTACGACGAGGTCGAGCCATGGGCGTGGGCGCGCCTCACGCAGCGCCTCCGCGATGTCGGCGTCGAGCGCTCCCAGGTTCGCCCGGCGGCCGCCTGACGGCGCGCGCACGGGCGGCGGGAGGAGCTGCTGCTACGCTTCAAGGACGGCTGAGGGAGCACCGAGCCCGGATCGGGCGAGCGGGAATCCCGCCGGAACGACAACCATGAGCTTTGCGTACGCATTCGCGCCGACCGAGGCGCGCGCCTCGTTCAGACGCGCGTCCGCCCTTGCGCGCGTACGCCCGAAAGGAGACGAGCGTGTTGCAGTGGTTTCGCAAGAAGGTGCGCGCCGCAGCGGCGGCGCACCCGGACGCGCCGCAGGCGGAAGCGGAGGCCGACCGAACCGAGCCGGCTTCTGAGGCGCCGCCCGCCAACGAGGCGGCGCGCTCGCGGCGCCGCCGCGGGACGCGCGGGGGGCGCGGAAGGAAGAAGGCGACCGCGGAGCCCGCGTCGCCGTCGCAGGCGGAGGCGAAGGCCGAGAAGTCGGAGCCGAAGCCGAAGCGCCGCCGGGCTCCGGCACGAAGGGCGGCCGCCGGCCGGGGGCGGCCCGCGCTTCCCGGGGTCAAGAAGGAGATCCTCGTCTCGGTCGGGGTCGGCGAGCAGCGCGTCGCCGTCCTCGAGGACGCGAAGCCCGCCGAGGTCTACCTCGAGCGCCCGGGCCGTCGGTCGATCGCGGGCAACGTCTACAAGGGCGTCGTCGACAACGTCCTGCCGGGGATGGAGGCGTCGTTCGTCGAGATCGGCCTCGAGCGGAACGGCTTCCTCTACGTGGACGAGATCGTCGTCCCCGAGCTCGAAGGCAAGCGGCACGGCCGGAAGATCCAGGATCTGATCCAGCGCGGCGAGGAGGTGCTCGTCCAGGCGGTGAAGGACCCGATGGGGACGAAGGGCGCGCGCCTAACGACCGAGATCTCGCTCCCGGGGCGCTTCCTCGTCTACACGCCGTTCGGGGAGGGGATCGGCATCTCGCGGCGGCTCGACGACGCCGAGCGCGAGCGGTTGAAGGCGATCTCGAAGGAGCTCGACGTCCCCGAGGGCGGCGTCATCGTCCGAACCGCCGCCGAGGGCGCGTCGAAGGAGGAGCTCCAAGGCGACCTCGCCCTCCTGCAGAAGCTGTGGTCGACGATCAAGGGTCGCGCCGCCCGCGCCGAGGCGCCCGCCCTCGTCTACCAGGAAGCGGAACTTCCGCTTCGCATCATCCGCGATCTCTTCATCCGCGACTTCGAGCGGGTCGTCGTCGACCACGAGCGGACGCACCGTCGCATCGTCGGCTATCTGAAGCGGACGTCGAAGGACCTCGCCGAGCGCGTCGAGCTCTACACGGGCAAGGAGCCGCTCATGGAGAAGCACGGCGTGGCGGAGGCGGTCCGCTCAACGCTCGATCGCCGCGTCGATCTGCCCTCGGGCGGCTACCTGATCTTCGACTACGCCGAGGCGTTCACGGTCATCGACGTGAACACCGGCCGCTTCGTCGGGTCCCGCGGGAAGGCGAGTGCGGCGCGGCTCGAGGACACGATCACGAAGAACAACCTCGAGGCGGTCGAGGAGGTCGTACGCCAGCTGCGGCTCCGCGACATCGGCGGGATCATCGTCATCGACTTCATCGACATGGCGAACCCCAAGAACCGCGAGCTCGTCGAGAGTGCGCTCAAGCGGGAGCTCGAGCGCGACCGCACGAAGACCTACGTCGTCGAGATCTCGCCGCTCGGCCTCGTCGAAATGACGCGCCAGAACGTCACGGACGGGCCGCGCGAGATCCTCACCGTCGCCTGCCCCGTCTGCGACGGTAACGGCGTCGTCCTCTCGGACGAGACGCACGCCGTCGAGGCGGAACAGGAGCTCCGTGCCCTCGTCGCTTCTTCGCGGAGCCAGGCGTTCCGAGTCGAGCTGAGCTCGCGGACCGCCGGCATCCTGATCGGTCCCGGTGCGTCTCGGCTTGCCGAGCTCGAGAGGGAGACGGGCCGCCGCTTCTTCTTCGAGACGCGCGACGACCTACCCGCCGACCACTTCGAGGTGCTCGCGAAGGGGCCGGTCGCCCGTCTCGAGGCGAAGTCGCTCCCGGTTGCACCGGGCGACGAGCTCGACGTCCGCCTGCAGGAGGCCCACCTCCAGAACGAACGCGACGCGATCGCACGCCTGAACGGGTACGTCGTCGCGGTGGCCGACGGTGCCGGCCGGATCGGCGAGAGCGTCAGGGTGCGGATCGAGCGCGCGACGCGGACGGTCGCCTACGCGGTGCTCGCCGACGCCGACGGCGCCGAGCCGCCGGTCGATGCGGGGGCCGAGCTCGAACGGGAAACTGACGAGGAGCCTTCGGAGCCAGAGCCGAAGAAGCGCACTCGCCGTGGCTCCCGCGGGGGCCGCGGCCGCAGGAACAAGGCGGCGGAGCCGGACGCAGGGGCGGAGACCGCTGGCGCGGATCCCGAGCTCGCCGTCGCGGAGCCGGGCGAGCGCGAGCCCGCCGGGGCGGATGTCGACGCGCCCGCGAACGACGAGGACGGTTCCGAGGAGCCGAAGCCGAAGAAAAAGACCCGCCGCGGCAGCCGCGGCGGCCGGCGTCGCCGCAAGCGCCCCGCCGAGGAGGCGCTAGACTTGAGCGAAGCCGGCGACACTTCGCTGGTGGCCTCTGGAGAGCAATGACCTACGCGATCATCGGCATCGGCGGCAAGCAGTACCGCGTCGAGGAAGGCGAACGCCTCGTCGTCGACCGCGTCCCGTACGACGAGGGCAAGACGTTCAGGCCCGAGGTCCTCATGGTCGGGGGCGACGGAGGCCCGAAGCTCGGCGCCGACGAACTCAAGGGTGCCGAGGTAACCGCGCTCGTGGCCGCCCACGTCCTCGGCGACAAGGTAATCGTCGGCAAGCACCGCCGCCGCACCGGATACCGGCGGCGAAAGGGCCACCGCAGCCGCCTTTCCCAGATCCAGATCGAGTCGATCGGGGAGACGACGGCGTCCCGGGCCCGCAGGACGAAGGCGGAGAAGGCGAAGGAGAAGGGGTAGATGGCCCACAAGAAGGGACTGGGCTCCTCGAAGAACGGCCGCGACTCCGAGTCGAAGCGGCTCGGCGTCAAGGTCTTCGACGGCCAGGAGATCAAGGCGGGGATGATCGTCGTCCGCCAACGCGGGACGCGCTTCCGGCCGGGGACGGGAACCGGCCTCGGGCGCGACCATACGATCTTCGCGACGCAGGACGGCCGCGTGTCCTTCCGGACGACCGGGTCCGGGAGGGTCGTCTCGATCGTCTAGCGCACGCGCCCGCGCCCCGTGTTCCACGACCGGGCCCGCATCGACGTCCGGGGCGGCCGCGGCGGGGACGGCGCGCTGAGCTTCCGTCGCGAGAAGTACGTCCCAAAGGGTGGGCCCGACGGCGGCGACGGCGGGCGGGGGGGCGACGTCGCGCTCGTCGCCGACCCGGATCTTCGCGACCTCGCGTTCTTCGCCCGGAGGGGGCGGTTCGCGGGCGGCCGCGGCGGACACGGGCAGGGATCCAATCGGCGTGGGGCGGACGGGGAGCCGGTGGAGCTTCGAGTCCCCGTCGGAACACAGGTCTTCGACGCCGAAGGCGGGCTCGTCGCCGATCTCGCCCATCCGGGCGCGCGGGCGACGGTCGCGCACGGGGGACACGGCGGGCATGGGAACCGCCGCTTCGCGACGCCGACCCAGCAGGCGCCAAGGATCGCCGAGGTCGGCCAGCCCGGCGACGAGCGGCGTCTCGAGCTGCGGCTCAAGATCCTGGCCGACGCAGCGCTGCTCGGCTTTCCGAACGCGGGGAAGTCGTCGCTGTTGCGGCGGCTCTCGAACGCGACGCCGAAGGTCGCCGAGTATCCGTTCACGACGCTCGCGCCCGTCCTCGGTACGGTCGAGCGGCCGGACGGCCGGCAGCTCACGGTCGCCGACGTCCCGGGGCTGCTCGAAGGAGCGAGCGAAGGCGTCGGCCTCGGCCACGCATTCCTCGCACACCTCGAGCGCGCGCGACTCTTCCTGCATGTCATCGATGTGCAGGAGGACGTCGAAGGCCGGTTTCACGCGATCGACCGCGAGCTCGCCGCCTACGGGGCTCGACTCGTCGACCGCCCGCAGATCGTGGTTCTGAACAAGATCGACCTCGTGAGCGCGGCGCCCTCGTTCGCCGTTCGCGACCCGCGCGTTCGCGCCGTGGCGCCGGTCTCGGCCGCGACGGGCGCGGGGATCGACGCGCTGCGGCGGGCGCTGTTCGAGGCGGTTCCGGAGACGCCAGTCACCCCAGCCATGGACGGCGAGCTCGCCGACTTCCTCGTTTACCGGCCCGAGCCGCCACGGCGGCGGGCGCTTCGCATCTATCGCGAGGACGGCGGATATCGCGTCGCGGGCCCGGCCGCCGAGGCGCTCGACGACGGCGAGCTTCACGACGCGCTTCGGGGGGCAGGCGCGAAGCCGGGCGACCCGGTCACGGTCGGCGACCGGACGTACCGCTTCGAGTGAGGGTGCCGGCGGCGACCGTCGGTTCGCTCGTGACGCAGATCGCGATCGGCACACGTTCGCCACGCGGCGTCACGCACGCGTGCGGCCGCCGCTCGTACGCTCGACGCGGGGGTGCTGCACAGGGGGGTCCCCCGGGGGGCAGCGTCGCGGCCGCCGCCGGACGCGAAGAGCGGCTCGCGTGATCGTCGGACTCTTCGGCGGCACGTTCGATCCGCCGCACGTGGGGCACGTCGCGCTCGCGAAGACGGCGCTCCGCGAGCTCGGTCTCGGCCGCCTGCTCGTGCTCGTCGCCGGCACGCCTCCGCACAAACCCGTCGAGACGGACGCCGAGGCGAGATTCCGGCTCGCGCAGGCCGCGTTCGCCAACGTCCCCGGCGTCGAGGTCTCGCGCCGCGAGCTGGATCGGCCGGGGCCCTCGTACACGCTCGAGACCGCGCGATGGGCGAGCGCCGAGTTCGGTGACCCCGTCTTGATCGTCGGTGCCGACGAGTTCGCCGATTTCCTCGGCTGGCACGAGCCCGACGAGATCCTCGAGCACGTCCGGCTGGCCGTCGCCGAGCGGGCGGGCTACGACCACGCGCGACTGGAGACCGTCCGCACCCGGCTTCGACGGCCCGGCCGCGTCGCGTACTTCGCGTTCGACCCGATCGGCGTTTCGTCCCGCGACGTCCGCGCCCGGCTCGCGGCAGGCGAGTCGGTCGACGGTCTCGTGCCTCCGGCGGTTGCGCACGTGATCGGCGAGCTGGGGCTCTACCGGAGCGCCGCCTGACCGGTTGCCGCGGTCGACCGCCCCGGCTACGCTGGAATCGATGGCCGATCGCCCCAGGAGCGGCTAGCCGCTGACGCCGCTCGAGCAAGCGCAACAGATCGCCGGCATCGCTCAGGAGAAGCTGGCGCGGGACGTCACGATTCTCGACATGCGGCCCGTGTGTTCGTACACGGACTACTTCGTCATCTGCACGGGCCAGAACCCGCGCCAGACGAAGGCGATCTTCGAAGCCGTGCGCGAGCGCCTGAAGCGCGCGGGGCGCGTGATCCCGCACAACGTCGACGGAGCGGACGAGGCGACGTGGATCCTCGCCGATTACCTCGACGTCGTGCTCCACGTGTTCACGCCCGAGGCGCGCGGCTACTACCGGCTGGAAGAGCTCTGGGGCGACGTCCCGTCGGTCGAAATCGCGGCGGCGCGCTAGCTAGACGCCTTCCGACCCCTCGCCGAAGCCGCCGAGCGCCCAGATGACGACGATGACGGCCGCGACGAGCGCGGCCAAGAGGAGGAGGCCGCCGATGAAGGCAAGCGGCGGGCTGAAGAGCCGTAGGCGCCGGCGCGTCTCCGGGCTTCGCTCCTCCACGGGGTGGAGCCTACCGCGGGCGGTCGGAACCGGAACGCGCCTCGAGCCCCGCGGGCGCGGCAAGCGCCGTGAACGGCCGCCACGGCGCCGGATCCCAGAGCGTTCCACGGCACATCGGGCACGGCGGCGGCTCGCCGGTTACCGGGACGCCGTAGCCGCACCCGGTGCACCGCAGCTCCCGCCGACCCGCGATGTCGCCTCGCCGCACCCCGACGGCGCCGTTCCGCTGCGCCGCATCGGCTCCGGCTTCCATCGTTCCCCCTTGGTCGCTCGGGTCGTACCCCGCCCGGGATGCCCGAAAACGGCGGGGGAACGCGGCATCGCCTCCGCTATCGTTGTCGAGCGCGGGGCCATAGCTCAGCTGGGAGAGCGTCTGGCTGGCAGCCAGAAGGTCACGGGTTCGAGTCCCGTTGGCTCCATCGCCCAAGGAGAGCCTCGCCTCGTCGAAACGGACGGGACGAGTGGCCTCGGCGCGATTCGCGAGCGCCGGCACCGGGTACCCGAGACGCGTGGCGGATGAGCAACGGCAAGACCGGCCGGGCGAGCTCGCGGACACGCCGGCCGCCGGAACGCCGCAGGACCCCGGCATCCCGGGAGCGAAGCTGCCCGCCGACCAGGCGGGCCAGGGGGCGGACGCCGGTCTCCAACGCGACCCCGACGAATGGGTGACGGGCGACGAGCCCATGACGCCGGCGCAGGCCTCGTACCTGCGGACGCTCTCGGAGCGCGCGAACGAGCCGTTCGACGAGAGCCTCACGAAGGCCGAGGCGTCGAAGCGGATCGACGAGCTTCGCGCGAAGACCGGGCTCGGCTAGCGGACGAGCTCGTCCTGTGCGGCCAGGTCGTCGACCGCCGGCCCCTGGATCGCGGTCCCGTCGGCGGCGAAGCGCGACCCGTGGCACGGGCAATCCCAGCTCTCCTCGGCCGGGTTCCACGAGACGACGCAGCCGAGGTGCGTGCAGACCGCGGAGACGGCGTGGAGCGCGCCTGACGCGTCGCGCCGGACACCGACCAGCTGCCCGTTCAGCCGAACGACGCGCCCCTCACCCGGCATGAGCGCGTCGAGGCTCTCGTCCGCGGCGGCGGCGCGGGCGCGATCGCCGAGCCAGCGCTTGGCGACATTCGCGTTTTCCCTCGCGAAGTCGACGGCCGACGTGACGGGCTTCAGCCGTTTCGCGTCGTACAGCGTCGCCCAGGAGTTCGGCCTGCCGAGCAGGAGATCGGCGAGGACGAGCGCCGACGCGACGCCGTTCGACATCCCCCAGCCGCCGAAGCCGGTCGCGACGAGGATCCCCGACGAGCCGCGGCGAAGGCGTCCGACGTACGGCACGCGGTCGACCGAGTAGAAATCCTGCGTCGCCCACCGGTACGCGATGTCTTCGACGCCGAAGCGCTCGCGCGCCCACGCAGCGAGCCGCTCCCCGCGCTCGTCGGTGCGCGGCTCCTGGCCCGTCTTATGGCCCTCGCCGCCGATCAGGAGGAGTCGTCCGCCCCCGTCGCGTGCAGAGCGGACCGAGTGGGTGGGATTCTCCGTCGAGATGTACATCCCCGCGACCGCGCGGTCGGCCGCAACCCGCGCGGCGACGACGTGCGAGCGCTTCGGATGCGTCTTTGCGAAGAAGAGGCCGCGGTCGAGGATCGGGAGGTGCGTGGCGAGCACGACGCTCCGTGCGCGGATTGGCCCGCGCGCGGTGTCGACGACGCACGGGTCGCCCTCGCGCACGTCGCGCACGCGCGTCAGCTCGAATACGTGGCTTCCGTCGCCCGGTAGCGCACGGGCGAGCGGGAGCAGGAACTTTCGCGGGTGGAACTGCGCCTGCTCCTCGAGGGCGACCGCGCCCGCCACGGCGAACGGAAGCTCCGTCTCGCGCGTGAACGAGGCGGGAAGCCCGGCGCGCCGCGCGGCCTCGGCCTCGCCGCGAAGCGTCTCCACCTCGTCCGGCGACTCGGAATAGACGTAGTTCCGCGTTCGCTCGAGATCGCATTCGATCCGTTCGTCCGCGGCCATGCGAGCGACGGTCTCGACGGCAGTCTGGTTTGCGGCCGCGTAGAGCCGCGCGCCCTCCGCGCCGAAGTGCCGCTCGAGGTGCGAGTAGACGACGTTATGCCCCGCGGTCAGCTTCGCCGTCGTGTACCCGGTCGCCCCGTGGAGGATCCGCTTCGACTCGACGAGCGCGACCGTCTTCCCGGCCCGCTTGAGGAGTGTCGCGGTCATGATCCCCGTGATCCCGGCGCCGACCACGGCGACGTCGACCGAGACGTCGCCTTCGAGCGGCGGGAACCGGGGCGCCTCGGTCGATGCGATCCAGTAGGACTCGACCCGGTCGGGAAGCCCGGTCACGCGGGCCCCCGCCCGTCGAGCTCGAAGATCCAGAAGTCCCGCCGCATGACGGGAACGGCCACGTTGAAGACGGGCACGTCGCCGATCGAGCCGGCGAACGTCCCCGCGTGCCCGTGCCCGTGGAGGACGAGGTCGGGGCGGTGCACCTCGATCGGCGGTGCCAGCCGGTCGGTCCCGAGGAATGTCCAGATCGACTTCGGCTCCCCCTCGAGCGTCGTGTGCGTCGGCGCGTAGTGGAGGAGGACGATCCTAACGGGGCATCCCTTCACCGCCTCGAGACCCCGCTCGAGAGCGCGCACCTCGTCGCTCGTCTCGGCGTACACGCGGCGCAGCACCGGCTCGCCGAAGTCGGGGAGCTGCGAGTCGGGGAATCCGCCGACGAAGCCCTTCGTCCCGACGATTCCCACTTCCGTCCCGCGCACGTCGAGCGTCATCCAGTTGCGTTCGAGGACGATGACGCCGGCCTCGGTCAGGAGCCGCACGACCTCGTCCTTGCGGTTCGAGTGCCAGTCGTGGTTCCCGAGCACCGCGACGACCGGGACCTCGACGCCGGCCGCGACGTCGGCGAGGACGGCCGCCTGCTCCGGCTCGCCGTGCGTCGTCAGGTCGCCCGCGAGGAGGACGAGATCGACGTCGGCATCGAGCCGCCGGAACGACTCGTCGATCTGCGCGCGCCGGGAGGGCGAGCAATGGATATCGCCGGCTGCCGCGACCCGGATCGGCCTCACGCGCCTATCTTGCCCGCGGGCATCCGGTTGAGCGCCGGGCCGGTCGGGTAGCCGAAAGCACGCGATGGAGTTCGACGAGATCTGCGAGAGCATGAAGAAGGCGGCGGGCGCGCTTCGGGACGCCGGCATCCCGTTCGTGCTCGGCGGGGGCCTCGCGGCGTGGGCGCGCGGCGGGCCGTCCTCGAACCACGACGTCGACCTGCTCCTGAAGCCCGGCGACGTCGAGCGCGCCGTCGCCGTTCTCGAGGACCTCGGGATGCGGACGGAGACACCGCCCGAGGGCTGGCTCGTGAAGGCCTACGACGGCGACGTCCTCATCGATCTGATCTTCGATCCCTCCACGGGCCCCGTCACGGACGAGGTGATCGAGCGCGCCGACGAAATCGAGGTGGTCTCGACCCGGATGCGCGTGATGGCCCTCGAGGACATCATGGCGACGAAGCTCCTCGCCCTCAACGAGACGCATCTCGACTTCAAGGGCTCGCTCGAGATGGCGCGCGCCGTGCGCGAGCAAGTCGACTGGCACGAGGTGCGCGAGCGGACGAACGACTCCCCGTACGCGAAGGCGTTCTTCGCGCTCGTGGAGGAGCTCGGGGTCGTCCACTAGGCGCCGCTTGCGGCGCCGTATCCAGGACGGGCGGGCTTCGGCCGCGCGTCCGTCTGAACCGGTCGACGATCGCGTTCGCCGCACCGATCCTGTGTCCGTTCGTCGGATAGACTCGATCGTGACGATGCATCGTCTCCTTACGAGCGGAAGGGGGAGCTAGCGGGCGGCGGTCGCCGGTCGCACGACTCCTCCCTGGCCTCTCGAACGAGAGGCTTTTTCGTGTCCGGGCCCGAAAGTGGAGCGGAAGTGGAGCGGTACGAGCCAGCGAAGATCGAGCGCAAGTGGCAGGACGTCTGGCGGCGCGCGCGCGCGTTCAACGTCCCGGACCCCGGAGAGCCGGGCGCGCCCGAGCGAGGCGCGAAAACGTACGTGCTCGAGATGCTCCCGTATCCGTCCGGCGAGCTCCACATGGGGCACGTTCGGAACTACATGCTGGGCGAGGTCGTCGCCCACTTTCGCCGCCGCAACGGCTACGCCGTCCTGCGGCCGATGGGGTTCGACGCCTTCGGCCTCCCAGCGGAGAACGCCGCGATCAGCGAGGGCGGACATCCCCGTGAGGTGACGGAGCGCAACATCGCCGCGATCCGCCGTCAGATGGAGCGGATGGGCTGGGCAATCGACTGGGACCGGGTCCTCGCGACGCACGAGCCGGAGTACTACCGCTGGACGCAGTGGCTCTTCCTCCGTTTCCTGGAGCGCGGGCTCGCGTACCGGAAGGAGGCGCCCGTCAAGTGGTGCCCGAACGACCAGACCGTGCTCGCGAACGAGCAGGTGATCGACGGACGGTGCGAGCGCTGCGGCGCCGAGGTCGAGGCGAAGAGCCTCGAGCAGTGGTTCTTCCGGATCACCGCGTACGCGGCCGCGCTCCTCGAGGAGATGGAGCTGCTCGAGTCCTGGCCCGAGCGCGTCCTCACCATGCAGCGAAACTGGATCGGCCGCTCGCAGGGCGCCGAGATCCTCTTCCGCGTCGACGGCCTCGACGCGGACGTCCCCGTGTTCACCACGCGCGCGGACACGCTCTTCGGCGCGACGTTCTTCGTGCTTGCGCCCGAGCACCCGCTCGTCCCGCAGCTCGTCGAGGGGAGCGAGCGCGAGGCCGAGGTCATGGACTACGTGCGCCACGCGGCGGCGCGCTCCGCGGTCGAGCGGGAGGAAAAGGAGAAGGACGGCGTCTTCACGGGCCGTCGTCTCGTCAACCCCGCCACGGGGGAGCCGATTCCGATCTGGGTTGCGGACTACGTGCTCATGGAGTACGGGACGGGCGCGATCATGGGCGTGCCCGCGCACGACGAGCGCGACTTCGCGTTCGCCGAGCGGTACGGGCTTCCCGTTAGGACGGTCGTCGCGCCCGCGGGCGCGGACGCACCGCCCGCCGAGGGCGCGTTCGCCGCGCACACCGATCGCGAAGTGCTCGTCAACTCGGGCCGGTTTTCCGGGCTACCCGCACCCGAGGGGAAGCGGGCGATTGTCGAGTGGCTCCAAAGCAAGGGGCGCGGCGCGTTCGCCGTCGGCTACCGCCTTCGCGACTGGCTCCTCTCTCGGCAGCGCTACTGGGGCTGTCCGATCCCGGTCGTCCACTGCGAGCGGTGCGGAATCGTCCCGGTCCCGGACGACGAGCTCCCCGTCCTTCTGCCCGAGGTCGACGAGTACCTGCCGAAGGGCCGCTCGCCCCTCGCTACCGCGGAGGACTGGGTGCGCGTCCCTTGCCCCTCGTGCGGCGAGGAGGCGCGCCGGGAAACGGACACGATGGACACCTTCGTCGACTCGTCGTGGTACTTCATCCGCTACGCAGACGCGCGGAACGACCGGGCGCCGTTCGACCGGGCGGTCGCCGACTACTGGCTTCCGGTCAACCAGTACATCGGCGGCATCGAGCACGCGATTCTCCACCTGCTCTACGCGCGCTTCTTCACGAAGGTGATGCACGAGCTCGGGCTCGTCGGCTTCCGCGAGCCCTTCGCCCGCCTCTTCACGCAGGGGATGCTCCACTACCAGGGCGCGAAGATGTCCAAGTCGAAGGGGAACGTGATCGTCCCCGACGAGTACGTCGAGCGCTACGGGGCGGATGCGGCCCGGATGTACCTCCTTTTCATCGGCCCCGTCGAGCAGGACGCGGAGTGGCAGGACGCCGGGTTCGAAGGGATCGTGCGCTTCCTGCACCGGCTGTGGCGCGTCGTGCTGGAGCAATCGGCGTCCGAGCCGACGCCGCGCCGCGACAGCCAGCCGCGTACCGCGCTCGCACAGAAGGCGCACGAGACGATCGCCAAGGTGACCGACGACATCGGCCGCCGCTTCGCGCTCAACACGCCGATTGCGGCCGTCATGGAGCTCGTGAACGAGATCGGCCGCCGCCCGCACGACCCTGCGGCGCGCTTCGCCGCCGAGACGGCCGTCTCGCTGATCCAGCCGTACGCCGCGCACGTGGCCGAGGAGCTCTGGGAGCGGCTCGGCCACTCACGCCTCTGGGAGGCGCCCTGGCCGCAGGCGGATCCCGAGCTGCTCGAGCGGGAGACGTTCGAGCTCGTCGTCCAGGTGAACGGACGTGTGCGCGCACGCGCCGAGGTTCCCGTCGGGCTCTCGGACGACGAGCTGGTCGCGCGCGCGAAAGAGCTGCCTCGCGTCCGCGCTCACCTGGACGGCAAGGAGGTCAGGAAGGCGGTCGTCGTCCCCGGGAAGCTCGTCAACCTCGTCGTCTAGCGCGACGCCCGGGACGGAGGCGCTCGTGTGACCCTCGCCGACGTCCTCGTTCTCGCCTGGGTCGCGCTCCTCGCCACGTCGGGGTTCTTCCGCGGCTTCACCGCCCAGGCGCTCTCGTTCGTCGGCGTCGTGGCCGGCTTGCTCGTCGGTGCTTGGGCCGGCCCGCACATCGTGCCGGGCGGTGAGTCGTCTCCGTGGGTGTTGCTCGCGAGCCTCGTGGGCGCGGCCGTTGGCGCGATCGGCTTCGGCGTCGCGGCGGTCCCGATCGCGGCCGGCGCGCAGACGTTCGTGTCGCGCCGACCGGCGCTCCGCGCCGCCGATCGCGTCGCCGGTGCTGCGGCCGGCGCGCTGGTCGCACTCGCGCTCGCGTGGGTCGCCGCCGTTCTCTTCCTCCACCAGTCGGCGCTCGGCCTCCGCGGGGTCGTCCAGCGGTCGGCGATTCTCCCCGGGCTCGTCGCCGCCGTCCCGCCGGAGCCGCTGCTCCGGGCGCTGGAGCGGTTCGACCCGTTTCCGATCCTCCCGGAGCTCGCGCCGCGCGCGCTCCCCCCGCCGGATCCGTCCGTGCTTCGCAACGCAAGCACGCGGGCGGCCGGGGCGAGCGTCGTCAAGGTCGAGGGAACGTCGTGCGGGCTCGCCGTCCAGGGATCCGGGTGGGTCGTCCGCGAGGGAATCGTGGCGACCAACGTGCACGTCGTCTCGGGCCAGGAGGACACGCGCGTCCTCGCCCTGAACGGGGAGACGCGCACCGCGACGGTCGTCTACGTCGACCGCACGAACGACGTCGCGCTCCTCCGCGTCCCCGGACTGCGGGCGCCGCCGCTCGGGGTGGACGGGTCGGGTCGCTTCCCGCGGCCCGTCGCGCTGCTCGGGTACCCGCGGGACGGGTCGCTCGTCGCCGTCGCGGGGACGGCGGGGTCACCTCGGATGGTGTTGGCCCCTGATGCCTACGAGCGGGGGATCCGGCCGCGGCGCGTCGTGCCGCTTCGCGGCGCGGTCGAACCCGGGGAGAGCGGCGGCCCCGTCGTCGATCGGTCCGGACGCGTGATCGCGATGATCTTCGGCGGGGCGCGGCGCGGCTCGGGGGGTTTCGCGGTTCCCGTCGACCTCGTGACGCGCGCGCTCGCTCGGCCCCTGCGCCCCGGGGGCCCGGGGCCCTGCGTGGGCTGACGCCCGGCCGGGCGCCTCTTCTCACAGATTTGGGGCGCCTTCGCTCCAAACGTGCGTGTTCCATGCGACATTCGTTGTCAAGTTGAAAACGTGGAGATGCCCGAGGTCTCGCGCCGTCGCGCGCTCGCGTATGCCGTTGTGCTTCTTGTCTTGCTGTTTGTCGCAGGGCGGTTCGTCGTTCGGAACGCCGATCCGTCGGGCGCCGACGCGCGCAGACCGGTACGGAGTGCGGCGCTCGTGGCGGAGGACGCGCCGGCCCCGCGCGTCGTCGTCCACGTCGTCGGCGCGGTCCGCCGACCGGGCCTCTACCGCCTCGCCGAGGGGAGCCGTGTAGACGACGCGATCAGGCGCGCCGGCGGTGCGAAAGCGAAGGCGGCGCTCCAGCTCGTGAACCTTGCAGCGCCGGTCGCGGACGGTCAACAGGTCATCGTGCCCGCGCGTGGGGCGGAGGCGACTGCCCTGCCGGGCGCAGGCGCGTCAGCCGCAGGCGGCGCCGTGGCCAGCGCCGCCGGGCGCGTTCGGCTGAACACGGCGACGCTGGAACAGCTCGACGCGCTCCCGGGGATCGGGCCCGTGACCGCGCAGAAGATCCTCGACTACCGCGAGCGGAAGGGCGCGTTCTCGTCGGTCGACGAACTCGACGCGGTGCCGGGCATCGGGCCGACGCGGCTTGCCGAGCTCAAGGAGCTGGTCGACCTCTGAGGCGGCGTCTGCCGGCGGTTCCCGGCCCGCACGTCGTGGCGTTCGCCGGGTGCGCCGGTCTTGCGACGGCGATCGCCGTCCGCGCGTCCGCGCCCTGGCTCGGCCTCGCGGCCGGAGTTGCTTCGCTCGTCGCGACCGCGCTCGGACGCCGCCGGGCGCTCGCGCTCGCGGCCGCGTTCGCGACCGCCGGCCTCTGGTGGGGAAGCGTTCGGCTGGAGGCGCTGGACGCGAGCATCCTCACTTCGGCGCTTGGTCGCACCGAGCTCGCCCTCGTCGACGTGACGGGACCGGCGCGCCGCAGCGAGTTCGCGCTTCGCGTGCCCGTCCGCGTTCGCCGCTTCGGCGACCTCGTCGTCGGCGAGCCCGCCCGCCTCGAGCTTCCGCGGGGCCGGGCGCCCCCGCAGGGCGCCGTGCTCGAGCTGGTCGCCACGG
Source organism: Gaiellaceae bacterium (assembly GCA_036259875.1). Classification (GTDB taxonomy): domain Bacteria; phylum Actinomycetota; class Thermoleophilia; order Gaiellales; family Gaiellaceae; genus DATAAZ01. The sequence continues at coordinate 29,010 of DATAAZ010000017.1, forward strand.
CGATGCGCCCGCGGCCCGCGGAGGGCGACGGCTCCTTCGACGAGCGCGAGTACCTCCGCCGCCAGGGCGTCCACGTCGTCCTGCGTGCCGGCTGGTTCCGCGAGATCGGTCGGCGCGACGGATTGCCGGGCCTCGCCGATGCGTTGCGCAGCCGGCTCGAGCGGACGATCGCTCCCGGCCTCGAGGGCGAGCGGCGGGCGCTCGTCGCCGGCGTCGTCCTCGGCGAGGAGGAGGGGCTCTCGACCGAGCTCCGCGACCGGTTCCGGGCGTCCGGGCTCTACCACCTCCTTGCCGTCTCGGGCCAGAACGTCGCCTACGTCGTCTTCGGCGCACTCCTCCTCGCCTGGCTCCTCGGCGTGCCCCGGTGGGCGGGCCACCTGGCGGCGCTGCTCGCCGTCGGCGGGTACGTCGCCGCCGTCGGCTGGCAGCCGTCGGTCGTCCGTGCCGGCGTCGCCGGCTCTCTCGCGTCGCTCGCGTGGCTCGCGGCGCGCCCGTCGGATCGCTGGTACTTCCTCCTGGTCGGCGCCGCGGTCCTGCTCGCGGTGAACCCGTACGCCCTGCTCGAGCCGGGCTTCCAGCTCTCGTTCGCCGCCGTGGGCGCCATCTTCCTCCTCGTCCCGCGCCTCGATCGCCGGCTGGAGGGGTACCCGCTGCCGAGGCGGCTCGCAGACGTCGTGGCGCTCTCGCTCGCGTGCGGGCTCGCGACCGCGCCGATCCTCTGGCTGCACTTCGGCGCGGTACCCGTCTTCTCGGTCGTCGCGAATGCGCTCGCGGCACCCGTAGTCGCGCCGCTCCTCGGCATTGCGCTCGCGTCCGCGGCGCTCGCGCCGGTGCTCCCGGGCGCAGCGCTCGCCCTTGCATGGGTGAACGGCTGGCTCGCCGCGTGGCTCGCCTGGTGTGCGCGGGCGGTGGGTGGGCTCCCGCATGCGGAGATAGCGTCGTTCCACGCTCTCGGCGCTGTCGCGGCCGTCGCCGCGCTCGCCTTCGTCGCGGTGCGGCTGCGAGCGCCGCGCCGGCGGAGAGCCGCGGCGCTCGTCGGGATCGCAGCCGCGCTCGTGGTCGGCTGGCGTACGTGGACGGCGAGCTCAACCGACCCGGCGCCGCCGCCGACCGGGCTCCGCGTCACGTTCCTGGACGTTGGCCAAGGCGACGCGGTTCTCCTCGAGGTTTCGGAGGGAGCGATCCTCGTCGACCAGGGTCCGCCCGAGGGCAACGCCGCCGACCAGCTCGCGGCACTGGGCGTTCGCCGGCTCGCGGCGGTCGTGCTCACGCATCCGCAGCGCGACCACGTCGGCGGGGCCGCCGAGGTGCTCGCCGAGCTCGAGGTGGGATCCGTGCTCGACCCGGCGATCCCGAGCGAGAGCAGCGACGAGCGGGAGGCGCTGCGCACCGCCCGCCGCCGAGGCGTGCGCGTCGTCGTCACACGCGCGGGCCAGGCGTATCGCCTCGGGCGCCTCCGGGTTCGCGTCTTGTGGCCGGACGGCCGCGCGCCGCCGGGCGACGATCCGAACAACCACGCGATCGTGCTCCTCGCGTCGTACGGTTCGGTCGACGTTCTGCTGACCGCGGATGCCGAGTCGAACGTCACGCTTCCCGTGCGCCCGCCTCCGGTCGAGGTTCTCAAGGTCGCTCATCACGGCTCGGCCGACGCCGGGCTTCCGGAACTCCTCGCCCGAACCCGTCCTCGTGCGGCCGTCATCTCGGTCGGCGCGCGAAACGACTACGGGCATCCCGCGCCCTCCACGCTCGCCGCGCTCGCGGAGCCATCGAATCTCGAACTCTTTCGCACCGACGAAGACGGGCGAATCGTGATCGAGACCGACGGTGACAGGCTCTCGGTCCGGGAGGAACGGTGACTATCCTCGCGACGTGGCGAGCGACCCGCTTCGAAGCGTCTACTTACTCCTGGGGACGGATCGCCCCAAGGTCGGTCGGGCGCTCGGGCGACTCCGTGCGCGTTTCCCGACCGAGTCCGTGACCGTGCTCGCGACCGAGTCCGCGACCGGGCCGGATGCCGTTGCCGCCTGCAACTCCCTGGGCCTCTTCGGCGAGGAGGGCGCGCAGCTCGTTCTCGTCGAAGGGGTGGAGCGCTGGCGCACCGAGGATGCCGAGGCGGTCGTCGAGTACCTGGACGATCCGGCCCCGGCCAGCGTGCTCGCGCTCGTCGCGGAGGGCGCGCTACGGAACGAAGGCCTCGTCCGCGCCTGCGAGCGCGCCGGGCATGTGCTCCGGTTCGACGTGCCGAAGCCACGCGACCCGTCCGTGTGGGTCCGCGCCGAGTTCGAGCGCCTCGGCGCCCGCGTGGACGCGGACGCGGCTCGGGCGCTCGTGGAGATCGTCGGCGGCGACGTGCTCGAGCTTGCGGCGGAGATCGAGAAGCTCGCGACGTGGGCGGGGGGAGAAGTGATTTCCCGGCGCGCCGTCGAGGCGCTCGCGGTCGGCTCGGGCGAGACGTTCGTCTGGGCGCTCACGGACGCGTGGGGGAGCCGCGACGTCCGGGCGGTCCTGCATGCGTGCGAGGCCCTGCGCGCGCAGGGAAAGGACCCGTTCGGGATCGCGATCGCGCTCGCCTCGTACGTGAGCCGCGTGCGCGCTGCTCAGGCGCTCGCCGACGAGGGTCTCCCGACGGCAGACGTCGCGAAGCGGCTGCGCATCAAGGAGTATCCGGCGCGGAAGGCGCTCGACCATGCGAAGCGGTATTCACGCGAGGAGCTCGACGACGCCGTCATCCGGCTGGCGGAGCTCGACGCCGCCCTGAAGGGCGCCAGCCGCTTGGCTGGGGAGCTGGAGCTCGACCGCGCGCTCGTCGACGTGACGCGCGCCCGCGAGCGCGTCGAGGCGCGAGCCTAGCCGTCTGAGCGCGAGCCGGACGCGAGCCGGGCCGCCTGCGCCTTCTTCCGCGCGGCCTTGTTCGGGTGGATCGCACCGCGGGCCGCCGCCTTGTCGAGCCAGCGGACGAGCGCTCGGTGCTCCTCGGCGACGCGCTCGGCGTCCCCGTCGTCGGCGGCGTGCTCGAGGCGCTTGAAGAGCGTCTTCGCCGTCGAGCGCCAGCGCAGGTTCTCCGCCCGCTGGCGGGCGGCAATGCGGACACGACGTTCTTGCTGCTTGATGTTCGGCATCGAGGGAAGCCGCCGGCAGCGCCGGCGACCCAACGATCGTACCAGCGAGCGAAACCGAACCGAGCTCAGTGTGGGGTGCCCCCGGGGACTCACTAAGGTTCCGCTCGCGGTCGTGCGCACGGCTGCGGGGCGCCCGCGTGGTGCGCCCTACATGGCGAATCCGTAGCCGAGGTGTGCCGAATCGCAGTGCGCTGGCGGCGGGCGCCGGAGGGGCCGCTCTCTACGATCCCGCCATGCCGGCGTCCGCCGACGATTCCTCGGCGCCGCCCGCGGCCGCCGGACGGAGCGGCGGACGCGGCGCGAACGCGGAAGCCGCGTTCCGGCCCCAGCCGCACGACCCCGATCGTGCTCCGGATCGCCCCGGTCGCCGCCTTGCACGCTCGACCGCGATCTTCTCCGTGGCGACGGGCGCGTCCCGGGTCCTCGGCCTCGTCCGCGAGATCGTCGTTCGGCGCTACTTCGGTGTCGAAGGCCCGATCAACGCCTTTACCGTCGCGTTCCAGGTCCCGAACCTCGTCCGGTCGCTCGTCGCCGACGCCGCGGTTTCGGCCGCGTTCGTCCCTGTCTTCAGCGAGCTCCTCGAGAAGCACGAACGGCACCGCGCCTGGCGCGTCGCCTCGACGCTTCTCTGGCTCGTCCTGCTCGGGCTCGGCGGGCTGACGGCTCTCTTCGTCGTGCTCGCGCCGTGGATCATGCGCCCGTTCGGCTACGAAGGAAGCGACGAAGAGCTCGTCGTCGGTCTCTCGCGCGTCCTGTTTCCGATCGTCGTCCTGCTCGGCCTCTCGGGCGTCGTCGTGGGGATCCTGAACACGTACGAGCACTTCGCGGCACCCGCGCTCGCGCCGGTCGCATGGAACCTGGTCATCATCCTCGGGCTCGTGCTCGGCGTGCCGCGCGCCGAAACCGACTCGTCGAAGCTCTACGTGTACGCGGTCGCCGTCGTCGTCGCGACGGTCGTGCAACTCGTGCTTCCGCTCCCTTGGCTACGCGGCCGAGACGACCGTCTCCGCGTCGCGGTCGACTGGCGCAACCCAGCGGTGAAACGCGTCTTCGTCCTGATGCTGCCCGTGACGCTCGGGCTCGGGCTCATCAACTTCAACCAGGTCGTCAACACGTTCTTCGCCGCCCGCTACATCGACCCGCAGCTCGCGCCGAGCGCGATCGAGGCGGCGTTCCGGATCTACATGCTCCCGCAGGGGATGTTCTCGGTCGCGATCGCGACCGTCCTCTTTCCCTCCCTCTCGCGACTCGCCGTGCGGGCGGACACCGAGGCGTTTCGCGCCACCGTCGCCGTCGGCCTCCGCCAGATCGGGTTTCTTCTTCTTCCCGCGAGCGCCGTCGCCGCGGTCCTGGCCGTCCCGATCGTCCGCCTCCTCTACGAGCGCGGCGCCTTCGGCCCCGACGAGACGGACGTGGTCGCCGCAGCGCTGGTCGCGTTCGCAGCCGGACTCACCTTCAATGGGACGATGCTGATGCTGAACCGGGCGTTCTTCAGCCTCCAGTCACCGTGGGTCCCGACCGCGATCGCGCTCGCGAACCTCGTGTTCCAGGTCATCCTGAACGCCGCGCTCTTCCGCGTCGGGATCTGGGGGATTCCACTCGCGACGTCGCTCGTGAACCTCGCCGGCACGGTCGCGCTCGTGGTGGTCTTCCGCCGCCGAGTCGGTCGGATCGAGGGGCGCCGGACGCTCGACGCGTACGTCCAGATCACGGTTGCCTCCGCGGCCGCCGCGGGAGCCGCCTTCGGAGTGTGGTACGGCCTCGACGAAGCGCTCGGCCGCTCGCTCGGCGCACAGGTCGTCTCCGTGACGGGCGGAATCCTCGCCGCCGGGGCGGTCTTTCTCGCGGCCGCCCGTATCCTTCGCGTGCGGGAGCTCGACGCGCTCGTCTCGCTCGTGCGCCGCTCCCGTGCGTCATGAGCCTCAACCGCATCCGCAACTTCTCGATCGTCGCGCACATCGACCACGGCAAGTCGACGCTCGCCGACCGCATCCTCGAGCTGACAGACGCCCTGCCGGAGCGCCAGATGCGCGAGCAGGTGCTCGACTCGATGGAGCTCGAGCGCGAGCGCGGGATCACGATCAAGGCGCAGGCCGTCCGCGTCGTCTGGAAGGGGCATCAGCTCAACCTGATCGACACGCCGGGCCACGTCGACTTCACGTACGAGGTCTCGCGCGCGCTGCAGGCGTGCGAGGGGGCGCTCCTCGTCGTCGACGCCGCGCAGGGTATTCAGGCGCAGACGCTCGCGAACGCGTACCTCGCACTCGAGAACGACCTCGAGATCGTCCCCGTCATCAACAAAATCGATTTGCCGCAAGCCGACCCCGACGGCACCGCGGCCGAGGTGGCGGCGCTCGTCGGCGAGGAGCCGGCCCGAGTCCTTCGCATCTCTGCCAAGACCGGCGAGGGGGTCGAGAACGTTCTCGACGCTATCGTCGAGCGGATCCCGGCCCCGCGCGGCGAACCCGACGCGCCGCCCCGCGCGCTCGTCTTCGACTCGTCGTACGACCAATACCGGGGCGTCATCGCGTTCGTACGCGCGGTCGACGGCGTCTTCCGGCCGCGCGAGCGCGTCCGCGCGATGGCGCAGGGGACGACCTTCGAGACCGAGGAGCTCGGCTATTTCTCGCCGGAGCGGACGCCGACGGCGACGCTCGCGGCGGGCGAGGTCGGCTACGTCGTCACGGGGCTCAAGGACGTCAGCCGCCTCCGCGTCGGCGACACGCTCACGGACGCGCGGCGGCCGGCCGCGGCGCCCCTCCCCGGCTACAAGGACGTAAAGCCGACCGTCTTCGCCGGCCTCTTCCCGACCGACTCGGACGACTATCCCGAGCTTCGCGACGCGCTCGAGAAGCTGAAGCTGAACGACGCGTCCCTCGTCTACGAGCCGGAGACGTCGCAGGCGCTCGGTTTCGGGTTCCGGTGCGGGTTCCTCGGGCTCCTGCACATGGAGATCGTCCGCGAGCGGCTCGAGCGCGAGTTCGACCTCGATCTGCTCGTAACCGCCCCGAACGTCGCCTACCGCGTGCGCACGAAGGCCGGGGAGGAAGTCGAGGTACACAATCCCGCCGAGTTTCCGCGCGAGGTCGAGCGGGTCGAGGAGCCGTACATCCGTGCGACGACGATCGTGCCGAAGGAGCACGTCGGCGCCGTGATGGAGCTCAACACCGAGCGGCGCGGGCGCTTCCACCACATGGAGTACCTGAGCGAGGAACGCGTGCTCCTCGTCTACGACCTGCCCCTCGCCGAGGTCGTCTACGACTACTACGACCAGCTCAAGTCGCGGACCAAGGGGTACGCGAGCTTCGACTACGACGTGATCGGGTTCCGGGAGGGGGATGTCGTCCGGGTCGACATCCTCCTCGCGGGTGAGCCGGTGGACGCGCTCTCGGTGATCGTCCACCGGGATGCCGCCTACCGCCGGGCGGCCGCCCTCGTCGAGCGCCTGCGCGAGGAGATTCCGCGGCAGATGTTCGACGTCGCCGTTCAGGCAGCGATCGGCTCGCGCGTGATCGCGCGCGAGACGATCAAGGCCCGCCGCAAGGACGTGCTCGCCAAGTGCTACGGGGGGGACATCACGCGGAAGCGAAAGCTGATCGAGCGCCAGAAGAAGGGGAAGCGCCGGATGAAGCAGGTCGGGACGGTCGAGGTCCCGCAGGAGGCGTTCCTTGCCGTTCTCGACCTCGACGGGAGCCGGAGGTGAGGCAGGCGGCTGTCGCAACGAACGCAGCAGGCGGCTCGGTTGGGCACCTCTACGTCCACCTCCCGTTCTGCGCGCACCGCTGCGGGTACTGCGATTTCGTCACGCTGGTCGGGCGCGGAGCCGAGCACGGCAGGTACGTGGACGCGCTTTGCGCCGAGCTCGCGCTCGAGCGCGAGCGCCTCGCCGAGCGTCTCGAGACGGTCTTCCTCGGCGGGGGCACGCCGACGTACACGCAGCAGCCCGCGCTCGAGCGGCTGCTCGCGGCGCTTCCGTCCGCGCCCGAGGTGACTGTTGAGGCGAACCCCGAGACGGTCACGTCGGCGCTTGCCCGCCGCTTGCGCGCGGCGGGCGTGACGCGCGTCTCGCTCGGCGCGCAGAGCTTCCGGTCTCACCTGCTCGCCGTGCTCGAGCGGCGCGCCGGACCCGATGCCGTCCGACGCGCCTTCTACGCTCTGCGCGATGCCTGTTTTGACAACATCTCGCTCGACCTCCTGCACGGGGTCCCCGGCCAGAGCGCCTCCGACCTCGAGCGCGACATCGAGGATGCGCTGGCGCTCGGGCCCGAGCACGTGTCGTATTACGAGCTCGAGGCGAAGCCGGGGACTCGGTTCACGTACGCGCATGCGGATGAGCTCGCGCGCCAGGCAGGCACCATGGAGGGCTACTTCGAGCGCATCGTCGAGGCCCTCGTCGCAGCGGGCTACCGCTGGTACGAGACCGCGAACTTCTGCCGTCCGGGACGCGAGGCGCGCCACAACCTCGCCTACTGGCTGGGTCGCGACTACCTCGGCCTGGGGATCGGCGCCGTCTCGACTGTGGGCCCGTTGCGGTGGCGAAACGCCCCCAGCCTGGGCGCGTACCTGCGCGCGCTCGCCGCGGGCGCGCCGCCTCCGCGCGAGGTCGAGCCCCTGGACGCGCGCACACGCCTCCGCGAGCGACTCATGCTCGGGCTTCGACTCGATCGGCCCGTCCCGCTGGACGAGGTGGCGGCCGTGCTGGAGAGCCAGGCACTCGAGCGGCTGGAGCGCCTGGGCTTGACCGCGTGCGCCGACGGAGGTCTTCGCTTGACGCCGCGAGGGCGCTTGCTCGGCGGCGCGGTGACGGCCGAGCTTATGGCGTAAGCGCACGGGTGCCTGGCGGCGGGGAGGCGTGGCCCGGCGGGGGGCGAGGCTACCCTTCGTGCGTGCACGGGGAAGCGACAGCGGGGCCGCCTCTCAGCCCGCGCCAGGAGGACATCCTCGCGCGGGTCGTCGAGCGCTACGTCGCGACGGGAACGCCGGTCGCCTCGAAGGCGCTCGTCGAACGCGCCGGAATCGAAGCGTCGCCCTCGACCGTCAGGTACGAGCTCGCCGTGCTCGAAGAGCAGGGTTTCCTGACGCATCCGCACACCTCCGCGGGCAGGGTTCCCACCGAGGCGGGGTACCGGCACTACGTCGACGGCGTCCTCGCGCGGATGGATCCGCGCCCGTCCGAGCTCCCGCTCGACCTGTCGGACGCGCAGAAGCAGGTCGACGAGGCGCTTCGCGCGACGACGGATGCGCTCGCGCAGCTGACGCACCTCCTCGCGCTGGTGTCGGCCCCGCCGCTCGAGACGACGGTGGTCCGGCACGTCGAGGTGATCGTCCTCCAGGCACAACTCGTCATGGTCGTCGTCATCACGTCGACCGGCGGCATCAGCAAGCGCCTCTTCGCGTTCTCGGAGCCCGTCGACGCCGGGCTCGCGGAGTGGGCCCGCGCGTACTTGAACGAGCGCGTCGCCGGCCTTCAGCTCGGCGCACGGCTTCTCCGGACGCGCTTCGAGGATCCGGAGCTTTCGCCGCGCGAGCGGGCCTTCCTCGCGCAGCTCCGTCCGGCGTTCACGGAGCTTGTCGCCGCCGGCGAGCCGAGCGTGTACATCGGCGGGGCGGCGGGGCTGTTGGACGAGTTCGAGGCATACGACCTGCGCGGCTACCGCCGGCTGCTCGAGGTCCTCGAGGAGCGGGCGGCGCTGCTCGAGCTCTTGCGCGCGAACCTCATGTCCAAGGAGCCGTTCGTCCGGGTCGGGTCGGAGTTCGGCGACCCGGATCTCATGAGCATCTCGCTCGTCGCGGCCCCGTATGGCCTCCGTCACCGAAACCTCGGCACGGTCAGCCTGCTGGGCCCAACGCGGATGGACTACGTAAAGGCGATCGACGCGGTCCGATCGGCAGCACGCGAGCTATCGCTCTTCGTCGAGGACGTCTACGCGGACTGATCCGCGGCGCGGGAGCGCGCACGGCCTTCGGAGTAACCTAAGACGCGTGGCCGCCGTCAAGCGCGATTACTACGAGATTCTCGGCGTCTCCCGCTCGGCGGACGAGAAGGAGATCAAACGCGCCTTCCGTCGCCTGGCTCGCGAACTTCATCCCGACGTCTCGGAACGGTCGGACGCAGAGGAGCGCTTCCGCGAGGCGGCGGAGGCCTACGAGGTCCTCTCGAAGCGCGAGACTCGCGACCTCTACGACCGCTTCGGCCATGAGGGGCTCCGGACGGGCGGCTTCCGCCCGAGCGACTTCGACTTCACAAGCCTCTCGGACATCTTCTCGGTCTTCTTCGGCGAGGAGTTTTTCGGCAGCGGAGGCGGCGCGCGGCGGGCGGGCCGCGGCCGGGACATCGGCGCCCAGGTCGAGATCGACCTCGTCGAAGCGGCTGAGGGGGCGACGAAGGCGGTGCCGTTCCCCGTCACGGTCGCGTGCGAGCGCTGCCGCGGATCCGGCGCGGAGCCCGGGACGCAACCGGAGACCTGCGACCGCTGCGGCGGGGCGGGGCGGCTCCAATCGGTCTCGTCGTCCGTACTCGGGCAATTCGTGCGCACGCAGACGTGCCCGGCGTGCGCGGGTGCCGGCCAGGTCGTCCGGACGCCGTGCCGCGAGTGTGACGGGTCCGGGCGTGTGACCGAGCAGCGCACGATCGACGTCGAGATCCCGCCGGGAATCCACGACGGCCAGCGGATCCGGATCAGCGGCGAGGGCCACGCGGGCGCGTTCGGCGGGCGCTCCGGCGATCTCTACGTGCTGGTTCGCGTGCGGCCCGATCCACGCTTCGTGCGCGACGGCAACGACATCATCTCGACCGTCGATCTCACGATCACGCAGGCGGCGCTCGGCGCGCGCGTCCGCGTCCCGACGCTTGACGGCGAGGCCGAGCTTGACTTCCGGGCCGGGACGCAGCCGGGCGAGATTCACAGGCTCCGCGGCAGGGGCATGCCGGTCCTCCAGGGCTTCGGCCGCGGCGACCACCGCGTCCTCGTGAACGTCGTCGTCCCGCGACACCTCTCGGAGGAGCAGCGTGACCTCCTCGAGGAGTTCGAGCGAATCAGCGACGACGCCAACTACCGGGCCGACGAGGGCTTCTTCGAGAAGCTGCGCGCCGCGTTTCGCTGACCCAAGAGCTACGCCGCGTCAGCGTCCGCGTGTCGCGCGCGGAGGCGGAAAAGGCACGCGCGCGGCTGCTCGAGCTCGTTCCCGAGGGGTTCGAGGAAGCGACGACCGACGACGGAGTCGTCCTCACGCCGTACGTCGACGCGAGCCGCGAAGCCCGCGTGCGCGAAGTGTTCGCGGCGAGCACCTCCGAGGCCGTCGTCCCGGGGTGGGAAGAGGCGTGGAAGCGGTTCCACCGGCCGGTTCGGATCGGACCGCTCTGGGTCGGGCCTCCGTGGGAGCGACCCGAACCCGGGGCGGTCGCGGTCGTCGTCGATCCCGGGCGTGCCTTCGGCACAGGGGCGCACGCGACGACGCGGCTCTGCCTCGAGTTCCTCGTCGAGGTCGAGCGCGGCAGCCTCGTCGATCTCGGATGCGGGTCGGGCGTCCTCGCGATCGCGGCGGCGGGCGTCGGGTTCGCACCCGTCGTCGCGCTCGACGTCGACCCCGCGGCGCTCGCGGCCGCGCGCGCGAACGCTGCCGCAAACGCCGTCGCCGTCGAGGTGCGGCGGGCGGACGTCCTCGCCGACCCGTTGCCGCGGGTCGATGTCGCGGTCGCAAACATCAGCGTCGACGCGCTCGCGCCGCTCGCGGCTCGCGTCCGGGCGCGCGCGCTCGTTGCCTCGGGGTACTTGGCGACGGACGTCTCGTCGACGCCCGGGTGGCGGCGAGTCGAGCGAAGAGAGGCCGACGGCTGGGCGGCCGACCTGTTCGAGCCGTCGTAGCCTTCTCGCGCGTGCGAGAACGCGTACGATCGCGCCGCGGTGCGCGACCCCGAATGCCTCTTCTGCCGGCTCGTCGAGGAAGGCGAGCACGTCCGCAAGACCGACGGGTTCGTCGCGGTCCGGGACATCAACCCGAAGGCGCGGGTTCACCTTCTCGTTCTGCCGGAGCGCCACGTCGCGACGTTTCGCGACATCGGCGAGTTTCCGCCGGACGAGGCGAAGAGGATGCTCGAGTTCATCGCCGACACCGCCCGAGAGGCGGAGCTCGACGATTACCGGGTGATCGTCAACGTCGGCAAAGGCGCCGGCCAAACCATCTTTCACCTCCACTGGCACATCCTCGGCGACGGAATCGGCGTCTTCGAATGACGCTGATCGAGGACATCGAGCACGAGCTCAAGGAGGCCATGCGCGCGCGTGATCGCGAGCGGGCCGACGCGCTGCGACTCACGCTGGCGGCCCTTCGCGCCGCCGAGAAGGACCTCCAGCGACCCCTCGCAGAGAACGAGGAGCTGCAGGTGCTGCAGCGCGAGCGAAAGCGCCGCACGGAAGCGGCGGAGGCGTTCCGCTCCGCCGGCCGGGCGGAGCAGGCGGCCGCCGAGGAACGGGAGCTCGACGTGATCGAGGAGTTCATGCCCGCGCCGATCGAGGAGGCGGAGCTGGAGCGGATCGTGGACGACGCGATCGCCGAAACGGGCGCTACGTCGATCCGCGACCTCGGCCGCGTGATGGCGGACGTCATGCCGCAGGTCGCCGGTCGAGCGGACGGCTCCGAAGTCAGCCGCCTCGTCCGCGAGAAGCTCGCGTAGCGGCGCCGAGCGACGAACGGGCACACACGTGCGCCGACTTGGCGCGGCCCGCGCTCCACATTTGCACGTCGGACGCGTACGCTCGGCGCGGGGGAACCACTAACCGGGGGTCCCCCCGGGGCAGATCACGCGCCGGGATTCCGCCCCGCCTCCCCGCAGGAGGGCGTTCGCGAAGGCGGAACTACACTGAGACGGTTGCAGGAAGTCGTCTCCGTTTCCAACGAGGTCGCGGCCGAGCTCGCCACCGTCGACGACGCCGTCCTCCGCCGCCTCCGCGACCGTCTCGGGTGCACCGTCCTCCTGCGCGGCAACCGTCTCACGCTCGAAGGCGAGGAGGGGAACGTCGAGGAGGCGCGCGCCGTCATCGACGAGCTCGTCGAGCTGGTCGAGGGCGGCCACGCGATCGGCGCGGGCACGGTCGACGCCGTCCTCGGGGCGCTCGACGAAAGCCGCGATCTCCGCGACGTCTTCGAGGATGTCGTCTGGCGCCACCGCGGCAAGAAGATCACGCCGAAGACCGTGAACCAGAAGCGCTACGTCGACGCAATCCGCCGTTGCACGATCACGTTCGGGATCGGCCCGGCGGGCACTGGGAAGACGTATCTTGCGATGGCGCTCGCCGTTGCGGCGCTCTCCGAGCGCAAGGTAAACCGGATCATCCTGACGCGCCCCGCCGTCGAGGCGGGCGAGCGGCTCGGCTTCCTCCCGGGAGACATGCTCGCCAAGGTCGACCCGTACCTCCGCCCGCTCTACGACGCGCTCTACGACATGCTCGACGCCGACCGCGTGAACACGTACATGGAGCGCGGGACGATCGAGGTGGCGCCGCTCGCGTTCATGCGCGGCCGCACCCTGAACGACTCGTTCGTCATTCTCGACGAGGCGCAGAACACGACCCCCGAGCAGATGCACATGTTCCTTACCCGCCTCGGCTTCGGCTCGAAGGTCGTCGTCACCGGCGACGTGACGCAGATCGATCTGCCGCGCGAGCAGGCCTCGGGGCTCATTCGGGTGCGCGAGATCCTCCGGACGGTGGACGGCATCGAGTTCGTCGAGCTCGGGAACCAGGACGTCGTCCGCCACGTGCTCGTGCAGCGGATCGTCGAGGCCTACAAGCGCCACGCCGACGGTGGCGGGGACGGGCGCCCGGCGTGATCGCCGTCGAGATCGAGAACCGCAGCGGCGAGCCGGTGGACGAGGACGCGGTCGCCGGGCTTTGCCGCGCCGCGCTGGCGGCCGAGGCGATCGACGAGGGCGATGTCGGCGTCGCGTTCGTCGCGCCCGACGAGATTCGGGCGCTCAAGCGCGAGCACCTCGGCGTCGACGAGGCGACCGACGTGCTCTCGTTTCCGATCGACGGCCGGGCCGAGCTCCCGGCCGGCGTTCCCCGCCAGCTCGGCGACGTGATCATCTGCCCGCATGTCGTCGGCGACGAATGGAGGTGGCCGCTCGTGCATGGGCTCCTCCACCTCCTCGGCTACGACCACGGCGACGCGATGGAGCGCCGCGAGCGGGAGCTGGTCTCGCCGTGAGCACCGTGCGCCGGCCGCCGCCTCGCGCCGAACGCGCTCCCGAGCTCGAGCTCGAGCTTCCACCGGCGCCCGCGCCGACCAAGAAGCGGCCGCACTCGCTCCTCGTCAGCTTCAACTACGCGATCGAGGGCCTGATCCATGTCCTGCGCCGCGAACGGAACATGCGCGTCCACTTCGCGCTCGCGACGGTCGTCCTCGTGCTCGCGTTCGCCTACGACGTGACGAAGGTCGAGCTGATGGCGCTCCTGATCGCGATCTCCTTCGTTCTCATCGCCGAGATGGTGAACACGGCAGTCGAGGAGATGATCGACCTCTCCACCGGCCGCTACGACCCGCGCGCGAAGATCGCGAAGGACGTCGCGGCGGGCGCCGTCCTCATCTCGGCGGTCGTCGCGGCGACGATCGGCTACCTCATCTTCGTCGATCGCATCCGCTCGCCGACGTACCACCTCCTGAACGAGGTGCGCGCGATCCCGGCGAACCTCACGATCATCGCGCTCGCGCTGACCGTGATCGCGGTCGTCGCCGTGAAGGCGGTGTCAGGTCGCGGCACGCCGCTCCGCGGCGGCCTCCCCTCGGGCCACGCAGCGGTCGCGTTCGGCTCCTGGATGGCGATCACGCTCGTGGCGGCGGACTTCCAGCACCGCGTTCTCATCTCGACACTCGCGTTCCTCATGGCGTTGCTCGTCGCGCAGACGCGCGTCGAGTCGGGCATCCACTCGACGCGGGAGGTGGCGTTCGGTGGCCTCCTCGGGACGCTCGTCACGCTCCTCCTCTTCCAGACGTTCACGTGATCACGCCCCGTGACGGACGCTGAGCTTCTCGAGCGGGCCGACGCCGCGGCGGCGCACGCGTACGCGCCGTACTCGCGTTTCCACGTCGGCGCGGCACTTCTGCTCCGTGACGGGCGCGTCGTCACCGGCGTGAACGTCGAGAACGCGTCGTACCCGCTCGGGATCTGCGCCGAGCGGGGCGCGCTCGCTCGCGCCGTCGCCGAGGGCGTGAAGCCGGGGGACGTCGAGGCTCTCGCCGTGACGGCGTCCCCGTGCGGCGGCTGCCGGCAGTGGCTGCTCGAGTTCGGGATCGAGCGCGTCCTCTTCCGGCACGACGGCCAGGTGCTCGTCCGCGCCCCTTCCGACCTCCTCCCCGACTCCTTCGAGCTCTAGCTGCGCCTTCAGGTGATGCTGCCGAGGCCCTGGGTCGCGAGCACCAAGCTGGAGGCCGGCGTGCGTTGCTCGCCGGGGCCCTAGTGCGGAGCGGCTTCGTGGCCGTGGCGGGCCGGCCGAACGTCGGCAAGTCGACGCTCGTGAACGAGCTCTGCGGGGGCAAGGTCGCGATCGTCTCCGACAAGCCGCAGACGACGCGCCGCCGCGTTTCCGGGGTCGCGAACGGGGACGGCTACCAGCTCGTCCTCCTCGACCTCCCGGGGTTCCAGCGTCCGCGCGACCCCCTGACCGAGCACATGCAGCGCACCGTCGACGAGTCGCTCGCCGACGTGGACGGCGTCCTCTTCGTCCTGGCCGCCGACGAGCGGATCGGACCCGGCGACCGGTTCATCGCCGCCCGCGTCTTCGACGGCGATGCGCCGGTCGTCGTGGCGCTGAACAAGGTCGATCGTGTGAGCCCCGCCGAGATCGCGTCGCAGATCGCGGCGGCGGCCGAGCTCGGCGACTTCCATGCTCTCCATCCGGTGAGCGCCCGAACGGGCGACGGAGTTGTCGCCCTGCGCGAGGAGCTCGCAGCGCTTCTCCCCGAGGGCCCGGCGTACTTTCCGGAGGGCGAGGTGACCGACCTTCCTCTGGAGGCGCAGATCGGCGAGCTCGTTCGGGAGAAGGCGCTCGCGCTCACCCGCGACGAGGTCCCGCACGCGGTCACGGTCGAGGTGGAGGAGATCGAGGACGGGCGCGTCCGTACGGTCGTCTATGTCGAGACGGAGTCGCAGAAGGCGATCGTGGTCGGGAAAGGGGGACGTATGATCCGAGAGATCGGCTCGCGGGCGCGACCGGAGATCGAGCTGCTGCTCGGGCGCAAGGTCTTCCTCGAGCTGATGGTGAAGGTGCGCCCGCGGTGGCGGCGCGACGAGGCGATGCTCGCGCGGCTCGGAATCTGAGCGAGGGACGATGGTGGCGTTGACGGCAGACGAGTTCGAGGAGCGGCTCCGCCGCTACGTGCGCGAGAGCTCCGAAGAGGCACGCCAGGTTCGCGTCGGCGAGAAGGAGGTGAGCGAGCACGCGGCGATCGTCGCGCGGTACGCGGACCTCTTCACGCGGGACGAGCACCAGGCGCTCGAGGAGGCGGCGTCGGGCGCGTCGGAGGATGATGCCGAGCGTCTCGTCCGGCTCCGCGAGGCATGCGCGGGCGGGATCATCTCGCTGGAGCTCGCCGAGGCCTACGACGAGCTTCAGAACGCGATCCTCGCCGAGCGGGTGGACTTCCGCGGCGAGGCGCTTCCGCTCCGTTCCGCACAGGCGAAGGTGGCTGTCCTCGAGGAGTACGGCGAGCGGGAGGAGCTCGGCCGGCTCGCCGCGGACGCGTCCGCGCGCTTCAACGACCGGCGGCTCGATCTCCTGCGCCGAGGGGAGGCGCTCGAGGCGGCGCTGACCGGGGAGCCGGATCCGGTTCGGCGAAGCGCCGAGCTGAAGCAGGTCGACCTCCACCGGCTCGCCGAGACGCTCGCGACAGCCGCGCATCGGCAGGAGGGCGCGTTCGCGGCGCTCCGCGAGCGCTGGCTCGATCGCTTGCTCGGCGAGGACCGGGATCCCGAGCCGGCGTCGTACCACGTTCCGTACGCCAGACGGATGTCGCCTCTCGCGGACGTCTACGCGAAGGAGCGCGCCGTCGCGGTCTGCCTCGAGACGCTTGCCGGCCTCGGGTTCGACCTCGCCGCGGAGGAGCACATCCGCCTCGACCTCGACGACCGGCCACAGAAGAACCCACGCGCCTGCGTGATCGCCTCGGATCCGCCCCAGCTCGTCCACCTCATCACGCGCGCGCAGGGCGGGATCCACGACTACCAGGCGTTCCTGCACGAGGCGGGCCATGCGCTCCACTATGCGGGCTGTGACCCACGGCTCCCGTACGCGTTCCGGCGGCTTGCGCGGGATCACGCCCTGACCGAGATCTACTCGTTCCTCGTCGAGTCCGTGACGCGCGAGCCGGGCTGGCACGCGGAGCACTTCGGGTTCGACGAGGAGGAGGCGGAGGACCGTGCCGAGGGGACGAAGTTCCTCGAGGTCCTTCTCTTCCGGCGGTACACGGCGAAGCTCGAGTACGAGCTCGCGTTGTGGTCGGACTTCGAGCACGCGCCCGACTACGCGCCCGTGTACGCCGAGCGCCAGCGCGCCGCGATCGGCTTCCGGTACCGGCCGGACGGCTACCTCGCCGACATGGACGACGGGTTCTATTCCGCCGACTACCTGCGCGCCTGGATCCGAACCGCGCAGCTTCGCGCATACCTTCGCGAGCGGGTGGGGGTCGACTGGTGGGAGCGGCCGGAGACCGGCGCGTTCCTCCGCGAGCTCTTCCGTGAGGGGACGAAGCCGTCGAGCGAGGCGATCGCGGCGCGGATCGGGTTCGACCCGCTCGACACCGGCCCGCTCCTCGACGAGCTCGTCCCCGTTGGCTAGGGCGACAATCCGGCACGCCGTCGGCACACGCGCCGCGCCATCCGCGCGCCCGTGAGCGCTACGCTCGACGTGGGGGAACCGCGAACCGGGGGGCCCCCGGGGGGGTCACACGCGCGCGGGCGGGCACGCCCGCACGTCGGGCCGGTCCGTTAGAGGTACGTGACGTGGCGCGAGCTTCGCAGGACGGCCCGCTGCCAGCGTGTCAAGCGCTCGCCCTGGCCCCGCGCGCGCATCAGGTTCTCCGGGTCGCCCTTGTGCCGGAGGCCGCATGAGTGGCCGAGTTCGTGCGCGAGGATTCGCCGCGTCCGCTCGCCGAGGCCGGACCGGTCGATCGTCACGTAGTCGCCGAGGGGGCCGAGCGAACAGCCGCACTTTCCGACGACGTCGCGCACGACGAACACCGTGATCGGCGCGCCACGCCCGATCGCACCGCGGACGCGCAGGCGGCGAAAATAGCGACCGGCGGCGCCGAGGTCGGTCCGCCAGAGGCCCGACTCCCCGCAGGGCGAGTCGAGCGCGTCCGTCGGCGCCCGCTCCTCGGCCGTCGTGACGAAGGCGCCCTCGGCCGCGACGACGCGCGTCGCCGCTTCGCGCTCGAGCACGCGCCGCGTCTCCCCGAGCGCCTCGTCGAGCTCGCCCCGGGACAGGACCGGCGCGCCGCGCTCATCGCGAAGGACCACGATCCGCAGCCGCAGCTGCTTCGGCTTCCGCGACCCGGCGAGGCTCGCGAGGAGCTCCGGAACGCCGAGCACGCGGCTCGCGATCTCTCGCGCGACCGAGCCGAGCTGATGGACGCCTCCGCTGACCGCGAGAGGGAGCATCGGCCGTCCGTACCGCAGCCGCCCACGACGTGTCAAGCGCTTCGCGCGCGAAACGCGCAGCGATGTGCAGGCGCCATGGACCGCGGGCCCGACGAGCCCGAGGCTTCGAACGACGGCGCGTATCGAGAGCGCCGCACGTTGCGCGTGCCGCGGACGCCGCTACGCTTCGGTATCCGCGCCGCCGCCGTACTCGTCGCGCTCGCCACCCTCTCCGCAGCGCCCCCGGCGGCCGCTCAGCCGTTCACCGGCGGGCCGCGGCCGACGACACCCGCGACGGCGTTCCGCGCCGAGGGCCGCGTCTTCGGCGAGCCGTTCTTCGTCTCGTGGCAGTCCCCGGAGCGATACGCCCAGCGGCCGGGCAGGAGCCTGGCGGCCGCGCCGACGCTCACCGAGCGAGATGGCACGCGGTACGTGGCAGCAACCGTGGAGACGAACGGCGCGGTCGAGCGGCGCCTGTTCGCGGCCGAGCCCGACGGCGTCTCCCAGCTCGAGTTCGTGCTTCGGTACGTCGACTTCGTCCTCGCGCGCGCGCGAAGCGGGCGGCTGGCGCTCCGCGCGACGACCTTGCGCGGCACGCCGGCCTGGCGGGGCCGGATCGGGCTCCATGCGAACGACTGCGCGGGGC
>DATAAZ010000018.1:0-33729 GCA_036259875.1 Gaiellaceae bacterium
GCCTGGAGCGCGCATGGCGCAACGGAACGCGGAACGCAGAAGAGACGCCGAACGAACGAGACAGGCGATCCTCGTCGCCGCCGAAGACTGCTTCGCCCGTCGCGGCTTCGACGGCGCGAGCCTGCAACAGATCGCCGAGGCGGCCGGCGTTGCACGGAGTACGCCCGCCTACTTCTTCGGGAGCAAGGAGGCCCTCTACGACGCCGTCCTCGCGCGCGCGGTCGCGCGCGCTCAAGAAACGATGGCACGTGCCTACGCCGAAGACGCCAATGCCCGCTCGGTCGAGGACGCAGTCGAGTCGTACGTCGGAGCCTTCCTCGACTTTCTCGGCCACGACCAAAACTTCCTCCGCCTCGTTCAGCGCGAGGCGCTCGGGGACGCAAGCCGCCTCGCCGAGTTCTTCAGCCGCTCCGTGGATGAGGCTCTCGCCGCCGTCGGGCCCGCCGCTCAGAAGGCGGGCATCTCACCGGAGCGCCTCGTCCTCGACCTCACGGCCCTCTGCTGGTATCCGTTCGCGCACGAGCACACGCTCCTGCCGGCGCTAGGCATGAAGGCGCGCGATCCCGCCTTCCTCGCCGAGCAAAAACGGCATCTCGGAGCTCTCGTGCGAGCGATGACACGCTCAGACGGCGAGCGGCGGTCGCGGCGTCAACGCTCCTGATGATGGCGCGCACCCCGCTTCCTCACCGACGTCGGAAGAGCGAGCGGTTCGAGCCGCATGCGGAAAGCAGGGCCGACGACCTCCTCGGGGAGCGGCGCGCTCGACGCGTTCCGCTCCCGGATCTTCTAAGACGCGCGCTTGATTGCAGCCGCCCTGTAAGCGATCGCCTTTCTGAGCTTCCCGCCGCCGACGTCGTGCGGCCGCACACTTGGCTTAACGATGGGGTTCGGGCCGACGAAGCTGTTCATCTTGGACTCTCAATCGGAGGCCGTACGCGAATGGCGTGATGCACTGGTGATGCACATTCAAATAGAAACCCTGCGTTTGCAGGGGTTTCCTTAGCAGACCTATAAGCCGGA
Source organism: Gaiellaceae bacterium (assembly GCA_036259875.1). GTDB lineage: Bacteria > Actinomycetota > Thermoleophilia > Gaiellales > Gaiellaceae > DATAAZ01. Next base: position 1,021 of record DATAAZ010000018.1, read on the forward strand.
TTCTTTCCGCCGATGCGGTAGCCGCCACGACCAAGTCGAACCGGCCCTGGTGCGACCTATGACCGCCGGCAGCTGGGCTCGAGCGAGAGTACGCTCGCGCAGCCGAGATCGCTGGCGCCTCAACCCGGTACGACGTGGATCGGCGCCATGCGGACTGCGTGACCGCCTCCGTCAGGCCTTGTAGTCGAGGACCTGCTCGGGTGGCGGCGGAGGGCTCGCGAGATCGACGCCGTGGATATCACGTACCCGTTCGCGGAACCACTCGTCGAACGGATCGCTCGACGTGCCCATCCCTTGCCTCGCAAAGCCGAGATCGTCGGCCTCCAGACAGATCACCGACACGGTTCCAGCGGGCGTCTCCTGGTGCCAGGCAGCCTCGCGCGTGATCCCGAGCCGCTGCCGTGAGGCCTCGTACTCCTCCCGCCGCGCTCCGACGAGCTCATGGCAAAGCTGCCGGTGATCCTCCGCCTTGCCTGGGAGAAGCGGTGCGACGAAAGCGACAAGACCCATGTTCGACTCCTTACTCGAGGCTGACGCGCAGACCCTACAGCCGAGGCTGCAGAACACGACCTCCGTTCTCGCCGCTCGGGGGACATTCCCGCATCACTGGCCCACACTCGGCCGTCGTCTACCTCGCACCCCGCGGGAGACTCGTGCGGAGCTTCGAAGGCGTACGATCCGCCGACGTAGCTCGAGCGCTAGTGCTCGGCCCCCGACAGCGAGGAGATCCGATGCCCACCGTGATCGCACACCACGACGTGAAGGACAAGGATCATTGGCTCGCCTCTCCGAAGCGCGAAGAGTTCTTCGGCCCCCTCGGCGTCACCAACATCCGCACGTTCGTCGACCCGCAGAACCCAACCCGAGTTGCGGTGCTCATGGACGTTGCCGACATGGACGCCGTCATGGGCGCGATGGAGACCGGGGCGGCTGCCGAGGCCATGGCGCATGACGGCGTGGTGCCCGAGAGCTTGGTGATTCTCGTCGAGGCATAGCTTCTTCCGGAAAGCTCTCGCCAAGCCCAGTTGACTCCCGACCTCGGGGGACATTCCCGCACACTGGCGCAACCAGAGGTACGGCATCTGATTCGGCGAGCCTTGCGGACACTGTTGATCTTTGCGATCCACAAGAATGGCCGCATGGCGCTTCAACGGATGGACAACGTCGGCATCGTGGTGGAATCGCTTGATGCCGCTATCTCTTTTTTCGCCGAGCTGGGCCTCGAACCCGAAGGGCGAGCCGTGATCGAAGGAGACTGGTCAGGGCGCGTCACTGGACTGCGCGGCCAGCGCGTCGAGATCGCCATGATGCGTATGCCGGACGGCCACGGCCGGATCGAACTCTCGCGATTTCTCGCGCCGCCTGTGGTCGCCGATCACCGGAACGCCCCGGTGAACGCTCTGGGCTACCTGCGTGTCATGTTCGCCGTGGACGACCTCGACGATACGCTGGTTCGGCTCCGCAGACACGGCGCGCAGCTCGTCGACGAAGTAGTCCAGTACGAAGACGTGTATCGGCTCTGCTACGTCCGAGGCCCCGAGGGCATTCTCATCGGGCTGGCCGAGGAAATCGGCTGAGGCCCGACACGCGCTCACGCGTCATTCCCTTGCCGGACTCCACGGCGTCGTCGAGTCGCCCGACAAGTGGCACTTCCCGTACTTCGATGACGACATGGGGGCCGCGGTCGGCGACGGCTTCGCCACCGCCGACGCGTTGCTGATGGCCGCGTCCTCTACGAGGAGTGGGCGGCGTACTGGCCGGAGCATGCGGACGAGCCGTTCGGCGACGTCATGAACTCGATCGAGAAGTACGTCGTCTCCGGCAGCCTGCAGGCGGCGGAGTGGCAGAACTCGGAGATCATCAGCGGCGACGTCGCGCAGAAGCTGAGGGAGATCAAGGCGCAGGACGGTGGCGACATCACGATGTCTGGCAGCGCCACCACCGTCCGCTGGCTGCTGCGGGAGGGCCTTCTCGACGAGCTTCACCTGCTCGTCCACCCGATCGTGGTCGGCGACGGACTCGCTCGGCTCTTTCCGCCCGACGAGCCGCGTACCCCGCTCGAGCTGCTGAGCGCACAGACGTTGAAGAGCGGTGTGCTGAACCTCAGCTATGCCAAGCCGAAGGACTGAGGGCGCCGGGTCAGGTCGCGCAGATGACGAAACCTGCTTCCGCCCCAACGGGCATCGAGGCGATCCGCGTTCTCGTGGGCGGCGACCAAACGGACGGGCACCTTGGGCTCGTCGACGAAACGCTCTCGCCAGAATTCGACGGGCCGCCGCTGCACGTCCATCCGACGTTCGATGAGCTGTTCTTCGTGCTGGAGGGAACGCTGACGTTCCAGGTCGGCGACGAGCTGACAAGCGTGGCCGCGGGCGATTGGATTTTGGCCGCGCGCGGGGTCGCGCACACGTTTGCCAACCACAGCGGTCGGCCCGCACGCGTGCTGATCGCGGTCACGCCCGCCGGGTTCGAGCGCTACTTCCTTCTCGTCAGCGCCGAGCTCGCAGGTACTGCGCCGCCCGCCGACGCCTTCGGCCCGCGACCGATCACCGAGCAGGTTGGACCACCGATCCCACGCCCGTGATGCCGGAGGTGAATCTCGTCGGCGACGTCGTCCTGACCGATCCTCGTGCGATGCAAGTGCTGGCCGATGCGTCGCGGCTCGCCCTGCACGACCTGCTCCGCCCGCACGGCCCCGCCACGGCCGACGAGCTCGCGCCGCTCTTCGAACCGTGTACCCGCTCCTTGCCATCGAGCGACGACACGGGAACCGAGGGCAAGGCCGGGAAGCTGCGGGCACGAAGCCGCGCAAGGAAGTAAGGAAACGGCCGCTGACGAGTAACCCGCGGTCGTGCCGGCGCTGATCGCGGTGTTGGTCGGAGGAGTCGTGAACGCCTGGCTGATTCTCGTGAAGCTCCCGACTGAGCGGGCGAGATCGGGAGCGCGTGCGACCCGGGTGCGACCTCGCGACGGCCAGGAGTACAAAAGTGGGAGAGGTTCATACGGAGAAAGCCCTGCAATCGCGGCACTTTCCGCCCTTCGTGCTGACCCCCTCCTTACCGGCGATCCAGCACAGACAACGAGAAATCGCGATTAGCAGGGCTTTTCAAGCCCTCTGACGGACTCGAACCGTCGACCCCCTCCTTACCATGGAGGTGCTCTACCAGCTGAGCTAAGAGGGCGCTTCAGGCCATCGTAGCCCGTTGCTCGGTTTAGCGTGTCCAGCCGCTGGTAAGTTCCCGCCGATGCTGCGAAAGGGACTCTGGACCGTGCTCTACGCGAGCCTCGGCGCCGGCGCGACGCTGGCCGCGCGACGGCTAGCTTCGCGCGTTTGGCGGCTCGTGACCGGCGAGGATCCACCCACGAAGAAGTGAACCGTGGCGACCAGCTGATCGAGAAGGGCGCCGCTCGGTTGCACGCGCTCTCGCAGGAGATGGTCGCGCGCGGCGGGATCTACGAGAAAGTCGGGCGTGAGCTCGGCGAGGACGCCGTTTTCCTTCGAAAGCTGAAGCCGAGTCTCATCGCGGCGCGCGCGCGCGGCGAGGCACCGACGAACCAGGAACCGGGCGCGCCGGTCGCCGCTCCGGCGGGGCCGCAGATCGGCAAGCGGCCCAAGCCTCCCGGGGCCGGGCCGAATCCGTTTCTCGTCGTCGGGGTTGCACTCGCCGCCGGGATTGCGCTCGCCAAGCTGATCGACTGGAGAGGACATGCACGCCCCAGAGACAGCTGACAACTCGGGCCTCGGGGCGGCGGCGAAGCAGGTCGCCGAGCATGCGAGCGCGGTCGCGCGCCTCGAGGTCGAGCTGGCCAGCGTCGAGCTCAAGCGTAAGGTCACGAACCTCGGCGTCGGGATCGGGCTCGCCGTCGGCGCGGGCGCGTTCGCACTCTTCGCGCTCGGCTTCGGGCTTGCGGCCGCTGCCGCCGCCCTCGCCCTCGTACTCGACACGTGGCTCGCACTCCTGATCGTCTTCGGAGCGCTGCTCTTCCTCGCGCTCGTGCTCGGGCTCATCGGTCTCAGTCGGATCAAGCGCGGCACCCCGCCGGTCCCCGAGCAGGCGATCGAGGAGGCGAAGCGAACGCAGGCCGTGCTGAAGGGCGATGGCGGGTAACAGCCGGACTGCCGAAGACGTCAGGCGCGACCTGGCGAGCGAGCGCGACCGGCTCGCGGGTGCGGTCGACGACCTCCGGCGCGAGCTCGGCGAGGTGACGGACGTCTCCGGGAAGCTTCGCGCGAACCTGCCGGCGGCCGCGGCGGCCGCGCTCGGCGCCGGGTTCGTGCTCGCGGGCGGGATCGGCTCGACGATGCGCTGGTTCGCGCGGCGAAGCCGCGAAGGCCGCGAGGAGGCCCGACTCGGCCGCTTCTCGTTCGTTCGGCGCCGCTGACGACTTAGGAACGGCCCCGTACTGCCGCGTGGGCCTCGGCGCCGGGGTCGTCGGCCACGTTCCTCTGCTGTCCGGCCCTATAGGCGAGCTGGAGGAAATCAGCGAGCGCGCCGGTCGCGAAGACGCCGGCCACGAGGCGGGTTACACGGGGGGCGACGACCGCACCCGAGACGAACCCGGTCGCGACCCACTGGTCGAGGCAGTAGGGGCAGACGAGCAGCTCAGCGATCGCCCGCCGGAATCCACTGCCGCGCGGGCGCTCCTCGACCTCCGCCGGCCCGCCCCGCCGCTCGTACTCAGTGAACGGGGCGCGCAGGACGCTCGTCACCTTCCCCTTGGCGAGCAGGCGGCTCAGCTTGTGCGTCGCGGTCCCGAACACGACCAGATCGCCGGCCGGGAGCCGCCGGGGGAGCTCGCGCCCGGCGGCGCGCGCGGCGAGGAGAGCGCCTGCGAACGCGGCGCCGTAGACGCCGAGCACGGCCGCGTACGCCGCGAGCGGAATCGCCTCGTCGGAATAGCCGGCGACAGCGTCTTCGACGACGGACACCGGAGTCGGCTTCGCCTCCCTGGCCATGCCCGGCACCGTACCCACGGGCGCCCGCGGCGAACCGCTGGGTCGCGCCCCCGCCGAGGGCGGCGTTCCGACTAGCTATGTATAGTCATATTTGTGGCCACGAAGAAACGCGATCTCGGCGACCGGATTCGGACGGCGCGGGCCGAGAAGGGGTGGAAGCAGAAGCACCTCGCCGCCCAGGTCGAGGTCGAGCCGATCACGGTGTCACGCTGGGAGCGCGGCGCGACGACCCCCGACCTTGACGTCCTCGGCCTCGTCGCCGAGGCGACCGGCAAGCCGATGAGCTTCTTCGTGGAAGAAGCGCCCGCCGCAGGAGCATCGGTCGACGTCGCCGCCGCACGCATCGAGGCCGCCGCCTCTCAGATCAGCGACGAGGTCGAGCGCCTGTCCGCGACGGTCACCGAACTCCGGGACGAGCTAGCCGCCCTTCGCGGCCGCAAGTAAGAGTCGCCCGTACGCCGCGCCGGTCGCCGGCCGTCTGGCCGGGTCCTTGGCGAGCGCCGTGAGGAGGGCGCGAACGAGCGCGGCCGGGAGATCCGGGTTGAGCGAGCCGGGATCCGGCGGCGGCTCGCGGAGGTGGGCGGCGCACGCCTCCGGAACACTTCGCTCGCCGAACGGCGGTCTCCCGACCGCGCACTCATACGCGACGCAGCCAAGTGAGTAGATGTCGCTCGCGGCGGTCGCGGAGCTTCCGCGGATCACCTCGGGCGCTAGGTAGTCGACCGTCCCGACTACCCGTCCGATCCTCGTCAGCGTGGAGTCGGCGGCCCCACGCGCGACGCCGAAATCGGTCAAAACGGCTGCATCTCGCTCGTCCAGGAGGATGTTGGCGGGCTTGACGTCGCGGTGGACGAGCCCCCTGCGGTGGAGCTCGTCTAGCGCGGACCCCACGTGCGCTACAACGCGCGCAAGCTCCAGCGGGACGAGCGGGCTCTCCCCGAGGCGCTCGGCGAGCGAGCGGCCGCGGACGTAGCGAGCGGCCAAGAACCGGCGGCCCTCCGCGTTGCCGCGATCGACCACCGGGACGAGGTGTGGGTGATCGAGGCCGCTCGCGATCTCGCCTTCGCGTTCAAATCTCCGAACGTACGCGTGGTCGTCGGAGAGCTCGCGGCGAAGGACCTTGAGCGCGACGACAGCGCCGTCGGCGTCACGGACGGCCCGGTAGACGACCCCCATCCGACCTTCGCCGAGGACCTCCTCGAGCCGGTAGGGCCCGAGCCGCCCGCTCCAGTCGGAAGCACCTCGCCGCTTCGAAGCCACGGGGCAGCGAGCATAGCCGACCCCGGGTTACTTAGGCTCGCAAAAGCTAGACAGACACCTAGTCACCTCTTGACTATCAAGGCACTATCTGTCTACTCTATGACTAGTCGTAAGCTAGTCAGGAGTAGACAGCATGTTCTCTCGTCAGGTCGTCAGCATGGTTGCTGCCATCCTGGTCGCCTCGGGCGTGTGGGGGAGCGCGGCGGCGTCCGCGTCGAGGTCGCCCGGCGCGCTTCCGCGGCACAACTTCGCCTATGCGGATTCGTATCGCGGCTGGCCCGTCGCCCCGACCCATCGGCAGCACCCGATCCGCGGCGGCTTCCTCGATCCTCGGTATCCCGAGCGCGTATACCACTGGGGAATCGACGTCAACGTCCGAGACGACCGTCCTGAGCGCGGAGCTCCGCCCGGCCGAACCCATCGCGTGTACGCCGTCGAGGGCGGCGTGGTGCGCTACGCGCGCGACGGCGGGACCCCGTGCCTGCATCGTCGCGTCGAGCTCGGCCACTTCTCGTACTGGCACGTCGATCCGACCGTCCGCGCCGGCCAAGCGGTCCACGCCGGCCAGATGATCGGGTGGACGTGTCAGGGCGCGTGGCACGTCCATCTCGGTGAATGGGCGGTCGTCCGGGGCTACCGTGTGTGGGTAAACCCGCTTCACCGCGGAGGGAAGATCGCGCCGTACGCGGACACCGCGGCCCCGCTCGCCCCCGCAATCAGCTTCTACGCGCCTGCGGACCCGCCCGCGTTCGGCACGCGCCTCGACCCAAACCGCCTCGCGGGAGTCGTCGACGCACGCGCGTCCGTCAGTGACCCGCAATCGTTTCGGGGCTGGATGGTCGGCCCGCTGGAAGCGCTGCACGCCGACCATCATCCGTACGAGCTGCGCGTCCGGATGACCCGGCTCCGAACCGGACGCACCTGGACTTGGACGGTCTTCCGCTCGGACATCTGGCTCGGAGAGCAGGCGCCCCCCTTCGGGACGCCGCTTCCGTTCACGCACCACTTCGCGCAGGGGACGGACGGGAAGCCGAAGACGCCCGACTGCCTCCGCCGCCGCGCTGCGGCGCGAACGAACCCACCTTCCTGCGACGGGGACTACGCGTTCCACCTGTTCGGGACGCAGCGAGGACGGTTCTGGGATACCCGACTCGTGCCCAACGGGCGGTACCGCTTCGCCGTGACGGCGATAGACGTGCGCGGCAACCGGACGTCCGCGACGGCAGAGGCGACTGTCGCGAACTGAGCCGGCCATCGCTCCGCCACGGTCCCCGCGCGCGAGGCCGGCGGGCGCGCGTGCTACAAGTGGCTATGCCTCCGGTTGCCCGTATCGGGACGGAGTTCGCGGGCTATCGGATCGAAGCCCTCGTGGGTCGCGGGGGGACCAGCACCGTCTACCGTGCCGAGAAAGCGCGTCTCGGCATCCGCGTCGCGCTCAAGATCCTCAACCCCGAGGTCGCCGAGGACGAGGCGTTCCGGGAGCGGTTCGTCCGTGAATCGCAACTCGCGGCCTCGATCGGACACCCGAACATCATCACGATCTACGACGCCGGGGTCTGGGAGGAGTCGCTCTACATCGCGATGCGCTACGTCGCCGGCGGCGATCTCAAGGAGCGCGTCCGCGAAGGACCGCTTGTCGCCGAGCGCGCGCTCTCGATCCTCGCCCAGGTCGCGAGCGGGCTCGACGCGGCGCACGCGCGTGGCCTCGTCCATCGGGACGTGAAGCCGGCGAACATCATGGTCGATTCGGGGCCGGGCGAAGAGGCGCCCGAGATCGCCTATGTCAGCGACTTCGGCCTCATCAAGCAGGTTCAGACGGGAGCGCGCGCGACGCCGACGGGCGAGTTCCTCGGGACGATCAGCTACGTCGCGCCCGAGCAGATCGAAGGGCGGCCCGTGGGGCCACCCGCCGACGTCTACTCGCTCGGATGCGTGGCGTACGAATGCTTCACGGGCCGGGTCCCGTACGTCCGGGAGAACGACGCCGCCGTGCTCTGGGCCCACATGCAGGAGGAGCCGCCGCGCGCGACCGTGTCCCGGACCGACCTCCCGCCCGCCGTCGACGACGTTCTCGCGCGCGCGATGGCGAAGGACCCGAGCCGCCGGTTCGAGAGCTGTTCGAAGCTCGTCCAGTCGCTCCGCGAGGCGGTCACACCCGCTCTTTCGCGCGAGCGCTCGCGGACGATCCCGCTCGCGCGGCCGCGGAGGAGGGAGGGAGGCCACCGCCGCACGGACGTCGTCCGCCCGCTTGCGATCGGGTTGGCTGGGATCGCGCTCGGCGCCGGGGGCGCCGTGCTCGCAGGCGCGATCACGGACGAGGAAGCGTCTCCGGCGGCAAGGACGCCCGCCGGGACGACGACCGTCACGCAAACCGTGCAGGTTCCACGCGCGAGCAGGCTGCTCGGGCTCGTTCCCGAGCCGTTTCGCCGCGCGTGCAAGGCAGCTCGCCCTCCGACGCCGGACTTCGACGAGAGCGTCGTCTGCCGTCCGGGCAAGGGCGTGGCCGTCGTCCGGTACAGCCACGCGCTCAGCGGACCGCTCCTCAGCGACTACCTCATCCGGAGAGCCCAACTCGTAGGCGCGCCGGAACCGGACCCGGGCGAGCGGTTGGCGTGGTTCGGGTCGTGCGACGCCGAGGATCTGCCCGCCATCGAGGAGTGGACCGCGTCGGGGCGGGCAGGGCACGACGCGATCGGGCGAACCCCGCTCGGGGACTCCGATGGACGGGTCATCTGCCAGGCGACCGAGCGCAGCGCTCGGGTCGAATGGACGACGTCCCGGCTGGGCGTTTACGCGTTCGCCTCCGGCCGGAGATTCCGGACGGTGTACGCGTGGTGGCTGAACCAGGCAGGGCCGCTGCGCTAGCCACCAGGCGGACCCGCGCGCGCCGAGTGGGGGAGGCAGGATTCGAACCTGCGAAGGCGGAGCCAACCGGTTTACAGCCGGTCCCCTTTGGCCACTCGGGAACTCCCCCGGCCGAGCGGCCATTGTAGCCGCGCGTTTTCGGATCCTCCGCTTGCGGGTCAAGGCGAGCAGGTGGGCCGCCGATAGGCGGCAGAGGCCATGGATCTGAACGCCCTCCTCTGGACCGCGGTCGTCCGCGGCGGCAGCGACCTCCACCTGAAGGCGGATGCCGTTCCGATGGCGCGCATCGACGGGAGCCTCGCCGCAATCGGCGAGCGCCCCCTCGCCGAAGCCGATCTGGAGGCCGCGCTGTACGCGGTTACGGAGCGCACGCCCGCGAAACGCGACGCGTTCTACGCGACAGGCGACCTCGACACCGCCTACGTCGCGGACGGGGTCGGCCGATTCCGCGTCAACGGCTTCCGCCAGCGGGGCACGATCTCGTTCGCCTTCCGCCACGTGCCGAAGCACATTCCCACGTTCGTGGAGCTGGGTCTTCCGGTCGGCGTCGAGAAGCTCGCAGACGAGCACCGCGGCCTCGTCCTCGTGACGGGGGCGACCGGGTCGGGGAAGACGACGACGCTCGCCGCGATGCTCGACAAGATCAACCGAACGCGGCGGCACCACATCGTGACGATCGAGGACCCGATCGAGATCGTCCACGAGGACCGTGGCTGCATCGTGAACCAGCGCGAGGTCGGCCTCGACACCGAGTCGTACCTCGAGGCCCTGCGCCGCGTCCTTCGCCAGGACCCGGACGTGATCCTGATTGGCGAGCTGCGCGACGAGGAGTCGGCGAAGACGGCGCTGCAAGCGGCCGAGTCGGGCCACTTCGTCCTCTCGACGATGCACACGATCGACGCCGCGGAGACGGTTGGACGTCTCATCGAGTTCTTCCCGCCCGCAAAGCAGCTGATGGTCCGCCAGATCCTCGCCGGCGTCCTGCGGGGCGTCGTCAGCCAGCGCCTGCTGCCGAGGATCGGTGGCGGCCGCCTAGCGGCCGTCGAGGTCATGGTGAACACTGCACGGATCGCCGAGCTGATCCGTGACCCGCTGAAGACGGAAGTGATCCCCGAGGCGATCGAAGAGGGCGCCTTCCACCACATGCAGACGTTCTCGCAGCACCTGGTCGAGCTCGTCCTCGCCGAGCTCGTCGACTTCGAGACGGCGGCCGCAGCCGCGACGAACCGGCACGACTTCGAGATCGCCGTCGAGCAAGCGCTTCGGAAGAAGCGCGCCACGGAGGCGGGCGTGACCACGGCGGTGGACGTCGAGGATATGACGGAGGAGGATCAGGGCGAGGAGGAAGGGCCGACGGCCCTCCGGCTCGCGTCCTCGTAGCGGCGGATGCGGCGCGCCGTCCTTGTTCTCCTCGCGGCCCTCGCCGCGTCTTCGGCGGCGGACGCGCAGCCGGTCGCGCTCCCGAGCGCAGCGACCCCGAACGCGCCCGGCGCGATCGTCGTTCCCTTCTCGCTCTCGACCGCCCCGGCGGTTCCCGAGCGGCGCTCGTACGAGCAGCTGCTCTCGCTGTGGCGCTCGGCGGGCTCCGCGTACGGCGTGCCGTGGGAGGTGCTCGGCGCCATCAACAAGATCGAGTCCAACTTCGGGCGCAACATGGGGCCGAGCTCGGCGGGCGCGCTCGGGTGGATGCAGTTCATCCCCGACACCTGGATGCGGTGGGGGCTCGACGCCGACGGCGATGGGGTCGCGAACCCCTGGGACCCCGAGGACGCGATCTACGCGGCCGCCCGCTACCTGGCGGCGGCCGGCGCGCAGGACGACCTCGCACGGGCAATCTTCGCCTACAACCACGCCGACTGGTACGTCCGCGACGTCCTCGAGCTCGCCCGGGTCTTCGCGGGCGGGGGTGGCTTCGACCCGACCCTCGGCTCGTCGGTCAGCACGCCCGGCCTCGTGAACGGCGCGGAGTCGGTGTTCCGGCTGGACGACCTCGAGAAGCGCTTGAACGAGGCGCGCCGTGCAGTCAACCGCGAGCAGCGAGACGTCACGGCGGCGGAGGACGCGGTCGGGCGCCTCGAGACGGCCGTCCTCGGCGCGCAGCAGCGCGCCGGTGATCCCGCGCTCGGCGACGCCGAGTTCCAGGAGCTCGAGCGAGAGGTGACCCGTCTCGTCCTCGAGCGCGAGGCAGCGATCGCGGCCCTCGCGCGCGCGCGTGAAGACCTTAAAGAGGCCGCCGAGCAAGTCCGTGCGCTCGAGGAGCAGGTCGAGGCCGAGGCGAACACGGTCAGCTTCACGACGCAGCCGATCGCGAACGGCTTCGGCGAGGCGCACTTCTCGGGCGAGTACGTCTTCCCGGTCGGCGGTGGGCCCTCCGTCGTCTCGGTCGCCGCGACTCATCACGACTACCCCGCCGCCGACATCGCGGCGCCCGAGGGGTCGCCGCTCTACGCGCTGGCCGACTCGGTCGTGACGCGGAGCTTCCCCTCCGAGTACGGTCGGTGCGGTATCGGCCTGGAGCTCGAGCTCGCGGATGGGAAGCGCTACGTCTACTGCCACCTGTCGTACCTCGAGCCCTACGTCGTGGCCGGCACCGCTCTCTCGGCTGGAACGCCGGTCGGCCTCGTCGGCTCGACCGGGAACTCGACGGGGCCGCACCTCCACCTCGGGCGAATCCCGTCGACCTCGTACCCGCAGCACGAGGCGTGGTTCCAGTCGTTCGCCGGAATCGCGTTCAGCTGGCAGGGAGAGCCTCCGCCGCCTGCGGCCCAGCGGGCGAGCGAGTCGGGCCCGGTCATCACGTTCACGCCTTAGCTCGAGCGGCGCGCGCGCAAGCGTCCCCCGTTGGGGGATTGGCGCGAGCGCTCGTCTGCCGATGGGAAAGCCATGGCGGCCCGTTTTGCTGCGCTCCTGCCAAGGCTCGCTGCTCTGACGCTCGTCTGGCTCCTCGCGACGTCCGCGATCACCTTCGCGGCCACGAGCCAGCGCGCGCCTGCGCCTGCTCCCCCGGCGCGGACGGCGCCGCGCGAGCCGGCCACGCTGATCGTTCCCGACGTTCGACGCCAGGCGTACGTCTTCGCCAAGGGGATTCTCGAGGACGGCGGCTTCGCGTGGCGGGTCGAAGGAAGCGTCCAGGGTTACGCGGCGAACGTCGTCGTGAGCCAGGAGCCGGCTGCCGGGACCGAGCTCGTCGACACGGGCGCTCCGGTCGTCGCCGTCCGGCTGAAGCGCAATCCCGACTACGCCGAGCGCGGCGTTCCCGAGAACGCTTCGCCGCACGCCGGCACGAAGGTCGTCGCCGCGAACCAGCCGGCGCCCGCGCGTCAAGTCGCGCCTCCGCCGGCGCCCGCCCCGGCGCCCCCGGCCGCGCCCGCTCCGGCTCCCGCTCCCGGCCCAAGCCGGGCGCCCGCTCCTCAGCCGACGGCCGCTCCGGAGTCGCCGCCCGCCGAGGAAGCCGCTGAGCGCCGACCCGCATTCCAGGTGGCGGGCGCTCCAGCCGAGCCGCTCGACGAGATGCCGCTGCCCGAGCGGGCGCTCTTGCTCGAGCGACGCCTCGCAGGGTCCGCGAAGCCGAGCCGCTCCCTCGTTCAATTCTGGCTGTACCAGCACTCCTGGGTCGTGACCGGTGCCCGCTTCGGTTGGAGCGGGGGTGCGAAGGCCCTCCGGATCCTGATTCGAGTCGACCGCGATCTCCGGGCGCGCTGGGGGATCGGAGCGCGTAGCGAGACGGTCGCGCGCGCCGCTCTCGCCGAGGTCAGGCGCCGGGCTCGGTCCTGATCGTGGCGCGCGAGCGGCGCATCGTGCGAGTGCGCGGCGACGACGGGTACACGATGGTCGAGCTCGTGGTCGTTATCGCGATCCTGATGTCGGTCGTGACCGCGCTGACAGCGCTCTTCGTCTCGGGCGCGAAGGCGGAGGTCGAGCTGAATAGGCGCTTCGAGGCCCAGCAGGCGGCACGGGTCGCCGTCGACCGCCTCCGCCGAGAGGTGCATTGCGCGAGCGGGGTGACGGTGTCTAGCGCGGCGAGCATCACGGTGACGCTGCCGGCGCACTGTCCCAGCGCAGGCGGCGCGGTCGCGAACGTCGTCTACGAGGCCGAGCTCGTCGCAGCGGGTCGCTACCGCCTCCGGCGCGCCGGCGTCACGATCGCCGACTACCTGACGAGTGGAGACGTCTTCTCGTACGTCGCGCCCTCGTCAGCCTCGCTCGGGAAGCTGCACCTGGACGTCCCGGTCAACGTCAATCCCGCCGACGGCTGGAAGACGTGGCGGCTCGAGACCGACGTCGTCCTTCGAAACACGACCCGGAGTTGAGGAGTGCGATGACCGCCCTCGGACGAGGGATCGTCGGACCGGGGCTTCCCGTCCGAAACCGTCTATGGCGGCTCATGCGGCTTCTCGGTCTTCTCCGGCGGCAGGACGGAATCTCCCTGGTCATGGCAGTGGGGGTCCTCGGGCTGCTCTCGGTGACGGGAACGACCGTCGTCTACTACTCGAACGCGAACGCGCGGAGCGCGGAGTTCTCGCAGGACAACGGGCACGCGTACGACCTCGCGGAGGCCGGGATCAACGAGATGATGGCGGTGCTCTCGAAGCCGGAGAACAACGCGTTGAACGGCGACTTGCTCCCCGAGACGACGCACACCTACCAGGGAGGAACCGTCACGTGGTCTGGCTCGTTCGACCTCAAATCGGCGCAATGGTCGGTCACCTCTACGGGACGCATCGCGAACCCGACGGGCGCGACGAACCAGGTCACGCGCACGCTGAGCGCGAAGGTGCCCGTGACGCCGACGTACACGCAGCCGCTCAACAACCCGGCCTGGAACTACATCTACAGCAGGGCGACGGGACAGCCGTGTGACATGACGGTGTCGAACAACGTCGGTGGCTCGTCCCGTCTTTACACCGCCGGCAACCTCTGCCTGAACAACAACGCGGGCATCACGAGCGCGGCACTGATCGTCCAGGGCAACCTCGACCTATCGAACAACTCCTTCGTCGGCGCGAGCACGAACATGGGGGCGCGCGTCGAAACGTTCGTCGGTCGTGACTGCCGGTACGGCAACGGCTCGTGGGCAACCCCTTGCACGGGCAATCAGGACAGCCGCCGGATCTATTCGAAGAAGGACCCGCCGAGTTACACCGTCGGTGTCACGAATCCCGCCCCGATCATCGCCGAGCCCACTTCCGACTTCGACGGCTGGTACGCGAACGCGATGCCGGGCCCGGCAACGGATTGCACGAACGAGAACGGCGCTCGCTCTGGCACTCCGCCCGTGTTCGACAACGATCCGGTTCGCAACAACAGCGTTCCGACCGTGTTCGAGCTAACGCCCGCGTCGTCGTACACGTGTCGCGTCGGCCCCGCGAACAATCCGTTCGGCGAGCTCTCGTGGGACGCATCGACGAGAGTGTTGACCGTGCGCGGCACGATTTACATCGACGGGAGCGCACGGATCGCGAACGGATTGCTCAACGAATACGACGGACAGGCGACGATCTATCTGTCGGGGACGTTGCTCGTCGAGAACGGGTCGAAGCTCTGCGGCGGGAGTTCGGGTTCGGAATGTGACTTCGGCGCCTGGAACCCGAACACCGAGATGCTCACGTTCGTCGCAGACGGCGTGGGCGGCCAGGCGGAGACCGGGAACAGCATCCTGATCAACAACAACGGCCAGTTCCAGGGTGGCCTCTTCGCCACGCACAACCTCGAGTACCGAAACAACGCGAGATCCGACGGGCCCATGGTCGGTTGGGAGATCAAGTTCGCGAACAACGTCACGAACGACGCCTTCCCGACGATCACGACCGTCCCGGTCGGGATGCCGGGCAACCGGCAGGTCCACGCGCAACCGAACCCGCCGCAGCTCTACTCGGGCTAGCTCCGAGACTTCGCCGCGGCAACGCACGCGACCTCGGGAACTCGACGGTTCGCGCCACGAACACGCGACCCGTACGACCTCGGCGACCTCGGGGACTGTCCCTGCGGCGACCTCGGGGACTGTCCCTGGGACAGTCCCCAGGGCATGGCCCCTCGGGACGGTTCGCGGGTACGCGGCTGCGCGCGCGTAGGACGGCGATTTCGCTACGCCGCGGCGCGAACCGGCGCTGCTCGAACGAACGCGGTGTACTGCTCGCGCGCCCCGCGCAGGTTCGTGCTGAAGAGCCCAAGCAGGCGCTCGGTATCGAGAAACGCGGGCCGTGGAGCGCGCCCGACCGTCGCGCGGTAGCTGCTCCAGGCCCACTCGGCCGGATGGCGGCAGAGGCCGGCGCGAACCGGGTTCAGCGCGATGTACCGCGTCAGCTCGAGGAGATGGCTCTCGGTCTCGACGACTGTGGAGTGGAAGCGGTCCTGGAAGAGGCGCCCGCCGAGGCCGTAGCGGCGGTTGAACGACTGAGCGTACGGGCCGTTCACGCCGTGCATTCCAGCACCGAGATTCGGAGCTCTCGTCTCCACGAGCAGGTGATAGTGGTTCGGGAGCAGGCAGTACGCGTAGCAGGCCCACTGGAACCGCTTGACCACGCGCTCAAGGCAGGCGAGAAAGCCCTCGAAGTCCGATTCGGCCAGGTAGATCGGCTGGCGCCGGTTCCCGCGCGCGTTGACGTGGTAGAAGCCGGCTTCCATCTCCGAGCGGGGGCGGCGGGGCATGGGCCGACAGTAGGCGAGCGTGCCCGCAAAGCGCGACGGGGTGCGTCCGTCTATTCACTTTCGCGCTTCCCTCGCGACAGTTGGGGACTGTCCCTGGGACAGTCCCCAGGACCAGGCCCGACGGGACCTGTCTGGGACAGTCCCCAGGACCGGGCCCGACGGGACCTGTCTCGGAAGCCGGGCTTCGATGCCGCGCTGCGCTAGGAGACGAGGACGCGGCCCAGCTCTTCGAGCGACGTAAGGCCTGAGGCGACCTTCGCGAGGCCGTCGTCCCAGAGCGTGCGCATTCCGCTCGCCATCGCAGCGCGCTCGAGCTCCTCGCGGCTCGCGCGCTGCGAGGCGAGGCGGCTGATCTCCTCGGTCATCGTCATCAGCTGGTAGATCCCGATCCGGCCTCGGTAGCCCGTCTGATTGCAGCGCGGGCAGCCCCGCTTGCGGTAGAGGCTGACGCCGTCCGCGGCGGCGACCTGCTCGGGCGAGAAGCGCGCGTTCAGCATCTCCTCACGGGTCGGGATGTACATCTCACAGCAGTGCGTGCAGAGGCGCCGGGCGAGGCGCTGCGCCAACACGGCGCTAACGGCAGACCCGGTCAGGAACGGCTCCACGCCCATCTCGTTCAGGCGCGTGAGCGCCGAGGGCGCGTCGTTCGTGTGGAGCGTCGAGAGGACGAAGTGACCGGTGAGCGCCGCCTCGATCGCCATCTTGGCTGTCTCGGTATCGCGGATCTCGCCGACCATCACGATGTCGGGGTCGGAACGGAGGATCGACCGGAGGGCGGCCGAGAACGTCATCCCCGCCCGCGGATTCACCTGCACCTGGTTCAGGCCGAGCAACCGGTATTCGACGGGGTCCTCGACGGTGATGATGTTGACGTCGGGCATGTTGAGCTGGCTCAGCGACGCGTAGAGCGTCGTCGACTTCCCCGAGCCGGTCGGCCCGGTTACGAGGAGGGCGCCGGTCGGCCGGCTGAGGATCCGGTCGAAGTGCGCGCGCATCTCGTCCGAGAGCCCGAGGTCGGTGAGTGTCGGGATCCGCTTCGACTTGTCGAGGAGGCGCATCACGACCATCTCGCCCTCCACGGACGGGAGGACGGCGACGCGGATGTCGAGGACGCGGCCGGCCGCCTTGGCGTTCAGCGAGATCCGTCCGTCCTGCGGCTTCCGGCGCTCCGCGATGTCGAGCTTCGCGAGGACCTTGAGGCGGGTCGTCACCGCGCTCGCGAGGCGCTTCGGAATCCGCTGCACCTCGTGCAGGACGCCGTCGATTCGGAGGCGAACGACGAGCGCGTCGTCCTGCGGGTCGAAGTGGACGTCGCTCGCGCCGTCCTCGGCTGCCTGGAGGATGATGGAGTTGACGAGCCGGACGAGGGGCGCGTCGGAGACGCCGTCGTCGACGTCGAGGTCGTCCGCCTCCTCCTCGGCCTCCGCCTCGACGTCGAGCTCATCCTCGACGAGCGCGGCTCGCTCCCACACCTCGGCGGCCCGCGCGATTTTCCGCAGCTCGAGCTCGATGTCTTCCCGCGGCGCGACGCCGATGTCGAGCGTGTGACGGGTCGCGATTCGAAGCTCGTCGATCCGCTGGACGTCGCTCGGGTCGGCGACCGCGATCTTGAGGACGTTGCCCTCCAGGCGGTACGGGATCGCAACCGCGCGCTCGAGGACGTACGAGGGAATCGCCTCGACCGCGTCGCGGGCGACCCCTTCCGCCCCGAGGTCGACGAACGGAAGGTGATGGCGCGCTGCGGCGACCCGCGCGAGCCCGGTTCCAGGCGCGAGATCCCCCTGCGCGATCGCCTCGGCGAGCGATCCGGAGCCGGCGATGACGCGCGCGCCGGCCAGGCGGTCGGATTCGATCAGGCCGGTCGCCTCGAGGAGGTCGGCGAGGAGCTCGGCCTGCCGGTTGGGCGGGATGCCCGCGCCCGGGGGCGGCGAGCTGAGGCCGGGCGCCTGCTCGCCGTCGAAGAGGTCGCCGCCGCCGGGGCGGCGAAGCGGCTGCTGCTCGTCGATCTCCACGGTACGGGGGTTATCGGCGCTCGGCCGGAATCGCTGAAACGAGGGGTTCCGACGGACGGGCTCGGCGTTCCCGGCCCACCGTCCGACGCGGGACTAGAAGCGGCTCAGGTACGCGTCGAGGATCCGCTCGCCCCAGAAGAGTGCAGTGATCGATCCGAGGGCGAGGAACGGTCCGAACGGGATCGCCATCTTCCGCGCCGCCGTCCCGTGGCGCGCGAAGAGGACCACCGCGACGACGGTCGCGGCGAGCATCCCGAGCATCAGGCCGACCGTCACGTGCTGCCCGAGCGCTGCGCCGAGCAGAAGCGCCAGCTTGACGTCGCCCATCCCCATCCCCTTCGGGTAGACGAGGAGCGCGAGAAAGAGGAAGAGGGCGGAACCGAGGCTCGCCGCCGTCCACTCGAGCGCTCGGTCGGGAAAGAGGGCGATCTGTGCCGCGAGCACGATGAGCGCGCTGGGGAGGACGATGCGGTCGGGGAGAATCCGACGCTCGGCATCGATTGCCGAGAGCGCGACGAGGACCGCGACGAAGAACGCCGCGACGAACGCTCGTCCCGAGAGGCCGAAGCGGAGGAAGCAGCCGGCTACGAGGAGCGCCGTCGCCAGCTCGACGGCGAGGTAACGGATCCCGATCGGCGTCGCACAGGCCCGGCAGCGGCCGCGCAGCGCCACGTACGAGACGACGGGAACGTTCTCCCACCAGGCGAGCTCGTGCGTGCAGCGCGGGCACGCCGACCGCGGCCGGACGAGCGAGCGTCGCTCCGGAAGTCGCGAGACGACGACGTTCAGGAAGCTCCCGAGCGCGAGCCCCGGGGCGAGCGCGGCGGCGGCGAGCGCGGCGTTCACGCCGAGACCTGGCAGCCGAGGTAGGTGAGTGCCTGCGCGGCCTCGTCGACAAAGCGCGCCGCGTCCTCCTCGTTGTCGAATCGGTAGGGCCCGGGACGAAGCGGGTCGACATGGAGCCCCGAGACGGGGTAGACCTCACACTCAACGACGCACTCGCCGCCGCGCGCGACGGAGCGCATCGTCGCCACCTGCTTGCCACCTTTGCGCGCGGTGCGCACGAGGAGCTCGCGCTCCTCTGCACCGCTCGCCTCGACCGGCCGGTCGGGGCTCATACGGCGGCGTTGTCGACGGCCTGAGCGACCGTCTCGCGATCGACCCAGCCGGCGAACTGCGTGACGGCGCCCGCCGGGCGCGTGAAGACGAAGACCGAAGGAGCGCCGCGCACCGCGTACTGCGCGGCGACGGGCGCGATCTCCTTTGCGTCGTAGACGTCGATTGCGACGAAGCCGGCGTCCGCGAGATCGGCGCCGGCCCGCGCCTCGCGGATCGCGAGGCGGTCGACCGCCGAGTCGGGCGCGTAGAGGACAGCGACGACGACACCGTGCCGCTCGAGCTCGCGGGCGAGCTCCGTGTCGTCGGTTCCGCCCTCGGCGCAGTTGTCGGCGCCGAGCGCGCGAGCGATGCGATTGCCGCGATCGTTCACGGCGAACGCCTGCGCAGTCCGGCGTGCGAACTCGGCGGTGTCGCCCGCTTCGAGCGCCTTGACCGCCTCGCGTTCGCGGGCGGCGAAGCGGCCGAAGAAGTTGAGCATGCGCGCGACTCGTGCCCGGTCGCGTTGCGGCGCGGAGAGTGCCCGCAGCTCGGCGAGCGCTGCGTCGGCGAGGTCGAGCGCCTGAGGAAGCGTCGCGAGGAGCTGTTCCCTGGTCTGCGGCGTCCCGAGCTCGTTCGCCTCCCGGTTCAGCCGCGCGCAGACGGCGTTCGCCTGCTTCGCCCAGCGTGCCCGTGAAACGCGGGCGGCGGGCGTCGCCGGGGCGGCCTCGCCGGTCGCGGGACGGTTGATCGGTGGCAACGGCTCGCCGCTCCCGCCCGGCGTCCCGGTAAATGCGAACGCGCCGGCCCCGACGCCCCCAAGCGCCAGGACGGCGGTCGGGAGGAGGACGCGCAGCCGCAGGTTCGACCGCAGAGCCTTCATAGGCTCTCTATCGGCAAGGAAAGACTCGTCCTTAAATGAAAAGGGCGCGGAGACCGCGCCCTTTTCGCACTGCTGGGCGATACGAGGCTACGTGCAGGCCGTCGCCGTGATGTCACTGGCGGGGCCGGCCTTGAAGTACTCCGCCTGCCCGACCTTGGACTTGATGCAGTAGCTCGAGTCGCTCACCGAGATGATCTCGATGTTCTTGACTCCGGCGTCGTACGAGGCCTGGAGCTTCCCGAGCGTCATGCCCGTGTAGGCGTTGTTGTCGGCGTAGTACGCCTCGACGGCGGGGATAGACGAGCGGACGTTCGCCTTGGCAGCCGACTCGTTGGCGCGATCGCGGAACTTGAGGTAGCTCGGGATCGCGATGGCGAGCAGGATGCCGATGATGATGATCACGACGAGGAGCTCGATAAGGGTGAAACCACCCTCGCTCTCGCTGCGCGTGATCCTAGTCCTGAGCCGCTGAATCACTAGGTTCCTCCTTATCGAGCGGTAGGCCATTGGCTCAGAGCCCGACCGTCGGGCTCCGTGGCCGTTATCGGGTGCCCGGTGCCTCGCGCCTGTGCCCCGGATGAGGGATTTCCGCGTCCCCTTTAGGGAGGCCGAACGGGTGCCGATAGGTGGGCGCGGAGGGAGCCATGGAATCGACGCATGCGGCAAACGGCGGCGTTCGCGCCTCGATCGACGATCTGCTCGAGCGGATGGTCGCGCACGGCGCGTCCGACCTTCACGTGACGAGCGGCGTCGAGCCGACCGTGCGAGTCGACGGGAGGCTGGTGCCGCTCGAGGGGTTCGGGCGGCTCACCGGGGAGGACACGCAGCGGCTCCTCTACCGCATGCTCTCGACCGAGCAGCAGAAGCACCTCGAGGTCAATCGCCAGCTCGACCTCGCACACGCGGTCCCCGGGCTCGCACGCTTTCGCGCGAACGTCTACTTCCAGCGGCACAGCGTCGGCGCCGCCTTCCGCCTTATCCCGTTCGAGCTGAAGACGCTCGAGGAGCTCGGGATGCCGCCGGCGCTCGCCGAGCTCGCCGAGAGGCCGCGCGGTCTCGTGCTCGTGACCGGCCCCACCGGCTCGGGGAAGTCGACGACGCTCGCAGCGATGATCGACCTGATCAACCGCAACCGGGCCGATCACATCATGACGATCGAGGACCCGATCGAGTTCCTGCACCGCCACAAGCGCTGCGTCGTCAACCAGCGCGAGATCGGGCCCGACGCGACGAGCTTCGCGGAGGCGCTCCGCGGCGCCCTCCGCCAGGACCCCGACGTGATCCTGCTCGGAGAGATGCGCGATCTCGAGACGATCGCGACCGCGCTCACCGCAGCCGAGACCGGCCACCTCGTCTTCGCAACCCTGCATACCCAGGACGCCCCCTCGACCGTCGACCGGCTGATCGACGTTTTTCCGGCCACGCAGCAGGCGCAGGTGCGCGTGCAGATCGCCGCCACCCTGCAGGGCGTCGTCACCCAGACGCTCCTCCCCCGGGCGGACGGCACCGGCCGCGTCGCGGCGGCCGAGGTGCTTCTCCCGGACGATGCCGTCCGGAACCTGATCCGGCAGGCGAAGGTCGAGCAGATCTACTCCGTCATGCAGACGGGCGGGAAGCGCGGGATGCAGACACTCGAGCAATCCCTCGCCGACCTCGTCATCCGCGGGATCGTCACGCAGGAGGTCGCGCTCTCGCGGTCGAGCCGCCCCGATCAGCTCGTCGGCCTCCTCCAACGAGGCGCCGGCCTCACGGCTCCGGCCGTCGACGCCTTCATCGGCGTCGGCGTGCGGGCGGCGGGGAGTTAGAAGCCGTGGGGAAGCAGGTCGTGGGCCTGAAGATCGGCGCGTCCCAGCTCGCGGCTGCGCGCGTCTCGCTGAACGGCGGCGCCGAGGTGGTCCAGGTCGCGCGCGAGCCGCTTCGGCCCGGCGTCGTCTCCGGCGGCGAGGTCACCGACGTCGAGGGGCTTGCGCAGGCGCTGAAGGAGTTCTTCGCGAAGAACAAGCTGCCGAGGCGGGCCGTGCGGGTCGGGATCGCGAACAACCGGATCGGCGTCCGCACGATCGAGCTCGCCGGGATCGCGGACACGAAGCAGCTCGCAAACGCAATCCGGTTTCGGGCGCAGGAGGCCCTTCCGATCCCGATCGACGAGGCGGTCCTCGACTTCCAGGTTCTCTCCGAGGGGTCGAACGAGGAGGGCCAGACCGTTCGCCGCGTCCTGCTCGTCGTCGCGTATCGCGATCTCGTGGACGCCTACGCGCGCGCGTGCCGCCAGGCGGGCCTGCGACTCGTCGGCGTCGACCTCGAGGCGTTCGCACTCCTGCGGGCCCTCGCGCCGCCGCCCGCCGCGCCGGGCACGGAGCGAAGCGCGGTCGTCGCCGTCGCGATGGGCTCGCAGCGGAGCATCCTTGCCGTCTCGGACGGGTTCACGTGCGAGTTCACGCGCGTGCTCGACTGGGGCGGCGCGCGCCTGACGGGCGAGCTCGCCCGCGCGCTCGCGCTCGACCCGGCGGAGGCGGAACGGCTGAAGGTCGAGCTCGGGCTCGACGGCGAGCGCCCGGTCGAAGGTCTCGACGCCGGTCAGGCCGCGGCAGGCAGGGAAGCTCTTCGCACGGGCCTCCAGGTGTTCGCCCGTGAGCTCGTCTCGTCGCTGCAGTACTACCAGAGCCAGCCCGATTCGCTCGGGATCCGCGAGGTCGTCCTCGCGGGGGGCACGGCGCAGCTGCGCGGGATCGCGCCGGCGCTTCAAGGCCTCGTCGGCGTCGAGGTTCGGGTGGGCGACCCGCTCAGCGGCGTCGCCCTCGGCAAAAAGGCGCGCGGCGCCGAGAGCCCCGCGCTGACGGTGCCGATCGGCCTCGGGATGGGCGGGTAGCCATGGACTGGAAGCGCGAGATCAAGGTCTCGGATCTCGTCCCGCGGCGTGGGAAGCGGTCCGCCGTCCCTGCTGCCGCTGCCGACGAGACGGCCGCCGGTCCGGCGAAGCCGGAGGCGAGGGACGCGGGCGGGGGCAGGAGCTTCCTGAAGCGAGAGATCTCGTTTCGCCGCCGCAACTGGGACCCGGCCGAAAGCGCCGATACGCCACGGCCCGCGAAGCGAGAGCGCAGGCGCAAGAACGCTCGGCCGCTCGCCGAGGTCCCGCTCATGCGCGCGTTCAACCTGCTGCCGAGCGAGGACGTACGCCAAACGGGCCGCCGGCCGTCAAGCGCCCAGCTCGTCTTGGCCGTCACCGGCCTCGTCATCATCGCAGCGCTCGGCTCCCTGTTCTTGATCACGAACGCGCGCGTCGCCGACAAGGCGCGCGAGTACCAGGAGCTGCGCGACCGCCTCGCGGCGCGCGCCGTGCCGGCGGAGGAGCCGGAGATGGAAACCGGCGACGCAGAACTCGTCCTCGAGCGCGTCTCACGCACGGATGCGCTCGCCGCTGCGCTCGGGCAGCGGATCGCGTGGGACCGAATCCTGCGCGAGTTCTCGCTCGTCCTCCCGGAGGACGTCTGGCTGAAGAGCCTGAAGGCTGCGTCCGCGCCTCCTCCGAACGCTGCCCCGGCGGAAGGCGCACAGCCGACCGACGCGTCGGCGACCGCGAAAAACACCTTCGAAATCAACGGTTACGCACGGGACCAGGAAGCGATCGCCGAGCTCCTCACCCGGCTCGCCGTGGTCCCCGAGATCGAGACCGCTCAACTCGTGTCGGCTACCAAGGTCGAGCTCCAGGGCGAGAGCGTGCTCGAGTTCACGATGAGCGCGGTCGTGAAACCCCGGCAGGCCGGAGGGAACGCGTGAAGAAGCAGATCCCTCTCACGCCCGTCCTCGCGCTCGCACTCGTGATCGTCGCCGCAGTTGCCTGGTTCGCGCTTATCTCGCCAAAGCAGGCGCGAAGCTCCGAGCTCGACGAGGAGATCGCCGAGCTCGAGACGAAGCTCACGCTCGTCTCGCGGCCGTCCGCGCCCGACGAGGCGCCGAAGGTCGAGATCGACGTCGCCGACCTCTTCAAGCTCGCCAAGGCGATGCCCGATCGAGACGACATGCCTGGCATCCTCCTCGAGCTGAACTCGACGGCGCTCTCGACGGGCGTCGAGTTCCTCTCGATCCAGCCGGGTGTCCCCTCGGCGCGCGGCACCTACTACGCCGTGCCGATCACTCTCACGTACGCAGGGAACTACTACGACCTCGCCGACTTCCTCTTCCGTCTCCGGAACCTCGTCGCCGTCCGCGACGGCGTCCTCGACGCGGCGGGGCGCCTGTACACGCTCGACGCGATCGAGTTCAAGGAAGGGAAGCGAGGCTTCCCGCACGTCGAGGCGATCCTCACGATCTCGGCGTACTCGTTCGGCACGTCGCCTGCCGCGGCAGCGGCGGCCCCCGAGGCGGGTACGACGACCGCGACGACGACCACGCAGACGCAGCCGACGGCGACCGCGACGACGCCCGCGCCGCCGCCGCCTGCGCAGGCGCCGCCGGCCGACCCGACCGGCGACGGAGAGCAGCAGGCCGCGGGAGGGACGCCCTGATGCCGCCGGGAGCGAAAGCGCAGGAAGCGCTTCGCAAGCAGAAGGAGGCGCGCCAGAAGAAGGTTCTCTTCGCGCTCGCGCCCGTCCTCGTCGGCCTTCTCGCCTGGCAGGGTCCGGGGACGTTCAAGGCGCTGACGGGCGGCGAGGCGGCGCCTCCGTCGCCCGCCGCGAGCGCGACGCCGCCGTCGCCGACCGCGCCTACGGATCCGACGACCGCCGGCGCGCCTTCGACCGCGGTGCCCGCTCAGCCGCCGGCCGCTTCGACGCCGTCGGGCGAGCCCGTCCTCGCGGACAGCGACGAGCCGTCCTCGGCGGGCGCGGGGCAGCTCGTCAGCTTCGATCGCTTTGTTGGGCGCGATCCGTTCGATCCCGGGATCGAGACGAAGCCCGATTCGGGCGCCGACGCCGGCCAGCCGGCCGACGCCGGCCAGCCGGCTGACGAGCCTTCGGACGGGGGAAGCGAGGGCGGCGAAGGCGACGACCCGTTCACGGAGCCGTCCTCAGGCGGCGGAACGACGTCGCCGCCGCCGCCTCCGCCACCTGCCGCGGCCGCGGCCACGACCGCCGTGCTGGACGTCAACGGCACCCGCGAGACGCTCGGCGTGAATGCGATCTTTCCGGCGGCCGATCCCGTCTTCACGCTCGCAGCGGTCAGTAAGAAGAGCGTGAAGATCGGGCTCGTCACGGGGGAGTTCTCGACCGGCGTCCCGACGGTCACCGTGAAGCTCGGGGAGTCGGTGACGCTCGTCAGCGAGCCCGACGGCCTGCAGTACATCATCAAGCTCGTCTCGGTCCGCTAGCCGATCGTCCGCGCCGGCCACGGCCTGGGGACTGTCCCTGGGACAGTCCCCGTCGACGCGGCGAGGCGACCGCGAGGCCGTGTCTATCCGAGACCGCGGTTGACGTTGGACACGCCGAATCGCGGCGTGGTCGACAAGGCGAGCGCGATCGACCGGATCGGCGTCGTCGTTCCGGCGGCGGCCGTGCGCGGCCGGCGCTAGAGCCCGGTCGATTCGTCGAACGCGGAGGAGATTCGCGCGTAGGCGCGTGCGGTCGTCGCGTCGCGGACGACGATCGTGATGAGCTTCACGTTCCGCCCGGCCGTCCCGGCGGAGTTCGTGACCGTCTGCCACGTCACGTACGTGTCGACCCTGTAGCTCTTGCCGTCGGCCCCGGTGACGTTCCGCGTCGGAACAGCGTTCGTGCACGGAGTCGCGGGGCACTTCGCGAGGACGACGGTCGAGTCCGTCTGGTTGACGGGCGACGAGACCGCGCGAAACGCCGCGTCACCCGTGTACGTCCCGTCGGCGGCGCTCACGTCGGTCTCCGCAAGGCCGATCGTCTCGTACTTGACGGCGCGGAAGCTCTCCATCTCCCCGCCGGCGAGTGCGGCCGCGGTCGAGACGGTGCTCGCGCGCTTGATCTGGACGGTGCTCGACTCGAACATCGCGTAGACGGCCATGACCCCGATCGACATCACGCCCATCGCGCAGAGCAGTTCGACCATGCCGAAGCCGGCCTGATCGCGAAGACGGGACCGCAGGAGGGCGTACACCTCTCGTCTCCATCGGCAGAGGGCTCGCTCCGCTCAAGCCGGGAAGGGGGGATGCCGATCCCGAGCGTGGAGCCATGGCCTCGTTCGCCTACACCGCGATCAACGCCGAAGGCATCGAGCTAACCGGCGAAATCCACGCGCCTGACCTAAGCGGCGCGCGCGAGGCGCTGCGCGTCCGCGGCCTCCTTGCGCTCGACCTCACCGAGCGTGCCTCTCCGACCGAGGGGATCGGCGGTGTCGTCAAGAAGGTGAAGCCGAAGACGCTCCAGATCTTTTCGCGTCAGTTCGCGACGATGATCGAAGCGGGCCTCAACGTCGTCACGGCGCTCGTGATCCTCGAGGAGCAGACCGAGGACAAGAAGTTCGCCGCCGTAATCGGCGAGGTGCGCGCCGATGTGGAAGGCGGGCTCCTCCTTTCGGAGGCGCTCGCCCGCCACCCGAGGATCTTCTCGCGGCTCTTCGTCTCGATGGTCGAGGCGGGCGAGGCTGCAGGGATTCTCGACGTCGTGCTCGACCGCGTCGCCTTCCAGATCGAGAAGGAGACGCAAATCAAGCGGCGCGTGAAGGGGGCGATGATGTACCCGATCATGGTCCTGTCGTTCGCGACGCTGGTCCTGATCGGCATGCTCATGTTTCTCGTCCCGATCTTCGTGGACATCTTCGAGCAGCTGGGCGGCGACCTGCCGACGCTCACGAAGCTCGTCGTGGGCGCCTCGGACGTGCTGAAGAGCTACTGGTACGTGATCTTTCCGATCTGGGGTCTCCTCATCTGGCTCTTCTTCCGGCTCAAGAAGACGGAGAAGGGCCGGCGGGTCTGGGACCGCACGCGCCTGAAGGCGCCGGTCGGGATCGGCGCCGTCGTCCTGAAGGTCGGGATGGCGCGGTTCGCGCGAACCCTCTCGACGCTCGTCGCCGCGGGGGTTGACATCATCCGCGCCCTCGAGATCACCGGCTCGACGTCGGGGAACAGCCTGATCGAGGACGCGACCGCGGTCGTCCGTGAGCGCGTCCACCAGGGCGTCCCGATCGCCATCCCGCTGAGCGAGGACCCGCTCTTCCCGCCGATGGTCTCCCAGATGGTGCGGGTCGGCGAGGAGACCGGCGAGCTCGAAAAGATGCTCGCGAAGATCGCCGACTTCTACGAGGACGAGGTGGACAGCGCGATCGCCACGCTGACCTCGATCATCGAGCCCCTGATGATGATCCTCGTCGGGATCATGGTCGGGATCATCATCATCGCCATGTACCTCCCGATGTTCAAGCTGCTCACGCTGATCGGCGGCGCTTAGGCGGCGACGGTTCCGGGCATCCACGTCCAAACGGACGAGGAGGCCGAGGGTGAGCGAGATCGACGAGCCGCAGGAGCAGGAGTGGACGGACCCGCGCGAGCGGGAGGGGTGGGATCCGCTCGCCGGTGGCGGTGGCGACCCGGAGGATGTGGACGTCGAGGAGAACCTCGAGGAAGCACGCGAGGGCGAGGACGACGCGCCGCCTCTCTAGCGCGCTCGTCACGACGGCGGTCGGCGCGCTCGCCCTCGCCGCGCCGGCGGCGGCGGGGCCGATCGTCGACCGAGCCGTCGACGGGCTCGAGGCCGACAACGTCTACGTGGACCCGGCCGTCGAGGGCGAGCTCTCGGCTGCCGAGATCGAGCGGCTTCGCGACGCGATCGCCGAGGCGGACGCGGGCGAGGTCTACGTCGCTGTATTGCCCGAGGAGGCGCGGAACGAGGCGGGCGGGGACGCGGGCGAGCTCGCCGAGCGGATCGGAGAGGGCGTCCGCGAGGACGGGACGTACGCGGCGCTCGCCGGCGACGACCTCGGCGCTCGCAGCACGGAGCTCGAGCCGGGCCGGGCGGGTGAGCTTGCCGAGGAAGCGGAGGCCACGGGGCGCGACGCCTCCGACGTCCTCCTGGCTTTCGTCGAGCGCCTTTCGGACGCCGAAGGCGGCGGAGGCGGTGGCGGGCCGGGGCTCTGGCTACTCCTCGCCCTCGTCGGCCTCGGCGCGCTCGCGTTCTTCGCATTTCGAAGGCGCGCGAGCCGCGCGGACGACGCGGAGCTTGCCGAGGTGAAGGCGGCCGCGCAGGAGGATCTGCTCGCGTTCGCGGAGGACATCCGGGCCCTCGATCTCGACGTCCAGATGCCCGACGCGAGCAACGAGGCGAGGCAAGACTACGAGCGCGGGCTCTCGCTCTACGAGCGCGCCGACCGCGATCTCGACCGCGCGCGAAGCGTCGAGGACCTACAACCCGTGTCCGCGGCGATCGAGGAGGGACGCTGGCTGCTCGCGGCGGCCCGGGCCCGGCTCGAGGCGCGCGCGCTCCCGGAGCGGCGCCCGCCCTGCTTCTTCGACCCGCGTCACGGTCCCTCGACGCGCGATGTCGAGTGGACGCCGCCGTGGGGCGCGCCGCGGCTCGTCCCCGCATGCGAGGCTGACGCGCAGCGCGTCGAGCAGGGTCTCGAGCCCGCCTCACGCGAGGTACTCGTTGGCGGCCGCCGCACGCCGTACTGGGACGCGCCGCCCTCCTACGGGCCGTGGGCGGGCGGATTCTTCGGCGGCTTCGGCGGGCTCTTCCCGGGGATCCTCATCGGCTCAATGCTCGCGGGCGCGTTCGCCCCGCCCGTCTACGCCGACGTGGGCGGGGACGCCGGCGGCGACGGCGACATGGGGAACGGCGACTTCGGTGACGGCGGCGGCGACCTCGCAGGCGGGGACTTTGGCGGTGGGGACTTCGGAGGCGGCGACTTCGGAGGCGGCGATTTCTGATCCGCGGGCCGGCACGCCGGGCCCGTGCAGCCGTCGGCGGAAGCAGCCCATCGGCCGCCCGTAGAATCGCGCCGTGGCCCGCTTCCCCGAGGCGCTGAACGAGCAGATCGCGCGCGAGCTCGCCGCCTCGCAGCAGTACGTGGCGATCGCCGTCTACTACGACGCGGAGACGCTCCCCCGGCTCGCAGCCCACTTCTACCGCCAGGCGCTCGAGGAGCGAAACCACGCGATGATGATCGTCCAGTACCTCCTCGACGCCGACGAGCGGGTCGTCATCCCGGGCGTCGACCCGCCCCGTACGGATTTCGGCGACGTCGTCGTGCCCGTCGAGCTCGCGCTCGCACAGGAACGTCAGGTCACGGAGCAGATCGTCGAGCTCACGCGCCTCGCGCGCGAGGAGGGCGATCTCGTGGGCGAGCAGTTCCTGCACTGGTTTCTGCAGGAGCAGCGCGAGGAGGTCTCGAGCATGTCAGAGCTGCTCGCCGTCGTCGAACGCGCGAACGCCTCGAACATCCTCCTCGCGGAGGAGTACCTCGCACGCAGCCAGGTCGGCGACGAGTCGGTCGAGGCGAGGGCTCCGCCGGCCGCGGGCGGCGCGCTCTGAGCGGGCCTACGCCGTCCGCGTCGCGAAGCGACGGACTGATACAGGGAGCCACCAGGCGATCAGGCCGACGCCGAGGGCGAGCGCGAGGTCGAACGCGAACCCGAGCCCGCCGACGAGGAGGGCAACGGCCCATGCTCGGGCGGCTCGGAGGTCGCGAAGCAGGCCGATATGGAGGATGCCGGCAGCCGTCAGCAATGCGGCCAGAATCGGGAGGGGAAAGGCGGCGAGGATCGCGGCGAGCCCGGAGCCGGCGCCGAGCGCGAGCGCGAGGAGCGCCGCGCCCATCGCGAGCGGCGCCCCGGCCGTGCGGGCACCGAATGAGTAGTGCGCCGTCAGGCCCCCTGCTCCGTGGCAGACCGGCATGCCGGTGACCGCGCCGGCGAAGATGTTCGTGAGTCCGTACGTCGTAGCGAGGCTGCCGGGACGCACTCTGGTCGCTTGCTCGCCGAAGTAGACGCGCGCCGCGTCGGCGGGTGCTAGGCAGGAGTTCGCGAACGAAAGGGGCGCCTGCGGCACGACGAGGACCGTGAAGGCGACGGCGAAGGTCGCCACGTCGAGCGAGGGAAGCGTGAGCGGGGACGGCCCGAGCGTCGCGTGGCCGCCCGCAAGCACGACCGCGATCGCAGCGCCGGCGGCGACGAGCGCGAGGGAACTCCCCGCCCGCCTGAACGCGAGCGCGGCCGCGAGCGCGACGAGCGCGAGCGGGATCGCGCCGGCCGGCGGGAGAGCGTGCTCCTCAAAAGCCACGGGCGGGGCGCTTACGAGGCCCCACGCGATCTCGAGGAAGAGCAGGCCCACCGTAAGCTGCACCCCGCGGATGAGCGGGCGAGGGAAGGCGCGCGCGGCGCGATCGAGCAGACCGACCCGCCCCGCCACCAGGAAGATCGCGCCGATCAGGACGGCGCCGGCCGCGATCGCGTCCGCCCCCAGCCCCTCGGCGATCGCGATCGCGCCGAACGCCTTCAGGGGCTGCGCGGGGAGCGGGAGCCCGTAGACGAACGCGTTCGCGAGGTAGAGCAGCGCGGCGGGAAGCAGGACGGCCGTCGGAGAGAGGCCGTTGCTCACGATCAGCGCGACCGCGATGGGAACGAGGACGCCGACGTCGGCGACCGCGCCGGCAAGCTCGCGCCGGTTGAAGCGCACCCCCCTATGATCTCGCACGCGTGTTCTTCCGGCAGGTGCTGCACGAGGATCTCGGGTGCGCGTCCTACGTCGTGGCGGACGGCGGCGAGGCAGCGGTCATCGACCCGAAGTGGGAGATCGAGGAGTACCTCGAGCTCGCCGAGGAGCACGCGTTCGAGATCCGACACGTTCTCGAGACGCACAACCACGCCGACCACGTCTCGGGACACGGCCGCCTGGTTGCCGCGACCGGCGCGAGCGTCTACGTCTCGGCGGATGCGGACGTCGCGTACGACCACCAGGCGCTCGCCGACGGCGACGAGGTCGCGGTCGGAGAGGCACGCATTCGAGCCCTTTCGACCCCGGGCCACCGACCCGAGCACCTGGCGTTCGTCGTCAGTGACTCCGACCGAGCCGATGCACCATGGCTCGTCGTCACGGGCGACTCGCTCTTCGTCGGCGACGTCGCGCGCCCCGACCTCGCGGTCGAGCCGAAAGAAGGTGCCGAGGGCCTCTACCGGTCGCTTCGCCGCCTGCTCGAGCTCGAGGAGTTCGCCGAGGTGTGGCCAGGGCACATCGGCGGCTCGCTCTGCGGCGGCGCGGGGATGAGCCAAAAGCCAGGCTCGACGATCGGCTTCGAGCGGCGCTACAACCGCTTCGCGGCAATTGCCGACGCGCGCGAGTTCGTCGGTGCGCTGACCGCGAAGCTCGCGCCGCAGCCGCCCAACTTCCAGCGGATCGTGGACTTGAACCGCGGGCGCCTCATCGCCGAGGCCGCGCCGCTCGAGCCGCTCGCGCCCGCGCGCGTGAAGAAGTTGCTGGACGACGGCGCCGCCCTCGTCGACGGGCGCGACCCGCGCGAATTCGACGCAGCGCACGTGCCGGGGTCGATCAACGTGACGATGACGCGCTCGGCGGTCGGGACGCGGGCGGCGTGGGTGCTCGATGCCGAGGCGGCGGTCGTCCTCGCCGCCGCGACCGACGGCGAAGCCCGGAAGCTCGGGCGGCTCCTCGAGGCGGTTGGCTTCCGCCGCCTGGCGGGGATTCTCGCTGGGGGGGTGCCGGCGTGGCGCGACGCCGGGCTCGAGCTCGGCTCGACGCCGGCGATCGATCCCGCCGGCCTCGCCGAGCGTCTGCGGCGCGACGAGGTCGTTTTGCTCGACGTGCGCGAGGACGACGAGTGGGCCGAGGGACACGTCGAAGGGTCGCTGCACGTCCCGTACCACGAGCTCCGCGACGGCATCCCGGCTGAGGTTCGGGTAGACGGTAAGCCGCTCGCGGTCGCCTGTTCGGTCGGGAACCGAAGCTCGATCGCCGCTTCGCTCCTCAAGCGGGCGGGCGTCGGGCCGCTCGTCCACCTCGCCGACGGCGGCGTCCGGGACCTGGAAGCCAACGGGATTCCCCTCGTCTCGTAGCCGAGAGCCGAACCCGTGCGCTGCTACACTTGGTTGCCGCTCGGCGGCGTAGCTCAGCGGTTAGAGCGGCGGACTCATAACCCGCAGGTCGGTGGTTCGAATCCACCCGCCGCTACCTTCCTCGTCGACCCCGTCCAGAAGAGAAGCGAACGATGGCAACTGGAGTTCGAGTAGCGATCACGCTCGCCTGCACCGAGTGCAAGCGGCGTAACTACCAGACGAACAAGTCGAAGCGGAACACGCCCGACCGGTTCGAGCTCAAGAAGTACTGCCGCTGGTGCGGCCGCCACACCGTGCACCGGGAGACACGCTAGTGGCCCGTCCGTCCCGGACGCGGCGCGGAAAGCAGCGCGCCGAATACCAGGCGCCCGCGGCGCCGGCGCAGCGACCGCGCGACCGGCGCCGGCAGGTCAAGCCCGTCCAGCAGACGAAGAGCCAGGCGGGCGCGCAGCGCGAGCGCCGGAGCGGGGCCCGCTCGTTCGCCGCCGAGTCGTACGCGGAGCTTCGCAAGGTCGAGTGGCCGGGACGCCGGCAGCTTGTCTCGGCGACGATCGTCGTCTTGATCGCGATCGCCGTCGTCGGCGCCTACCTCGCCGCGGCCGACTTCGTGTTCAGCCGCCTCGTCCGCGACGTCCTGCTCCGCTTCTAGGGGCCCCATTGTTCCGCTGGTACGTGATCAACACCTACTCGGGGCACGAGAACAAGGTGAAGGCGAACCTCGAGCACCGCATCGTCTCGATGGGCCAGCAACCGCGCTTCCGCCGCGTCGTCGTTCCCACCGAGCAGCGGATCGAGACCAAGGACGGGCAGCGCGTCCAGACCGACCAGCGGGTGCTTCCCGGCTACGTACTCGTCAACATGGACATGTCGGACGAGGCGTGGACGGTCGTCAAGAACACGCCGGGGGTGACGGGGTTCGTCGGAGCCGGGTCGAAGCCCGTCCCGCTCTCCCAGATCGAGGTCGACCGGATCCTCCACACCGGTGCAACCGCGGAGCGCCCGCGCGCGGTCGCCGACTTCGAGC
>DATAAZ010000019.1:0-31930 GCA_036259875.1 Gaiellaceae bacterium
GCGCGGAGCCGGCGCCGGCGGCTCCGCGCGCGGCGTCGCCGTCTGCGCCGGCTCCCATACCCGCCCCGTCCGCGCGTCCACGAGATACAGCGTCGTGGCGTCGACCACGTGCGACACGGTGATCGTTCCGCCCGGTCAGACGCCGAGGCGCAGGTCGAAGAGGTCGTCGCGGCCCGTGAGCCCATGCAGGTCGATGCACCGCGCCGTCCGCCGCTCGGTGTCGAGCGCGTGGATGAACGGATGCTCGCCGGCGCCGTCGTAGAGGGTGTACGCGAAGCGGCCGTCCGGGCTCGCGGCGCGGGTGACCGGCGAGCCGCGCATGACGTCCCCAACCTCGCGCGGGTCGATCACGGGCTCGCGGGCGAGCCTCCCGACGCGGAGGTCGTAGAGCCGCACGAGGTACCGTGTTGGGTCGCGCGGCGAGAGGTACTGGACGAGATAGAGCCAGCGCCCGTCGGGCGAGATCGCGTCGAAGCTGAAGTCGCCGCGGAGGGCGAGCACGTCGCGGAGCCGAAGACGCCGCGCATCGAGGACCGCAAACGCCGTCCGCCGCTGTGGAAAGGCGACGCGCGGCCGTACGAGCACGAGCGTCCTCGCGTCCGCGGAGAGCCCCCCGGGCGACCCGTCGTAGGCGACCGCCGGGATCGTGAAGAGACCAGGGATCAGTCGCAACCCCGCAATCCGGCCGCCGTCCTGCATGACGCGCGCGACGAGCGTCTCGCTCGGCCCCGCGCGAAGCGCCACGTACCGGGTCGCGACTGCCGGCACGGTGACGCCTTCGGGCCCGACGTCGATCCCGAGGACCGGCAGGCCGTCCGCGGAGGCGGGCGGCGCCACGAGCAGAGCGACGGCGGCGGCGGCGAGCGCAAGACGGTTCATCGCTCTCCGTACGAGGCGGCTCCGACGAGAGGTCCCCGCCCGCCGAATAGGGTTGGCGCATGAGGTCGCGAGCGCGAGCGGTCGTGATCGGGGGCGGCGTCGGCGGCACGTCGGTCCTCTACTGGTTGACGCGGCTCGGGTGGCCCGACGCCGTCCTTTGCGAGCGCGCCGACCTGACGAGCGGGTCGACCTTCCATTCGGCCGGCCTGGTCGGCCAACTGCGCGGCTCGCTTTCGCTCACGAAGATGATGATGCGCTCCGTCGAGCTCTACCGGACGCTCGCGGACGACGTCGGCCTCGAGACCGGCTGGCACGAGGTCGGCTCGCTCCGGCTCGCCTCATCGCCCGAACGGATGCAGGAGCTCGCCCGCCAGGCCGGCTGGGCGAAGACGTTCGGCCTTCCGCTCGAACTCGTCTCGGCCGCGGAGGCGCAACACCTCTTTCCGCCCATGTCGACGGAGGGCGTGCTCGGCGCCGCGTACCTGCCGACGGACGGATACATCGACCCCAGCCAGCTCACCTTTGCGCTCGCCGAGGGCGCACGGCGGCGAGGAGCGGAGATCTACACGAACAACCCCGTAACGGCGATCGGCGTCGACCGGGGCCGCGTCACCGGCGTCGAAACGCCGAACGGGTCGGTCGAGACCGAGGTCGTCGTGAACGCGGGCGGCATGTTCGCGGGCGAGATCGGAGCGCTGGCGGGAGTCGTCGTCCCCATCGTCCCGATGGCGCACGAGTACCTCGTGACGCGCCCGGCCGGCGTCCCGCTCGACGTCCCGACCATGCGCGACCCTAGCCTCCTCGTCTACTTCCGCGGCGAGTCGGGTGGCCTCGTGATGGGCGGCTACGAGCGGCACCCGGCCCCATGGGGGCTGGAGGGGATTCCGAAGGACTTCAACGGCCGCCTTCTCCCCGAGGACTGGGACCGCTTCGAAGAGCTCCTCACCAACGCGGTGGTGCGCGTTCCCGACCTCGAGAGCGCCGAGGTCGTTCGGCTCATCAACGGCCCGGAGGCGTTCACGCCGGACGGGGAGTTCATCCTCGGCGAGTCGGACGTGCGCGGGTTCTGGGTCGCGGCCGGCTTCTGCGCGCACGGGCTCGCGGGTGCGGGCGGCATGGGACAGCTCGTCGCCGAGTGGATCGTCGAAGGCCAGCCGAGCCTCGACACGTGGCACATGGATTCGCGGCGCTTCGGAGCGCAGTACGGAAGCCGCGACTACACGCTCGCGCGCACGATCGAGGTCTATTCGACCTACTACGACGTGAAGTACCCGGGCCAAGAGCGGCAGGCGGGCCGGCCGCTTCGCCTCTCCCCCACCTACGAGCGGCTGACCGAGCTCGGCGCGTCGTTCGGTGAGAAGGCGGGCTGGGAGCGGGCGAACTGGTTCGAGACGAACGCTGCACGCGGTGACGGGTCGCTTCGCCCGCGCGGCTGGGCCGGCGAGGTCTGGTCGTCAGCGATCGGCGCCGAGCACCGCGCGTGCCGCGAGAACGCCGCGCTCTTCGACGAAACCTCGTTCGCCAAGATCGACGTCTCCGGCCGGGGGGCGGCCGGCTTCCTCGAGCGCCTCTGCGACAACCGCGTTGCGCGCGAGGTCGGCGCCGTCACGTACACCCAGATGCTGAACGGGCGCGGCGGGATCGAGTGTGACTTCACCGTGACGCGCCTGGAAGAGAACCGCTTTCGAATCATTACCGGGACGGCGTTCGGGCGCCACGATCTCGTCTGGGTCCGCTCGCACGCGCCCGCCGACGGCTCCGTTTGTGTCGAGGACGTGACGTCGCGCTACGCGTGTCTCGGGCTGTGGGGGCCGGGCGCGAGAGACATCCTCCAGCCGCTCGTCGACGGCGATCTCGGGAACGAGGTGTTCCCGTACATGCGGGCCCGCGACCTCGCCGTCGGAGACGTTCCGTGCCTCGCGCTGCGAGTGACGTACGTCGGCGAGCTGGGCTGGGAGCTCTATTGCCCGGTCGAATACGGCCTCCGCCTCTGGGACTTGCTGTGGGAGGCCGGCCGCGGCCGCGGCCTCGTGGCCTGTGGCTACAAGGCGATCGACTCGCTCCGATTGGAGAAGGGTTACCGCGTCTGGGGAGCGGACATCTCCCCCGACGAGACGCCGTGGGAGGCGGGCCTCGACTTCGCGGTGAAGCTCGACAAGGGCGACTTCCTCGGACGCGACGCGCTCCTCGCCGCCCGCGAGCGGCCGCCGGAACGTCGGCTCGCGTGCCTCGTCCTCGAAGACCCGCGCTCGGTGGCGCTCGGATCTGAGCCCGTCCGGATCGACGGCGAGATCACCGGCCGTGTGACGAGCGGCGGCTACGGCTACACGGTGGAGCGCTCGATCGCCTACGCCTACGTCCCGGCGGAGCACGCAACGCCCGGCCGCCCCGTCGAGATCGAGATCTTCGGGGAGTGGGTGCGCGGCGAGGTCGCGGAGGACCCGCTCTTCGACGCGCGGGGCGAGCGGATCAGGAGCTAGTGCCGCCTGCGTGGCTCGTCGAGCTCGAGCGCTCGCTCGCCACGGATCCCGGCGCGGACGCCCTCGCCACCGCGATCGTCGTCCTCGCCGCGATCGCGGGACGCGACGTCGTGATCGGCGAGCCGGAACGGCGCGGCGCGACGAGGCGCGCACTCGTCCTCCTCGCCGCGGGTGGAGATCCCGAGCGGGGGCTCGACCTCAACGGCCGCGCGGTGACGGCGCTCGCGGACGACCTTCGCGATGCCGACCGGCAGCTCGCGCTCGAGGCCGGAATCCGGGAGCTCTCGCTCCACGCGACCGGGCTCCCGCACGTGAGCGAGGCCGTGCACGCGCTCGCCGACGCGCCCGACGTCGCATGGCGCGCGTACGCGTGCTCGCTCCTGGCCGAGGAGCTGGGTGAGGAGAGCGGCGACTAGGCTCCCGGGTGGCGCGCCGGGAAGGCTGGTCGGCAAGGGCTCACGTGTCTCCTGGGGCGGCCTGAAGGGGGCCGTGCCGCTTCTCCTTGCGGCCTTCCCCGCCCTTGAGCGCCTCGACGGCGCCGACGACGTCCAGGCGATCGTGCTCGTGGCGACCGCGGCGTCCGTCGTCGCGCAGGGGGCGACCCGTCGCTCGTCGCGGCGGGCGTCGTCGGCGCCGAAGCTCCGCGACCCGCCGCCGTGTGACGCAGGCCGCTCCGCGAGACGCGTCTACTTGCCCGCAGGCGCGATCCCGGCCTGACGGCGCTCGTACTGCTCCTCGATCGCCTCGAGCTCCTCCTCGGTGCCCATCCGGATCGGGCCCTTGAACCACTTGCGGGCCGAGAGCAACCACCACCCACCGAAGATGAGCCCGATGGCAGCGAACCACAGGAGCGTGTAGTTCGTCAGCTCCCAGGTGAAGTCGTCCGCCCACGGCAGGCCCGCGGTGTAGAGCGGGAAGATGAAGAGGATGGTGATCAGGCCGACCCACACGATGGACACGACGTCGATCCACTTGTAATGCGGGCCCAGGCTCCACGCGCGCGGCTCGTCCCAAGCGTCTCCGATGCGAAAGCGAAGGATGACGGGGAGGATGAACGCGATGTAGAGCCCGATCACCGCGATCGCCGTCCCGGCGAAGTAGCCCACGAGGTAGTTCCAGACGGCCGGGATCATGAGCGCGGAGGAGAAGATGCCGATCCCGATGACGGAGAAGCGCGGAATGCGGTTCCGCGCGACCCGCCGCCAGAGCTGGTGACCCGGGACGGCGCGGTCACGTGAGAACGCGAACATCATCCGCGAGGCCGAGGTCACCGACGCGGTCAGGCAGAAGAACTGCGCGACGACGCAGATGAAGAGAAGCGCCTCGGCCCAGTTCTGGCTCATCGACTCCGCCCAGATCCACGGAACGACGGCCCCGATGTTCTCGAGGGCGCCCTCGGTGCTCGGGATCGCGAACGTGACCGCGAGGAGGAGGATCCAGCCGAAGATGGCGGAGGCGGCGACGGAGGTCCACATGCCGGTGGCCGCCATCCGCGAGGCCTTGTTCGTCTCCTCAGCCGTGTGCGCGGAGGCGTCGAAGCCCGTGATCGTGTACTGCGCGAGCAGGAGTCCGAGGCCCCACACGAACCAGAACGTGAACGTCCCCGCGTCGGTCGTGCCCCCGCCGTAGCCGGAGTTGTTCACCGTCTCGGTGAAGACGTACGAGAGCGACTGGTGGCGGTCCGGAACGATGATCAGGACGGCGACGATCACGGCCACGCCGACCATGTGCCAGTAGGCCGAGATGGTGTTCAGGCCGGCCGTCACCTTGATCCTGAGAAGGTTGATCACGCACGCGCAGAGCATGAAGAACGCGTAGAGCAGGTAGATCGACGCGTTCGCAGAGGCGCCGAAGTAGTCGTCCATCCGCGCGTAGTAGCCGAACCAGAAATCCAGTAGGACGGCGCCGAACGTCGCGAGGCCGTAGCCGATCGCGGCCGTCACCGCGACCTGACCGATCAGGTTGAACCAGCCGGTCGCCCAGCCCCACCCCGGGCTACCGAGCTTCGAGGCCCAGTAGTAGAGCCCGCCCGCGGTCGGGTACGCGGACGCGATCTCGGCCATCGAGAGCGAGATGATCGTCGACATGAGTCCGACTAGCAGCCAGCCCCAGATGATCGACGAGGGGCCGCCGTGCTCGAAGCCCACGGCGTACGAAGTCAGGCACCCCGCGAGGATCGAGATGATCGTGAAGCTGATCGCGAAGTTCTGGAACCCGCCCATTCCGCGGAAGAGCTCCTGGGCGTACCCCAGGCGGTGGAGCAGCCCTTCATCGTCGTGATGAGTCCGATCGACCTCGCGAGTGCTCATGCGTTCCTCTCCTCGTTGCCGGGACGGGCTATTTACGCGTTCCTACGCGGGACGTGTCAAGACTCCTCCCCGTTAGGGTCCTCGCGTGCTGACGCCCGAAGAGCTCGAGAGCGAGGTCGCCGCAGGCTCGATCGACACGGTCGTCGTCGCCTTCACCGACATGCAGGGCCGGCTCATGGGGAAGCGCGTGCACGGGGAGCACTTTCTGCAAGAGGAGCTCGCAGCGCGCGGGATCGAGGCGTGCGACTACCTGCTCGCGACCGAGATGGACATGGATCCGGTTCCGGGCTATGAGATCGCGAGCTGGGAGGAAGGCTACGGCGACTTCGTCCTCCGTCCGGACCTCAGCACGTTGCGGCGCCTTCCGTGGCTCGACGCGACCGCGCTCGTCCTCTGCGACGTCGAGTGGCACGACGGGCGGCCGGTCGAGCCCTCGCCGCGGCAGGTGCTCAAGCGGCAGGTCGAGCGCGCCCGTGAGCTCGGCTTCGAGCCGATGTTCGGGTCCGAGCTCGAGTTCTACCTCTTCAGGGAGACGTACGCGGAGGCCCACGCGAAGCGTTACCTCGATCTGACGCCGTCCGTCCCCTACATCCTCGACTACCACGTGCTGGCGACGACGTATGACGAGCCCCTGATTCGTCAGATTCGAAACGGAATGCACGCGGCGGGCGTCCCCGTCGAGTACTCGAAGGGCGAGGCGTGGCCGGGCCAGCACGAGATCAACTTCCGGTATGCCGACGCGGTCACGATGGCCGACCGGCATACCGTCTACAAGAACGGCGCCAAGGAGATCGCCCACCTGAACGGCTGCTCGCTCACGTTCATGGCGAAGCCGGACGCGGGGTGGATCGGGAACTCGTGCCACATCCACTCGAGCCTCTGGCGCGAGGGCGAGAATGCGTTCGCGGGCGAGTCCGATGTCTTCAAGCGCTATCTCGCCGGCCAGATCGCCGCGCTCGGGGAGCTTGCGATCTTCGTCGCGCCGACGGTCAACTCCTACAAGCGCTACGCGGCGGGGAGCTGGGCCCCGACGACGCTCGCGTGGGGACATGACAACCGGACGTGCGGCTTTCGGATCGTCGGGCACGGGAGCTCGCTGCGGACCGAGACGCGGATCCCGGGCGGCGACGTGAACCCGTACCTCGGGTTCGCCGCGCTCCTCGCGGCCGGGCTGCACGGGATCGAGCATGAGCTCGCGCTGCCGCCGCCGCTGGAGGGGAACGCGTACGAGTCCGACGCCGATCGCTTCCCCGGCTCCCTGCGCGACGCGATCGAAGCGCTCGAGCGTGGGACGATCGCCCGCGCCGCGCTCGGAGAGGCGGTCGTCGACCACTACCTCAACTACGCGCGGACGGAGCAGGAGCTCTTCGACCGCGTCGTCACGAGCTACGAGCGCGAGCGGATGTTCGAACGCGGATGAAGACGAACCGGCGAATGGTCGACGAGCCGGCGCACAATCGGCACGAAGCGAGGCGATTTCGCGCGCCCCGACGCGGTAGCCTGGAAGGCGGGTGGCGGGTGGCCGGCTCCCCTCCCCGGGTGGGGAGGGCGCGCGGCTTCGGGGGTTCGCGCCCCGCGCGACGGGTAGCGTCTCCGGCGTGAAGCCGATCATCGGCATCACGACGTACGCGGAGCAGGCGCGCTGGGGCGTCTGGGACGCCCCGACCGCGCTCGTTCCGATGTCCTACGTGAGCGCGATCGAGCGCGCGGGCGGCCGGCCGCTCCTCGTCCCGCCCGGCGAGGACGCGGTCGACGAGACGCTCGGCGCCGTCGACGGCCTTCTCTTC
Organism: Gaiellaceae bacterium; assembly: GCA_036259875.1. Lineage (GTDB taxonomy): Bacteria > Actinomycetota > Thermoleophilia > Gaiellales > Gaiellaceae > DATAAZ01. Next base: position 7,456 of record DATAAZ010000019.1, read on the forward strand.
TCCGGCGGCTCGGACATCGATCCCTCGCTCTACGGCGCCGAGCCACATCCTTCGGTCGACGGGACGCGACCCGACCGCGACCGCGCCGAGCTCGCGCTCATGCACGCCGCGCTCGAGCGCGACATGCCGGTGCTCGCGGTCTGCCGCGGGATGGAAGTCCTGAACGTCGCCCGGGGCGGCGACCTCGTGCAACACCTCCCCGACGTCGTCGGCCACGAGGATCACAAGCACACGCCCGGCGTATTCGGCGACCATGACGTCGACGTCAAGGCCGAGAGTCGGCTCGGCCGCGTGCTCGGCGACCGCGCGCCCGTCAAGTCGCACCACCACCAAGGTCTGGGCCGGCTCGGCGAGGGCCTCGTCGAGGTCGCCTGGGCGGACGACGGGACGATCGAGGGGGTGGAGGATCCGTCGCGGCGCTTCGCGCTCGGCGTCCTCTGGCACCCCGAGCACGGTGAGGATTTCGCGCTCTTCCGCGAGCTCGTCGAGGAGGCGCGTCGCTATCGCGAGGGCAGGCGTTGAGCCGGGTTCTCAACCCAGCGACCGAGGAGACGATCGCCGAGCTTCCCGAGGCGAGCGCCGAGGAGGCGGACGCCGCCGTCGCGCGTGCGAAGGAAGCGCTGCCGGCCTGGCGCGCCGTCGCCCCGGCCGACCGTGCGCGATTGCTCCGCACCGTGGCGGCGCTCGTCGAGGAGCACGCGGAGGAGCTCGCGCTCCTCGAGACGCGAAACGTCGGCAAGCCGATCTCCGACGCGCGGGCGGAGGCGGCCATGGTGGCGGAGGTGTTCCACTTCTACGCGGGGGCCGTCGACAAGCATCACGGCGAGACGATTCCCGTTCCGGGCGGGATCGACATGACGTTCCGCGAGCCGCTCGGCGTCGTGGGGCTCATCACCCCCTGGAATTTCCCGATGGCAATCGCGAGCTGGAAGCTCGGCCCCGCGCTCGCGTGCGGAAACACGGTCGTCCTGAAGCCCGCCGAGCTGACGCCGCTCTCGACGCTGCGCCTCGGCGAACTCGCCCGCGAGGCGGGGATTCCAGACGGCGTTCTGAACGTCGTCGCGGGATCCGGTCGAGTCGTTGGCCAGCGGCTCGTCGAGCACCCCGACGTCGCGAAGATCGGCTTCACGGGCTCCACAGAAGTCGGTCGCAGCGTCATGCAGGGCGCCGCCGGATCGATCAAGCGCGTCACGCTCGAGCTCGGCGGGAAATCGGCGAACGTCGTCTTCGCCGACGCGGATCTCGACAAGGCGGCCGCCGCGGCTCCGTACGCCGTCTTCGGGAACGCGGGGCAGGACTGCTGCGCCCGCTCGCGCATCCTCGTCGAGCGTTCCGTCTACGACCGCTTCCTGGAGAGGCTCGTCAGCGCGACGGGCGATGTCAAAGTCGGCAATCCGGAAGACGCGGAAACCGAGATGGGCCCGCTCGTCTCCGCGGAGCATCGCGAGCGCGTGTCGTCGTACGTCGACGGTAATGTTGTCTTCCGTGGAAACGTACCCGAAGGGCCCGGCTATTGGTTCCCGTGCACGCTCGTCGAGGCGAGGAACGAGGATCGTGTCGCGCGCGAGGAGGTTTTCGGCCCGGTCGCCGCCGTGATCCCGTTCGCCGACGAGGACGACGCGGTCAGGATCGCCAACGACACCCCCTACGGGCTCTCGGGGTCGATCTGGACCGAAAACGGGGCGCGCGCGCTACGTGTTGCGCGCGTGCTCGAAACCGGCGTCCTCTCCGTCAACTCGAATACGTCCGTCCGCGTCCAGACGCCCTTCGGCGGCTTCAAACAGTCGGGCTTCGGGCGGGAGCTCGGGCTCCACGCGCTCGACGGCTACTCCGAGGTAAAGAACGTCTACGTCGCGACCGGCGCCTGATGGGTCGGCTCGACGGAAAGGTCGTCGTCATCACGGGCGCCGCGAGCGGAATCGGGCGCGAGGCGGCACTCCTCTTCTCCGAGGAGGGCGCGCGCGTGTGCGTCGCCGACGTGACGGACGAGGAGGGCGAGCGCACGGCGTCGGACTGCCGCGACGCGTTCTTCTTCCGCGCCGACGTGACGAGCCCGGAGAGCGTCGAGGCGATGTACCGGGAGACCGCGGAGCGCTACGGCGGGATCGACGTCCTCTACAACAACGCCGGGATCATGCCGCCGGACGACGCCTCGATCCTCGAGACCGAGCCGGACGCGTGGCAGCGCGTTCAGGACGTCAACACGAAAGGCGTCTACCTTTGCTGCAAGTACGGGATTCCGCACCTCCTCGAGCGCGGCGGCGGCTCCGTCGTCAACGTCGCGTCGTTCGTCGCGCTCATGGGCGCGGCCACGTCGCAGATCTCGTACACGGCCTCGAAAGGCGCCGTGCTCTCGATGAGCCGGGAGCTCGCCGTCGAGTTCGCTCGCCGCGGCGTGCGCGTGAACGCGCTCTCCCCCGGGCCGGTCGAGACGCCGCTCCTCATGCGGCTCTTCAGCGATGACCCGGAGGCCTACGAGCGCCGGCGCGTTCACCTTCCGATGGGCCGCCTGGCGCGAGCCCGCGAGATCGCGCACGGCGCGCTCTTCCTCGCGAGCGACGACTCGTCGTACGTGACGGGCGCCACCTTCCTCGTCGACGGCGGGATCACCGCCGCCTACGTCACCCCGCTCTAGATCCGTCCGCTACGCGGCCGCGCCCGCGACTGCGAGCACAGGCGGGAACCGCTCGAGGACCCAGTCCGAGTCGAGCGGCCGCTTCCGGTACGGCTCCCCGTTGACGAGCGCGAAGTCGCGCGTTCGCGGATCCATGGGGAGCCGCGCCTCGGCCGGGTAATAGCGGTTGTGGCGCTCGATGAGCTCGTTCACGGCGGTGAAGTTCCACCGCGCAGCGACGGCGCGCCAGCGCCGTGCGAACGCGGGTGCGTCGCGACCGGCGGCGCGGGCGAGGTCGAGCCACGCGACCTCGAGCGCGCGCTCGTGGGCCTGCGTCTCCTCCGCGATCTCGCGTAGCCGGACCATGTAGGGGAGCGGCCCGCCCAGCGAGGCGACGTAGCCCTCCGGCGAACGGCCGAATGGATGCGCGCGCGGACGAACGCGACGGTCTCTGAACGGCGCCCCCGCGAGTTCGCGCTCGAGAATCTCGCGTTCGCGGCGCTCCCGGGCGTTCTCGCCGCGGACGCCCCACTGGCCGAGGATCTTCCGCCGCTCCCACTCGTGCATACGGCCATTGTGCCGCGCCCACGGCCGCGAGCGGTCGGCGAAGATGGCGGTGTGCGCGTCGCGGTCGTGGGCGGGGGCATCATCGGGCTTGCGTGCGCGCACGCGCTCGTGCGCGGCGGCGCCGACGTCGTCGTACTCGAGCGCGCGCGGTGCGGGGAGGGCTGCTCCTTCGGGAACACCGGCTGGATCTGCCCCGCCCTCTCGGCGCCGCTCCCGGCCCCGCGCGTCATGGGCCGCGCGCTCGTCGGGATGCTCGGCCGGGACAGCCCGCTTCTCGTCCAGCCGCGCCTCGACGCCTCGTTCGTCCGCTGGTCATGGGAGTTCTGGCGCGCTTGCTCGCCCGAGCGCTATCGGGCCGGGCTCGAGGCGACCGTCGCGCTCGCGCGTACCGCGTTCGACCTCTTCGACGAACTTCGCGACGCCGGCGTCGAGTTCGCGATCCACGAGACAGGAATGGTCGTCGCGGCGCGCACGCAAGCAGGCATCGAGGAGTACGTGGCCATGATCGAAGGTGCCCGCGGCGCGGGGTACGAAGGCCCGGCCGAGGTTCTCTCCGGCGACGAGCTTCGAGCCCGCGAGCCCGCGCTCGCCGCCGAGATTGCCGGCGGCCTCTTCGTCGCCGCCGAGCGCTACGTCCGCTCCGAGGAGTTGACCGCCGCGCTGGCGCGCCGGCTCCGCGCGGACGGAGTCGACGTTCGCGAGGGCGCCGACGTTGCCGAGCTCGCCCGCCGGAATGGCCGCTGGCAGATCGCGGGCAGCGATACATCCCTCAACGCCGACCGGGTCGTCCTCGCAGCGGGAGCATGGTCGGGCCCGCTCCTCGCAAAGCTCGGCATCCGCATCCCGTTCGAGGCCGCCAAGGGTTACAGCGTCACGGCGAGCGGGGCCGGCATCGCACCGAGCCACGCGCTCTACCTCGCGGAGGCGAAGGTCGGTGCGAGCCCATTCGGCGACCGCGTCCGCCTGGCCGGCATCTTCGACCTGACCGGCATCGACTCGTCGCTCCGCCGACGGCGGATCGGCGCGATCGTCCGTTCGTCGGTTCCGTACTTCCACGACTGGCGACCCGAGCGGATCGAGCTGCAGTGGGCCGGGCTGCGGCCGTACCCCGCGGACGGGCTTCCGATCATCGGCCCCGTTCCGGGCCACGAAGGCCTCTACGCGGCCACGGGGCACGGCCGGCTCGGCATCACCCTCGCCCCGGCCACGGCCGCGGCGATCCGAGCGATGATCCTCGAAGGCCGCATCCCGAACGAGGCACGGCCGTTCGCAATCGACCGCCTCCTCCGGTGAGGGCTCCTCGGTTCAAGCGATTGCGACCAGGCAGTGGACGGTGTTCTCGAGCCGATAGCTGCCGTCGCTCAGCCGGAACTGCTCGAGCGTCCGCGCCAAGGCGTCTCGCACCGCCTCCTCGCCCGCCGCTTCGATCGCGAGCGTCGAGGGCCCCGGCGACATCCACCCCCGCAGTGCCGTGTCCCGGTCCGCGTACCGCCACGTCCAGTCGAGGTCGACCACTCGCTCGGCGTGAAGGCCGACCGCACCGGCGAGCCGTTCGAGCTCGACGGGTTCGATGAACGGGTCGATTTCGGCGGGGAGCGGCGGCAGCAGGGGCTCGAGGGCAGCGAGATACGCCGTCGACTCGACATGATCCGGCGACGCCCACGAGATCACCGCAATTCGCCCCCCGGGTCGCGCGACCCGCGCGGCCTCGCGGAGCGTTGCCTCTTGGTCAGAGGCGAAGAAGAACGTGTTGACGAACGAAACGGCGTCGAAGACGTCGTCGGGCCACGGCAACGAGATCATGTCCCCGAGGCGAAAGTCGCCGTCCGGGACGCGCTCCCGCGCGATCTCGAGCAGACCCGGCGAAGCGTCGAGGCCGCTTACCTGGGCTCCCCGATCCGCGGCGATCGCGCATGCCAGCCCCGATCCGCAGCCGACGTCGAGGAGTCGTGTGTTCCGATCAACGGCAAGAGCGTCGAGCACCTCCTCGAAGAGCGGGCGCGAGCCCTCGTCCTCCACGTCGGCCCAGTCGCGGGCGCGGGCGCCCCAGAGATCGATCTGCTGCTCGGTCAGACTCATCGCGCACCTCCGTAACGGGTTTCCGCCGCCATCGTCGAAGGCGTGCACGACCGTCGCGTCGGGCGATCGCCCTATTTCGCGTCCGATTTGCCACGATGGGCGCCCGTGACTCAGACAAAGGAGCTCGATCGGGCGGCCGCCGGCGAGGAGGCGCTCCGACGCTGTGAGTGGGGAGCGGCGCAGGCCGCGTTCGAGGACGCGCTCGCGGACGACCCGAACGACCCGCGCGCCCTGGACGGGCTCGCCATGGCGGTCTTCTGGCTCGGCGACCTCGAGGCGCCGAGGGGCCTCCGCGAGCGCGCTTACGTGGAGCACCGGCGCCGGGGCGACGCCCGTCGCGCCGCGGCCGCCGCCGTGTTCGTGTCCGGCGAGTACCGCATCTCCGGCGACAACGCCGCCGCGGCGCGCGGCTGGCTCGCCCGGGCGGAGCGTTGCCTCGAAGGCGTGCCGGCCTGCCCGGAACGCGGGGCGATCGAGCTCGAGCGGGCAAAGATGGTCGACGACGTCGACCAGGCAGAATGGCACGCGCGCCGCGCCCTCGAGCTCGCGCGCGAGCTGGGCGACCCCGATCTCGAGATCACCGCGCTCGCGCAGCTCGGCGTCCGGCGCGTGTCGAGCGGGCGCTGGGAAGAGGGGATGGCGCTGCTCGACGAGGCGATGGCGGCTGCGATGGGCGGTGAGGCGAGCGACGCGCTCGCGATCTGCGACACGTGCTGCCAGACGCTCGCCGCCTGCGACCAGATCGCCGACCTGAGGCGTGCCTCGGACTGGTGCCGAGTCGTCGTCGAGTTCACGGAGCGTCGGCGCTTCACGCCCGTGCGCGCGTGGTGTCGGGCGATCTTCGCCGGCGTCCTCACCGCGACCGGCGACTGGGCCCGCGCCGACAGCGAGCTCCTCGAGTCGCTGCGGATCTACCGGACCGTCGGCGGCATCGGCAGTCGCGTGATGACGCTCGCACGACTCGCCGAGCTCCGGCTACGCCAGGGTCGGCTCGAGGAGGCCGAGCGTTTTCTCGCCGGCTGCGAGGAGCACCCGCTCGCCGTCGTCGCCGTCGCGCGTGCGCGCCTGGCCCGGGGCGACGTCGGCGCCGCCGCGGCCATGCTGGAGCGCCGGCTGGCGGCGCTCCCGGACGATGCGCCCGCCCGCGCGCCGCTGCTTCCCACGCTCGTCGACGTCCTCCTCGCGACCGACGACATCGAGGCCGCGGGGGTCGCGGCGACGAGCCTCGCCGAGCTCGCGGCACGGCTCCGCCGCGACAACCTGCGCGCGTTCGCCGAGCTCGCTCTCGCGGACGTCGAGCTCGCGCGCGGCGCGAACGCGCTCGACCATCTTGAGGCCGCGCTTGTGCTCTTCGTACAAATCGGCATGCCGTTCGAGGCGAGCGAGGTCCGCCTGCGGCTCGCCCGCGTCTTCGCCGCCGAGCGAACGGAGCTGGCCGTCGACGAGGCTCGGCACGCGCTCACAACGTTCGAGCGTCTGGGCGCCGCCCGAAAGGCAGACGAGGCCGCGGCGCTGCTCCGGTCGCTCGGGCGGCCGGGGCGAACGGCGCCGAGAGCGGGCCAGCAACTGACCCGGCGCGAGCGCGACGTGCTCGCGCTGCTGGGAGAGGGCCTCTCGAACGCAGAGATTGCCGAACGGCTCGTCATCAGCCCCAAGACGGCGGGCCACCACGTGGAGCGGATCTTCCGAAAGCTCGGGCTTCGAAATCGCGGCGAGGCCGCAGCGTACGCCCAGCGGGAGGCGCTCGGGGACGGGCGCTAGCGGGACTCGCGTCCCCGAGCGGCTCCGCCCGCCCCCCTTTGTGCGCCGTTGCGCCACCGACGGCAACGACCGCCTTCGGACCCGCTCCCGTACTCGCAACGCCCGCGCTCTTCCAGTCGATCATCGGTCGCGAGCACGTCCACGTGTTCGAGCGCGGTCGTCCGCTTCGACGACGAGCTGCTGCACCAGGAACGCCGGCGGGCACGAGCGGGCTGTCGAACTGAGCGCGAGGCTGCAACGATCCAGCTCATGACGACGGTTGACGTGGCCACGCCGCACGGAACGGCGAAGGCGCACGTCCACGCTGCCGCCGAACCGCGAGCCGCCCTTGTCCTCGGTCATGGCGCCGCCGGCGGGGTTGGCTCGCCCGACCTCGTCGCTGTGAGAGACGTCGCGCTCGCGGAGCATATGAACGTCGCGCTGATCGAGCAGCCGTACAAAGTCTTGGGGCGCCGCTCCCCAGCGCCGGCGCGTCAGCTGGACGCCTCGTGGACGGCTGTCGTCGACGACCTGCGCGCCCGCGAACTGACCGACCTCCCGCTGGTCGCGGGCGGGAGGTCGCTCGGAGCCCGCGTCGCCTGTCGTACGGCGGAAGCGACGCGCGCGGTGGCGGTGCTCTGCCTCGCGTTTCCCGTGCACCCGCCGGGTCGCCCGGAGGCGAACCGCCTCGACGAGCTCGACGCCGTGACGGTTCCCGTGCTCGTCGTCCAGGGAGACCGAGATCCGTTCGGGATGCCTCCGCCCGGCGACAGTCGCGCCGTGGTTCCCGTGCCGGGCAACCACAGCTTGAAGACGGACGTCGACGCCGTCGCGAGCGCGGTGCGAGCGTGGCTCCCGCGCGTCGTCCCCGGGGTGCGCGAATGGTAGAGCGGCCGGAACTAGTTCTCGGGCACGCGTTCTCAGTCGGTTCTTCGCATCCCCGGGCGCGATCGGCGCCGCGGTCTCGAGACCGCTGTACGCGACCGTGTAGACCCACGCCGACGCGATTGTTCCCAGCTCGCCCGGCGTCTGTTGTCGTTGTGGGAACGCCAACGGCACCCCACCCCTCGGCCCGCCGCTTACCGTGCCAGTTGGATCACCAAAGTGGCCCATCCGGAGAGGCTGCGCACGGAACTCGCCGCGGCCGGGCTGAGGGATGTCGTTGTGGAAACGATCACTGAGACTACGGAGTTCCAGCAGGAAGGCAGCTCTGGGAGTGGATCGTGTGGAGCAACCCAATCGTGGAAGGGATCTTCGGAGATCTGGGCGTGTCCGGTGGCGAGCGCGTGTTGATCGAGGCGGCGCTGGACAGGCCGGTGCGCGAGCGCGCCGGTGGCAGCGGGTCGGCGTGCTCACCAACCTGATCAACGTAGGGATCGGGACGAAGTAGCCGCGCCCGACGCCCGACGCCCGCCGCCCGCCGCCCGCCGCGAGGGTTCCGCTTCGGGACGAGGTTGCAGCGGGCTCGAGATGAAGAAAGGGAGTGAGCGCGTTGCTCCGGTGCTCGCGGGTCTGGGGAGGAAATCCGCGCGGATCTTCGGCCCCGGCTCCGTCGATCTTTGCGCCGACGAGGCGTTCTAGTCACCGACGGGGGCGCCGATGCCCTGCGCCGAGCTTACGCCGCTCGGAAGCGGCTCGCTCGCCGCCTTCGGGTCGAGCAGGACCTTCGTCGCCTCGCGCACGTCGAAGAGGCGGTACGCCTCCGCCGCGGCGTCGAGCGGCAGCCGGTGCGTGAGGACGGGGGTCGGATCGAGCTCCCCCGAAGCGAGGCGGGCGAGGAGCCGGCCGCGATCGTTCGTCGGGTCGCCGATCGAGAACCGGAGGGTCAGCTCCCGCTCGAACATGAGCGCGTTGTCGAGCGGGTAGTCCGGCTCGAAGTGCGCGCCGACGACCGAGACAATGCCCCTACCGCGGGCGAGACGAAGGGCGAGCGCGAGCGCCTTCGGCGAGCCGGCCGCCTCGATCACCGCGTCGGCTCCCTGGCCGTCCGTGGCCGCGGCCACTGCGTCCTCAGCGTCTTCGGGCGTCACCGCCTCGGCTCCGAGCCGCTCCGCGAGCGCGCGCCGCTCGGGGACGCCGTCCACAGAGAGCAGGCGCTCGGCCCGCCCGAGCGCGCAGAGGACGGCCATGAGCCCGACCGGGCCGCAGCCGACGACGCAGATCGTGGGCCGGGGCCCGAGGTCGCAGCGATCCACGGCGGCGAAGCCGGTGGGCAGGATGTCGGCCAGGAAGACGGCCGCCTCGTCGCTCACCTCGTCCGGGAGGACCTGGAGCGTGCGAGCGGCGTTCGGAACGCGGACGAGCTCCGCCTGCCCCCCGTCCAGCCGGGGGTACACGCCCGAGTAGCCGAAGAGCGCCCGGCTCGAGCACTGCGTCGGGCGCCCGGCCCGGCACGCGGGGCAGGTGCCGTCGGAGACCATGCTCGCGTTCACGACCCGCTGCCCGGGCCGGATTCCCTCCACGTCGGGCCCGACCTCCGCGACCACGCCGGCGAACTCGTGCCCGAGGATCGTCCCGTCCTCGAAGCCGGGGGTCAGGCCGTGGAAGGGGAAGAGGTCCGCTCCGCAGATCGCGGTCGCGCTGACGGCGACGATCGCGTCGGTGCGCTCCTCGAGCTGCGGGTCCGGCGCCGGCGTGCAGGCGACGTCGCCGACCCCGCGCAGGACGACCGCCTTCATGCCGGCTGCTCGAGCTCGATCAGATAGCCGTCCGGATCACGCGCGAAGCAGCGGCTGCCGCCCCAGGGTGGCGAGTAGGGCTCGGCAAGGAAGTCGACCCCCGCCTTGCGCAGCCGCTCGTACGCCGCCTGGCAATCATCCACTTCGAGCACGAGCAACGCAGGCAGCCGCGCCGGATCCCCGGGTGCGACCAGGGTCACGCCCGGCCGGTCTTCGGCCGGGTGGCCCTGCTCGGCGAGGGAGAGGCGGGTGCCCGCCAGCTCGAGTGTGGCGTACGGCGGGTCATCGTACTCCGCCTCGACGCTGAAGCCGAGCCGGTCACGATAGAAGGCGAGCGAGCGGCCGACGTCGGCGACCGCGAGGATCGTCCCGACGCGCGTGACGCCCATCAGTTGTGCGTCATCCCGGCGTCCGCGACGAGCAGCTGGCCGGTGACCCAGCCCGCCTCCTCGGAGGCGAGGAAGGCGACCGAGGGAGCGATGTCGGCCGCGACGCCGCGGCGGGGCAGGCACTGAAGCGTCTGCACGAACTCGAAGGCCTCCGCGTGGGGACTCGCGAGCACACCCTCGGTCTCCGTCAGGCCTGGCGCGACCGCGTTGACGGTGATCCCGTACGTGCCGATCTCGCGCGCGAGCGCGCGCGTGAAGGCGAGGACGCCGCCCTTCGCGGCGACGTAATGGGCCAGGTTGGGCGTCCCCGCCAGAACGACGTTGGACGCGATGTTGACGATGCGGCCGTAGCCGGCCTCGCGCATGGGGCCGTACGCCTCCCGGCACGTGAGGTAGACGCCGTCGAGGTTCGTGGCCATGATGCGGCGCCACTCGTCGAAGGTGACGTCGTCCCAGGGCGTGAACGGGACGATGGCCGCGTTGTTCACGAGCACGTCGAGCTTCCCGAAGCGCGAGAGCGTCTCGGCGACGAGGCGCTGCGTGTCCTCTGGCGACGAGACGTCGCACTGGATGCCCGCTCCTCCTTCGGGCGCGGCCTGCTCGGCTGCGTCGCCGTGCACGTCGGCCACGACGACGGTCGCCCCCTCGTCGGCGAACTTGTCGGCGATCGCCTTGCCGATCCCCTGTGCGGCGCCGGTGATGATCGCCACTCGGTCCTCGAGCCTCATCGCCTGCCTCCCTCCCTAAAGCTCGTAGAAGTCGGGCGCGTGCTTGTACGTCTGCCATGCGCCCATGTCGTGCGAGAAGAAGACGTCCGCACCGCGCTCGTCCGCGAGCTGCTTCACGCGCCGGAGCGAACGCAGACCGGCCACGGGGTCGATGTGGAAGCTCGACTGGATCTCCCGCTCGAGGCCAGTGGCCGTGTTGACGACGTCGAAGGCGAAGAGCATGGCCTTGCCGCCTCCCTCGCGCGCGAGCAGCACGGCGTAGTGGCCGACGCTGTGGCCGGGCGTCTCGTACAGCCAGATGCCTGCTGCCAGCTCGACGTCGCCGCTCACGGTCTCGAATCGCGCCCCCTCATGGTCCCAGGTCGTATCCGAGTACCCGAAGCGCTCGAAGGGCTCGAAGTCGCGCGCCTGCGCGAGCTCCTTCTCGTGGACGACGACGGTGGCCTCCGTCAGGTGGCGGTTGCCGCCCACGTGGTCGAAGTGCAGGTGCGAGTTGACGAGCGTCCGCACGTCGCCCGGCTCGAAGCCGCAGACCCTGAGCTGCTCGGGAATCGTCTGCTGGGGCGTCTGCTCCGGGAGCTCGAAGGGGAGCACCCGCTGCGTGTGCTCGAGATCGAAGCCGGTGTCGAACACGAACAGTCCGTCCGGATGCTCGACGAGGACGCCGTATGAGGGGATGCGAACGGGGTCGCCGGGCACGTTCCAGAGCAGCTGCGAGTGGTCGATGACGATCGACCCCGTATCAAGGAAGTAGATCTTCACCGTCCCTCCTAGCCTTCGAGCGCCCTGCGGACGGCAACGAGCTTCGCGGCCCGCTCCTTGCGCTTCGCGTCGATCTCCTCCGGGGTGTACTGGTAGATCCCGCCGCTCGTCTTCATCCCCAGCTGCCCCTTGGCCGTGCGGTCGCGGATCGTCTGCGAGACGTCCTTCGCCGTCGAAAGGTCCTTGTTCAGGTATGAGGCGACGCTCTCGTAGATGTCCAGCCCGGCCATATCGAGGAGCTCCATGGGCCCGATGACGGCGAGTTTGTAGCCGATGCCCCAGCGGACGTTCAGGTCGAGCCCCTCGAAGTCGATGATGCCGCGGTCGACGAGGTCGAGGCACTCGCGCAGGATCGCGTAGAGGATGCGGTTCTCGACGAAGCCGGGAACCTCGCGCTCGACCACTGGGTGGTAGCCGAACGACCGCACGAGCTCGCTCGTCGCCTCGACGACCGAACCGTCGGTGCGCTCCCCCGGGATCACCTCGATCATCGGGATCAGGTGCGGCGGGTTCGACCAGTGCATCCCGACCACGCGCTCGGGCTGCTCGCACGCGTTCGCGATCTCCGTGATCGGGATCCCCGAGGTGTTCGACGCCAGGATCGCCTCCGGCGCGACGTGGCGCTCGAAGTCAGCGAACACCTGCTTCTTCAGCTCGAGGCTCTCGGGCACCGCCTCGATCACGACGTCGGCGCCCTCGAGGGCGGCCGCGAGCTCGTTCTCGTACCGGATGCCGCCCCCGTCGCGGTGCGGCGCTTCCAGGCGGTCGAGCACGTCGCCGGCGAGCGCGACGCCCGCCCGGGCCCGCTCGAGCGCCTCCGCGCTCACGTCGTACAGCGCCGTCTCGAGCCCCGCGCGGGCGAGGACGGCGCCCATCCCGGGGCCCATCGTCCCGGTTCCGATCACGGCAGCCCGCGTTAGTTCGGCCACGTCCCCTCCTCCTTCAGCTCTCGGATCCGTCGCCACACGCGCTCCGGCGTGAGCGGCAGCTCTTTCACCTCGACGCCGGCGTCGGCGAGCGCCGTAACGATCGCCGCCGGGACAGCCGCCTGCGCCCCCTCGCCGCAGCCCTTGGCGCCGAACGGGCCGGGCCCGTCGCCGTTTTCGACGATCACGCACGTCATCTCGTCCGGGAGGTCGCTTGCCTTCGGCACGCGGTAGTCGAGCAGCGTGTCGTTTGCGACCTGGCCGTCGGCGAACACGAGCTCCTCGAAGAGGGCGTTCCCGAGCCCCTGCAGCGCGCCCCCCTCGTCCTGGCGCTCCACGAGCTGGGGGTTGATCGCCTTGCCGACGTCGGCCACGGTCACGAGCTTTCGCACGCGGACGACGCCGGTGTCCGGCTCGACCTCCACCTCGGCGCCGCCGACGCAGACCTCCCAGAAGACCGGCCCCTCCGCGTACGAGCCGGTGCCCTGCGGACGCACCTCCCCCCGACCCAGCAGCTCGCCGCCGGCGAACCCAAAGCGGCGCACGAGCAAGGCGGGGAAGTCATCCGGGTCGAGCTCGTCGCCGCCCGCGATCTCGACCAGCTGGGCGCGCAGGTCGGCCGCCGCCCGCTGCACCGCGAGACCCGCGAGCGTCGTCGAGCGGCTCGCGCCCGTCGAGCGGTCGTACGGCGTGTAGCGGGTGTCGGCACCCTGGACGACGACGCGCTCGGGCGGGAGGCCGAGCTCCTCGGCGGCGATCTGCGTGAACACCGTGCGCGCGCCCTGGCCGACCTCCGTAGTGCCGACCAGGACGACGACCCGCCCGTCGGACTCGAGGCGGGCGAGCGCGGACGAGACGGGATGCGCGCCGGCGGCCAGAAGCCCGACCGCGAGGCCGCGTCCCGTGTACGGGCGCTTCGGCTCTTCCCAGCCCAGCGCACCCGCAACCTGCTCGACGTCGCCGATGAGGTCGGCGTCCAGCGGCTTCCCGCCCGCGCGGAGCTCCTCGCCCGGCACGAGCAGGTTCTCCCGCCTGATCTGCAGGCGGTCGATGCCGGCCCGCCGAGCCACCTCGTCCACCTGCGACTCGCCGATCCACTGCAGGTGCGCCGCCCCGAAGGCGCGGTAGGAGCCCGCCGGGCCGGTGTTCGTGTAGACGCAGGCGCCGTCGACCCGGTAAGCGGCCCACCGGTACGGCCCCGGCGCGGCGTCGCCCGCGGTCGCCGTCACGCGCGGCCCGTTATCGGCGTAGGCGCCGGTGTCGAGGAAGAAGCGCACGTCCCGGCCGAGCAGCCGCCCGTCGCCGGTCGCGGCCGTCCGCATCCAGCAGCGCATCCCGTGCCGCCGGGTTGTCACCATCGACTCATCGACGCGGTTCACGATCTTCACCGGGCGGCCCGCCTTGCGGGCGAGCGCGACGGTGACCGGCTCCATCTTCGTGTACGACTTGGAGCCGAAGCCCCCGCCGAGGAAGGGGACGAGGACCCGGACGCGCGCGAGCGGGACGCCGAACAGGTCGGCGAGCTCGGCCCGGACGAGGAAGGGGTGCTGGCAGCTCGCCCAGAGCGTGATCCCGGTCCCCTCCTCCACGTGCGCGATCACGCTGTGCGTCTCCATCGCATACTGGTAGACGGCCGGGAACGTGTACTCGCCCTCGACGACGATGGCCGCGTGGTCGAAGGCCGACTCGATTTCGCCGCGGTCGATCCGGTAGCGGTAGCAGACGTTGCCCTCTGGCTCGCGCAGCTCACCGAGCCCGTGGAAGAGACCAGCGCGGAGGGGCCCCTCGTGGAGGCGCGGGGCGTCCTCCGCCAGGGCATCCTCGACCGTCAGGACGGGCGGGAGCTCGTCGTAGGCGACCTCGATCGCCCGGGCGGCCTCGGCGGCCGTCGCGGCATCCTCGGCGGCAACGGCGGCCACGGGCTCACCGGCGAAGCGAACCCGGTCGACGGCGAGGATGGGGCGGTCCTTGATGGCGTGACCGTAGTGCGGGTCGATGTCGTCGAGGTCACGGCCGAGGAGGATGCAGGCGACGCCGGGGAGCGCCTCAGCGGTGCTCGTGTCGATGGAGGCGATGCGCGCGTGCGCCACCGGGCTGCGGAGCACGGCCCCGTGGAGCATGTGCGGGAGCGAGATGTCGCCGACGAACTGCGCCTCGCCGCGGAGCTTCTCGCCTGCGTCCACGCGGGAGAGCGATTTCCCGACCTGCGAGAAGGTCTGCGTCTCGGGCGCGACGGTCACGCGAGCTCCAGCCCGGCCAGCTCGCCCGCCGCCTCGAGGATGCCGCGGTAGCCGGTGCAGCGGCAGATGTTGCCGTCCAGGCCGTGGACAAGCGCCTCCTCGCTCCCCAGCTCGCCTGCCTCGAGGAGCGCCTTCAGCGTCAAGAGGAAGCCGGGCGTGCAGAAGCCGCACTGGAGGCCGGCGTGGCGCACGAACGCCTCCTCGAAACGCGCGAACTCCGGCTTGCGCGCCAGCCCCTCGATCGTGAGGACGTCACGCCCGCCGGCCTCGTGGGCGAGCGTGCAACAGGAGCTCACGGGGGCGCCGTCGATGAGCACCGTGCACGCCCCGCAGACCTGCACGTCGCAGGAGCGCTTGGCGCCGGTGAGGCCGAGGCGCTCGCGTAGGAGGTCGAGGAGCAGCTCGCGGGGTTCGATCTCGAGCGAGACCGGGCGCCCGTTCACGGTTGTCTCGAGCGCGATCAAACCGCCGGCATCCCGTCCGCCTGCCCCGCTCGGCGCACGCGCCGCAGCCACGAGGCCCAGTATTCCCCGACGAACTCGTCCTGGTACTTCGCGGAGTGGAGCCGCTTGGCCGATGCCGCGGAGAGCGACCGCAGCGGGCCGAGCGTACGGGCAATCGACTGGATCCGCACCGCGCGTTCGAGCGTGATCGCGGCGAGGACCGCCCAGGGAACGTCCTTCCCGACCGCGACGACGCCATGGTTTGCGAGCAGGAGCGCACGCCGGGAGCCGAGCGCCTGGGCGACCGCCCGCGCCTGCTCCGGCGCCGTGATCAGGTCGGCCGTCTCCTCGAAGACGGACACGCCCTCGGGGAAGAGGACGGCGTCGTGCGTCAGGAACTCCACGCCCGCCTGCGTCGCGCCGAGCGCGGTCGCGTAGGGCGGGTGTCCGTGCACGACCGCCCCGACGTCGGGCCGAAGCTTGTAGATCTCCGTGTGGATGACTGCCTCGAGATGCATCTCGGGCCCTGCGTCGGCCTGGTCGGCGTCGAGGTCGAGCGGGACGACGTCCTCGGGCGTGACCTCGTCGAGCGCCACGCCCTTGCGCTTGATCAGCACGGTCGGCTGGCCGGCCCCGCGGCCGCTCACGTGACCGAGCGTCAGGTCGGCGTAGCCCTCGAGGGCGAGGATGCGGCAGGCCCAGGCGACATGCTCCCGCAACGACTGCGCTACCTCGAGCATGCGCGCTAGCGCCGCTCGGTCGGCGGGTAGTCCGGGTGCGGGAAGCCGAACACCATGGCGACGTCAGCGGCGCCTGTGTTGGCGACGGCGTGCCAGACGCCGGCTGGGATGAAGATGGCGTCGTCCTTGGCGAACGGGATCGTCTCTCCGTCCACGCGCAGCTCCCCTGTCCCCGAGACGACGTAGGCCACCTCGTCGGCCTCGTGCTTGACCGCGGGCAGGACCGTCCCCGGGGTGAACACCGAATAGCCGAGCGAGGCGCCGTTTCCCTCGACCCGCTCGCTCGCGATGAGCATCCGGCTCCAGCTCCCCTGGGGCAGCTCGATCGAATCGGCCTCGCCGAGTCCGACGACGCGTACGCCGCTCACAGCGCCCACTCGCCGTCGCGAAGGATCCACGTCCCGTCGTCGACGATCTGCATGCTCGCGTCCAGGACGACGCCGTCGAGATGCAGAGAGCTGACGTTCTGGCCGCCCGGATACGCGTTGTGGTTGTCGCCGAGGGCGAAGTGGACCGTGCCCAACCTCCCCTTCTCGGACGGCGAGCCGAACGGCGCCTTCTCGCTCGTCCCGAAGGCGAACTCGCCGACAACGTCGGCGCCCTCGACGCTCGCGATCGCCTCCTCGAGCCGTGCGGCGTCCGCCCCGCCCTCGATCGCGACGCAACGGCCGCCCTCGAGCGTCCACGTGATCGGCTCGCTCACCTGGCCGGGCAGGCCGATACCGAGCATGACGCCGTCGACCACGATCGTCCCCCGGGTGAAGTCCTCGACGGCGGCGAAGGCGACCTCCGCCCACAGCGGGACGGGGCCCATCATCTGCCCGCGCTTCTTGATCGGCGTCACCTCGAGCGCCGGGCGGCCGTCGATCGAGACCGTGACGTCCGTCCCGCGCCCCGAGGTCACGCGCACGTGCCGCTTGCCCTCGAGCGCGGTGATCGCGTCCTTCGCCCGCTGGGTGGCGGCCTGGATGTCGTCCACGGTCAGCTCCCACGTGCCCATGCCCTCCTCGACGGAGGCGATCTTGGCGTTCGCCGCGCAGGACTCCTTGACCGCGGACACGTGCGCGAACCTGTTCGCCCACTCGAGGTTCGTGACGATGATGATCTCGTCCGAGCTCACCATCGCCTGATGGAGGTTCCGCGGCGGGGCCATCGGGAAGCGGAGGTCGGCGCGGCCACGCCGGACCTGGGCCTCGTTGTTCGCGACGACGGGCCAGCCGCCCCGCTCCTCGACGACGCGGGCTAGGGCGTCGGCCTGCTCGCGGTGCTCGTCGTCGGTGATGATCGTGACGACGTCGTCCTCCTCGACGGACAAGCAGACGTCGACGATGAGCTCTGCGTCCTTCTGCAGCGAACTGACGGCCGTGGCCATGCGTCACCTCACTCGTTCAGGGGTGAACTGGGGCAGGACTTCGTTGGCGAAGCGTTCGACCTGTCCAAACTGGTCGATGGCGCCGAAGCGGCAGATGAAGTGGTCGACTCCGGCGTCGGCGAAGTCGCGCAGCCAGGAGGCGATCTGGTCCGGCGTCCCGACCGGACCCCAGTTGGACAAGTCCATCGCCTGGGAAAGCTCGGGGTAGTACTTGGAGATGTAGTCGTCGAAGGCGCTTCCGGCCTCCTCCTGTGAGTCGCCGATGTTCATGGTGACCTGGTAGGAGATCGTGTACGCGTCCACGTCGCCGCCGCGCTCCTCCACCGCCCGGCCGAGGTAGCCGAGCTGCTCGAGCAGCTCCTCGGGGTGCTGGGCCCGGCAGCACGTCATCCAGCCGTCCCCGTAGCGGACGATCCGCCGGCACGCCCTCATCATCGTGTCGTCCATGCGCTCCGGCGGGACGTCGCCGACGAGCCGCGGGTTGGACACGACCCAGATCGGAGGCGGCTTCTGCAGCGGGCTCAGCGGCCCCATCTCCGTGCCCGAGTAGAAGGCGACGTCGTCGTAGCGGAAAAAATCGCCGTCGAAGTCGATCCGCCCCTCCGTCCACAGCGTCCGGATCACGTGCAGCCCCTCGTCGAAAAGCGCGTTTCGGCGCTTGTAGTCGAGGCCGAGCGCCTCGAACTCGCGCTGGACGCCCTTCTCCGGGTTGCCCTTGCACGCGCCGAGGATCGTGCGTCCGCCCGAGAGCGCGTCGAGCGTCGCCCATTCGAGCGCGAGGTAGAGCGGGTTTCGCGTCGAGGTGACGAGGCAGGCGGTGCCGAGCCGGACGCGCGAGGTGCGCTGCGAGATGGCCGAGAGGAGCGAGAGCGGCTCGTAGCGTGGCTTCGAGAAGAGGCTGTCGCCCACCCAGAGCGAGTCGAAGCCGAGTTCCTCGACGCGCCCGGAGAGGTCGAGGAGCGCCTCCAGGTCGTAGTCGGGGGCGATGAGCGGCTCGCGGTTATTGAGGTTGACGCCGAACTCGAGCTGCCTCGTCTCGGCGCTCACGGCTGGGCTCCTTTCTCGGCTTCGCTCGGACGAAGCTCGATGAGCTCGTCGTCGGGCGCCGACTCGAGCCGGCGCTGGGGGACGCGGATGTGCTCCGATAGGAGGTGGGCGGCCCGGTCGGCGTCCCGCCTGCGCACAGCGCGGACGATCGCCCGGTGCTCCTGAACCGAGCGCCGGACGGTTCCGCGCAAGGCGAGCGAGCGCATTTGGTAGCGGCCCATCTGCCCGACTACCTGCCGGTGAACCTCGCGCAGCTTCTGGTTACCCGACGCCGCCACGATCGCCGCGTGGAAGGCCGTGTTCGCCTCGAAGAAGCGGTCGACGTCGTCCCGCCCGGCGCAGTCCTGCATCTCTGCGGCCAGTCGCTCGAGCTCGGCGATGCCGGCGTCGTCGATGCGCGCGACGGCGAGGCGGATCGCCATCACCTCGAGGGCCTCGCGCACCTGGTAGGCCTCGAGGAACTCCGCCCGCGTCAGCGAGGCGACGATCGCGCCGCGGCGCGGGCGCATGTGCACCAGGCCCTCGCTCGCCAGGCGGCCGAGGGCTTCGCGGACCGGTCCGCGGCTGACCCCGAGGGCGCGGGCGAGCCCGACCTCGTTCAGGACCATGCCGGGCGGCAGGCGATTGGAGAGGATCTCGTCCCCGACGGCGCGGTGCACGCGCTGCCACAACGTAAGGTTCTCGAAGTCCGCGAAGCGGTCGCCGGTGTCGCCGCGCCTCGCCCCCGGCTCGATTGCATCCTGGGTCAACGGCGGGTTATAAGACGTGCTGCGCTTGTCGACAGCAAGCAGTTCGGAACCTACCACCTCGACAGCCGGGGAAGCAACGCGCCAGGGGCGAAGCGTCGGCGCGTTTCGGGGGAGGAGCCGCTGACCTTCGACGCGCACATGCACGTGGGCGAGTTCCCGCTCTTCAACGTCTCGCTCGACCGGGACGGCCTCGCGGAGCTGATGAGCACGTGCGGCATCGACGGCGGCGTCGTGTTCCACCCCGACAACGCCTATGTCCAGGAAGTGGTGGAGTCGATCGACGGCCTGTACGGGCTCGTTTGGGCGAATCCGCGGCTGCCGGCCTACGTCGAGGAAACCGCGCGCTTCCTCGAGCACCCGCGCTTCCGCGGGGTCAAGCTGCACCCGCTCCTCGACGGCTACCACC
Source organism: Gaiellaceae bacterium (assembly GCA_036259875.1). GTDB lineage: Bacteria > Actinomycetota > Thermoleophilia > Gaiellales > Gaiellaceae > DATAAZ01. The sequence continues at coordinate 26,936 of DATAAZ010000019.1, forward strand.
CGAACGACCCGCTCGTGCACCCGCTCATGGAGCTCCTGCGCGAGCGCAACCTGCCCGTCCTCATCCACTGCGGCCACCCGATCTTCACGCTTCCCTGGAGCATCGAGGAGCTGATCCAGAACTTCCCGGACGTGAGGGTCGTGCTCGGGCACATGGGACACGGGAACATCGTCTACATCAACGCCTCGATCGACGTGGCCGCCCGCAACCCGAGCGTCTACCTCGAGACATCGGGGATGCCCATGCACACGAAGATCCGCGAGGCGGTCGAGCGCGTGGGGGCCGAGCGGGTTCTCTACGGCTCCGATGTCCCCTTCCATCACCCCGAGGTGGAACTTCGCAAGGTCGAGGTAAGCGGGCTCCCGCCCGATCTCGTCGAGCGGGTCCTCGACTCCAACGCCCGCGCGCTCTTCCTCGGCCCAAACGGAAGCGGCCGTGCCTCGTCCTAGCGAGAAGGAGAACGCGAAGCCATGAGCGTGCACGGCCCAACGGTGGGTCGCGGTCGAGTTAACTCTCGAGAAGGAGGATCCTGATGGAGAAGCGGTTTCTGGCGGGCGTCCGGGTCTCAGTCTTCCTCGTAGCCTTCCTGCTGGCGCTCTTTGCGGTCGGCTGCGGCGGCGAGGACGAGGAGGAGGCGACTCCGGCGGGCAACGGCGCGGAGACGGCCGCGGAGGACCAGGTCGAGATCGACAAGATCGCGATCGTCGCCCCGGAGAAGGCAAACGACTACGGCTGGAACCAGCAGGGCGTCGAGGGGGCGCGCGCCGCAGCCGAGTCGATCGGCGCGGAGATCGAGGTCGCCGACGGCGCCGGCTATGAAGATGTCTCGCCGATCCTGCGGCAGCTCGCCGACGGAGGGGCGGACTTCGTCATTGCGCAGGCGAGCGGGTACAACACGGCCGCACCCGAGGTCGCGCAGGAGACCGAGGTCCCCGTCGTCACCTACGACAAGCCGGACAACACGACGCCCGGCCTCGTGGCCGACATTTCGACCTCCGCCTACCAGGGCGGGTACCTGGCCGGCGTGCTCGCGGGCCACATGACGCAGACGAACACGCTCGGGATCGTGGAGTCGGCCGACGACACAAACTGGCACAAGCAGGCGGGCGGCTTCGTCGCGGGCGCGCGCAGCGTCAAGCCCGACGTCCGCTTTCGGCTCGCGCAGATCGGTCAGGCCGGCTACGCCGACGCCGCCGGCGGCCGGCGCGTGACGAACAGCGTGATCGCGGGCGGCGCCGACATCGTCTTCGGGATGGGCGACGGGTCGACCTTCGGGATGATCCAGGCAGTCGAGACCGCCGAGCCGCCGGCCGGCGCCGACCAGGTCTGGTTCATCGACGTGATCGGCGACAAGACGTCGATTGACGAGCAGGGCGTCCTGCTCTCGTCCGTCCTCTGGGACTTCTCGGGCACCTTCATGCAGGCGCTCGAGGACATCCAGAACGGGACCTTCGGCGAGAAGGGCTACGACTTGAACGTCGAGAACGGCGGCATGAGCCTTCTCCAAACTGAGCACATCCCGGACGACGTCTGGGCCGAGGTGGAGGCCGCGAAGGAAGGCATCATCGACGGGTCGATCGAGGTGCCCATCACGGCGACCAAGGGCGAGCTGGACGCGCTGATCCAGGGATAGCCTCTTGCGAGCGGGCGGGCGCCGGGAACCGCGCCCGCCCCTCGACCCAGAACGGATGACCCGGAGCGAAGCGAGCACGGAGGCGAGCGAGCGCGCGGCGATGGAGGCGCCTGCCGGCGGCGCCGCGGTTGTCGAGCTCACCGGCATCCGCAAGACGTTCCCCGGCGTCGTCGCAAACGACGACGTGAACCTGACCATCCGCCGCGGCGAGGTGCACTGCCTCCTGGGCGAGAACGGCGCGGGGAAGTCGACCCTCATGAACATCCTGGCCGGGATGTACCGGCCCGACGCGGGGCGGATCCTGGTGGACGGCCAGGAGGTCGAGCCGGACTCGCCGAAGCGCTCGCTCGAGCTCGGGATCGGGATGGTGTATCAGCACTCGACGCTTATCCCGACGCTGACCGTGCTCGAGAACCTGATGCTCGGGTCGAGCGACCTCCTGCTCGATGTCAAGGGCTCGCGCGCGCGCTTCGCCGAGCTCGCCGGCATGCTCGGCGTCGAGGTCGACCCCGATGCCGAGGCCGGCTCGCTGGCCCTCGGCCGGCAGCAGCAGGTCGAGATCATGAAGGCGCTCTGGCGCGGCTCGCGTGTCCTCATCCTTGACGAGCCCACCTCGATGCTCACGCCACAGGGGGTCGCGGAGCTCGGACGGGTGCTGGAGCGGCTCACCGGCGAGGGCCTCGCGGTCGTCTTCATCACGCACAAGCTGTACGAGGCGATCGAGCTGGGCGACCGGGTCTCGGTCTTGAAGCAGGGCCGACTCGTCGGCGTGGTCGACCCCGAGGCGATCCGCTCGCGCGACCCGGGGGAGCTCCAGGCGCTGATCGTCCAGCTCATGTTCGGGGAGGAGTCGACGGCCGTCGCCGACGTCGCCGAGCTGCGTGAGGACGTAGACGGGCTCCGGCGGACGCGGGAGCTTCCCCCGGAAGCCGTCCTCGAGCTCGTCCACGTCACAGCCGAGCGCAAGCGAGACGAGGTCGGCGTGCACGACGTCTCGCTCGACGTGCGGCGAGGCGAGATCATGGGGATCGCGGGCGTGGACGGCAACGGTCAGCGGGAGCTGGCCGAGGCGATCGCAGGCCAGCGGCGTCTCGCGGCCGGCGACGTGCGTCTCGAGAGGCGCTCGATCGCCACGATGAGCGTCGCGCGCCGGCAGCGGCTTGGGCTCCGCTACGTCACCGACGACCGGCTCGGCGAGGGGACCGTCTCGGCCTTCACGGTCGCGTTGAACGTCGTCCTGAAGCGAATCGGCCAGTTTCCGTTCTGGCGCCGAGGCGTCGTCCGCCGGCGCGCCATCGACGAGACCGCGCGGGAGCTCGTGCACCGCTTCGACATCCGCACCCGCGGGGTGGACAGCCGGGTGGGGACACTTTCGGGCGGGAACGTCCAGAAGCTCCTCCTGGCGCGCGAGGTCTCCTTCGAGCCGAAGCTCGTGGTCTACAACAAGCCGACGCATGGGCTCGACGTGAGGACGATGCAGGCCGTGCGTGAGCGGATCCGGGCGCAGGCGAACGAGGGCGTCGCGGCGCTCGTCATCTCCACCGACCTGGAGGAACTGCTCCAGCTCTGCGACCGCATAGCCGTCCTCTTCCGCGGGCGCGTCTCCGGCGTCGTGGAGAACGGGCCGGGCGCCGGCGAGCGGATCGGCCAGCTCATGGTCGGCGCCAAGGCCGCATGACCGAGACCGCGCTCCCGCCCCCGAGGCCGGTCGGCGAGGACTACCTCGAGCAGCCGGGCCGCCTGGTCGCGGCCGGCGACGCGCTCGTCCGCTCCATCGGACCGATCGTCCTCGCCCTCGCTGCGGTGGCGGCGATCCTCGCGGCTTTGGGCCGGAACCCGGGCTCCTTCTACAGCGACATCCTCGAGGGCGGCCTGCTCACGCGCACGGGCTTCGAGGCGAGCTTGACACGGACGGCGACGCTGCTCCTGATCGCGGTCGGGCTCGTGGTCGTCTTCCGCGCGAACATTTGGAACCTCGGCATCGACGGCCAGTTCCTCCTCGCAGGCGTCCTCGTCGCCGGGCTCGGGCCCGACCTGCGCGGCGTCCTGCCCAACGCCTTTCTCCTCCTCGTTCTCTTCCTCGTCGCCATCGTCGTCGGCGCCCTCTGGACGGTGGTCCCCGCCTTCCTGCGCGCCTATTACGGAGTCAACGAGATCATCACGACGCTGATGATGACCTTTATCGGCATCAACCTGGCCAACCTCCTGATCAAGACGACGTTCCGCGACTTCGCCTCTACGAACGTCCCGCAGACCTCGGTGCTCCCCCTCGACGAGCGGTTGCCGCGACTTCCCGAGACGCGCAGCGTCCACATCGGCATTCTGGTCGCGCTCGCCCTCGCGTTCCTCGTCCAGTACGTCATGACGAGAACCTCGTTCGGCCTGCGCCTGAACGTTCTCGGCGCGAATCCCAGGGCGGCAGGCCACTTCGGGCTCTCCGTCCCGCGCCTGATCATCATCTCCTTCCTCGTCAGCGGCGGCATCGTCGGGATGGCCGGGGCGACGGAGATCCTCGGCGTCTGGGGCTACGTCCGCGCCGACTGGAACCCCGCCTTCGGGCTCACGGTCGTGCCGCTCGTCTTCCTCGCGCGGCTGAACGCGATCGCGGTCATCCCCTTCGTCGCCCTCCTGGCGGTGCTCTCGATCGGAGGCGATCTCGCCACGCGCCGTGCCGAGCTGGCGAACGACTTCCTGCTCGTTCTCGTCGGCCTCATCCTCATCTTCATGGCCCTCACCGAGTACCTCGGCCGCCGCCGGGCGCTAGGGGGGACGTATCTGACGCCGGGCCTGGTCGCGGGTCTGCGCAGGCGGCCGCACCCGTGAACGGGCTCCTGACGGAAACCTTCCTGAGCGCCCTCGTGGCGGGCGGGATCCTCGCCGGCGTCCCGCTCCTGTTCGCCGCGCTCGGCGAGACCATCTCCGAGCGGGCGGGCGTCCTCAACATCGGGCTCGAGGGCATGATGCTCATGGGCGCCTACGTCGGCTTCACAGCCGCCTACCGAACGGACTCGATCTGGACGGGCCTCGTCGCGGGCGCGGGGGCGGGCATCTTCGTATCCCTCTTCATGGTGGTGCTCTGCGTCTGGCTCGGCCTCGACCAGATCGTCATCGGCATCGCGCTCACGCTCGCAGCCGAGGGGTTGACGAGCCTCCTGCACGAGGCTCTCCTCACCGAGCGGCCGCGCCTCGGCCGGATCCCCGAGGTGGCGATCCCCGGCCTCGCGGACCTTCCCGTCGTGGGCCGGAGCCTCTTCAGCCAGCACCTGATCGTGTACCTCGGCTTCGGCCTGGTCGTACTCGTCTGGTGGATCCTGCGCGGGACGTCGATCGGGCTGAACCTGCGGGCCGCCGGCGACAAGCCG
>DATAAZ010000020.1:0-11380 GCA_036259875.1 Gaiellaceae bacterium
CGCGGCGAGGTAGGTGTCCTTGCCGAAGCGCTCGCACAGCTCGTGCACGCGCTTCTCGCCCGTGCGGCAGCCCGCGATGATCCCCATGAGGTCCGCCCGGTTCATCTCGGGCATGCGGACGTTGTTGAGGATGACGTCGAGCACGTCCTGGCTCAGGACGCCCTCGCGGAAGATCTTCACCGGCGGGATGCGAATGCCCTCGCCGAAGATCGTCTTCGCCCCGGTCGGGAGCGAGCCGGGAAGCGGGCCGCCCGCGTCCATCTGGTGGCCGAACATGCTCGCCCAGCCGATCAGCTCGTCGTCCCAGAAGATCGGCAGGCAGACGAGCCAGTCGTTGATGTGCGAGATCGAGCCCCCGCAGCGGTAGGGGTCGCTCGTCATGATCACGTCCCCGGGGCGGACCGGCTCGTCGAAGCTCTCGAGCATTTCCGCGATGTAGGAGCCGAACTGCCCCACGACCATGCGGCCCTTCGGGTCCGTGATCATCGGGAATTCGTCGTGCTGCTCCCTGATCACCGGGCTCATGGCCGTCCGGAAGAGGACGGCGTCCATCTCGAAGCGCGTGCTCTTGAGCGCGCCCTCGATGATGTCGAGCGTGACGGGGTCGACCTCGATCTCCGGGATTTCTGCGACCTTGACGCCGTCCATCGTCACTCCTCCGTGGGGTTGATGATCAGGTTCAGGTAGCGGTCGACCTCGGCGTAGTGGCCGGCGAGGACGACCGTCGTCGAGTCGAACTCGGTCACGATCGCCGGTCCGTCGATCCGGTGTCCCGGCCGCAGCTTGCCCCGGTCGTAGATCCGGGTCGGCAGCCACTCGCCCTGGAAGTAGACCTCGTGCTCGTCGACGATCGCGCCAGAGGCGTCGCCCGAGTCGGGCTCGCCCTCGGGAAGGTGCGGCTCGGGCACCTTCCCGTACCCGATCGCCCGCAGGTTCACGATCTCGCACGTCGTCTCGTCCATCCGGAAGCCGTAGAACTGCTCGTGGAGCTGGTTGAAGCGCTCGGCGAGCGTCGCCGTCCCGTTGCCCGCGAGGAGCGCGGGATCGATCTCGACCGGGATCTCGTAGCCCTGGCGGTAATAGCGCATGTCGACGTTGAACGCGAGGCGCTGGTCGCCCTCGCCGATCCCTTCACGGCGCATCCACGCCCGCGCCTCGTCGCCGAGCTCGTCGAGGATGCCCCGCACCTCGTCGCCGCTCACGGAGTCAATCGTCCGGATGAAGGTGCGGGCGAACTCGTCCCGGAAGTCGGCCACGAGGTCGCCGGTCGCGCAGAGGAGCCCCGGCGCGGGCGGCACGAGCACCGGGAACGAACGCATGATCCGCGCGACCGCGTTCGCGTGCATCGGCCCCGCGCCGCCGAACGCGACGAGAGCAAAGTCGCGCGGGTCGTAGCCGCGCTGCACGGAGACGAGTCGGAGGGCGCCCGCCATGTTCTCGTTGACGATGTCGAGGATCCCCTCGGCCGCCCGATGGAGGTCGAGGCCGAGCGCGTGGCCGACCTTCTGGACGGCCGCCTCGGCCGCCTCGACATCGAGCTGCATCTCGCCGCCGAGAAGCTGGGGCGGGAGGTGGCCGACGACGACGTTCGCGTCGGTAACGGTCGGGTCGGTGCCGCCCCTCCCGTACGACGCCGGCCCCGGGTCGGCGCCCGCCGACTGCGGCCCGACGCGCAGCGCGCCCGTCACCTCCGGGACGTGGGCGATCGAGCCGCCGCCCGCACCGACGGAGCGGACATTGACGCTCGGGACCTTGACGGGGATGACCTCGCCGGGCAGCCCGAGGCCGTACGGGATCTCGGTCTGGCGCTCGATCGTGGGCTGGCCGTTCTGGCAGAGCGCGACGTCGGTCGACGTCCCGCCCATGTCGAACGTGAGGACGTCCTGGTAGCCCGCCCGGCGCGCGATGTAGAGCGCGCCCGCGACGCCGCCCGACGGACCGGAGAGGATCCCGTAGATCGGATGCTCCGAGGCGACGTCGACGCCCATGAGCCCCGCGTCGGAGCGGAGGAGGTTGAGCTCGCCCTCGACGCCGAACTCCCGTAGCGAGCTCTCGAGGTTGCGGACGTAGCCCTCGACCCGAGGGCGAACGTACGAGTTCATACACGCAGTGAGCGTCCGCTCGTACTCGCGGAACTCCGGGAGCACGTCCGACGAGATCGTGACGGGGAAGTCCGGGTACAGCTCGTGGATGACGTCCCTGATCTCGCGCTCGTGCGCGGGGTTCGCGTACGAGTTGATGAGCGAAACGGTGAGCGTCTCGACGCCCGACTCGACGAGGTCGCGCACGATCCCGGCCACCTGCTCGCTGTCGACCGGCTCGATCGGCTCGCCCTGCGCGCTCATGCGCTCCATCGCCTCGCGCGTGTCCTCGAGCGCCGCCGGCGGGTCGGGCTTGACCATGATGATCCAGCCCGCGAGCGGCCCGGGCGTCTGCGAGCGCGCCAGGTGGAGGATCTGCCCGAACCCTCGCGTCGTCACGAGCCCGACGCGCGCCCCTTTCGCCTCCAGCATCGCGTTCGTGGCCACGGTCGTCCCGTGCATGACGTAGGCGAGCTCGCCCGGGCTGACGCCGCTGTCCTCGCAGATCCGCCGGATGCCGACGAGGACCCCCTCGGACGGGTCGGCGGGCGTGGACGGAGTCTTGACGCGGAAGAGCTCGGCCGTCTCGTCGTTGACGAGCAGGAGGTCGGTGAACGTCCCCCCGACGTCGACCCCGAGCCTGTGTGCCATCCCCTCTCCTTTCAGCCGGCGACCGGCGCGAACGAGCCGGCGCGGTAGACCTGTCCCTCGAGCGGGCGCTCGAGGACGCCCTCGAGCCACTCGGCGACCCCGATGAGCCCCTCGAGATCGACCCCCGTCTCCACGCCCTCGCCGTGGAGGATGTACACGAGGTCCTCCGTGCAGACGTTGCCCGTTGCGCGCGGCGCGAACGGGCAGCCGCCGATGCCGCCTACGGACGCGTCGAGCACCGTCGCGCCCGACTCGATCCCCGCGAGCGCGTTCGCGAACGCCGTGTTGCGCGTGTTGTGCAGGTGGAGTCCGGCAGGCTTCCCGCGGAGATCCGCACGCGCGAGGACGTCGCGGACCTGGCGCGGCACGGCGACGCCGATCGTGTCCGCGAAGACCACCTCGTCGACGGACTCGGCGAGCCTCTCGGCGAGCTCCGCGACGCGGCCCGGGTCGATGCGCCCCTCGAAGGGGCAGCCGAACGCCGTCCCGATCGTGGCGGTGGCGCGAACGCCGTCCGCCCGCGCGCGCACGGCGATCCGCTCGCACGCGGCGACGGACTCCTCGACGGACGCGTTCTGGTTCCTGCGGTTGAACGTCTCGCTCGCCGCGAAGGCGAAGTGGACCTCGTCGAGGCCGGTCGCGACGAGCCGGTCGTAGCCCTGCTCGTTCAGCGCGAGCGCGGCGTAGACGACGCCCTCGCGGCGGTCGATGCCCTCGACGACCTCCTCGGCGCCCGCCATCTGCGGGACGCGCCTGGGGCTCACGAAGCTGACGGCCTCGATCCGGTGCAGCCCCGCGTCGGCGAGGCGGTTGACGAGCTCCGCACGGACCTCGGGCTCGATCGTCTTCGGCTGGTTCTGGAGGCCGTCGCGCGGGCCGACGTCGCAGATCGTCACCGTCACAGGACGCCCTCCTCGGCCAGCTCGCGAAGCTCGTCGTCGCCGAGCCCGAGGAGCTCGCCGTAGACCTCCCGGTTGTGGCTGCCGTGCTCCCACGGCGCCGACCACCGGACCGCGCCGGGAGTCTCGGAGAACTTCGGCACGATCCCCGGCCCGACGTAGGGCCCGAACTCGGGGTCGACGTGCTCGACGAGCATCTCCCGCGCGCGGAAGTGCTCGTCCTCGAAGATGTCCGCGATCGTGTAGATCGGCCCGCAGATGACGCCGGCGTCGTTCAGGACGCGGTCGATCTCCGCGGCGTCGTGGCGCCCCGCCCACTCGGCGACGATGCCCTCGAGCTCTTCCTGGTTGTCGCCGCGGGCCAGGTGCGTGGAGAACCGCTCGTCGTCGGCCAGGTCCGGTTCGCCCATCGCCTCGCACAGCCGCCGGAAGACGTTGTCGGCGTTCGCCGCGATTACGACCCACTTGCCGTCGCGGGACTTGAAGATGTTCGAGGGCGCGACTCCCTTGAGCCCGGTCCCGCCCGGCCCCCGGACGATCCCGAGGCGGTCGTATTCGGGCACCGTGCTCTCGAGGAGCGCGAAGCAGGACTCGAGCAGGGAGACGTCGACGACCTGGCCGGTCTCTCCGCCGAGCGCGTCGCGTCGGTAGAGCGCGGCGAGGATCCCCTGCGCCGCGAACATCCCGGCCAGGGAGTCGCCGAGGGAGATGTGCATGCGCGGCGGCGGCTCGCCCGGGAAGCCGTTGATGTAGCGGATCCCGCCCATCGCCTCCGCGACGGACGCGAAGCCCGCGCGCGGCGCGTACGGGCCCGTCTGCCCGTAGCCCGAGACCCGGCAGAGGACGAGCCCGGGGTTCGCCTCCCGCAGCCGCTCCCAGCCGAGGTTCCACTTCTCGAGCGTGCCGGGCCGGAAGTTCTCGACGAGGACGTCGCTCTGCTTCACGAGCTCGAGGAGCAGCGCCTGGCCCCGTTCGCGGCGGAGATCGAGCGTGACGCACTTCTTGTTCCGGGACTGCACGCCCCACCAGAGCGAGCGGCCGCGGTACCGGGCCTTTCCCCACTCGCGCAGCGGGTCGGGCTTCCCGGGCGGCTCCACCTTGATCACCTCCGCACCCATGTCGCCGAGGAGCCGACCGGTGAACGGCCCCGCGAGAAGCATCCCGAGCTCGACGACCCGGAGGCCGGCGAGCGCGCCCGGCCCGTTCGCGGCGGGGCGGGCGCGGGCGTCGGGGCGCGCGGAGAGCTCGGTCACGAGCCGGAAACTCCCTCGTCGGCGGCGAGCTGGGCTAGCAGGAAGTCCCGGGCCTCGAGCACGTGCTCGGTCATGATTATCTCGGCCCGCTTCGCGTCCCCGGCGCCGAGCGCCCGGGTGAGCTGCTTGTGGTAGTGCTCAGAGATGAGCTTCTGCTCGGGCGAGTACCAGTAGAACGACCGGTAGACGAGCGGGAGCTCGATCACCTTCCGGACGAGCGGGACGAGGCGGCCGCTTCCGGCTGCATCGAGGATCACGTTGTGGAAAAAGAGGTTCTCCTTGACGAGGTCGCGCGGGTCGTCGGACGCGCGGAGGCGGTCGAACCTCGCGCAGCTCTCCTCGAGGAGGGCGACGACGTCGGCCGAGATCCGCGTCGCGGCGCGGCGGGCAGCGTAACCCTCGAGCACGGCACGGAGCTGATACATGTCGTCGAGGTCGTCGACGGCGTACGACCTCACCGTCGCCCCCCGGCGCGGGATCGACTCGACGAGCCCTTCACTCTGGAGCAGGAGCAAGGCCTCGCGGACCGGCGTGCGGCTCATGCCGAGCTCACGCGCGAGCTCCTCCTCTTTCAATCGGGCCCCGGGCCCCAGGCGTCCGTCGATGATCGCCTCGCGGATGACCTCGCTGGCGGCGGCACTCGCGCTGCGGGAGAGCGGAGGCCCTCCCTCGACGACGACCCTGCCCACGGCCGGCGAGCATACAGTATGCAAAACGCCCGGTACACGTCGGATTCGATTCAGCGCCAGGCGATCGCTGCCGCGCCCACGGGGAGGACGTACGCGGGGTCGTCGCGGTCGGGACCGAGGATCCGGATCTCCTCTCCGGTGGAGAGCGCGAGCCAGGTTCCGTTCGGAGACCAGGCGAAGCCGTGCTGGCTCGTGGGCTTCACCGCGAGGGTCCCCGTCTCCAGGTCGATGACGACCATTGGCTTGCCGGCATCCGGGAAAGCGACGGCCACCTCCGGCCTCGTAGGGGCGAACTCGACGTGCTCGCCCAGCCTCCCGTAGCCGGCTGGCAGACCCAGGTCAGGGAGGGGGACCACCGCCTCGAGCGCCCGCCCGCGCCAGAGCTGGAGCAGACGCCGGGGCCGTCGGCCGCTTTCGAAGCGAACGGCGACGACGGCGAGGAGGCCGTCCGGGCGGGCGTCGTAGCCGACGAGGTCGAGGGGGCCGTCGCCGTCGTCGGGGAAGCCGCGCGCGAGGTCGTCGGCGTCGAGCAGGACCTCGCCGTCCTGGAGCAGCGTCGTCGCGAGCGGCGAGGCGGGCCTCGTCAGCACGGACCCGTCTGGCGCGATGCGCGGCCGGCATCCCTTGACTCTCGCGAGGTCGCCCGTCGCGCGGACGAGGACGACCGTCTCGCCCCGGGGCGTGCACCACGCGAGCCGCCTGCCGTCGGGCGACCACGACGGCTCGCCGCGAACGACGCCGAGCGGCTGGAGCACTCTTGGCTGCCGGCGAAGATCGAGCAGCGCGACGCGGCTACCGCGCAGGCCGAGCGCGGGCGCGAGCGAGACGACCGCAACGTCGGCGCGCGGCGAGACCCAGAGCTCGCACTCGAGCGAGGGGCCCCGGGCGCCGAGCGTGAGCGTTCTCAGCATGAGCGCCTGCGGACGGCAGCCGGAGAGGCTCGTGAAGATGAGCGTCCCCGGCAGCACGCCGGGCTTCGGGAGCTCCTCGCCCGTCAGCGGGCCCCGCTCCTCGAGAGGCCGGACGCTCGTGGAGGGAGGTGGTGGATCTCGGCGGAGCGCGTCCGCTGCGGCGGCCAAGGCGAGGACGGCCACGGCCGCGAGGACGACCCACGTCAGCGCGTCGCGGCGGCTCACGCGGCGCGGCCTCCCGGCCGACGTGCTCACGGCGTCCTCGCCGCGTAGACGGCCGAGTAATCGTGGCGGCCGAGCCCTCGCTTCTGCGCCTCGGCGTAGGACGCCCTCCCGGCGCGCGCAACCGGCGTCGCGACGCCGTGCGCCTCGGCGAGCTCGAGCACGAGGTCGAGGTCCTTCGCCATGAGGTCGAGCGCGAAGAGCGGCTCGTACGCCCGCGATGCCGGGTGGTCGCGCTCGACGCCGGCGAGCGGGAACCGCATCCGGAGGACGCGCGAGTCGCCCGTCGAGCGCGTCAGCAGCTCGTAGAGGACTCTCGGCTCGATCCCCTCGCGAACCGCGAGCGCGCACGCCTCCGCGAGCGCCGCCATCGTGGCGCCCGCGACGAGGTTGTTGCAGAGCTTCGCCGCCTGGCCGGCACCCGCGGGCCCGACGCGGACCACGAGGCTGCCCAGCCGTTCCAGGAGGGGCCGCAGCCGCTCGAACGCCTCATGGCCGCCGCCGACCATGATCGTGAGCGAGGCGGCCTCCGCGGCGCGGGGCCCCCCGCTGACGGGCGCGTCGAGCCAGTCTGCTCCCTCGGTCGCGAGCGCGGCGGCCAGCGAGCGCGCGAGCCCGGGAGGACTCGTGGACATGTCGACGACCGCAAAGCCCCGGGATGCGCCGGCCGCGAGCCCGCGCGCGCCGAGGACCACCTCCTCCACGGCCTCCGCGGAGGGGAGCGAGAGGAGCGCGACGTCCGCCGCCGCGGCGGCCTCTGCGGGCGTCTCCGCCGACCCGGCCCCGAGCGCAGCCAGGCGTCCCGCATCAGGGTCGACGCCGACGACCTGGTAGCCGGCCGCGACGAGGTTCCGCGCCATCGGCAGCCCCATCGTGCCGAGACCGACGAACGCGATGCGAACCATGCTCAGGATCCGCGCGCGGCCAGCTCGCTCCCGAAGGAAGGGAGCCGCGCCTGCGGCCGGCCTGCCGAGGCGAGCGCCACCCAGACGACGATTTCGTCATCCCGGGGCGCGTCGGGCACCCGCACCTCGAACGTCTGGTGGTGCGAGCGCACCGTGTGGTCGAACTTGTGCTTGAGCGCGACGTCGAGCGTCGCCCCCGCTGCGCCCACCTTCTCCGCCGAGGGCAGGAGCGAGGTCCCGCCCGCGCCCTCGCGGACGGGGTTCCCGAAGCGGAGGTTGTGGATGATCGCCGAGCCGTGCTCGACTTCGCCGGCGAGGCCGACCAACGCGCCCTTGCCGTAGGCCTCGACCTCCCCACCGGCGAGCGCCTCGAGGGCCCGCTCGGTCAGAAGCGTGCCGAGCGGCTCGCAGTAGGCGTCCGCGAGCTCGGCGAGCTCCTCGGCGAAGCGCCCGGCGAGGGGATTCGCCACGACCGCTCCCACCGCCGCGACCCGGGCCGGCGGCGCGACCGCGCGGCCGCCCTCCGCGAGAACTTCCTCGACGATCGCGCAGATCTTCCGGAGACCGTCCACGGCCAAGCCCGCTCAGCCGCAGCCGCCGTCGTTCAGCTCGATCTCGACGAAGGCGAACTCGCGAGGGCGCCACCCGGTCGCCGCGTTCAGCGCGAAGCGCCACTGGCTGACGCGAGCGCCATCGTTGTCGATCTGGACCGCGCGCTCGGCCGTAGGTCGGGCGGGCCGGTCGTCGACCATGAGCCCACTCTACATCCGCCGCGAGGGGCGGCCCGGGGCCGGGGAAGGCGCCCGCGGTCACTGCCGGTGTCCGCCCTCCCGGGACGGGCGACGCGGTCGTCCGGCCGCTCAAGCGGGGGCGCGGAGATTAGTCGCGTGTCATCACGATGTTCTTGTACTCATCCACGCGCGCGGTTTGCCCGGGTGGGACGACGAGCGTCGTGATCGGCGTCCAGACGACCGCCGGGCCGCCGATCGCGTTCCCGGGCGCGAGCCGCTCGAAGTCGTAGCCGGGCACGTCCTGCAGCTCGTCCGCCTTCGCCACCCACGCCGAGACCGTCCCGACAATCGCTCGCGCGGCGTCCTCGTCGCCGAGGCCCTGCACGCTGAACTCCGGCTTTCGCACGATTCCGGAGCCGCGCAGGCGAAAGCTCACCATCTCGACGCCCGCCTCTCGGTATGCGGACTCCGGGCCGTATTTCTCCTCGGATACCGCTCGAAAAGCGCTACGGTTCGGTCGAGCGTCTCAGACGCGCCCGAACAGGCCGGGACGATCACGCCCGCCGGCCCCCGCCACGAGCTCGCGCACGAGCTCGGTCGTCATCTCGGTGAGGACCGTGAACGACTCCTCTCCCTCCTCAGGAGTCGCGTCGGCCGGAGAGCCGCAGTACGCCTCCACCAGTCCCATTTCGCGGAAGTCCTTCATCCCGTCAGCGATGACACTGGCGAGGTTGACCGGCACGTACGGCAGCGTCGCCATGGCGTCGCGGTCAACGAGCTCGGGCCGCATCGCGAGGACGAGCGACGTCTCGTAACGCCCGGCGTGACACTCACCCGATCGAAACTCATCGGTCAGCTGGGTTGCCCGCTCGTTGCGCGTCAGATCGAGGTAGCCGACGTGGAGCCCGTCCTCTTCGAGCTCGTCGAGCGCCCCGTGCAGCGTCTGGACGTGCTCGGGCTCGAAGTGGTTGTTGACGAGCACGATGTGACGGAACCCCTGGCCGGCGATCGACCGGCAGACATCCACCACGACTCGGCGGAGCGTCTCCTCGCCGACGTGGATCGCGCCCGGAAAGCCGGCCGCGTAGCGGGTGACCCCGTAGGCGAGCGGAGGAAGGATGAGCGCGTGGAGCTCGGGGTCATCCGCGAGACGACGCGCCACCCGCTCACAGATCCCGATCGAGATGATCGGGTCGGTCGCGAGCGGCGAATGTGGGCCGTGCGGCTCGGTCGAACCGAGCGGAAACAGGAGCACCGGCGTCCGCTGCGACGCGAGTAGCTTCTGCACTTGCGTGTAGGTCAGGTTCGCGAAGTAGGGATCGTCCGTCACGCCGGCTGAGCGAGTTGAGGATCGCCCGCGAAAACCTAACGCGCCCGCGAGCGTGACCATCGCGGTCTCGTACGGGCAGTTGGAGGCAACCTTCACCGGCTCCAGGCGGGAAGACGGAACCTTCGCGGACGGCCGGCGCCCGAACCCGGGCGCCGACGAGAGCGTGAACGTCGCCTACGACATCAGCGGGCACCGCCTCGAATAGCTCCGCGATCGCGAACCCGAGAGAGCGCCGCCGTCGCATTCGGCGTTTGACGAACCTGGGCTCGGTGGGGCTCGAGCGTCAGCGCGCGACGAGCTCGCAACTGCGGTCGACGTGGTCGCTACGGTCCACGGTCGCCTGATCCGTCCCCGGCCCGCACGCGACCACGTCGGCCTCGCCGTCGCGCGCGACGACGAGGTCGTTGCCCGCACCGCCGTGCAGGCGATCGCGTCCTGGGCCGCCGACGAGCTCGTCGTCGCCAGCTCGGCCGGCGACGAAGTCGGCACCGGCGCGCGCGCGGATGACGTCAGCGCCGAGCGTGCCGCGGTGGTTTTCGGCACGGGCGGTTCCGTTGAGGACGCGGCCGATCACGGATGACAGCCCCGAGACGGCCGTCGGCGCGCCGCCGGCATTCGCCGCCGTTACGGCGACGCGAACGTGCCGCTCGACGTCTGCCGGCTGCAGCGCGTACGCCTGCCCGGTCGCACCCGGAATGTCGACGCACGTCGCCTCGCCGAGGCGGCAGCGTTGCCAGCGGAACGAGTACGCGATCGGCCTCGAGCTCGTCCAGCTTCCGTTGACGGCGACGAGGATCTGGCCCTCCTGCGGACGCCCGACGATCGTCGGTGCGGCCACGACCGCCGGCGACGCTGGCACAACCGGCGGCGTAGCGGGCGAGGCCGCCGCCACCGAGCGCACCCGGTTGGAGGCTGTCACGACGACCTGGAGCGTGAGGTCGAGATCGTCGGCGACGACGTGGTACGTGGAGCTCGTCGCGCCCGGGATGATGATGCACGCCGCGCCCGTAACGTCGCACCGCCGCCACTCATACGAAAGGCGCGGTCGCGGAGAGCCGGTCCACGTCCCGGGGACGGCGGTCAGGATCGATCCCTCGCGTGCGCTTCCGAGGATCCGGGGGTTCGCCGTGTTCGCCGGTCCGCGTCCGACGACGAACGAGCTCCGGACACGGCCGCGCCCGAAGCGGCGGCCCACATACGGCCACACGAACCAGCGATAGGCGCCCGGCCGAAGGTCGTACCACCGGCCGCGGTACTGCCAGACGCGGCGCAGCGGCAAGCGCGCTTGCCTCGGCCAACGGCTCAAGATCTTGCGTTCGTCGCGATAGACCTGGACGTTGTAGTAGCTCGCACCTCGAACGGCCGGCCAGCGAAGGACCGGCGGCGAGACGACGACGGCTCCGGCCGACGGTCGGGGCGGCCGTCGCGCCGCGTCCGTTGAGGCGGGGACGATCGCCGCTACGACGAAGACGAGAGCGAGGGGGACGACGAGTGAGCGGCCGTTCGGCATCCGTTTCGCGCGCGTACCGTACGACCGCGCTGTAACGCCGGCGTTAGCGCGCTGAAAAGGTTTCTCGATCTCACGTCCGGTTGGCCTTCGGCTGTACGAGACGGCGTCCTGCGCACGCCGCTGACCCTCGTAACCGGGCCTCGGCCGCTCGTTCAGCCCTATCCTCCGCGCTCGACCGCGACGCGCTTCGCGGGCGAG
>DATAAZ010000021.1:0-10887 GCA_036259875.1 Gaiellaceae bacterium
GTGCGCTCGGCCGCGACCGCTTGGCCCTTGCCCGTGTCCTTGGCGCGGAAGAGGGCCTCGTCGGCGCGCTCGAAGAAGGACACCGCATCGTCCTCCGGCGTCAGCTCCGCGATCCCGGCCGACAGGTGGAGCCGGACGGCAGGCCCGGTCGGCCGCGAGACGGCGAACTGGAGCCGCCGGTAGAGCTGCTCCGCGTCGGCGAGCGCCGACTCAGGGAGGATGACCGCGAACTCGTCGCCGCCGACGCGGCACGCGATGTCGGCGCCTCGCACGACCGCGCGCACGCGCTCGGCGAGCTGCGCGAGGACCGCGTCGCCCGCAAGGTGCCCGACGCGCTCGTTGATCGCCTTGAAGTCGTCGATGTCGAAGACGACTAGCGCGAGCCGGCGGTCGTAGCGGTGGGCGCGCGCAACCTCGCGCGCGAGCGTGTCGTGGAAATACCGGCGGTTGTGAAGGTTCGTGAGGGCGTCGAGATCCGCAAGCTTGCGTGCCTCGCGGAACCGCCGCGCGTTCTCGATCGCGGGGCCTGCGCTCGCGGCGAGGTTCTCGAACGCGGCAATGTCCTCGTCCTTCGGCTCACGGCCGTGCGCGCGCCAGAAGACCGCGAGCGTGCCGATCGACTCGTCCGCGTCGCCACGGAGCGGCAGGACGAGGCCACCCCGGATCAGCTCGTTCTCGCTCTCCGGATGGTCGGGTGCGTACCGGTACGAGACCTCGACGGCGCGCGCGTCGCGCCCCACCGCGGGTCCCGCGACGGGGTGCCGCGACGCCTCCTCGGCGGACATCCCGAACGTCGCGATGATCGGGCCGTTGTCCTCTTGGGCGACAAGGACCATCGCGGCGTCCACGAGCGGTAGGGCGGCCGCGGCCTCGAGGGTCCGCGCGAGCACGGCGTCGAGATCGATCGTCGAGCCGATCGCGGCCAGCTCGCGCGAGCGGCGCGTCTCCTCTTGCGCCCGCTCGAGGTCTCTGGCGAGATCGTTCACCATCTGCTCGAAGCGCGCGCTCGTCGCCTCGAGCCTCCGCTCGAGCTCGGTCGACGTTCGCCGCCTACGGCGCGCGATGACGGAGACGACGATCAGGGCGAGCGCCACCGCGATCGCGACAGCGCCGAGCGTGGAAACGACGGCAATCCAAGTTGTGCTTTGCTGCAGAAGGAGCATCCCGTCCCCGTCCTCCCTTAAACGCGGCGCAGCGTGCCGCAGTCACCGTCGCCCGGGAGGTCCGTCGGAGCATAAGCCCGTTTCGGCAATTCGGCCATAGCGCGCGGCAAACCCGGTTCGCGCCGGTTATTGCTACCCTTCTGCGAGGTTCGGGGTGGGCGGCGCCCACGCCGGCCTTTTCGTGTGTGTAGGGGCGGGATCCCGCCCGTGAAGAAGAGGACGGACGTTTGCCGACAGTCAACCAGCTCGTGCGCAAGGGGCGGAGCGCTCCGAAGACGAAGACCAAGACGCCTGCGCTCCGCGGCGCCCCGCAGAAGCGCGGCGTCTGCACGCGCGTCTATACGGCAACCCCGAAGAAGCCGAACTCGGCGCTTCGGAAGGTTGCGCGCGTGCGGTTGACGAACCAGATGGAGGTCACGTCGTACATCCCCGGCGAGGGGCACAACCTCCAGGAGCACTCGGTCGTCCTGATCCGCGGCGGGCGCGTCAAGGACATGCCGGGCGTCCGCTACAAGGTGATCCGCGCCGCGCTCGACACCGCCGGCGTCTCCGAGCGTCGCCAGGGCCGCTCGAAGTACGGCGCGAAGAGGGGTGCGTAAGCCGTGCCGCGCCGCGCCGAGATCCCGGTTCGGGAGCTCGATCCCGATCCCATGTACGAGTCGAAGCTGGTGACGCAGCTCGTGAACCGCATCATGACCCGAGGGAAGAAGTCGACCGCCGAGCAAATCGTCTACTCGGCGCTCGACCGCGTGGGCGAGCGAACCGGCCGCCCGCCGGTCGACGTCCTCGAGCAGGCCGTGAAGACGGTGACCCCCGTCCTCGAAGTCCGCTCGCGCCGGGTCGGGGGCGCGAACTACCAGGTCCCCGTCGAGGTGCCTCAGCGGCGCGCACGCACGCTTGCCGTCCGCTGGCTCGTGACATACGCGCGCGAGCGGCGCGAGAAGCACATGGACGAGAAGCTCGCGAACGAGATCCTGGACGCGCTGAACCAGCAGGGCGGCGCGTTCAAGCGCAAGGACGACCTCTACCGGATGGCGCAGGCCAACAAGGCGTTTGCGCACTACAGGTGGTAGCCGTGGCCGAGCGCACCGCGACGGTAGCCGGCGGGAAAGTCGGGCTCGAGAAGGTCCGGAACATCGGGATCATGGCCCACATCGACGCCGGAAAGACGACGACGACCGAGCGCATCCTCTACTACACCGGGCGGACCCACCGGATGGGCGAGGTGCACGAGGGTGCGGCGACGATGGACTGGATGGCGCAGGAGCAGGAGCGCGGTATCACGATCACGTCCGCCGCCACGACGGCGGTCTGGCGCGACTTTCGCATCAACATTATCGATACGCCCGGGCACGTGGACTTCACCGTCGAGGTGGAGCGGAGCCTCCGCGTCCTCGACGGCGCGATCGCCGTCTTCGACTCCGTCGCGGGCGTCGAGCCGCAGTCGGAGACCGTCTGGCGCCAGGCCGACCGTTACGGCGTCCCGCGGATCGCGTTCATCAACAAGATGGACCGCGTCGGCGCGGACTTCTTCGCTGCCGTCCAGTCGATGGTCGACCGGCTCGGCGCGCGTCCGGTGCCGATTCAGCTTCCGATCGGCCAGGAGGAGCACTTTCGCGGCGTCGTCGACCTCATCGAGATGCGCGCCGTCACGTGGGCGGACGCGCTCGGCACGCAGATGGAGCTCTCGGACGTCCCGGACGAGCTTCGCGAGCAGGCTGACGAGTACCACAGCCAGCTGATCGATGCCGTCGCCGACCACGACGACGAGCTGATGGAGACCTACCTCGAGGACGAGTCGCGGGTGACACCCGAGATGCTGAAGCGAGCGGTTCGCGCCGCGACCCTCGACATCTCCGTTACCCCCGTCCTCCTCGGCTCGGCCTTCAAGAACAAGGGCGTTCAGCCGCTTCTCGACGCCGTGATCGACTACCTGCCGAGCCCGCTGGACGTCCCGCCGATCCACGGCCTCGATCCGCGCACCCACAAGGAGCTCTCACGCCGCCCGTCCGAGGACGAGCCGTTCTCCGCGCTCGCGTTCAAGGTCATGAGTGACCCGTACGTCGGCAAGCTCACCTACTTCCGCGTCTACTCGGGGAAGATCAAGGCCGGCGAGCGCGTCCTCAACGTGACGAACGGCCGGACGGAGCGCGTCGGCCGCCTCCTCCAGATGCACGCGAACCACCGCGAGGAGCGCGACGAGATCGGTGCGGGCGAGATCGTCGCCGGGGTCGGGCTGAAGCAGACGACCACGGGGGACACGCTCGCCGTCGACTCGGCGCCGATCCTGCTCGAGTCGATGCAGTTCCCGGAGCCCGTCATCTCGGTCGCGATCGAGCCGAAGACGAAGGCCGACCAGGACAAGCTCGGGCAGGCGCTCGCCCGACTCGCGGACGAGGACCCGACGTTCCGCGTGCGGACGGACGAGGAGACCGGGCAGACGCTCATCTCGGGGATGGGCGAGCTGCACCTCGAGATCATCGTCGACCGCCTAACGCGCGAGTTCAACGTGGACGCGAACGTCGGCCGGCCGCAGGTCGCCTACCGCGAGACGGTCGGGAGGCGCGTCGAGCGCGTCGAGGGCCGGTTCGTCCGCCAGACGGGCGGCCGCGGGCAGTACGGCCACGTGGTCATCGAGCTCGAGCCGGCGGAGGCGGGCGCGGGCTACGAGTTCATCGACCGGATCGTCGGCGGCAAGATCCCGCGTGAGTTCATCCCGGCCGTCGACCTCGGGATCCAGGAGGCGATGGAGTCCGGGGTTCTCGCGGGGTACCCGGTCGTCGACGTCCGCGTCGAGCTCGTCGACGGTTCATACCACGAGGTCGACTCGAGCGCGATGGCGTTCAAGGTCGCGGGCTCCATGGCGTTCAAGCAGGCCATGGACCGCGCGAAGCCAAAGCTCCTCGAGCCCGTGATGGCGGTCGAGGTCGTGACGCCGGAGGACTACCTCGGCGACGTCATGGGGGACCTGAACTCCCGCCGCGGCCGGGTCGAAGGCCTGGAGCCCCGCGGCAACGCGCAAGCGATTCGCGCCCGCGTCCCGCTTGCGACGATGTTCGGCTACGCGACCGACCTGCGCTCGATGACGCAGGGTCGCGCCACGTTCACGATGCAGTTCGATCGCTACGAGGAGGCGCCGCAGTCGATCGCGGGCGAGATCGTCGCCGCGGCCGCGGGCTCGTAGCCCAGGAAAGGGGAATCGGAGGAGGAATGGCCAAGCAGAGGTTCGAGCGCACGAAGCCGCACGTCAACGTCGGCACGATCGGTCACATCGACCACGGCAAGACGACCCTCACCGCCGCTATCACGAAGGTGCTCGCCGAGCAGGGCACGAACACGACGCCGACGAGCTTCGAGGAGATCGACAAGGCGCCCGAGGAGAAGCAGCGCGGCATCACGATCAACACGGCTCACGTCGAGTACGAGACGCAGAACCGCCACTACGCGCACGTCGACTGCCCGGGGCACGCGGACTACATCAAGAACATGATCACGGGCGCCGCGCAGATGGACGGCGCCATCCTCGTCGTCTCCGCCGCCGACGGCCCGATGCCGCAGACCCGCGAGCACATCCTGCTCGCGCGCCAGGTCGAGGTGCCCGCGATGGTCGTCGCCCTCAACAAGGCGGACATGGTTGACGACGCCGAGCTGCTCGAGCTCGTTGAGATGGAGGTGCGCGAGCTCCTCTCGCGCTACGAGTTCCCCGGCGACGACATTCCGGTCGTCGCTGTCTCCGCGCTGAAGGCGCTCGAGGGCGACGGCGAGTGGGTCCCGAAGATCCTCGAGCTCATGGACGCGGTCGACACCTACATTCCGGAGCCGCAGCGCGACGTCGACAAGCCGTTCCTCATGCCGATCGAGGACGTAATGACAATCCCGGGCCGCGGGACCGTCGTCACGGGCCGGATCGAGCAGGGTCAGATCCGGACAGGCGAGGACGTCGAGATCGTCGGCATCCACCCCGAGATCGAGAAGACGGTCGTCACGGGGCTCGAGATGTTCCACAAGACGCTCGACTTCGCGCAGGCAGGGGACAACGCGGGCGCGCTTCTGCGCGGGATCAAGCGCGAGGAGGTGGAGCGCGGCCAGGTGCTCGCGAAGCCCGGGTCGATCACGCCGCACACCCAGTTCAAGGCCGAGGTCTACGTCCTTTCGAAGGACGAGGGCGGGCGACACACGCCGTTCTTCAACGGCTACCGGCCGCAGTTCTACTTCCGCACGACCGACGTGACCGGCGCCATCAAGCTCCCGGAGGGGCAGGAGATGGTCATGCCCGGCGACAACACGAACATGGAGATCGAGCTGATCCAGCCGATCGCCATGGACCCCGGCCTCCGCTTCGCGATTCGCGAGGGCGGCCGGACGGTCGGCGCGGGCGTCGTCACGGAGATCATCCGGTAGCGGAGGGGCTCGCCCCTCCCGCGAAGGGAAGCGAAGGTTGCCGCAACAGAAGATCCGGATCCGTCTCAAGGCGTACGACCACCAGCAGCTCGACCGGTCGGCGGTCCAGATCGTCGACACGGTGCAGAGGAGCGGGGCGACCGTCACCGGTCCCGTTCCCCTGCCGACCGAGAAGAACGTCTACACGGTGATCCGAAGCCCGTTCAAGGACAAGGACTCGCGTGAGCACTTCGAGGTTCGCACGCACAAGCGCCTGATCGACATCCACCAGCCGACCCCGAAGACGGTCGACTCGCTGATGCGGCTGGATCTTCCAGCGGGCGTGGACATCGAGATCAAGCTCTAGATGGCGGTCCCCTTCCTCACAGCTCGCACTCCCGTAGCGGCCCGATCGTGAAAGGCATCGTCGGCAGGAAGATCGGGATGACGCAGGTCTTCGACCAAGAGACCGGCACGCTCGTCCCGGTGACGGTGATCCAGGCGGGGCCGTGCCCGGTGGTCGCCGTGCGGACCGCGGACGTCGACGGGTACGACGCGGTCCAGCTCGCCTGGGACGAGGCGCCCGAGCGAAAGCTGACGAAGCCCGAGCTCGGGCACTTGAAGAAGAACGGCGTCGCCCCCCACCGGGAGCTCGTCGAGATCCGGGGTCCACACGAGCTGACTCCGGGCGAGACGGTCACCGTGGAGGCGTTCGAGCCCGGCGAGAAGGTGAAGGTCTCGGGGATCTCGATCGGGAAGGGCTTCCAGGGAACAGTCAAGCGGCACAACTTCAGCCGCGGGCCCGTCACGCACGGGTCGCACAACATCCGCAAGCCGGGCTCCGTCGGCGCCTCCGCGACGCCCTCGCGCGTCTTCAAGGGGGTTCGCATGGCCGGCCGGATGGGCGGGCGCAGGGCGACCCAGGTCGGCCTCACGGTCGTCGACCGCGATCCGGAGCAAAACGTGCTCCTCGTCCGCGGCGCAGTTCCCGGACACAAGAACGCGACCGTCGTCGTACGGGAGGACCGCTGATGGCCGCTCCGAAGGCCCCGCTCCTCGCCGCAGACGGGAAGAAGACGAGAGACGTCACACTCGACGCGGCCGTGTTCACCGCCGCGGTGAAACCGCACCTGATCCACGAGGCCGTGCGCGCCGAAGCGGCCGCCGCGCGCGCCGGGACCCAGGCGACGAAAAGCCGGGGGCTCGTCTCGGGCGGGCGCTCGAAGCCGTGGCGCCAGAAGGGGACGGGCCGCGCACGCGCCGGGACGACCCGGTCCCCACACTGGACCGGCGGCGGCCACGCCTTCGCTCTCCGGCCCCGCTCCCACGAGGTGAAGGTGAACCGGAAGGCGCGCAAGGGGGCGCTCCGCGGCGCGCTCGCGGCGCACGCCTCCCGCGGGTCGCTCGCGCTCGTCGATGCGTCGGCGTTCGGCGACGAGCCGTCGACAAGGGAGGCCGCCGGGCTCCTCGACAGCTGGGGGGGCGAGCGGCCGCTCCTCGTGGTCGCCCAGCCCGACGAGCGCACCGTGATTCGCTCGTTTCGAAACCTCGACCGCGTCCTCGTGCTCGAGCCGGCTGAGCTCGAGGTCGGCGCGCTCGTCTGGGCGCGCTCGCTTCTGACGACGGAGGCCGCGCTCGCCCGCCTGCAGGAGGTGGCTTCGTAGTGGACGCGCGGCAGGTTCTGATCGCCCCGGTCGTCTCGGAGAAGAGCTACAGCCTGATCGAGGACAACAAGTACTCGTTCCGCGTCCACGACAAGGCCCACAAGACGCAGGTGCGCCAGGCCGTCGAAGAGCTCTTCGACGTGAAGGTGGAGGCGGTCAACATCGTCAAGGTACGGCCGAAGCCGAAGCGGCGCGGCTTCACGCGCGGCCGGAAGCCCGGCTGGAAGAAGGCGATCGTCCAGCTTCGTGCCGGCGACCGCATCGAGATCTTCGAAGGGGCCGCGGTATGACGTGGACGTCCATGGTGACCGAGGCTCGTAAGGGCCGGATATGTCCTGCCCGCGAAGGAGCGTTCCGCCGTGCCGCCTAGGAAATTGAAGCCGACCAGCCCCGGACGGCGGTTCCGGACCGTTTCCGGCTTCGAAGACGTCACGAAGTCGGAGCCCGAGAAGAGCCTCGTCGCCCCGGTCAAGAAGAAGGGCGGGCGAAACCACTCGGGCCGGATCACGACACGCCACCAGGGCGGCGGTCACAAACGCCGTTACCGCGTTATCGACTTCAAGCGAACGAAGGACGGCGTTCCCGCCAAGGTGGCCGCGATCGAGTACGACCCGAACCGGTCGGCGCGGATCGCGCTCCTTCACTACGCCGACGGCGCGAAGGCGTACATCCTCGCTCCCGCTCGGCTGCGTGTCGGGCAGACGGTCGAGTCGGGCCCCGACGCCGACATCCGCCCCGGCAACGCGCTCCCGCTCGCGAACATCCCGACCGGCACCCTCGTCCACAACGTCGAGCTCAAGCCGGGCAAGGGCGGTCAGCTCGCGCGGAGCGCGGGGTCGGGCATCCAGCTCGTCGCGAAGGAGGGTGGTTACGCGACGCTGCGCCTCCCCTCCGGCGAGATGCGGCGGGTTCCCGCGGTCTGCCGTGCGACCGTCGGGCAGGTCGGGAACCTCGACCACGAGAACGTCTCGGCCGGGAAGGCGGGGCGCAGCCGTTGGCTCGGCAAGCGCCCGGCGACGCGCGGGTCGGCGATGAACCCGGTCGATCATCCGCACGGCGGCGGCGAGGGCAAGTCGAAGGGCGGGCGCCATCCCGTGACGCCGTGGGGCGTGCCGACGCTCGGGAAGCGGACGCGCCGCAAGCACAAGGAGTCCGACAAGCTGATCGTCCGCGGCCGGCGGCGAGGAAAGGAGCGGCGGTAGGTGAGTAGGTCGAGCAAGAAGGGGCCGTTCGTCGACGAGCGCCTCATGGCGCGTATCCAGGCGATGAACGACTCGGGGCAGAAGCGGCCGCTGCGGACGTGGTCGCGCGCCTCGACGGTCTTCCCCGAGATGGTCGGGCACACGATCGCGGTCCACGACGGGCGAAAGCACGTCCCCGTCTTCATCACCGAGGGGATGGTCGGCCACAAGCTCGGCGAGTTCGCGCCGACGCGGACGTTCCGCGGCCACGCCGGCGACCGGCAGGCGCAGATGAGGAAGCGGTAGGCATGGCGACTGTCGAGACCGAGACGAGGACCGACGTGCGCGCCGAGGCGCGCTACGTCCGCACGGCGCCACGGAAGGCGCAGCTCGTCGCGGAGCAGATTCGCGGGCGGAGCGTCCCCGAGGCGCGCACGATCCTCGCGTTCATGACGCGCGACGCCGCGCGTGACATGGAAAAGGTCTTGAACTCGGCCGTTGCGAACGCCGAGGCGAACCACGGCCTCGCAGGAGACGACCTCGTCGTGTCGGCGGCGTACGTCGGCGCCGGCCCGGTGCTGAAGCGCTGGCGCGCGCGCGCGCGAGGACGCGTCGCGCGGATCCGGAAGCGCACGTGTCACATCACGATTCGGCTCGCGCAGCCCGACGGCGCTCCGCTCCCCGAGGCGCGCGCCGCGCTCGCTGAGACGGTCGCGCCCGAGGCCCCGGCCGAGGAAGCCACGGAGCCGCGGCGGCGGAAGAAGCCCGAGGTTGCCGAGACGACGGAAGCGGTCGAGCAGGCCGAGGACAAGCCGAAGACTCGTCCCAAGCGCGCCCAGAAGCCGAAGGCCGACGCCGAGCAGGCGGGCGAGGCGCCTGCCGCTCGCGGGAAGCGCGCGGCGACGCCGAAGGCCGAGGCGGAAACCGACAAGCCAACGCGCACGACGCGCAGCAAGAAAACCGAAGAGGAGAGCTAGTGGGCCAGAAAGTCCATCCAGGCGGCCTGCGGGTCGGCGTCATCCACGACTGGAAGTCGAACTGGTACACGGGCGCGAAGGAGTTCCCGGCGTACCTGATCGAGGACGTGAAGATCCGCGATCACATCAACCGGAAGCTCGGCCACGCGGGCCTCTCGGACATCCTGATCCGCAAGGACAAGCAGCGGATCACGATCGACATCTACACCGCACGACCCGGGATCGTGATCGGGAAGTCCGGCGCGGAGGTCGACGCGCTCCGTCGCGACATCCACGCCATGACGCACAAGAACGTCCACATCAATATCAACGAGATCAAGCGGCCCGAGCTCGATGCGAAGCTCGTCGCCCAGTCGATCGCCGAGCAGCTCGAGAACCGCGTCAGCTTCCGCCGCGCGATGAAGCGCTCCCTGGCGTCCGCGATCCGCTCGGGCGCACAGGGAGTGAAGATCACCTGCGGGGGACGTCTCGGCGGAGCGGAGATGTCGCGCTCGGAGACGTACTCGGAGGGCCGCGTGCCGCTCCACACGCTGCGAGCGGATATCGACTACGGGTTCGCGGAGGCGAAGACGACGTTCGGCCGGATCGGCGTGAAAGTCTGGATCAACAAGGGCGAGATCATGCCGGAGGGCTTCGGCGACGGGACCGGCCGCACGGACGGGGAGTCGTCCCGGCGCCGTGCGAGCCTCGAGGGCCTCGGCGCCGATCGCGCCTCGGGCCGCCGGCCCCCCGACCGCGAGGGGCTCGGCCCGGTGCGCCGGCGCTCGCGCGGCCAGGGCCGCGGCGCTCGCGGCGCGCGCCGCGAGGAAGGCCAGGTCGAGCGGCCGCGGACGGACGAGCGCGGTGTCTCCGAGGAGGGGCGCGCCCAGCCCGTCGTCGAGCCCGAGGTCCCGACCGTCCCCGCCGAGGTGGCCGAGGCACCCGACACGACGACCGAGAAGACGATGCACGACGACCTGACCAAGCTCGAGCAGTCGGGCGAGCCGAGCCGCGAGCAGACGGGCGGCGAGGGCTCCGGTAGCAAGGGCCGCAAGGGAGGCAGGAGCTAACTCATGCTGATGCCGCGCAAGACGAAGTTCCGCAAGCAGCAGCGCGGCCGCATGCGCGGAGTCGCGAAGGGCCAGCAGCGGGTCAACTTCGGCGATTTCGGGCTGAAGGCGCTGGAGCCCGGCTGGGTGACGAACCGCCAGATCGAAGCAGCCCGAATCGCGATGACCCGCCGGATCAAGCGCGGCGGGAAGGTCTGGATCAACGTCTTCCCGGACAAGCCGGTGACGCAGAAGCCCGCCGAGACGCGGATGGGGTCCGGCAAGGGCTCGCCCGAGCACTGGGTCGCGGTCGTCAAGCCCGGTCGCGTCATGTTCGAGCTCGCCGGCGTTCCCGAGGACCTCGCGCGCGAGGCGATGCGACTCGCCGGGATGAAGCTGCCGGTGAAGACGAAGTTCGTGAAGAGAGAGGCGAATCTCTTTGAAGGCTAAGCAGATCAGGGACATGACCGACGCCGAGCTCGAGCGCGCGCTGG
>DATAAZ010000022.1:0-37644 GCA_036259875.1 Gaiellaceae bacterium
ACGCTTCTCGTTCATCGTTCCGTAGAGCGGCAGGCTCGTGGCCCGGCGGCACTGAAGCGCTGCCGGGCTACGAGCCGCGCCCGATCCACTCCTCGCCGCCCTCGTAGACCTCCTTCTTCCAGAGCGGCACGCGCTCCTTGAGCGTGTCGATCGCGTCGCCGCAGGCGGCGAGCGCGTCGTGGCGATGGGGCGCCGAGACGGCGATCGCGACGCTCGTCTCACCGATCCCGACGCGGCCTACTCGGTGGGTGATCGCAACGCCGCAGATGTCGTAGCGGGCACGAAGTTCGTCTGCGATCTCGGCCATGACCTGCTCGGCCATGCCCGCGTAGGCCTCGTACTCGAGGTGCACGACCGTGCGCCCGCGTGACTCGATCCGCGTCGTGCCGAGGAACGTCGCGATCGCGCCGGCGCGCTCGTTCGCGACCTCCGCGACGACGGCGTCGGGGTCGATCGGCTCGTCGGTCAGGCGGAACGCGCCCCCCGAGACCGGCGGGATGAGGGCGACCTCGTCGCCCTCGACGAGTTCCCGCTCGCGCGCGGCGTAGGCCTTGTTCACGGCGTAGAGAAGGCCGTCCGGCTCGCCACCGAGGTCGAGGCGGGCCCAGACGTCGCCGACGCGGGCGCCGTCAGGCAGGTCGAGCGTGCGCTCGGCCACCCCGGCGCGCTCGCGCAGCCCGGCGAAGAGGCGGACGACGACGCGCACGGACGTAAGCGTACGATTCGGGCGTGGCAACGACCGAGGACCGGCGCGAGACCGACTCGGGAATCGAGATCAAGCCGCTCTACACCGACACCGACGTAGAGCCGCTCGACCTCGAGCCGCCGGGAGAATTCCCGTTCACGCGCGGGCCGTACCGCGACATGTATCGCGGGCGGGCGTGGACGATCCGCCAGTACGCGGGGTTCGCGTCGGCGGAGGAGACGAACGCGCGCTTTCGCTACCTCCTCGAGCGCGGGCAGACGGGGCTGTCGATCGCCTTCGACCTCCCGACGCAGCTCGGTCTCGACTCCGACGACGCGCGCGCGGTCGGCGAAGTGGGGCGGACGGGCGTCGCGATCGACTCCCTCGCCGACATGGAGGTCCTGCTGGACGGGATCCCGCTCGGCGAGGTGTCGACGTCGATGACGATCAACGCGCCGGCTGCGCTGCTTCTCCTCCTCTACGAGCTCGTCGCCGAGCGCCAGGGAGTGACCGGCGGCCGTCTGCGCGGGACGGTCCAGAACGACATCCTCAAGGAGTACGTCGCCCGCGGGAACTACATCTTCCCGCCGCGCCCGTCCATGCGGCTCACGACGGACCTCTTTGGGTACTGCCGCGAGCGGCTCCCGAAGTGGAACACGATCTCGATTTCCGGTTACCACATCCGCGAGGCGGGCGCGACCGCGGTCCAGGAGCTTGCCTTCACGCTCGCGAACGGGATCGCCTACTGCGAGGCGGCCGTCGCCGCGGGTCTCTCCCCCGACGAGTTCGGCGCGCGGCTGTCGTTCTTCTTCAACGCGCACAACCACTTCTTCCAGGAGGTCGCGAAGTTCCGCGCCGCGCGGCGGCTCTGGGCGCGGATCATGAGCGAGCGGTTCGCGGCGACGAACCCGCGCGCGCAGGCGCTTCGCTTCCACGCGCAGACGGGCGGCTCGACGCTCACCGCGCAGCAGCCCGAGAACAACATCGTCCGCGTGGCCGTGCAGGCGCTCTCGGCTGTGTGCGGCGGCGCGCAGTCGCTCCATACGAACGCGTTCGACGAGGCGCTCGCGCTCCCGACCGAACACTCCGCGGCGATCGCGCTTCGCACGCAGCAGATCCTCGCCGACGAGGCGGGCGGCACCGACACGGCCGACCCGCTCGGCGGCGCCTACTTCCTCGAGGCGCTCACGCGCGAACTCGAGGAGCGCGCGATCGAGCTGATCGAGCGAATCGACGAGCTCGGCGGCGCCGTCGAGGCGATCGAGCAGGGCTTCGTGCAGCGCGAGATTGAGGATGCGGCGTTCGACCACGAACGGAAGCTCGCGACCGGCGAGAGGGTGGTCGTCGGCGTCAACCGCTACGTCGAGTCGGCCGACGGCGAGATCGAGCTCCACCGGCTCGACCCCGAGGCCGAGGGGCGCCAGCTCGCGCGCACGCAGCGCATCCGCGCCGAGCGCGACGCAGAGGCGGCCGAGCGCGCGCTCGCGGAGGTCCGCGAGGCCGCGCGCGGGACGAGCAACCTGCTCTATCCGATGCGCGAGGCGTTGGCAGCCGGGTGCACGATCGGCGAGGTGTGCGGCGCCCTCCGCGACGAGTTCGGCGAGTACGACGCCCAGCGAAGCCCGTGAGGCCCGAACGGCGGTCGGGCCGAAACGGCTGACGCCGGGCGTGCCTCGCGCGTCGATCCGCGAAGAGGACCTCGGTGCGCACGTGGCCGCCCGCGGCACAATCGGCTTCGACGTCCTTCGGAACCGCAAGGCGCATCTCGGCTACCGGGTCAGCGCGAAGCGCGTGGAGGTGGCGTCGCTTCGCGCGCCCTCTCGCTTCTCGCTCGATGCGGTCCTTACCGAGAGCGGCTTTGCGCGCGTCCGACTCGTCGAGCCCGGGAATCGCGCCTCACAGCGAGTCGTCGAGAGAGCGGGCTTTCCGGGGGGAGGGAGCTTCTCCTCACGTACATCGAGCTCAACGGCTGCCGGCCCGACGTCTGCATCTACTCACTCGTCCCGGAGAACGTTTTAGGGTCCGGTCGTGGCGAAGACCGAAGAGCCGCGGCGCGCCGGCGAGCCGACGACGGACGACAAGCTCGCCGAGCTCGCGCGCCTGCGCGAAGAGACGCGCCACCCGGGGGACGAGCGGTCGGTTCGCCGCCAACGCGAGCGCGGCAAGCTTCTCGCCCGCGAGCGACTGGAGAAGCTCCTCGATTCGGGGAGCTTCGTCGAGCTCGACCGCTTCGTTCGCCATCGAAACCCGCACTTCGGGATGATGGAGCGCCGACCGTGGGGCGACGCAGTCGTGACCGGCTACGGAACGATCTTTGGCCGCAAGGTCTTCGTTTTCTCGCAAGACTTCACGGTCTTCGGCGGCACGCTTTCCGAGGCGTTCGCCGAGAAGATCTGCAAGGTCATGGACTTCGCCCTGAAGTACGGCTGTCCGGTGATCGGGATCAACGACTCCGGGGGCGCGAGGATCCAGGAGGGCGTCGTGTCGCTCGGCGGCTACGCCGAGATCTTCTGGCGCAACGTCCAGGCGTCGGGCGTCGTCCCGCAGATCAGTCTCATCATGGGACCGACGGCCGGCGGTGCCGTCTACTCGCCCGCGATGACGGATTTCGTGCTGATGGTCAAGGAGAGCTCGTACATGTTCATCACCGGCCCCGAGGTCGTGAAGACGGTGACCGGGGAGGACGTGACCTTCGAGGAGCTCGGCGGTGCCGTAACGCACGCATCCAAGTCGGGCGTCGCACACTTCACCGCCGAGAACGAGGACGCGTGTCTCGAGGACGCGCGGTACCTCCTCTCGTTCCTCCCTCAGAACAACGTCGACGCCCCGCCGTTCTTCGAGCCGACGGATTCGCCGGAGCGAGAAGATCCGGAGCTCGACCGTATCGTCCCCGACAACCCGAACAAGCCGTACGACATCAGGGACGTCGTCCACCGCGTCGTCGACGACGGCGAGTTCCTCGAGGTTCACGAACTCTGGGCCGAGAACCTGATCTGCGGGTTCGCCCGGCTCGCCGGCCATCCGGTCGGCGTCGTGGCGAACAATCCGGCCGCGCTCGCCGGGACGCTCGATATCGACTCCTCGGTGAAGGGTGCCCGGTTCGTGCGCTTCTGCGACGCCTTCAACATCCCGCTTGTCACCTTCGTCGACGTCCCGGGGTTCCTGCCCGGGACGGGGCAGGAGTGGGGTGGGATCATCCGCCACGGCGCCAAGCTCCTCTACGCGTACTCCGAGGCGACCGTCCCCAAGATCGCGGTCATAACGCGCAAGGCGTACGGCGGCGCTTACGACGTCATGAGCTCGAAGCACATCCGCGCTGACTTCAACTTCGCGTGGCCGACGGCCGAGGTGGCGGTCATGGGGCCCGAGGGCGCGGTCAACATCGTCTTCCGCAACGAGCTAGAGGAGGCCGACGATCCCGAGGAGCGGCGAGCCGAGCTGATCGCCGAATACCGCGCCCAGTTCGCGAACCCCTATACCGCGGCCGAACGCGGGTACGTGGACGACGTGATCGAACCGCGCCGGACGCGGCCGGTCCTCTGCGACGCGCTACGAACGGCGCTGACGAAGCGCGAGCGCCGGCCGCCTCGTAAGCACGGGAACATCCCGCTCTAGCCGTCGATGCGACCGAAGTGCGCCCGCGCCGACCACGCGGTCGCGCCGCTCAGCTCGGCTTTGCGCCTGACTCGGGGCCGATGCCCGCGTCGAGCAGGTGGCGCCGGGGCTGCTAGCCGCGGGCGCCGTCCCGCACCCGCCTACTGCGCGAGCGCGAGCGCGGGCGGCTCGAGGGCGCCCAGGCTCTCCCCGAGCTCGCGCTTGAACGCCTCGACCACGTTCGGGTCGAACTGCGTACCGGCGCAGCGCTCGAGCTCGCAGACGGCCTCCTCGTGCGTGAGCGGCCCGCGATAGACGCGTCCGGTCGTCATCGCGTCGTACGCGTCGGCGACGAACAGGATCCGCGCCCCGAGTGGAATATCGTCTCCGGACAGGCGCTCAGGGTAGCCGGCGCCGTCCCACCGTTCGTGGTGGTGGAGCACCCACGTCGCGACGGGCTCGACGCCGAGCGAGTCGAGCATCCGGAAGCCGATCTGCGGGTGACGCTCGAGGACGAGCCGCTCCGCCTCGTTCAGCGGGCCGGGCTTGCGGAGGACGTCCTCGGGGATCGCGAGCTTGCCCACGTCGTGGAGGCTGCCGGCGAGGCGGACGAGCTCCACCTCGTCGGACTCGAATCCCATCCGCGCCGCGATTCGGGCGGCGAGCTCGCCGACCTCCGCCGAATGCTCGCCCGTGTAGGCGTCGCGCGCGTCGACCGCGCGGGCAAGGCCGGCGGCCGCCAGAAAGCGCACGCGCCGGTCGCGCTGGTGCGCGAGGCGGCGCAGCTCGCCCATGCCGACCACGTCGGAGCGGTAGACGCTGACCCGGCCCTTCCCCTGCTCCTTCGACACGTAGAGCGCGCTGTCCGCGATCCGGACGAGCTCGCTCCGCTCGACGCCGTGGTCGGGGTAGGCCGCAATGCCGGCCGAGACGGTCACTCGCTCGCCGTGCGCGCAGGCGAGCGCTGCGACGCGCTCGAGCACGAGCTCAGCGACCGCGAGCGCCTCGCGTTCGCTGCGGCCCGGAAGCAGGAGCGCGAACTCGTCGCCGCCGAGGCGGAACGCCTCGCCGCCCTGGCGCAGGCGGGACGCGACCTGCTCGAGCACCCGGTCGCCGACGGGGTGGCCGAAGCGATCGTTGATCCGCTTGAAGTCGTCGATGTCGACGAGGCAGAGGCTCAGCGGCGTCCCGGTGAGCTGCGCGACGTCGAGGTCGCGCTGGAGCCGCTCGTGGAAGTGCCGGTGGTTGCCGAGCCCCGTGAGCGGATCCGTGAGCGCGAGCCGCATCGCCTTCAGCGCCTCGTGCACGGAGCGTTGGTAGAGAGCGACCGCGACCAGAGGGCCGACGAGCGCCGCGGAGAGCAGGGGCGAATGGTCCCAGAGCACGGTCAGCATGAGGCTGACCGAGGCCATGATCGAGAATGGGATCACGGTCGAATAGACGCCGCGGCGGACGAGCTCGGAGAGTCGCTCGCTCGCCGTCCGCGCGACGACGGCCGCGATCAACAAGACGTTCGTCACGTAGAAGGCGGCCGACCCGAGGAGGACGTCGACCAGGAGCGCGCCGACGCCCGCGTCCGCATCGAATGCCTGGGCGGCGACGCCTGCCGCCGCGCCGCTCAGCGTGTACACGGCCGCGTTGTAGAGCAGCCGGTCGATCGGCCGCCGCTGAACGATCTGAATCGCGACGAGCGCGACAAATGCGACGACGACCGCCGGCGCCCAGCCGTACAGGACGGCGCAGCCGACGATGAAGACGGCCGCAAGCGAGACGCCTCCCGCTGCGAGCCCTTCCAGCTCGAGCGGGACCGGGAACGCCTCGGCGAGCGTGGCGCCGACGATGAGTGCCGCCATCCCCGCGACGGCGGCGAGCGACGGTGGG
Organism: Gaiellaceae bacterium; assembly: GCA_036259875.1. GTDB lineage: Bacteria > Actinomycetota > Thermoleophilia > Gaiellales > Gaiellaceae > DATAAZ01. Next base: position 6,161 of record DATAAZ010000022.1, read on the forward strand.
TGCTCGACGAGCTCGGATGCCGCGAGGATGAGCGCGGTAACGCCCGCGATCGCCACCGGGGCGACGATCGGCAGAACCCTCGCTGTGTGAGGCGCGAGCGCGCCTCGCGCCCAGGCGGGGATGGCGATCGCGCTCACGAGCGAGCTTGCCTGGGCGGGGCGTCTCCGGAGGGACTGGCCCCTAGTTAGTGCCAGCTCCAGCCGAACTCGCCACCGACGGCGGCGACAAGCGCCAGCACAGCGATGACCGCGTACGCGACCCTGTTCTTCCAGTGCAGCATGTTCCTCCCTTTCATGGACGCCAGTCGCTGGAGTATCCGAGCCGGGTGGCCTCGAAGCATCACCCCTACGGGGGATTTCGCCTGCTCCCTCGAGGAGCCGGAGAACGGGACCGTGGCTATTCGAGCCCTGCCTCTACGAGTGGCCGGCGCGCCCAGGCGAACGTGGACGCGTACCAGCCTTCGAGCGGTGTGATCGTCGTCCCTTGGCTCGACGAGTGGACGAACCAGCCGCCGCCGAGGGCGATCCCCATGTGCGTCACCTGGGTAGGCACGGACGCCGGGCCGCGCGATCCGAAGAACACGACGTCGGCCGACCGCAGCGCGCGCATCGGGACGCGAAGGGCGCGGCGGACCTCGCCCGACATCTCGTACGTCGTCCGGCCGCGGAGTGTCGTGTTGAGAGCGGGTGCGTCGCGCCACGCCTCGAGCTTGTAGACCCGCCAGACGAACCCGGAGCAGTCGAACCCGCCGCGTGACGTGACGCCGAAGAGCGTCTGGCGCGACTCCGACGTCCCGCCCCAGATATACGGGTATCCGACGAAGCGGATCGCCCGCTGGAGAACGCGGCGCTGCCACGCGCTGAGCTCGGGGACGTCGAGCCCGGTCGCGAGGTCGTGCACTCGCTTCAGATCGTCCGGCGAGAGGTCGAGCAGGCGCGCCACCGAGAACGCGGCCTCGGCCCGCGACGCGGGATCGGTCGGGAGAAGCTCTCGCCCGTCGGCCGGCGCCGGATGGTTGTAGCGGAGCTGGAGGAGGCGCGCCACCGTCTCCCAGCCGGCCCGGGCCGGCGCGGTCAACCCCGCTGCGGCGAGCTCACGCCGGACCGCCGTTGCGGCAGGGTCGAGGCCGAGCGCGCGGACCAGGGCCCGTTGGAGCTCGGTCATCGTGACCGCGCGGGCGGGATCGGAGACGACTTGTTGCTCGCGCGTCACCCCGGCGACGATCCGGGCGAGATCTGCGCGCGTGAGAGGCGCGTCCGGGCGGAAGCCCTGAACGCTCGGTCCCATGAGGCCGCTCCCGACGGCTGCGCGAATGTGGCGCTGCGCCCACGAAGCGGCGGATGCGCCAGGCGCGAGCGTGAGGAGGACGAGCGCGGAGAACGCGGCGGCGGCGAGGCGCATCCCGACGTCTATCGTCGTCGGCTTGCCGCCGCTTTAGGCGGCCACTTGCGCATACGCCGTGGGCGCGCCGAGAATCGGGGCGTGGCAGACGGCGCACGTGACCCGACGAACGTCCGCATCCATCCGGAGCCCGAGCCCGACGAGCGGGCAGTGCTCGAGCGGGTGCTCGCACGTCTTCCCACCGGCGCGGCCAGTCCGGGGCGGTCCGCCTGGTGGCGCACCGGCGTTCGCGAGAACGTCGCCGAGCCAGTGGGCGTCGGGCTCGGCTCAGCCGGCGCCGTTCTAGAGGGCGAGCTCGAAGACCTGGAGCACGAGCCAGGGTGCGAAGCCCTGGCGGCGATAGAGGCGGATTGCGGCGACGTTGCTCGCGTCCACGTCGAGCCCGAGCGTCTCGCCGGGATGTCTGGCCCAGTAGTGCTCTAGCGCCTGGCTGAGGAGGTACCCGCCGACGCCGCGGTTTCGCTCGCTCGCGGTCACGCCGACGTGGTAGATCCAGCGGTCGCCCGGGTCGATGTTCAGGACGGCGACCGCGCGGTCGGCGTCGTCGGCGACGTAGACCGTCCCTCGTTCGATGTTCTCGCGCCAGACGTTCGCGGAGAAGCGCCCGCCCGGAAAGCATTCGCGGTAGAGCTCGAGCGCCGGTTCGAGATCGGCCCCCGTCGCGAGGCGGACGGCGACGCGGCTCGGCGCGGTGTCGGCGGGCCGGTGGTCGTCGCGCCGGAGCCGGTAGGTCGCCTGGGGCGCGCCGCGCGGCCGGAAACCGTGCCGCTCGAGGAGGATCCGGCCGTTCGCGTTCCGCGTCCCGACCGACGCGAACACGGCGGTCGCCGGACCCCTCCGCGCACGGTCGAGCGACGCCTCGAGAAGCAGGGTCGCGAGCTTGTGCCCGCGGACGTCCGTCGCGAGGAGCGGTCCGAAGAGCTCGGCGTGCTCGAACCCGCGCGGGAGCTCGACTCCGCCGAATCCCACGACCTGGCCCTCGTCGTCGACCACGAACAGGGTCTCCTCGGGCGGTGGATCCCAGTCGGCGAGCTCGCTCTCCAGCTCGTCGGGCGTTGTCCAGACGGGGTTCCCGACCTGGAGCTCGGGCCGCGCCAGCGCGACGCGCGAAAGCTCGACGACGCGGTCGCGATCCGCGGGCGCGAAGCTACGCAGGCTGCCGGCCACGGAGGACGCGCGGAGCGACGCGCGCGTAATCGAGCCCCGAGACGCACGTGAGGACGAGCGCGACGACGAGCGCGACCCAGGCTGCGTCGTCTCGTACGGCGCCCCCCGCGGCGAGGCCGCCCAGCGCTGCCGCGAGCGCCTGCGCCCACGTCTTCAGCTTGCCCAGGTCGCGCGCGCCGAGCACGATGCCGCGCTCGAGCGCCGCGAGCCGAAGACCCGAGACCAGGAGCTCTCGCACGACGATTGCGGCGACCATCCAGGCGGGAAGCACCCGCCCGACGAGCACCACGAGCGCGGCGAGGACGAGGATCTTGTCCGCGACGGGGTCGAGGAGCCGGCCCAGGTCGGACGACTGGCCGCGCCGTCGCGCCCACCAGCCGTCGAGCCAGTCGGTCGCCATCGCGACGGAGAACACGGCGGTCGCCCAGTAATCGTGGTTCGGGAAGTCCCAGGCGAAGAGGAAGACGACCAACGGCACGGCCGCAGTCCGCGCGATCGTGAGCTGGTCGGCGAAGCTCACGGTGGACAGAATACGACCGGATGGCGGAGGGTCGCGGGTTCTCGAAGGTTCTCGTCGCGAATCGGGGTGAGATCGCGATCCGCGTCTTCCGGACGCTCCGCGAGCTCGGCATTGCATCCGTCGCCGTCTACTCGGAGGCCGACCGGGGCGCTCTCCATGCGCGCCTCGCGGACGAGGCGTTCCTCGTCGGGCCCGGCCCGCCGGGCGAAAGCTACCTGAGCGTCGAACGGATCCTCGACGCGGCCCGGCGTGCGGACGCCGACGCGATCCACCCGGGCTATGGCTTCCTCGCGGAGAACGCGGGGTTCGCGCGCGCGTGCGAGGCGGCGGGGATCGTCTGGATCGGACCGCCACCGGACGCGATCGAGCTCATGGGATCGAAGCTCGCGGCCCGACGGCTCATGCGCGACGCGGGCGTTCCGGTCATTCCCGGAACGACGAAACCCGTCGAGTCGCCCGACGAACTCGTTGGGCTCGGCGACGAGTACGGCTGGCCGCTCGCGGTCAAGGCGTCGGCGGGCGGGGGCGGCAAAGGACTGAAGATCGTCAGGTCGCCGACCGAGGCGGAGCGCGCCCTCGCCTCCGCCCGGCGCGAGGGCGAGGCCTACTTCTCGGACTCGACCGTGTACGTCGAAAAGCTGATCGAGGATCCGCGCCACGTGGAGGTGCAGATCGTGGCGGACGCGCACGGGAACGCGATCCACCTTGGCGAGCGCGACTGCACGATCCAGCGGCGCCACCAGAAGCTCGTCGAGGAGACGCCCTCTCCGGCCGTCACGGCCGAGCTTCGCGAGCGGATCGGCGAAATCGGGCTCGCCGCGGCGCGCGCGGTGCGCTACCGGAGCGCCGGCACGATCGAGGGGCTGCTCGATCGCGAGGGGAACTACTTCTTCCTCGAGATGAACACCCGCATCCAGGTCGAGCACACCGTCACCGAGCTCGTCACGGGCGTCGACCTCGTCCGGGAGCAGATCCTGATCGCGCAGGGCGAGCCGCTCTCGCTTCGCCAGGAAGACGTCAGGGCTCGCGGTCACGCGATCGAGTGCCGCATCAACGCCGAAGATCCTGCGAGCGGGTTCCTGCCGGCGCCGGGGTGGATCACCGCGTACCGCGAGCCGGCCGGACCGGGGGTGCGCGTCGACTCCGGCGTCGAGGAGGGTTCCGAGGTCGTCGGCCTCTACGACCCCTTGATCGCGAAGCTCTGCGTCCTCGACGTCGATCGCGAGCGCGCGCGACGGCGAATGCTGCGGGCGCTCGAGGAGTACGTGATCGAGGGCGTCCCGACGCTGATCGGCTTTCACCGCGCGCTCCTCACGCGGCCGTGCTTCGCGGCGGGTGAGACGTGCCACGGCGTCGTCGAGTCGCAGGAAGTTGCAGACGAAGCGGAGCAGTTGTCGCATGAGGCAACGAGCAGAGGGACCGCGCGGGACGTCGGCGCCCCCACCCGCGGCCGCGTGGTCGACGTGGAGATCGACGGGCGCCGCTACACCGTCACGCTCGCGGAGCCCGAGCCGCCGCACGCGGCGCTCGCGCGGCGGCGGCGCGAGCGCGCCAGCGGATCACGCGACGGTGCTCCGCACGCGGGGGCGAAGGAGGCGGTCGTGAGCCCGATGCAGGGCACGGTCCTCGCCGTCGAAGTCGCCGAGGGGGAATCGGTCACGGCGGGCCGCGTGATCTGCGTGATCGAGGCGATGAAGATGGAGAACGAGATCAGGGCGCATCGAGAGGGCGTCGTAACCGGCCTCTCCGTCGCGGCGGGAGAACCGGTATCGACGGGCCAGGTCATCTGCGTGGTAAGCGCGGACGGTGATGGCCCCACCCCCGCCGACGAGCTCGCGTAGGCGCGGCCCGGAAAGGCGGCACTAGCATGGCCGCGATGGCGGGACGGAAGCCCTTCTGTGCCGACGTCTCGCGCGCGAACGCGGAACCGCTCGGGGCGACGGCGAGCCGCGTCGAGAGCTGGATCCTCGTCGAGTACCGAGGCGTCTGGAGCCGCGAGCTTCTCGCGGAGAGCGGCCTCTCGAATGCGGTCAAGAGCCACCTGCGCGAGCAGGTGGATGCGTTACCTCGCTCGCGCCTTCTCTTCGTCCGGCGGCCGGAGCGGCGGCTCACACCCGGCTTCGCCGTGTTCGTTGCGCGAAGCCGCGAGCGGGACGCCGAGCTTCGCGGCCTCGAGGTGCCCGACTACGACGACCTTCGCCGTCTCGACCTGACCGCAGATCCCGGCGAGCCGGTCCGCCACCCGCTGCTCGTCGTCTGCACGCACGGCATGCGCGATCGCTGCTGCTCGCTCTACGGGCGTCCGCTCTACGACGAGCTGCGCGCCGAGGCGGGCGAGGAATGGATCTGGCAATCGAGCCACGTCGGCGGCGATCGATTCGCGGGCAACCTCGTCTGCCTTCCGGAGGGGCTCTACTTCGGTCGGGTCGGACGTGCGGACGTGTGGAGCCTGCTCGACGAGTACCTCGCAGGCCGGATCGACCTCGCCCACTACCGGGGCCGATCCTGTTACGAGTTCGCGGTCCAGGCGGCCGAGCGGCGCGTCCGGGAGGACACGGGGGTGACCGGCATCGACGACCTCGTGCTCGCCGGCGCCGACCGGTCGGGCGAGGGTGCCTGGCGCGTGGAGTTCGTAGCCGGCGGCGAGCTCCACGAGGTCGACGTCGTCGAGGAGCTCGGGGAGCTCACCTACCTCACGTGCGACGCGGCGATTCCACGGCGTCCGCGTCGCTTCGTCGCGGCGAGCCGTCGCGTCCGGGCGACGGCGTAGCGGCGATCCGGAGAAAGCCTTCGCGCACGAGGCGGCGGACGAGCACGAGGCGACCCTCGCCGTCGAGGTCGCCCGGGAGCTCACTCGGCGTGACGTGATCGGCGGCGCCTACGAGGTGCTCGATCGCATCTCGCGCGCGGGCGGGAAACGTGAGCTCCTTCCCCTCGAAGAGGAGCACGACGCCGTCGCCTTCACGCCGAAGGTCTGCGAGCACCGTGGATCGTCGCTCGACCGGCGTGTCGAGCCTCAGCTCCGCCGCTCCGCGCAACTGAGCGAGCTGGTCGTCGAGGATCGGACGCCGCGTGCGCACGAACCGCTCGCGCCGGCGGCGGGCGACATCCCCCGGATCGAGACGTTCCGCCAGGAACCCGAGGAGCGCGTCGCCGCCCTCCCCGTCCGCAGGGATCGAGCGACGGAAGGCGACCTCGTCCTCGCACTCCGTAAGCGCCGCGCGGACGGCGTCGGCCCACGTATAGACGTTCACTCCGACGGTCAGGTGGAGCGAGTCGGTCACCGAGGTGACCGCCTCGTGGAGCCAGCCGCGCGGCAGGTACAGCGTGTCGCCCGGGCCGAGGACGACGTCGTGGAGCGGCTCCCCCGGCGCGCCCATCTCGGACGAGTAACGCTGCTCCTTGAGCGGAAGCTCCCAGGCGGGTTCGTAGACGAGCCAGCGCTTCTCGCCCGCGAGCTGGAGGACGAAGACGTCGTGGGTGTCGTGGTGGACGGGGAGGCCCTGCGAATCGCGCGGCGTGTAGTACGCGTTCGCTTGCACCGGCTCGTCGAGCTCGGCCTCGAGCGCGCGGCAGAAGACCGCGAGCGGGTGCCACCAGTGATGGAGTCCCTGGACAACGATCGTCGCGCCGTCCGCGAACGCCGCGGCGACGCGCTCGACGTCGAGCGTCTTCGCGAACGCCTCCGGGCGCCACGGGACGTCGACCGTGTAGTCGCGGACCGAGATTCGCTCGCCGGCCTTGACCAGGCGGAAGGCCGGGTGGCGAAGGGCACCCCTCGTTACGAGCCGCTCGAGGTCGGCGACGGAGAGGAGGTCGTCGAAGCGCGCCTTGCCTCCTCGCTCGACGACGAGCGGGCGGTCCTCCCACCAATCGGCGAGGAACTCCTCGGCCGAAAGTGGCTCGACGCAGCGCGCGAGCGCGCCGCTCTCAGGACGGGTCGAGCTCGTCCGAGTCGCCGGGGCCGGAAGGATCGATCGTGTCGGCGTCGTCCGTATCGGCCGTGTCGGTGTCGTCGGCGTCGTCGGCGTCCACGTCGGTCTCGGCGCGAGTCTCGGGCCCGACCTCGGCGCGCCCGCGGGTCACGATGTCGTCGTCACGAAGGGTCGACATGGCTCCTCCTTCGGCAGGGGCTACAGCCTTCGTGTGTATATCCGAAACGCCCACGTGCCGAAAGCGGCCACGGCCGCTGTGATACCGACAAGGAGCCCGAGCTAGAGCCCTGTCACGCTCCAGTCAGTGTTCCCGAGGACGCCTCGCGCACCGCGGAACGTGACGCCGTCGAGCGCCCGGATGCCCTTCGGGTAGGTCTTTCTCGAAGCCCTTCGACCGCGATCGCCTCCGTGCCGCCGACTGTAGCGAGCGAGAATCGGCATGCAGTGCCGCTCTTCGACGAGTACGTGATGGTCGACTGGAGCTCGGTGAACCGGCCGAAGACGGGGTCGAACACCGCCTGGATCGGCGTCGGCGACGCGGAGTCCGCGACGGTCGCGAACCCGAGCACGCGCTCCGAGGCGCGAACGCACGTCCGGACACTTCTCCGCGCGGCTCAGGCGGCCGGCCGCCGGGTGCTGGTCGGTTTCGACTTTCCGTACGGCTACCCGCGCGGCTTCGCGCGCGCGTTGGGGCTTCGACCCGGTCCCGCGTGGTTCCGCGTCTGGGAGACGCTCGCCGAGGGGATCCTCGACGATGCACGGAATGAGAGCAACCGCTTCGCGGCAGCCTCGGCGCTGAACGAGCGAGTCGGTCCGGAGCCCGGGCCGTTCTGGATGCGGCCCGAAGCCGCTGGAACGCCTACGCTCGCGATGACGAGGCCGTCGTTTCCGTACGGCGAGCTCGGCGAGTACCGCGAGACGGAGATCGCGTTGAAGCGGAATCGTCGCCACCCGCAATCGGTCTGGAAGCTCGCGGGCGCAGGATCGGTCGGGAGCCAGGCGCTCCTCGGAATCCCGGTTGTCCACGCGCTTCGGTTCGACTTCGAGCTCGCGACGTCGTCGCGCGTATGGCCGTTCGAGACCGGCTTCGTGTCTACGCCCGCGCCCGAGTGCGGTCCATTTGTTCTCCACGCTGAGATCTGGCCGGGGATCGTGGACGCCGAACCGCCACCGGGTGACGTCCCGGACGCGGCCCAGGTGCGCACTCTCGTTCACCATTTCGCACGCCTAGATGCCGACGGCGCGCTCGCCGCGCTCTTCGCTGCACCGGGCGACCACGCCGCTGCGCTCGAGGAGGGCTGGATCCTTGGCGCGTAGCGCGCGGGATAGACTCGCGCGGCCGTGGACCTCTACGAGTACCAGGGAAAAGAGCTCTTCGGGCGCTTCCGGATGCCCGTATCGAGCGGACGGGTCGCCGAATCGCCCGAGGAAGCCCGCGCCGCGGCGGACGAGCTCGGAGGGACCGTCGTCGTCAAGGCGCAGGTGCTCACGGGCGGGCGCGGCAAGGCGGGCGGGATCAAGCTCGCCGACTCCGCGGACGAAGCGGAGGCGCGCGCGCGCGAGATCCTCGGGATGGACATCCGCGGCCACGTCGTCCGCAGGCTCTGGATCGAGCGCGCCTCGGAGATCGCGAAGGAGTACTACCTCTCGATCACGTTCGACCGGGGCGAGAAGAAGCCGCTCATCATGCTGACGACGCAGGGCGGCGTGGACATCGAGGAGGTTGCGGCGAAGACGCCCGAGGCGCTCGCGAAGCTCCACGTTGACCCGCTCGTCGGCTTCCAGCCCTACCAGGCGCGCTGGCTCTGCTTCACGGCCGGCGTCACCGATCCCGGGGAGCAGAACCAGGTCGTCGCGCTCGTCGAGAAGCTCTACCGCGCGTTCGTCGAGTGCGACGCGATGCTCTGCGAGGTGAACCCGCTGATCGTCACGCCCGAAGGCGAGGTCCGCGCGCTCGACTCGAAGTTCACGATCGACGACAACGCGCTCTACCGCCACCCCGACATCGCCGAGATGCGCGACCTCGACGCGTACCCGCGCGAAGAGCGCGCGGCGCGCGACAAGGGCGTCACGTACGTGAAGCTCGACGGCCAGGTCGGGATTCTCGGGAACGGAGCGGGGCTCGTCATGTCGACGCTCGACGTCATCGCGCAGGCGGGAGGGCGCCCCGCGAACTTCTGCGACCTCGGCGGCGGAGGCGGCGCGCAGGGCGTCGTGGACGCGCTCGACGTCATCACCGCCGACGAGCAGGTTCGCTCGATCCTCTTCAACATCTTCGGCGGGATCACGCGCTGCGACGAGGTCGCGCGAGGCATCCTCGAGGCGCTCGGGCGGATGCGGATCGACGATCCCATCGTCGTTCGGCTCGACGGGACAAACGCCGAGGAGGGGCGGCGCCTGCTCGCGGAGGCGGCTCCGCCGAACCTCGAGGTCGAGGAGACGATGCTCTCGGCGGCCGAGCGCGCGGTCGAGCTCGCGAACGTCTCCTGATGGCCATTCTCGTCGACAGCGAGACACGCCTCGTCGTCCAGGGAATCACGGGCCGCGAGGGCTCTTTCCACGCGACGCGGAACAAGGATTACGGGACGCACGTCGTCGCGGGTGTCACGCCCGGGAAGGGCGGCGAAGAGATCTCCGGCATCCCGGTCTTCGACTCCGTGCGCGAGGCGGTGGCCGAGACCGACGCGAACACGGCGATGGTCTTCGTGCCCGCTCGCTTCGCCGCCGACGCGATCTACGAGGCCGTCGACGCGGGAATCGGAACGGTCGTCTGCATCACCGAGGGCATCCCTGCGCACGACATGCTGCGCGTCTACAACTGGATCCGCCCGCGCGGAGTCACGATGATCGGGCCGAACTGCCCGGGCGTGCTATCGCCGGGGACGGCGAACGTCGGGATCATCCCGGCCGAGATCTTCCGCGAGGGCGTCGTGGGGCTCGTCAGTCGCTCCGGCACGCTCACGTACCAGATCGGGCACGAGCTCACTCAGCTCGGTGTCGGCCAGTCGACGATCGTCGGAATCGGCGGCGACCCGGTCGTGGGCTCGTCGTTCGTCGACGTCCTCGCGCGCTTCGATGCCGACCCGGAGACGGAGCTCGCGGTGATGGTCGGCGAGATCGGCGGCGACGAGGAGGAGAAGGCGGCTGCCTTCATCGAGGCCGAGATGACGAAGCCCGTCGTCGCCTACATCGCGGGCTTCACGGCACCACCCGGGAAGACGATGGGCCACGCGGGCGCGATCATCTCCGGCACGTCGGGGACGGCCCAGGCGAAGAAGGAAGCGCTCGAGGCGCACGGGGTCCGGGTCGGCACGAACCCGACCGAGGTCGCGCAGCTCGTCGCCGAGACGGTCGGCGCGCGGGCGTAGCCGTCCCCAACGCCGCGCCGCCGGTCTGACTACCCGGCCGATTAGACTCGCCGCAGATGGCGGTGATCTCCTTCGCGCGCGGGTTCCCGGGGCCCGACCTCCTGCCGGTCGGCGAGTTCGGCGAGTGCGCGCGCCGCGCGCTCGAGCGGGACGGGGCGCGCGCGCTCAACTACGGGCCGCCGGGCGGCTACCCGCCGCTTCGCGAGTGGATCGCCGAGCGCCACGACGTCGATCCGGCCCGTGTCTTCGTCACCAACGGCTCGCTGCAGGGCTTCCACTTCGTGGCCCGCCACTTCACCGAGCAGGAGATGCGGTTCTTTGTCGAGGCGCCTTGCTACGACCGCTCGCTCGCAATCCTGCGCCGCCTCGGTGCGGACGCACGCCAGCTCGAGCTCGCGGACGACGGCCTCGACGTCGAGGCGCTGGCGGGCGAACTTCGGGAGGGCGACGTCGTCTACACGATCCCGACGTTCCAGAACCCGAGCGGGCGAACGCTCTCGCGCGAGAATCGCCTCAGGTTGCTTGCGCTCGCGCGCGAGCGCCGAGCGCTCGTCTTCGAGGACGACCCGTACGGCGACCTTCGCTTCGAAGGAGAAGCCGTGCCGCGCCTCTTCGAGCTCGCGGGCGGCGAGGGCATCGTCTTCCTCTCGTCCTTCTCGAAGATCGTCGCGCCCGGGATCCGGACGGGCTACCTGATCCTTCCCGAGGAGCTCGTTCCGCCTGTCGAGGCGCAGATTCTGACCACGTACGTCTCGCCCGCGATCTTCGTCGAGGCGGCGCTCTACGAGTTCCTGACGGGCGGTGCGTTCGAGCCGAACCTCGACCGCGTTCGGCGCGGCCTGCGTGAGCGGCGCGACGCGATGCTCGCCGCGCTCGGGCGCGAGCTCCCGGAAGGCGCCGCGTGGAACCGTCCCCAGGGCGGCTACTTCCTCTGGCTCGACCTTCCGGCGGGCGTCGACGCCGTGTCTCTCCAAGCGCGCGCCGCAGAAGCGGGCGTCCAGGTCATCAAGGGATCAGACTTCTACCTCGCCTCGGGCGGCGCGGAGGCGGCTCGCCTGGCGTTCAGCTTCGCGTCGCCGGCGGAGATCGACGAGGGGATTGCGCGGCTCGGCCGGCTCGTCCACGAGGCGAGCCCGGTGCCCGTCTGACGGCTTCGGATTACGCGGCCGCGTTCTCGTCGACCGTCGGCAGCGCGCCGGGAGGACCGAGGATCGCGATCCTGTTCGGGGCAGCGATCGCGGCGAGCGTCGCACGGTCCTCGGGAGTCGCCCACCCGGCGACCGGTGAGGCGACCGCTCGCGCAAAGTCCTCGTAGCGCGCCGCCGAGCGGACGAAGCTCAGCGTCAGGTAGCTCGCCCGCTCGGAGTCGGCGCGGTGCGTGTGAGCGGTCCCGGCCCGGATGACGTACGTCTCGCCCGCCTCGAGCGGCACGACGTCGGCGCCGGCGTAGATAGTCAGCCGGCCGTCGAGCACGCGAACCGCCTCGTCTTCGTCGTGCGCGTGGAGCGGCGCCATTTCGCGGGCGCGGATGGTCGTCTCGGCGAGCGCGACCCGGCCCGACCCGCCGTTTGGCGCGCGCGCGGCCGCCTCGAGGAGATGAAACAGCGTGTCAGGTGTCGCGGTCGCCGTCACGTCGAGTCCCCAGTCTGCTGGTCTGCGGAGAGTCTCGCGCGCGGTCGGCTGGTGTGGAATGGGGCCACCCGGCGTCGTCGCCGGGCGGTTACCCGCACCCCGTCACGTCACTCGACGGTGCAGTTCTCGTCGCCCTCGGCGACGCCGGGGAGCCGGCCGAGCAGGTCGGCGAGCTCGTCGAGCTGCCCGGGCGAAAGGTGCTCCTCGAAGAGGGCGCGCACAGATCCTACGTGCGCGCACGACGCGGCTGCGGCGCGCTCGCGCCCCTCGGCCGTCAGCTGCGCATACGCGATGCGCAGGTCGGTCGGGCAGGTCACGCGCTCGACGAGCCCGGCGCGCTCGAGACCTTCGAGGAGGCGCGTGACCCCCGAGGGCGTCAGCAAAAGGCTTCGTGCGAGCTCGACGCGCTTCATCCGGCCGCCCTCGGCGCGGGAGAGCCGGAGGAGCGCCTCGTAGTCGTTGATCGTCAAGCCGTGCTCGGCGTGCAGTTCGGCGCTCAGCCGGCGCGTCGTGACGGCGTAGGCGCGCAGGAGTCGTGTCCAGGCGGCCACCGCAACGGCTCGGTCTTCTGCAACTCGTTGCTCGGACAATACTTGCGCCATCAACTTAACCTCGCTAAAGTAGTTGCGTAATCAATAGTACACCACGCAAGAGGAGGACCACCCAATGACGGCAACCGAGACTACCGTCCAGGCGCCGGCCGGCATGTGGCGGCTCGACCCGGTCCACTCGACGGTCGGCTTCGAGATCCAATATCTCGCCGGCGCCTTTCGCGGCCAGTTCCGCGACGTCCAAGCGCAGCTGGCGATCGCCGACGGCCGAGCGGCGCTCGAGGGCGCCGCGAAGGTCGCGAGCGTCGACGTCAAGGACGAGAACCTCGCCGCGCATCTCCAGTCGCCCGACTTCTTCGACGCCGAGCGGCATCCCGAGCTTCGCTTCGCCGCCGACGACGTTCGCATCGATGGCGACGCGGTATTCGTGAATGGCGAGATCACGATCAAGGATGTCACGAAGCCCGTCGCACTCGCCGGGAGCTTCGCTCCGGCGATCACGGACGCGTACGGGAACGAGCGCATCGGTCTCAAGGTCACGACGTCGATCGACCGGACCGACTTCGGCGTCGACTGGAACATGCCACTTCCGACCGGCCAGCCGGCCCTCTCGAACGAGGTGACGATCACGGGCGACCTGTTCTTCGTCGAGGAGGCGTAGGTGAGGCGCCGCTTGCGGCGCCAACGTTCAGGACGGGCGAGCTTTGCTCGTCGGTCCTCTGAAAGGACCGCTCGACAGATGGGAAGCGATTTCCGACCACGAAGCGAGGTGAATGTCCTCGGCGTCTCGGGCAGCCTCCGCCGTGACTCGTACAACACGAGGCTTCTTCGCGCGGCTTCCGAGCTCCTCCCCGAGGGGGTGGAGCTCGAGCTCTGGGACGGTCTGAAAGCGGTGCCGCCGTACGACGAGGACGATGACGGCGAGCCGGCGCCCGGCCCGGTGACTCGCCTTCGCGCCGCGATCGCCGACGCCGACGCCGTCCTCATCGCGACGCCCGAGTACAACGCTTCCGTGCCCGGCCAGCTGAAAAACGCGCTCGACTGGGCCTCGCGGCCGCTCGCGACGAACGTCCTCCGGAACAAGCCCGTCGCCGTCGTCAGCGCGAGCACCGGCGCGTTCGGCGCCGTCTGGTCGCAGGCCGAGCTCCGTAAGGTGCTCGCGAGAATCGGCGCTCGCGTCCTCGAGCGCGACGTCGCGGTCGGGCACGCGCCCACGCGGTTCGACGACGCTGGGCGGCTCGTCGACGACCAGCTTCGCGGAGAGCTGGCGGAGGTCCTGCTCGCGCTCGCCCTGGCGGCCGCGACGCGCCCGGACGTCGAGCCCGCCGTCGCTGCGTAACGGCGCGATCGAACCCTACGCAGCTGCGGGGACGTGCGCCTTCGCGACTGGCCTCGGTCGCTGCCTCGGGGTCTGAACGCTCTCCGCTGGCCGGAACGTCGGGCAGGGAGTGTCCCCGGGGATCGCGCAGAGCTCAGCGCGGCGGAAGAAGCAGTCGTCGCAGGTCACGTTCATCCGCTTACCGCTTGTCTCGCCGGTCGGCCGCATCCTCCAGACAAGACGCGGATCTTAGGACCCGTCTTACGCTACGGCCAGCGCGCCGCGCACGAGAAACGTGCATTTTGCGCGAAGTGTCAGCGGGGCAAACGGCGTCCGTTGTCGGATTCGCAAACTAGCTCGTTTGCAGGGCTGTCAACGCCTCGTGGAAGCTCGAGACGGGGACGATCTCGAGCCCTTCCGCATGGCGCCTCGCCTCGGGCGCGTTCTCGTCGGGGACCACGAAGACGTCGGCGCCGGCCGCGCGGGCGCCGGCCGTCTTCTGCCTGACCCCCCCGATCGCGAGGACCTTCCCGTCGAGTCGGAGCGCGCCGGTGACGGCGATCCTGCGGCCATCGTCGACGTCGCGTCCGAGCTCGTCGACGATGTCGAGCGCGAACGCGAGCCCGGCCGAAGGCCCGCCGATGTCGCGCGCGTCGATCTCGATGTCGATCGGGAACCGAAACTCGGCCGCCTGCTCCACCTGGATACCGACGACCGCACGACCCGCCTCGTCGTCCGCCGCGGTCGTTCGCAGGCGGACTGTGCGCCGCTTGCCGTCGCGCTGGACGACCAGCGCGACGGTGTCGCCCGGCCGTAGCGGCTCCATCGCGTCGAGGACGTCCTCCGGGCCGTCGACCGGGCGCCCACGGGCTTCGACGACCACGTCACCGATCGCAAGCTCGCCGTCGGCCGGCTTGTCGGGGAGCACGAGCGCAACCTCGGCGCCCGTTCGCTCGACGTGCACGCGTCGCCCGAGGCTCCGGAGCGCGACCGTGACCGCGACCTTCTGCGACCGCGACATCTCGTTGAGGCTCTCCTGGCGGCGCTGGCGCTCGTCGACGCCTGTCGGGTTGACCGCGTCCTCCGGATGGAGCGTCGCGCCGCCCTGCACGCCGGGGAAGAGGCGCTCGAAGAGGCTTGCCCGCCGGATGAAGATGTCGACCATGTAGATGCCGCCTCTTCCGTCGTCGCCTTCGTCCTCGCCCGGGACCCGAACGAGCGGATCGACGGGGCGCGCCGGATCGGGGAGAAAAAGGTAGTGATCGGAGGGGACGAGGAAGAGGACGCCCGCGACGACTGCGAGCAGGACGCCGAGCGCGAGGAGGCGCTTCACGACGTCATTGTGCGCGCGGGCGTCAGGCGCGAGCGCGCTTCAAGACGCCGACCACGTCGCGAACGGCGGCGGCCGAGCGCTCGAGCTCAGCGTGCTCGTCGTCGGCGAGCTCGAGCTCGACGATCTCCTCGACGCCACGGGCCCCGAGCTTCACCGGTACGCCCATGTAGAGCCCGTCGATCCCGTATTCGCCCTCGAGGTACGCCGTGCACGGCAGGACTCGCTTCTGATTGAGCATGATCGCGTCCACCATCTGAGCGACCGCCGCGCCCGGCGCGTACCACGCCGACGTGCCGAGGAGGTCGACGACCTCGCCGCCACCTTTCCGGGTGCGCTCGACGAGCGCCTCGATCCGCTCGTCCGAGACGAGTCGGCGGAGCGGTATGCCGCCCACGTTCGTCGCCGAGACGAGCGGCACCATCTGGTCGCCGTGCCCGCCCAGGACCATGGCGGTCACGTCCTTTGCGGAGGAACGAGTCTCCCAGGCGATGAACGTCCTGAAGCGCGCCGTGTCGAGGATCCCGGCCATCCCGACGACGCGCTCACGGGGGAATCCGGAGATGTCGAGCGTCACGTGGCACATCGCGTCGAGCGGGTTCGAGACAACGAGGAGGATCGCTTCCGGCGAGCGCTCCGCCGCCTCTGTGGTGACCCCGCCCACGATCTCCTCGTTCGTCGCCACGAGGTCGTCGCGGCTCATGCCGGGCTTCCGCGGGACGCCGGCGGTGATGACGACGATCTCGGAGCCGGCCGTCTCGTCGTAGCCGTTCGAGCCGACGAGGTTCGGCTCGTAGCCGAGCACGGGGCCGGACTCGTTCAGGTCGAGCGCCTTCCCCTGCGGGAGTCCTTCCTTGATGTCCACGAGGACGACGTCCGCGTAGTCGCGCCGCGCGATCTCCTGCGCCGCCGTCGCGCCGACATTCCCGGCGCCGACGACGGTGACCTTGCGCCTCAAACGCGGACTCCCAGGCGCTCGATGACGGCGTCGGCGACGTCGCTCGTGCCGACCGCGGCCGGATCGTCGCGCGTGGGCTTCATGTCGTACGTGACACTCGCTCCTTCGGCGATCACGTCGGCGATCGCCCCCTCGAGCCGGTCGGCGGCGTCGCGCTCGTCGAGGTGGCGAAGCATCATGACGCCCGAGAGCATCATCGCCATCGGGTTTACCTTGTTTTGGCCGGTGTACTTCGGCGCCGAGCCGTGCGTGGGCTCGAAGACGGCCGCCGTGGCGCCGAAGTTCCCGCCCGGCGCCAGCCCGAGCCCGCCGACGAGCCCCGCGGCGAGGTCGGAGACGATGTCGCCGTAGAGGTTCGTGCAGACGAGCACGTCGTACTCCTCGGGCCGCTGGACGAGCTGCATCGTCAGGTTGTCGACGATGCGGTCGTCGAACCCGACGTCGCGGTTTTCCTCCGCCACTTCGCGCGCGACGCGGAGGTAGAGGCCGTCCGTGAACTTCATGATGTTGGCCTTGTGGACGGCCGTGACCTTGCCGCGGCCGTGGCGGCGGGCGTAGTCGAACGCGAACTGGACGATGCGACGCGTTCCGCTCACCGAGATCGGCTTCAGCGAGAGCCCGGAGTCGGGCCGGAGCGGAAGGCGCGTCTTGCGCTCGACCCACGCCAGCAGCTCTCGGGCCTCTTCGCTTGCGTACTCGAACTCGATCCCGGCGTAGAGGTCCTCCGTGTTCTCGCGGACGACGACGAGATCGACGCCGTCGTAGCGGGAGCGGACGCCCGGATAGCTCTTGCAGGGCCGCACCTGCGCGTAGAGGTCGAGCGTCTTCCGAAGCGCGACGTTCACGGAGCGGAAGCCCGTCCCGACCGGGGTCGTGATCGGGCCCTTGAGCGCGACGCCGTTTTCCTGGATCGAGTCGAGGACGTGGTCGGGGAGCGGTGTGCCGCCGTGCTCGTCCATGACGTCGGCACCGGCATGTTGGACGTCCCACTCGATCTCGGCGCCGGTCGCCTCGATCACGCGGCGGGTCGCCTCGGCGATCTCCGGCCCGGTCCCGTCGCCGGGGATGAACGTCACTCGATGCGCCACGCGCGGAATCTACCCACGAGCGCGTTGGCCGCGCCGTTCGGGGTAGATTGGCCGCGTGAACGACTTCAGACCGGGTCTCGAGGGGGTCGTCGCCGTCCAGACTGAGATCGCGGAGCCCGACAGGGAGGGCGGCCAGCTCCGCTATCGCGGCGTCGACATCGAGGAGCTCGTCGGTCACCACCCGTACGAGAACGTCTGGGGGCTCCTCGTCGACGACGAGCTGAGCTCCAAGATGCCCGATCCCGAGCCGTACGAGCCCGCGCGTCTCACCGGCAACGCGCCTGCGGATCTGCAGGCGGAGACGGCGCGGCTCGCCGGCGAGTGGAAGCTCGGGAAGCTGAACGAAATCTCGGACGAGCAGGCCCGCGAGGACCTCGGCCGCCTCTCCGCGCTCATGATGGAGATCGTCGCCCGGTCGGCCGCCGTCGCGGACGGTCGCGAGCCCGCCCCGGACGACGTGGTTGCCCAGGGGACGACGGCCGCCGAGAAGTTCCTCCTCCGCTGGCGCGGGGACGCGGACCCGCGGCACGTGAAGGCGATCGATACCTACTGGATCTGCACGGCCGAGCACGGCCTGAACGCCTCGACCTTCACCGCACGCGTCGTCGCCTCGACCGGTGCCGACTGCGGCGCCGCCCTCTCGTCCGCGGTCGGGGCCCTCTCGGGACCGCTGCACGGCGGTGCGCCCGCGTACGTGAAGCCGATGCTCGAGGAGGTCGCGCGGATGGGCGACGCAGAGCGCTGGGTCCGCGAGGCGCTCGCGAGCCGGAAGCGCATCATGGGCTTCGGTCACCGGATCTACCGCGCGGAAGACCCGCGCTCTCGGCTCCTGAAGCGCGTCGCGAAGGAGCTCGACGCGCCGAACGTCGAGGTCGCCGAGGAGCTCGAGCAGGTCGCGCTCCGGGCGCTCCAGGAGCGCTACCCCGAGCGCGTGCTCGCGACGAACGTCGAGTACTACTCGGCCATCGTCCTCGACAGCGCCGAGATCCCCCCGTCGCTCGCGCCGGCCATGTTCGCGTGCTCGCGCGTGGCGGGCTGGTCGGCGCACATCCTCGAGCAGAAACGGACCGGGCGGCTCTTCCGGCCCTCGGCGCAGTACGTCGGCCCGCCGAGCCGGCCCGCGTCCGAGGTTCGCGGCGGCGCGCCGGTTCCGAGTTGACCCTCGCAGAGGCGGCCGCCAAGGCGGCAGCGACGTCCGACGCCCGCGCGCTCGCCGACCTGCGGCGCGAGGTCGACGAAGAGCTAGAGGCCGCCGTTCGAAGCGGCGACTACCGCGAGCGGGCGCTCGCCTACCGGGCGATCGGCCAGCTCCGGTTCGCGCAGAAGACGGAGCTTCTTCGCCGTGGGCTCGAGGACGAGAGCCCGGCGTGCCGAGGGTCCGCGCTCCTCTCGCTCGAGCTTCTGTCGCGCGACCATCCCGGGCTCGTGAACAAGGTGCGGCCGCTGCTGCACGAGCTCGCGAACGCGGACCCGAACCAGGCCGTGCGCCGACTCGCCATCCTCTGCCTCAAGAACGGCTCGCCTAGCCGCGACACGCTCACTCTTCTCGAGCACCTCGCCGAGGAGGAGGCCGAGGAGAGGGAGCTGAGGGCGGCGGCCACCTCGGTCCACAGGGCGCTCAGGCGCAAGGCCGCGTCGCGCTAGCAACTCGGCGTGCCGGCGCTCGTCCGGGCGCACTCCCTACGGCTCGCGCGTAGAGCCTTGCCGTCTCTCGCGCCGCCTCGCGTGCGGGTGGGCGCGGAAGTACGTCTCGCGCCGCCGCAGCTCCGACACGTGCGTGTAGACCTCCGTCGTCCCGAGGTCGGCGTGCCCCAGCATCTCCTGCACGCTCCGCAGGTCGGCGCCGCCCTCGAGCAGGTGCGTCGCGAAGGAGTGCCGCAGCAGGTGCGGATGGACGCGCGCCGGCTCCAGACCCGCTTTCACCGCGAGCCGGCGCAGCACGAGAAAGGCGCCGCCGCGCGTGAGGGGGCCGCCGTGCGCGTTCAGGAAGAGCTCTGGCCGATGGCGACGGTCGAGGTATGGGCGTCCACGCGCGACGTAGCGGCGCACCGCCTCGACGGCGGGGCGCCCGAGCGGCACGATCCGCTCCTTGTCGCCCTTCCCGACGCAGCGCACCACTCGGTTCTCGAGCTCGACTCCCGCGCGGTCGAGGCCGACCGCTTCGCTGACACGGAGCCCGGCGCCGTAGAGGAGCTCGACGAGCGCGCGGTCGCGCAGCGCCCGCGGGGTCGTCCCGGTGGCGGCGGCGATGAGGCGCTCGATCTCGGCCGGAGTCAGCGAGCGCGGAATGCGCGTACGCCGTCGCGGAAGCGGGACGTCGAGCGCCGGGTTGTCGCTGCGGATTCCGAGCAGGACGAGGTGGCGGAAGAACGACCGAAGCGCTGCCGCCTTCCGCGCCACGGAGCTCGGCGCAAGCCCGCGGGCTCGAAGCTCGGCGAGCCACGCCTGCACCTCGTCGCTCGCCGCCGAGGTGGGCGGACGGCCGAGGAAGGACGAGAAGTCGGCGAGGTCGCGGCGGTAGGCATCGAGCGTCCGCGGCGCGCGGCGGGCGCCGAGGAGCGCGAGGAAGCTCTCGACGGCAGCGTCGGTCGGCGGAGGGTGCATCGGGGCCAGACAGGGTTCGGTACGCGCGTCCGTCGTCCTTGTCCGGCCGCCTATTCGCGCTCGACGGCACGCGGGTGGGCGCGGTCGTACACACGGCGCAGGCGCTTCGCGTCGACGTGACTGTAGATCTGCGTCGTCGAGAGCGACGCGTGGCCGAGGAGCTCCTGAATCGTGCGGAGGTCGGCACCGCCTTCCAGGAGGTCGGTGGCGAACGCGTGGCGGAGTCGGTGAGGATTCGGGAGGAGGCGGCGAAGCGTCGAGGTGTCGAGCGGCCGGCCCCGCACCGACACGAAGAGGCGGTCCTCGGCACCGCGCAGGAGCGCGGGTCGGGCACGCTCGAGGTAGATGCGGAGACGGTAGGCGGCCTCCTCGCCGAGCGGGACGACGCGCTCCTTGCCTCCCTTGCCGCGGACGTGGACGAGCTCACGCTCGAAATCCACGTCGGCGAGCTTGAGCTCGACCGCTTCCTGGGCGCGAAGGCCGGCCGAGTAGACGAGCTCGAAGAGCGCCTGATTGCGCAGCCCGAGAGGCGTCCGCGCACCGAATCCGTCGAGGAGGGCGTCCGTCTCGCGCGGGCGGGGCGCGTGCGGGAGCCGCCGCCGCCGACGACCCGCAAGCGAGAGATCGGGAACGCGCGCCGGCCCGAGCGCGGCGCGGAGGAACGAGCGGACCGCGGCGAGCCTTCGGGCGAGCGTGGTCGACGCGAGTTTGCGCGGCTTCCGGCCGGGACGGTCGGCGCCGAGCGCGGCCGCGTAGTCGGCGAAGAGGCGCGCGTCCATCGCGGCGAGCGAGAGTCCACGGCGATCGAGCCAGGCGGCGAACTCGGTGAGGTCGCGTCGGTACGCCCGCCGGGTGGCGTCCGAGAGCGCCGGGCTTTCGAGGAAGCGTTCGATCTCGCGTGCCGTGTCCACGCCCCCGTGTTCCGAGGGCGAGCGCAACTTCCTGCCGGGGCCGTCGTGGCGCCGGGAGAGGGAACTTCGACGTCGGCTTCGCCGTCGCTCAGCATCCGGTGCGAGGGGCAGCCGACCTCGGCACGCTCGGCGAGGCGCTCCGTGGCTTCTGCCGCGTCCTCGACGGGCTGGTCGAGACCGACGGGCGCACGGGCGCGGCATAGTTCGCGCCCGTGGGCCTCACGCTTGGCGTCGGGGAGCTCGTTATCGCGAGCTGGGGGACGGACGCGGACTCGGTCGCCCGCGCGGTCTACCCGGGCCTCGAGCCCGCCGAGATCGGCGGCCGGCACCGCGTCTCGATCGCCGCGCTTCGCTTCACGGGCGGGCGCCTCGGCGTGGTTCCGGTCGCGCCCTTCTCCCAGCTGAACGTCCGGGCATACGTGCGGTACGAGGGAAGGCCGGCCGTCTACTTCCTGCGCTCGTACGTCTCGCTCGGCGGCCTGGCAGGCGCCTTCTTCGGCGCGCCGCTTCGTGCCGCGCGCATCCGGATGCGGCGCGGTCGCGTTGACGTGCCCGCGGGTGGTTTCTCGCTCGCGTATGAGCTCGGCGAGCGCGCGGACGCCGGCGAGCTCGGCGCCCACGAGGTCGCCCTGTTCGAGGCGGCGGGGCTGCGCGCGATCCGGATCGAGCGGAGAGGCGCGGAGTGGCGGCGCGCGACGACGGTGGGAGCCGCGCGAGCGGATGTCCTGCTCGCACTCGGGTTCGCGCTCGAAGGGGGACCCGACCTCGCGTACGCGGAGGGCGGCTCGTTCGCGTTCGACGTCCCTCCGCAGCGCGTTCGCTGACGCGAGCCGCGGGCGACCATTCCGCGCGCCCGGCGCGGCGGCGTACGATATGCCCGGTTTCTTGCCCGCGTGCGCGCGGGTAGCTAGGGCGCATGGCGATCTCGACGACCGTAGGCGGATTGGAGGCGCACGGGCTCGACCCGCGCGGCCGCGTCTACTGGCAGCCGACCACGTCGATGCTCTACACGCGCGCGCTCGCCCGGGGCGAGGCGCGCCTCGCCGAAGGCGGCCCGCTCGTCGTCGACACGGGCCGGCACACGGGCCGCTCGCCCAAGGACCGCTTCGTCGTCCGCGAGCCGGAATCAGAAGACCGGATCTGGTGGGGCGAGGTCAACCGTCCGCTCGAGGAGGACCGGTTCGAGGGCCTTCGCGACAAGGTCGTGGCGCGGCTCGACGAGGTCGACGAGGTGTACGTCGTCGACGCGTTTGCCGGCGCGGATCCGGCACATCGGATCGGCGTGCGCGTCGTCACGGAGTCGCCGTGGCACGCGCTCTTCGCGAAGACGCTCTTCATCGAGCCGACCGACGACGAGCTGGAGAAGCACCAGCCCGACGCGCTCGTGCTCCACGCGCCGTCGGTCGAAGCCGATCCCGAGGAGGACGGGACGCGGAGCGAGACCTTCATCGTCCTTCATCCAACCCGCTCCGAAGTCGTAATCGGCGGCACCGAGTACGCCGGCGAGATCAAGAAGTCGATCTTCGCCGTCATGAACGACCGTCTGCCGCTCGAGGGCGTCTTCCCGATGCACTGCTCGGCGAACGTCGGGAAAGACGGGCGCGTGTCCGTATTCTTCGGCCTCTCGGGGACCGGGAAAACGACGCTCTCGGCCGACCCGAACCGCCACCTGATCGGCGACGACGAGCACGGCTGGGGCGACGAGGGCGTCTTCAACCTCGAAGGCGGCTGCTACGCGAAGGTGATTCGGCTCTCGCGCGAGGCCGAGCCGCAGATCTGGGCGGCGACCCATTCGTTCGGGACGGTGCTCGAGAACGCGATCGCCGACGAGCGAGGCGTCCTCGATCTCGACGACGACTCGAAGACGGAGAACACGCGTGCCGCCTACACGCTCGAGCGGATCGACAACGCGCTCCCGACGAAGCGAGCCGGCCACCCGAGCTCCGTCGTCTTCCTGACCGCCGACGCCTTCTCTGTCCTGCCGCCGATCGCGCGCCTCTCGCGCGAGCAGGCGATGTTCTACTTCCTGGCCGGGTTTACGGCGAAGCTGGCCGGGACGGAGATCGGGGTCAAGGAGCCGCAGCCGACATTCTCGGCGTGCTTCGGGGCGCCGTTCCTGCCTCAGGCTCCGACGGTCTACGCGCGGATGCTGGGCGACAAGCTGCGTCGGCACGACGCGGCGGTCTGGCTCGTGAACACCGGCTGGACGGGCGGGCCGTACGGCGACGGCAGGCGGATGCCGATCCAGGCGACGCGCGCCCTCCTCGAGGCCGCCCTCGCGGGCGCGCTCGACGACGCCGAGTACCGCCGGGACCCCGTCTTCGGGTTCGAGGTTCCACTCGACGTCCCGGGCGTCGACCCGAAGCTCCTGGATCCGCGCTCCACGTGGCGCGAGCCGGATGCGTACGACGAGCGGGCGCGCTTCCTGGCCACCAAGTTCCAGGAGAACTTCGCGAGGTTCGCCGATCCCGAGTCGGAGATCGCGAAGGCCGGGCCGCGGGTCTAAGGAGGGACTGGCGGAACGTCGTCCCGCGGGTGATGTCGTTCCACGGACGCAGGGAGGCCGCGTAGCCGCAGGCTACCGGGTCGGCTGACGTCGCAGGGTCGGGTCGAACGGCGCGGCCCGGCGGCTCACGCTGCATTTGGCCAGGCGTCCCGCCGGGGTCGGGAAAACCGCACCGCGAGACGCCTGCTGGCCGTCTCGCGCACGGGCCGTTCGCGTGCCACGGTTCGCGCATGAACGCGACCATCGCCATCGGAGCCGTTCATCCTTCGGACGAGTGCGATTCGTGCGCGCCCGTCCTCGCGCGCGACCGGATTGCTGCGGCGGGCTACGTCCTCATGCTCGTGCTCGTCGCGTCGTTCCTCGGGCTCGTCGGCGTCGCGGCGCTCGCATAGCTCAAGACCGCCCGGGCGGCGCGCCGCGGCGCGGAGCCGAGCCGGGTGAAAAGGGGTTTCGTGTAGCGTCTCGAGCGGTGGAGGCCCAGCACGACGTCCTTGTTGTGGGCGCCGGCTGCGCAGGCATGCGCGCGGCCATCGAGGCGTTCGACGCGGGCGCCGACGTCGCGCTCCTCTCGAAGATCCATCCGGTCCGCTCGCACTCCGGTGCCGCCGAAGGCGGGATCAACGCGGCGCTCGGGAACGCCTCGGAGGACGACCCCGAGAAGCACGCCTTCGACACGGTGAAGGGCGCCGACTACCTCGGCGACCAGGACGCGATCGAGGTGCTCTGCAACGAGGCACCGGGCGACGTCTACCAACTCGAGCACTGGGGCGCCGTCTTCTCGCGGACGGAGGACGGGCGCATCGCCCAGCGGCCCTTCGGTGCAGCCGGCGAGCCCCGCACCGCCTACGCGGCGGACATCACGGGGCACGTGCTCGTGCACGTCCTCTACGAGCAGGTGATGAAGCGCGACATCCCTGCGTACGAGGAGTGGTTCGCCTGGAAGCTCGTCGAAGACGACGGGCGCTGCCAGGGCGTGATCGCCTGGGACATCGTGAACGGCGGCCTGAAGACGATCGGCGCGAAGACGGTCATCCTCGCGACGGGCGGCGCCGGGCGGCTCTACACGGGCACGACGAACGCGTACGCCTGCACGGGCGACGGGATGGCGATGGCGCTTCGCCTCGGCGTTCCGCTGAAGGACATGGAGATGATGCAGTTCCACCCGACGACCCTCTCGCCGACGGGCGTCCTGATCACGGAGGGCTGCCGCGGCGAGGGCGCCTACCTCGTCAACGCGGACGGCGAGCGGTTCCTCAAGCGCTATGCCCCCAACGCGATGGAGCTCGCGTCCCGCGACGTCATCTCGCGGGCCGAGCAGACGGAGATCGACGAGGGGCGCGGCGTCGACGGGAACGTACTCCTCGACCTGCGGCATCTCGGCGCCGAGCGGATTGTCGAGCGCCTGCACGGGACGCGCGAGCTTTCGATGGTCTTTGCCGGGGTCGACCCGATCCACGACCCGATCCCCGTCCGCCCGGGAGCGCACTATCACATGGGCGGGGTCGATACGGACCTCTTCGGCGCGACGTCGCTCGAGGGGCTCTATGCGGCGGGCGAGTGCGCTTGCGTCTCCGTCCACGGCGCGAACCGGCTGGGCGGGAACGCCTTGATGGAGACGATCACCTACGGCAAGCGGGCCGGACTCGCCGCAGCCGAGTGGGCCTTGACGCACACGACGGTCGCCGTCCCGCCTACGGCGGTCTCGGACGCGGAATCCGAGCTCGCGGAGCTGCTCGACCGGACGGACGGCGAGCGGCCGCACGCGATCAGGGACGAGCTCGCCGAGACGATGCACGAGAACTTCGGCGTCTTTCGACGCGAGGAGCAGATGGAGGCGCAGGGTGAGATCGTCGCCCGGCTGCGCGAGCGCTATGAACGGGTCGTCGTCGACGACAAGAGCCGAGTCTTCAACAACGACGTGACGCAGGCGCTCGAGCTCGGCTTCCTCGTCGAGCTCGCCGCGTGCATGGTGGAAGCGGGCCTCGCGCGGAGGGAGAGCCGTGGCGCCCACGCGCGGCCGTACGACTATCCGGACCGCGACGACGAGAACTACCTGCGCCACACGGTCGTCACCTGGGAGGACGGCGCCCCGCAGCTCGACTGGGCGCCGGTCCGGATGACCAAGTGGCAACCCCAGGAGCGCACGTACTGATGGCGCGGGGGGCGTATGCGGTCGCGGTCGCGGCGAGCGGGGAGGATCGGGCTGTGACGCACGACTACCCAACGAACGGGGACGATCGAGGCGCGTGGACGTAGCGCTGAAGATCTGGCGATACGACCCCGAGTCGGGGCAGCGCGAGCTCAAGCGCTACGAGGTCGAGGCGCCCGAGTGGGCTTGTCTCCTCGACGTGCTCGACCTCATCAAGGATCGGGTCGACGGATCGCTCGCCTATCGCAAAAGCTGCCGGATGATGATCTGCGGCTCATGCGGAATGCGGATGGACGGCCGCGCCGTCCTCGCCTGCAAGGAGCGGATGAAGCCGATCGTCGAGCGCGACCACGTCCCCGTCATCTCCGCGATGGGGAACCTGCCGATTGTGAAGGACCTCGTCGTCGACATGGGCCCGTTCTGGTCGAAGGTCCGCGCGATGAAGCCGTGGATCGAGCCGGGCTACGAGGAGTACCCCGAAGACGGCGAGTTCCGCTACTCGCAGGAGCAGATGAACCCGATCCACAAGGAGGCGCTCTGCATCATGTGCGGCTGCTGCGTCTCCGAGTGCAACTCGATGGAGGCCGACCCCGAGTTCCTCGGTCCGGCTGCGCTCGCGAAGGGCTTCCGGTTCGTCGGCGACCCGCGTGACCGGGCGAAGATCGAGCGACTCGAGCTCTACAACTCCGAGCACGGGATCTGGGACTGCACTCGCTGCTACTTCTGCAACGAGCGGTGCCCGAAGGGCGTCGATCCGCGCGACGCGATCGCGAAGCTCGGCGCCGAGTCGATCAAGGAGGGGATCGATCACGACATGGGGGCGAAGCACGCCAAGTGGTTCGTTCGCTCGGCGATGACGACCGGCTGGCTCCGCGAGACCGAGCTCGTCCCGAAGACGCAGGGGGTCGTCTCGGCCATCAAGCAGACGAAGTTCGCGATCTCGCTCGCCCGCCGTGGGAAGGTTCCCCCGCCCGTCCCGCCGCACGTGGCCAAGGACGTCCACGAGGCGCGCATGCTTCGCGATCTCATCCAGACGCAGGGCCGCGACGGAGCGCTCGGGCACGTCCAGGGCGAGCGTGCGCTCGCGCGCGTCGAGCCCGACGAAAAGGGCCCGGCGAGCCGGATCGCGCCCGAAGAGACGCGGCAATGAGAGTGGCGTATTACAAGGGCTGTCTCGCCTCCCTATCGCAGAAGGAACTCGATTCCTCCACGCAGGCGCTCGCGCCGAAGCTCGGCATCGAGCTCGAGGAGCTCGAATCGGTGACCTGCTGCGGCGCGGGCGATATCCACGAGGCGGAGCCGGACTACTACCTCCACCTCAACGCGCGCATTCTCGCCTATGCCGAGGCGGCCGGGACGGACACCCTCATGACGGTCTGCAACGTCTGCACGCTCAACCTCCGGCAGGCGAACCACATGCTCCAGAACGACGCGGCGCTCCTCGCGCGCGTGAGCGAGAACCTCGCGACGGTCGGCGCGCCGCGCTACTCGGGCAGCGTCGAGGTGAAGCACTTCCTCTGGCTGATCGCTGAGGGGGACGGCTACGAGCGCCTCAAGCAGGTCGCGCACAGGGGCCTGAAGGGGCTCAAGGTCGCGCCGTTCTACGGCTGCCAGATCCTTCGCCCGTCGAAGCTGCTCGGGTTCGAGGACCCCGACCGGCCGTGGTCGCTCGAGGCCATCATCGAGGCGTGTGGCGGGGAACCGGTCGACTACCCCGCGAAGGTGAAGTGCTGCGGCTTCCCGATCATCCAGGCGCGCGAGGAGACGGCGCTCGGTGAGCTCATCCAGCCGGTCGAGCAGTCGCTCGAGGCCGGCGCCGACGCGATGGTGACGCCGTGCCCGCTCTGCCACCTCTCGCTCGACGCGTGGCAGCAGAAGCTCGAGGCCTCGACCGGGAAGCGCTACGCGATGCCGATCCTCCATCTTTCGCAGCTGATCGGCGTCGCCGCCGGGCTCGAGGACTCCGAGCTCAAGTTCAGGAGGCACGTCGTCCCGGTGACGCCCGTCCTGGAGAAGGTCGAGGCGCCGGGCTAGCGCGGACTAAGGCGCCGACTCACCGGCGCCGACGACGAGGACGGCCGGGCGGTGCTCGGGCGTCCGTCGGAAATGACCGGTCGAATGCGCCAGGAGTCATCCGGGACGGAAATAAGACCGGCCCGGCTCGGGTGCTCCGAGAGCCGGGCCGGCTGCCCCTCCACCGATCTAGACGTACGCGGGAGCCGACTCTTGCGAAGTCCTCGGAGAAAAATCACGCTCGGAGCGGTCATAGGCGGCGGAGTGGCCGCGTGGTCGCTCTTCGAGTCGCAGTGGATGGAGCGGCGCGAGACGGCCGTGCCGATTCCGGGGCTCCGGGCTTCGCTCGACGGGTTCCGGATCTTGCACCTGTCTGACCTCCATCTCGGAACGCTGTCGCTGGGCGGGCGCGCGCTCGACCGCGCGGTCGCGTGGGCGCGGGAGGCCCGTCCGGATCTCGTCGCGGTCAGCGGTGACCTTGTGACGCGCCGCGGCGGCAAGGCGAAGCTCGAGGATGCGCTCGCGGGGCTGGAAGCGCGCTTCGGCGTTTTCGCCGTGCTCGGCAACCACGACGTCGACGACGCGCGCGACCCGTTCACACGGCCGACCGACCTCTCCGACCTGCACGAGGCCGGAGCCGTGCTCCTCCGGGATGACGAGCGGATGCTCGCGGTCGACGGCGCGCGTGTCCAGCTCGTCGGCGTCGATCCCGCTAGCTACAAGCGCGGCGCGTCGCGCCCCGCCGCTCGAGCCGCGCCGGACGCCGACGTACGGATCCTCCTCTGCCACTACCCCGACGTCGTCCGGACGTTGCCGCCGGGCGTCTTCGACCTCGTTCTCGCCGGCCACCTCCACGGCGGCCAGATTTGCGTCCCGACGCCGTGGGGGAAGCTGCGGCTCAAGGATCTCCGGGCGACCCACTGGGACGGCCTCGTCCAGACGCCTGCCGGGCTCCTCCACGTCTCGCGGGGCCTCGGGACGACCTTCGTGCCGTTCCGCTTCCTCGCACGTCCCGAAGCGACGCTGTTGCGGTTGACGCGGGCGAAATAGATTTTCCTGCGTGCCGTACCGCCTTCACCCGGTTAACACAGTGTCGATCCGGCACGCCCCGCGCCCGTGCGTCGACTGCGTGTTCTGGCAGGCGCGCGAGGGGCGGAGCGTCGACAAGGCGAAGTGGGCGGACCGGATCGAGGACGAGTGGGGACCCTGGGGCACGCTCTACTTCGCCGAGAACGACCGCCTGCTCGGGTTTATCCAGTTCGGCCCTTCCGAGCACTTCCCGCGCGGACAGGACCTGCCCGCGGGGCCCCCGTCCGCCGATGCGGTCCTGATCGCGTGCGCCTACCTCGTCGACCTCTCATCGCCCTGGGTGATCCAGAGTCTCTTCCTCTCCGTGATCGGCGAGGCGCGCGACCGTGGCGTCAAGGCGATCGAGACGTTCGGCTACCGCTATCCGGAGGGCGAGAGCGGCTACGAGCGTTTCTTCGTCCACCGGACGATCTTCCCGAGTGACTTCTTGGCCGACTTCGGCTTCTACCCCGTTCGCTGGGACGGCCGCGTCGCGCTCGCGCGGCTCGAGCTCGGCGGCCTCCAGCCGGTCGTCGAGGGAAGACGCGCGAAGGTCCTGCGCCGCGTCAAGGAGGCGTTCGTCCCCGCCCCCGTTCCGCAGCGCCCTGTCTGAGCTTGGAAGGCGCCGCGGCCAGGCGTTCCGGCGGCGGCCGGCTCGGCGTCGGCGCGTTCGGCGGCGCGCTGACGAGGCGGCCGCGCTAGGCGGCCGCGCTAAAGAAGAGGCGAGCCGCGGCACGCCGCTCACGTGCGGCGGCTCCCCGCATCTCGCCTAGGCGCGCACGAGGTCCCGCGCGAGCAGGGTCTCGGCGATCTCGACGGCGTTCAGGGCGGCGCCCTTGCGGAGGTTGTCGTTCACGGTCCAGAGCGCGAGCCCGTTCGTCGTCGTGCGATCGTGCCGGATACGGCCTACGAGAACGGCGTCACGGCCCGCCGCCTGCGACGGCGTCGGGTGGTCGGCGAGCTCGACGTTAGGCGCCGCGTCCAGGACGTCGCGCGCCTGCTCCGGCGAGAGCGGGTCCAGCGTCTCGATCCAGACGGCCTGCGCATGGCCAACGAGTACGGGGACCCGAACGCAGGTCGCCTGGATCAGCAGGTCGCGGAGGCCAAGGATCTTCTGCGTCTCGGCCCGGAGCTTCCACTCCTCGCTGAACTCCTCGCCGTCGAAGTCCCAATCCATCGCGAGATCGCCCTGCGTCGGCTCGAGCGCGCGGAGCCGCTCGATGCCCGCGTCGCCCGCGCCGGACATCGACTGATACGTCGCCAAACGGACGCGGGCAACGCCGGCCGCGTCGTGGAGGGGCTTGAGCACCGCCGCGAGCTGGATCGCCGAGCAGTTCGGGTTGGCGACGATCGGATCGTGGTCGAGCGCGTCGTCGTTCACGCCCGCCACGACGAGCGGGACGCCGTCCGCGAGGCGGTAGGCGTCCGACTTATCGATACAGACGGCGCCTCCTTCGACCGCGTGGGGGACGAGCTTCCGGCTCGCGTCCGTGCCGACGGAGAAGAAACAGAGATCGAGATCGCCGGCCGAGAGGATGTCCGGCTTCGCCTCCTCGACGGTGAGCGCCTCGTCGCCGAACGCGACGTCGCGTCCGGTCGAGCGCGCGCTCGCGAACGCGCGCACGCGCTCGAACCCCCGCTGCGCGAGCAGCTCGAGCGTGACGGTGCCGACCGCGCCGGTCGCTCCGACGACGCCGATCCGCACGTCAGGCATGCGCGCGCTGAACGCTCGCCGCCGAGAGGTCGAACGCCTCGTGAAGCGCGGCTACCGCCCGCTCGACGTCGGTGCGGGGGACATAGAAGGCGATCTTGATCGGCGAAGTCGAGATGAAACGAGGCTCGACGGCGAGCTCGCGCAGCGTGGCGAACGTCCGCGCCGCAATTCCCGGGTGGCTCTTCATTCCGGCCCCGACGATGCTCACCTTGGCGAGGTCCTCCGCCTCGGACCAGCGGACGCCGAGACCGTCGAGGACGGCCACGGTCTCGGCCCGGTCCTCCCGCGGTGCCGAGAGGACGAGGTCCGGCCCGATCTGGACGATCGTGTCGACGTTCACGTGCGCGTCCGCGAGTGCCTCCAAGAGGTCGGCGACGCGGGGCTCCACCACGCGGTAGACGCTCTCGTCGAGCGTGTGGACGACCCCCGCGATCATCGCCTTCTCGAGCATCCGTTCGTCCTCCTCCCGCACCCACGTCCCGTCCTCGTTCGTGAACGTCGAGCGGACGTGGAGCTTCACCCTGTGGTTCCGGGCGAACTCAACCGAGCGTAACTGAAGCACCTTGGCGCCCGAGGCGGACATCTCGAGCATCTCCTCGTAGCTCACCGAGTGGAGCTTGCGCGCCGACGGAACCGCGTCGGGATGCGCGGTGAAGACGCCCTCGACGTCGGTGAAGATCTCGCACGCGTCGGCACCGAGCGCGGCGGCGAGCGCGACGGCGGTCGTGTCGGAGCCCCCTCGCCCGAGTGTCGTGATGTCCAAGGTCGTCGAGACGCCCTGGAAGCCGGCGACGAGGACGATCTTCCCCTCGTCGAGCGCCTGGTGGATGCGCCGCGCGCGAGCAGGGTCACCGCGTCGTGGCCGTCCTCTCCGCGCGCGGGAAGACGACGGACGAGCTGATCGCCGCGGCCGAGGAGGTCTCGCCGACGCCCGACCCGCGCGAGATGGACATGCTGCTCTCGACCGGCGAGCGGATCTCCTGCGCGCTCGCGGCCATCGTGATCAACGACCTAGGGCACCAGGCGATCTCGCTGACGGGGTCCCAGGCCGGGATCGTCACCGACACCTCGCACACCAAGGCGCGCATCCTCGACGTGCGCGGCGACCGCATCCGCAGCGCCCTGGAGGAGGACCGGATCGTCCTCGTCGCCGGCTTCCAGGGCGTCTCGACGGCCAAGGACGTCACCACACTCGGCCGCGGCGGGTCGGACACCACGGCCGTCGCGCTCGCCGCCGCCATGGAGGCGGAG
>DATAAZ010000023.1:0-24629 GCA_036259875.1 Gaiellaceae bacterium
GACGGCCGGCCGTCCCGCCGCGACCGGGGAGTCAGCAGAGGACGGCCAGCTGGAACGCGCGATCGGCGTTCGTCCCCGTGCTGGTCTCCGTCTCCACGGTGACGACGGTGTCGCTCTGAGGCGACGCTCCCGCCTGGCCGGTCGCCGTCGAGCTCGTTCCGTCGGGCGTCGCGAGAGCGACGAGCGTCGCGCACTCGCGGATCGGCACCCCGAACGTGACTTCGTACGCTCCGACCCCGACGCGCCGCCCGCCGGTCGTGCCGTTCCCGCGGACGACCGACCCGTCCGCCGCGACGGCCGCCCAGAGTGCCGTCGCCGGCTCGCCACGCTCGCCCCGCGCACCGACCGGCCCGGAGTCGCCCGGCGGGCCCGCACGCCCCGGCGGCCCGGGGGCGCCGACCGGCCCGATTGGCCCGGGCGGCGCCGGTGGGAGCACCGACGCCGGGAAGCGTCCGTCCGCCCCCAGCGGCACGAGCTTGCCCGCCCTCGGCGACCGCGATGCGTGGATGCCGTCCACCTTGTCCGCGTTCTTGGCGAAGAGCGCCACACGAACGACCCGCTTCGCCGCTGCCTCGCCGAGCGGCGTTGCGCCGAGCACCGCGACGACCAGCGCGGCGACGACGAACGCAGCCGGCACCACGCGCCTTCTCCTTCGATCCAACGTCCCTCCTTGCGTGTCGAGGTGCAGTCGCTCGGAGATACCGCACGGCGCCCGTGCTACGGCAGCGCACGCGCGTCTCGGCACGCTCTCCCGACGGAGACGCTACGAGATCAGCGGATCCGGAGGGGCGCGCAACTCGGAGCGCTCGCGTTACGAGCCGCGTCCCACGCCTGGACGCAGAAGCGCAGCCGCAGCGCCCGGCGCGGAGCGCGCCAGAAGACGTAGTACGTTCGGCCCGTCTCGCGAAGCGAGAGCGGCGTCGTCAACGTGCGAAGCACGCGGCCGGCCCGGAAGACACGAATGCGCTCCGACGTTCGGCCGCTCAGGTCGGAGACGCGATAGAAGAGTTTCACCGTCCGTCCGCGGCGCCCCGAGCTCGCGACCGCGCGCGCGATGGGCGCCTGGTTGTCGCCGGCGCGCCCGACGACTGCCGTCGGTGCCGAGGTCGCGGAGGCGGACGCGGCGCCCTCGCTCGCCGTCACGGCGACGCGGAGCGTCGACCCGACGTCGAAGCGTCCGAGCGTGTACGTCCGGCTCGTCGCCCCCGAGACGTCCGTGCAGATCCCGCCGGACGGATCACAGCGGCGCCACTGGAACGCGAACGAGACCGACCCGGCTCCGCTCCACGTCCCCTCGGCGGCCGTGAGCACCTCGTCTTCACGGGCGACTCCCGCGATCGACGGCGCGCTGACGACGCTCGGCGGGGGAGGCGGTGGGGGCGGGGGCGGCGGCGTCGAAGGCGTCCCCGCGACTCCCCCCGAGATGTCGACGAGGAACGCTCCCGACCCGGTCACGGCCGTCACGCGAAGGGTGTACGCACCGGCGGCGAGGGCCGCGATCGCGACTTCTTCCTGACGGCGACGATCCGGCCAGCCGGTCGTCAGGGGCGCGGACCCCGACGCGACGACACTGCCGCTCGCGTCGAGAAGCGTCAGGTCGAAATTCGGGGTCTGAGCGGCCGAGCTCCAGCCGGGCGCGACGAGCGTCGCCGCGAACGGGAACGCCGGCGCGGTCACCGTCACCGGGATGTCGACAGAGCCGCCGGCGATCGGAACGGCCGCCTGCCGGAAGCCGTGAGCCGGGGTCTGGGGAGGAGCCGCGATCGAGGCACCGGCCGCCTGGATCGCCGCGTAGGCGTCGAGCCGACCCCACCCGTACTCGCCGTCCGGCCCCACGGCGCCCCAGTCGACCGCGGTCGCCGTCAGCGCGGCCCTCACCTGCGCCGGTGAGAGCACGGGATTCGCGTCGCGCATCAGGAGGGCGACGCCGGCGACGAACGGAGTCGCCATGCTCGTACCGCTCGCGGGGACGTATCCGGCGGAGGAATTCGCGGCTGCCGAGACGAGCGAGATTCCCGGGGCGACGATGTCCGGCTTGACGCGCCCGTCCTGCGTCGGCCCTCGGCTCGAGAACTCGGCCAGGCGAAACCCCCGCTTTCCCAGGTCGCCCATCGCGCCGACCGTGATCGCGCCTCTCGCCGCCGCGGGAAGGCCGATCGTGCACGCGCCCGGGCCTTCGTTGCCAGCGGCCACGACGACCACGAGGCCCGCCGCGGTCGCGTCGTTCACCGCGGCGGAGACGGCATCCGTTCCGTTGAAGCACCCGGCCGCGCCGAGCGACAGGTTGACCGCTTCGATCCCGTACGCCGCGCGATTCTCGACGACCCAGTCGAGCGCCGCGACGACGTTGGCCATGGTCCCCCTCCCGTCCGCGTCGAGGACGCGGACGCCGACGAGCCCCGCCGCCGGCGCGACGCCGCGGTAGAGCCGGTCGGCGCGCGCATCGCCCTCGCCTGCGATCGTCGCGGCGACGTGCGTCCCGTGTCCGACGGGGTCGGACGGCGTCGCGGGCGTGCACGTCCCGGTGAGGCAACTGACGAACGCGAGCACCTTGCCCTCGTCGAGGTCCTGGTGCGTCGCGTCGATTCCCGTGTCGAGCACGGCCGCGACGAGGTCAGCAGCCGAGTAGGCGGCCGCCGCGCCGTCGCCGTCCCCGTCGAGGCCGGCGTCGAGGCGCGCCTTCGCGACGCCGAACGAGTCCTGCGCGGTGTTGTTGAGCGCCCGAACCGGGAGGTTCGCTTCGACGTGGACGACGTCGCGAAGACGCGCGAGCGCGTAGACCTCCGCTTTCGTCAGCTTGGCCGCGAACCCGTCGACGAGCGTGAACCGGCGCGTCGCGCCGAGGTCGCCGACGTCCTCGGTGAGCGCGTCCACCCGCTCGCGCGTCGCCGGCCCCCGGAGCGTCACGATTACGTCGACGCGGGCGCCGGGAGATGTCTTCGCAAGACGGCGCTCGAGGTTGTCGAAGACGCGATCGCGGTCGCGATCGGCGAAGCCTGCCGCGGCAGCCTGGCCGGCGAAGCAAAGCAGACCGGCGACCGCCGCAGCCGCAAGGCGAACCGTCCTCACGAACGTCTCTTCGCGCGCGCCGCCCGAGAACTCAATAGCCCTTTCCGGTGGATCGAGCGCACTTCCATGGCATGCCGTCGGCGAAAACGGGGAGCGCGGGCCGAGGGCGACCGATCGTGCGGACGAACTGACGCGCCGCACGTCCTGCGATCGGCGGCCCCGCTGGACACGACCAGGACGCATAACGCGCGCCGCCGGTCGTACCGGGCGGCTGGGGCTACCATGAGTCGGTGAGCCAACCGCAGTCCTACGAGCCCTACTCGCCGCCTGAGCCGGCGGAGTATGAGCACCGCGGCTACGAGCCGATCCACCCGCAGAGCCGCTGGCGCGAGCTCGCGCGGAGACTCTGGGCGCCGATCGCCGCGCTCGGCTTCCTCATCTGGAAGTTCAAGGCGGTCGCGCTCGCCGCCTTCAAGCTGAAGGTCTTTACGACGTCAGCGTCCATGCTGGTCTCGGTCGCCGCGTACGCCTGGATCTGGGGGTGGAA
Organism: Gaiellaceae bacterium; assembly: GCA_036259875.1. GTDB lineage: Bacteria > Actinomycetota > Thermoleophilia > Gaiellales > Gaiellaceae > DATAAZ01. The sequence goes on from DATAAZ010000023.1 coordinate 3,557, forward strand.
GTTCGCGGTGGGGTTCGTCCTGCTCCTGCTCGTCCACGAGCTCGGGCACGTGCTCGAGCTGCGGCGCCAGGGGATCCCGGCCTCCGCGCCGCTCTTCATCCCGTTCCTCGGTGCGGTCGTCGGCATGAAGCAGATGCCCCACGACGCCTGGCGGGAGGCGCGCGTCGCGCTCGCAGGGCCGATCCTCGGAAGTGCGGGCGCCGCAGGCGTCTGGGTCGCGGGAGAAGCGCTCGACTCGGAGCTCCTCGTCGCGCTCGCCTTCGTCGGCTTCTTCCTGAACCTGTTCAACCTGCTCCCGGTCGTGCCGCTCGACGGCGGGCGCGCCGTCGCCGCGATCCACCCCGCGTTCTGGGCCGTGGGTCTCGCGGGGCTCGTCGCGCTCACGGTCTTCGCGCCCAACCCGATTCTGCTCCTCGTCCTCGTGCTCGGCGGCCTCGAGCTCTGGCGGCGTTGGCAGCACCGAAACGACCCGGGGACGGCCGCGTACTACCGGGTCGCACCGTGGCAGCGCCTCGTCACGGGGGTGACGTACCTCGGCCTTGCGGCGCTCCTCGCGCTCGGGATGAGCGCGACGTTCGTCGATCGCGACTTCTAGCGGCCCGAGCATGGAAGACCGAAGGTTCCTCGAGCACGGGGACGGCGACCTCCGCCGCGTCGGCCTCATCGCCGACGAGTTCCTCGAAGGCTTCGGAGCGGTGGCGCAGATCCCCGACCCGACCGTGTCCATGTTCGGGTCGGCGCGCGTCGACGAGGATCATCCCGCGTACGCCGCCGCGCGCGAGGTGGCGCGTCGCTTCGCGGAGGCCGGTTGGTCCGTCGTGACCGGGGGTGGGCCGGGCGTCATGGAGGCCGCGAACCGCGGCGCGAAGGAAGGCGGCGGGGTGTCGGTCGGGTTCAACATCGACCTGCCCTTCGAGCAATACGCGAACCCGTACCTCGACATCTCGCTCACGTTCGACCACTTCTACGCCCGCAAGGTCATGTTCGTGAAGGCGGCGGAGGCGTTCGTCATCTTCCCGGGCGGGTTCGGCACGCTCGACGAGATGTTCGAGTCCCTCACGCTCATCCAGACGGGGAAGATCGTCGACTTCCCCGTCGTTCTCTTCGGCTCGGCCTACTGGCACGGGCTCCTGGACTGGATCCGCTCGCAGGCGCTCGCCGAGGGGATGGTCTCCCCCGACGACCTCAACCTGCTGTACCTGACGGACGATCCGGACCAGGCCGTTCGGATCGTGATCGAGCGGCAACAGAAGCGGGCGGGCCGGACCGGCGCCGAGCCGGCTAAGGCGGACGCCTCGTAGGAGCGGGTGGACGGGCGGCTACCGCCCGCGGAAGCGGTCGACGAAGCGCCAGGCGCTCGGCAGGAGCGCCGCGGCCGCGAAGAGCTTCAGGAGGTCACCGGGGACGAACACCGCGAGTCCCTCCTTGAGCGTCGTCTCGAAATCGAGGTCGAGGACGCCCGCGAGCCAGGGAAGGCCGATCGCGTACACGGCGACGCTCCCGAGGAACATGGCGGCGATCGCCGAGGAGACGCGGCGGTCCCAGCGCTGCTCGGCCAGGTAGCCCGTCAGCGCCGCCGCAACCACGAAGCCGAGGATGTAGCCGCCCGTCGCGCCGGTGAAGTACTCCCAACCGGCGTTCTGGCCCGTGTAGACGGGGGCGCCGAGGAGCCCGGCGACGAGGTAGAGGGAGAGCGACGCCGTCCCCCGGGCGGCGCCGTAGGACGCGCCGACCAGGAGCACGGCGAACGTCTGCGCCGTGATCGGCACCGGCTCCATCGGTATCCGAACCTGCGCGGCAAGGGCGACCAGCGCTGCCCCCGCGACGACGAGCAGCGCCTCCGTGACCACGTCGGTGCGGGGGAAGAGCGCAAGCCGGAGCGTTGCGGCATTGGGGTTCACGGCGCGCGATCCTAACGCCTGGAACCTCGACCTATCATCCGCGGCGTGAGGCTTCGCGACCTGCCGTCGGTCGACGCCCTGCTCGCGGACGAGCGCATCGCCGAGCTGTCAGAACGCCACGGCCGCTCGGTCGCGCTCGCGGCGACGCGGGGAGCGCTCGCGCGCGCGCGCGAGGAGATCCAGGCGGGATTCGATCCAGGCGACCTCGTCGAACGGGTCCTCGCCGAGGGCGAGAGCGTCGTGCGACCGCGCTTGCGCCGCGTGCTGAACGCGACGGGGGTGATCGTCCACACGAACCTCGGGCGCGCGCCGCTCGCAGCGGCGGCGCTCGATCGGGTTGGCGAGATCGCCGGGGCGTACTCGAACCTCGAGTACTCGCTCACGGAGGGAGCGCGCGGCTCGCGCCAGCTCCACCTCGCGCGGGCGCTCCGCGAGCTGACCGGCGCCGAGGCGGCCGTTGTCGTCAACAACAACGCGGGCGCGGTGCTCCTTGCACTCGCCGCGGTCGCGGACGGGCGCGAGGTGATCGTTTCGCGTGGTGAGCTGGTCGAGATCGGAGACGGCTTCCGCATCCCCGACGTACTGGCGCGCTCGGGCGCGCGGCTAGTCGAGGTGGGGACGACGAACAGAACGCGCCTCGGTGATTACGAGGCCGCGGTCACGGACGACACGGCCGCGATCCTGCGCGTCCACCAGTCGAACTTCCGTATCGTCGGCTTCGCCGAGCGCGCTCCACTTCGCGAGCTCGCCCGGCTTGCGGCGCGGCGCGGCCTCGTCCTCGTCGACGATCTCGGCTCCGGTGCCCTTGATCCCGTCGGCGACGAGCCGACGGCGCGCGGCTGCATCGAGGCCGGCGCCGACCTCGTGACGTTCTCGGGCGACAAGCTGCTCGGCGGCCCGCAGGCCGGGATCGTCGTGGGTCGCGGCGACCTCGTCGAACGCCTCCGGCGCCACCCGCTCCAACGCGCGCTTCGAATCGACAAGCTCAGCCTGGCCGCGCTCGAGGGAACGCTCGCGGCGTACCGCTCCGACCGCGCGGCGATCCCGGTTGTTCGGATGCTCGAGGAGCCGATGGAGGCAGTCCGCGCGCGAGCCGACCGCCTTGCGTCGCTGACCGGCGGCGACGTCGAGCCGACCGCGGCGCGGGTCGGCGGCGGCGCGCTTCCGCTCGCCGAGCTGCCGAGCTTCGCCTGCGCGCTTCCCGAGGAGCTCGAGGCCTCGCTTCGAACCGGCGACCCAGCCGTGGTCGGGATCGTTCGCAACGGACGCCTCCTCCTCGACTGCCGCACACTGACCGACGCGGAGGTCGACGAGGCGGCCGCCGCCGTGAGGGCATGCCGCTCACGGTAGGGACCGCCGGGCACATCGACCACGGGAAGACCTGGCTCGTCCGGGCGCTGACCGGGAAGGACACCGACCGCCTTCCCGAGGAGCGCGCGCGCGGCATCTCGATCGACCTCGGCTACGCGCCGCTCGAGCTGCCCGGCGGGAAGCGGCTTTCGCTCGTCGACGTCCCGGGGCATGAGCGCTTCGTTCGAAACATGGTCGCGGGCGCGACCGGAATCGACCTCTTCCTCCTCGTGATCGACGCAGCCGAAGGAGCCCGCCCCCAGACGCACGAGCATCTGGCGATCGTCCGCCTGCTCGGGATCGAGCACGGTGTCGTCGCGGTGACGAAGGCGGACGCGGTCGATGCCGAGGTGCTCGAGCTCGCCCTCGAGGAGGCGCGCGACCTCGTTCCTGGCGCTCCCGTGGTCGCGACGAGCGCGCGAACAGGCGCGGGGCTCGACGAGCTGAAGGCCGCGCTCGCCGAGATCGCGGACGGGGTGGAGAAGGGCGCGTCCAGCGGGCCGACCCGGCTCTTCGTCGACCGCGCGTTCAGTCTGCGCGGAATCGGGACCGTCGCGACCGGAACCCTCTGGTCAGGCTCCGTCGGCGACGGCGACATCATGACCGTAGAGCCGGGGGGGCGCGAGGTGCGGGTCAGGAGCGTCCAGGTCCACGACCGGGCCGTCGAACGTGCCGACGCCGGCCAGCGCGTCGCGGTCTCGCTTCCCGGCGTCGAGGTGAGTCGCCTCCGGCGCGGCGACGCACTGATCGAGCCCGGCGCCTTCCGGCCGAGCTACCGCCTCGATGTCATGCTCGAAGCGCTCGGCGAAATCCCCGACGGGATCCGCCTCCACGTCCACCACGGAACCGCCGAGCACTTCGCGCGCGTCGTCCGTGTGGGCGAGCGCCACGCGCAGCTACGCCTCGCATCACCGGCCGTCGCGGCAAGGGGCGATCGGGTCGTCCTGCGGAATCGGACGACGCTCGGGGGCGGGCTCGTTCTCGACCCGGCGCCGCCCCGCCACGCCGACACGCGCCGCTTCGAGCTCCTCGAGCATGGCCACTTGGCGGCCCTCGTCCACGAGCCCGTGCCGCGAGGCTCGCTCGCGCATCTCGGCGCCGACGACGTTCGCGGGCTCGAGCAAGCGGGCGACTGGATCTTCTCGCGCGCGTGGCTCGACGAGATACGCGAGGAGCTGCGAGCGCGGCTCGCCGCCGCCGATCCGCTCGACCCGGGGATTCCGCCGCCTGGCGAGCCGTGGGCGCGCGACGTCGTGCCGCTCCTCGGCCTCGAGCGGCGGGGCGCCCGTCTTTACCTTCCCGGGTCGGAGGCGCAGCTCGGCGCGCGCGCCGAGGCGGCCGCGGAGCTCCAGGCGGAAGTCGAAGTGGCGGGCTTCGAGCCCGTCAAGGTCGCGGACCGCGCGCTCGCTGCCTACCTCGAGGAGACGGGAAGACTCGTTCGGCTCGGAGACGGGCTCGCGGTCGGCGCACCCGCCTACGCCGAGGCGCGGCGGCGGCTCGTCGACGAATGCGAGCGAGCGGGCTCGATCAAGCTCGCGCGCTTCCGCGACCTGCTCGGCACCGGCCGACGGCCCGCCCAGCTCCTGCTCGAGCGCTTCGACGCGGAGGGCCTCACGCGCCGAGTCGGGGACGAGCGCGTTCTCCGTCGCCGGTCGCGGGCTGCGAGCGAGCCGAGCGCTTAAGAGAGTTGGGGGCGGGCCGCCGCTGGCCCGCCCCCGCTGCCTCTCGGTTCGAGCCCCCGCCGCATCGGGGCCCAAACGCTCAGCCGCATTGCCGCTGCCAGTCGAGTATCCGTCAGGCGGCGCACTTGATTCCATGCCTCGTGAGGTGGTTCACGCTTCCGCTTCACTTTCACCCGTTTGGGTGGGGCGCGGCGGGGGACGATCGCCCATGCTCCGTGAGCCGGGACTTGTGAGGGGCGTTACCCGGCCGGCGGGAAGCCGTAGGAGGCCGCAGCCTACGGAACCCGCGGGGGGCGGCAATAGCCGCCCCCCTTTTTTGCCCTAACGCCGCCGCGTCCCACGCGAGCCGAGCGTGACGCGCCCCCCGAGGCGGCCGAGCCCGACGCTCGCGGCGTGCTTACCGACGTTCAGCGTCACGCCCGGCGGGAGCCTCCTGCTGGTCGTCTCTCGCAGCCGAACGGCGGCAATGCGCTCGCCGCCGTGCGCCGTCCCTGGCACCCAGCTAGATGGGCCAGCGTTCCTAGGAAAGCTTGTCGATCGCCTGGTAGGCGTACGCGCCGCTCGCGAGCAACAGGACGCCGGTCCCGATGGCGACCGCGGCCTTCGGCAACCTTCCCTCGCCCCGCATCCCAAGCGCAATCGCCGCGGGCGCTCAGCGAATGGCACACCGAGCCAAATGAGCGCGAGGCTCGTAACCGCCCCGAGCGCGACGATCAAGCTCGCGCGCCGCGGATCGCCGGCGCGCGGGACGAGCCAACCGAACAGCATCACCGCGATCACCAGGACGATCGCTGTGCTGATCAGGAAGGTCGGCGGGTCCTCCAGTTCCGGATCGTCACCAAGCAGGTGATCGACGGCCATCGCCGCAAGGCCCAGCGCCGCCCCGGTGCCCGCGAGCGCCCACTCGATCTCGGTGAGCGGTCGGCGCTGCGCCACGTGAGAACTCGAAGGCGGGAGCTTGCTCGCTTAGGGAGCGGCCCGCGATCCCTCGCTTCCGGGAGTGCGAACCCGCCACCGCGATCGGACGCTGCTACGGTGGCCGCGGAGCGGCCGGGCCCGGTGGCCCAGCCGGTCTTCAAAACCGGTGAGCCGGCGTAGCCCGTCGGTGGGTAGGTTCGACTCCTGCGCCGCTCCGCTAGGCCAAAAAGCGCTCGCTAGGCGGGTTTCGGCGTCTCAAGAGCCGCTCGCGGCAGCCGCCTGAGACCGCCTGAGACCGCTGGAATCTGGCGCTCACTGGTGCACGATTGGATGCGACCGGGGCGGGCCGGAAGGCTGCGGCCCCCTTGCCCGCTGGGACGTGCGGGTCCCCCGGCCTCGCGGTCGAGTTCCAACGCATACAAGGAACTCCTTCCGAGTGCTGCTTGCTCGGGTTAGCGAAGGATCCGGAGCACCGTGCGCGGGTCGCGGCCGCGCTGGAGGAGGTCGAAAGCGTGTCGGCCTAACTCGCAGTCACGCTACGCGTGCAGCGCCAGCGCCGCTCGACGTCGCGCAACGTTCGTAACCACCCCGCTCGACATCGATCGGAGCACGACTGAGCGCAAACGGACGCGCCACCGCACGCGCCTGCTCGTCGGACGTCTGCGGCTGCGTTCGCGAGACGCTCGCTCCCCCGCGAAGGAGGCGCGCCGTTCAGTCCGGCGCGATGTTCGGGTTGAGCCGGAAGAGCGCGGCCCGCTCGATGGGCGCGCTGGTCGCGAGCGCCTCAGCGGCGTCGGTCATCGTGGCGCCGCGATGGCGGGCGCGAACAGGTGCGCGTGGTCACGAGCAAAGTCCCCGAAACTCCGCGCCCGCGCGCCCGTCAGCGCCTCGACCGCGTCGGTCACCTGTTCGGCCACGCCGTGTCGAAGCATCGCGAAGGTCTTGATCAGCTGCTCCGCGACGAACTCGGACAGGCCCGCTGCGATCAGCGCCTGCTTGGCGCCCTCGTCGGGGACGTCGACGAATTCGACGTCCCGACCGGTGGCAGACGCCAGATCGGCGGCGATCTGCGCCCAGGTAATCGCTTCCGGGCCGGTGATCAAGTACGTCTGCCGGTCGTCGCCCGCGCCGGTGAGCACGGCCGCGGCGGCCGCGCCGACATCGCGGGGGTCGACCATCGCGACCCTCGCCTCCCCCACCGGCGCGTACAGCCGTCCCTCCCTTGCGACCTGCTCCGCGGCGAGCAGCAGGTTCGACATGTAGAAGCTCGATTGGAGGATCACAAAGGAGACCCCGGACGAGCGCAGACGCTCCTCTACCTGGCCGTGCCAGTCCCAGAACGCCACTGGCGCTCCGGGTTCGGCTCCGATCGTCGACAGCTTGACGATCCGGGCGACGCCCGCCGCGGCGGCGGCGTCGATCGCGCTCGTTTCCCAGCGGACGCGGCGCGGATCGTCCGCACACGAGAGGAGCATCGCGTCCACGCCTTCGAGCGCATCCCGTACGGACGACGCGTCCGCGAAGTCGCCGACCGCGAGCTCAACCTCGTCACTGAACATCCGCCGCCCGTTCTCCGCGTCGCGCACGAACGCCCGTACCACCGCTTCTCGGCCGTGTAGCGCGCGCACGACCTGCGAGCCAGCGTTCCCCGTCGCTCCTGTTACCAGGATCATCGTCGCTCCTGCGTCTGCTCTCGGGGTTAAACTATGAAACGTACTTTTAACCTACGTTCCATAGGTATGTCAAGCAACGAGTTGAGCTTCTTCTCCTATGAGATCCTCGGGCTGGTCGGGCGCGGTGGCGCCGGCGCACACGACTTGCTGCGAATGGCGAGGCACGGACGAATCCTTGACTGGGCTGGCGAGAGCCAGTACTACGTGGAGCCGAAGCGACTCGCGAAGCTCGGCTATCTCGAGGCGCGCACGGAGCCGGGCAAGACGCGCGAGCGAACCGTCTACACGCTGACCGAGAAGGGGCTCGACGCGCTTCGCGCGTACGCGCGTACGCCCGTCCGCTTCATGCCCTTCAAGAGCGACCTCCTCCTGCGGCTGTTGATCACCGACCTCGTCGGAGAGGAGGTGACGCGGGCGAGTATCCTCGTGCTGCGGGAGGACGTCGCCGACCTGTCCGCGCGCCTCGATCAGACAGAGGCCAACACGGTGAACCTCCCGCACCGGCGCAAGTACCTGCTCCTCGTGGTCGGCTTCCTGCGGCGACTGCTTGAGCTCCACGACACGACAGTCAACGAGGTGGAGCGCAAGTTCGCCGACAAGAGGACGCGCAAGCGCCGGCCGGCGTGACGACCGCAGGACGGTTCGACGCCCGAGTAGGGGTGGCGCACGCCTATGCCGTCGGAGTTTCCGCTTCGGCCGGGAGTCACGGCGCTGTCGCAGCCGACGCCTAGGCGGAGGCGGCCTCACGTGTGCGACCACATTGCCTGGCGCGGGACGAGACGCCTTTCCCCCGAGCGGGCCCCGGGCTGCTCTTCCACCCTCCCTCGCAATAGCGCGCCGACAAGGCGGCGAACGCCACCCACAACCGACGGGCGGGCTCGCTCAACTCAACCGGCCACCGCCATCGGCGTCACGAGATGCCCCGGCGTGGCGACGTCACCGCTATGCGCGGCTGCACTCGCCACGCGGCGGTCCGCATCCAGGCGTCGAGCCCTTGACGCGCTCGAGGGCGGTGTTATGTTCGCGCTTCGCGAACGCCCTCACCACTTGTTCGGTCGATGACGACGATCCCTATGGCCGTTGACGGCGCCCCGTTCGTCGGCCAGAGGATCCGGCGGCTGCGGATCCAGGCAGGACGTAGCTTGCGCGAACAGGCGCGTGAGATTGGCATCTCCGCCTCGTCGCTCTCGGACATCGAGAACAACCGCGGGGGTATCTCGCTGCGGCGGTTGCAACTCGTGGCAAACCACTTCGAACTCCGCCTGACGGAACTCCTTGCGGAGCCCGACGGAGCAGACGGCGCCGTGGAGAGCATCGAAGTGATGCGCGGCAACCCGGCGAGCACCCCCGGCGTGCAGCGCGGCCGCGGCGTTCTCTATCAGCTCCTCGGGCGGCCCCACGGGCACACGATCCAGCCCTACCTTCTCTCGTTCGAGCCCAACGGAACGTACGAGGACGACATGATCGCCCACCCCGGCGAAGAGTTCGCCTACGTCCTACTGGGCGAGGTCGAGCTTCTGCTCGGCACCGAGGTACACCGTCTCGGCCAGGGGGATCTCGTCCGTTTCCGGACCGAGACGCCGCACGCGTTCCGGAACGCTTCCTCGATGGGCGTCGGGGTCGTCCTCGGCGCCGCAACCCCGCCCTGGTGATTCCTGGGCAAACCCCCGAAGGGAGACGCAAATGAGCAACCAGCCCCCAATCGGGCGCGAGCCTCTCGGGCCCGATGCCCTCGAACGGTTCGTCAAGGAGGAGATCACCCGCAAACAAGCGATCCTTCGCTTTGGTGCCGCAAGCGCGCTCGTCGCACTCCCCGGCTGGCTTGCGGCCTGCGGCGGCGGCGGGGAGGGAGAGGGGCAGCAGACCGGTACGACGCCCGGGGACGTCAAGAAGGGCGGCCGCTTCAGCATGGCCCGGAACGAGGAACCCCTCTCGCTCGACCCGATCGTGCCCTCGGACAACGGCTCGATCTGGATCATTTACCAGATGTTCGATCAACTCACGACGGTGAACGAGGATTCGAGCGGCATCGCGCCCTCGATCGCGGAGAGCTGGGAGATCTCGCCGGACGGAAAGCTCTACACGTTCGCCATCCGCCAGGGCGTGACGTTCCACGACGGCGCCCCGATGACGATGGAGGACGTGGTCTTCTCGCTCGAGCGCGTGTTCGACCCGAAGGGATCCGGCTACTCGTTCCTCTTCGGCACCGTCAAAGGCGTGAGGGCCGTCGACGACACGCACGTCCAGGTCTCCCTGAAGGAGCCGTTCACCCCGCTACTCGACAACCTCAACGTCTTCCCCGCGTCGATCGTGCCGAAGGCGGCCGTGGAGGCGGACGCAGAAGCATTCGCGCAAAACCCGGTCGGCACGGGTGCTTTCAAGCTCGAGGAGTTCGCGAAGGGCCGGCATGTTCACCTCGTCAAGCACGACAAATACTGGAAGCCTGACCGGCCGCACGTCGACGAGGTCTTTATCCCGTACGTCACCGATGACAACACCCGCATCCTCAGGGTGCAAGGCGGGGAAGTCGACGCCGCGGTCGCGATCCCGTACGCGCAAATCGACCAGCTCGACGCGCAGAACGAGATCGACGTGCAGATCGAGGAGCTCTTCCGCTTCGACGGGATGTGGCTCAACCACGCCGAGGCGCCACTGGACGACGTGAAGGTCCGGCAAGCGTTGAACTACGCGACCGACAAAGAGGCGATGCTCAAGAGCATCTTCTTCGACAAGGTCGAGATCGCGAACCACATGATGCCGAAGATGAAATACTGGCGGGACGACGTCGCCGCCTACGAGTACGACCCCGAGCGGGCGAAGTCGCTAATTGCGGAGTCAAAGGCGGCGGACGGATTCACGCTGCCGATCGTGATCCCTACGGGCGACGTGATTATCCAGCAGATCGCCCAAATCGTGAAGGAGTCGTACGAAGAGATCGGCGTCAACGTCAGGATCACCAATCTCGACATCGGGACCGCGTACACGAACTTCTCGAGCTTCAACTACACCGCAGGGGCCAACTGGTACATCACGAGCGACGTGCCCGGACCGGACGAGCTCGCGGCGATCCAGTTCGACTTCAGCGCCGAGAGCGGGACGAAGTCGTTCTTCACCAACTACAACAGCCCACGGGCGACCCGACTCGTCCGGGAGGCCGGGCGCTCGGATGACGCGACGCGGGAGCAGCTCTTCGGCGAGCTGCAGCAGCTCGTGATGGACGACGCAGTGCTCGTCGCGCTCTTCTTCACGCCCGCTCGCGCGGCGTTGCGCAGTCATGTGCGGGACTTCAAGACGGTCAAGACGGCGTGGTGGCGGCTGGAGGACGTCTGGCTCGACACGTAGCGCGACATGCTCCGCTTCCTCGGGCTCCGGCTGATCCACACCCTGCCCGTCATCATCGGGATCACGCTCGCTGCGTTCGTGTTGATCCACGCGGTGCCGGGCGACCCGATCAGGATCATGCTCGGGGGCAAGGCCTCGCAGGAGCACATTGACGAGGTCGAACATCAGCTCGGCATCGATCGTCCCCTTCCCGAGCAGTACGTCGACTTCGTAACCGGGATCCCGCAGGGCGAGCTCGGCGACTCGATCATCCTCCGGCGCCCGGTGTCCTCGGTTGTCGGCGAGCGCCTCGGCCCTAGCGTCTTCCTGCTCGCCTACGCAACCCTGATCGCCGTTGCCGTCGCGCTCCCGCTCGGCATTGCCTCGGCACTGCGGCGAAACCGGATTACCGACCACCTCATCCGCCTGTTGACGCTGATCGCCTTCGCCATGCCGGGGTTCTGGCTCGGACTCATCCTCATCCGCAACCTCTCGCTGAACCTGGGCGCTTTCCCAGTCGCCGGCTACGGAGAGGGCTTCATCGACAACCTGCACCACCTGACGCTCCCCGCGCTCACGATCGGGCTCTTCCTAGCGGCGATGCTCGTCCGCTCGCTGCGCTCGAGCCTCGTCGAGGTCTTCTCAGCGGAGTACATCGAGGCCGCGAGAGCGCGTGGCCTCTCCGAGCCGCGGGTCGTGCTGAAGCATGCCCTGCGTAACTCGCTCATCGCGACGATCACGGTGCTCGCGGTCAATCTCGGCTGGCTGATCTCGAGTGCGGTCGTCATCGAGAAGGTGTTCGACATCCCCGGCCTCGGGCACCTCCTCGTGGAGTCGATCTACACGCGCGACTTCCCGACCATTCAGGCACTGACGCTCGTCTTCGGGCTCCTGGTCATCACCATCAATCTTCTCTCCGACCTCGCTTACGCGGCCGTCGATCCGCGCGTCCGCTACGGCTGATGGCGGCCACCCGCCAGGAGGTCATCCTCGGATCGGCCGCGCGGCTCCGGCGCCGAGCGGTGAGCGAGCGGCGCTGGGCGAACGCGTCCCTCTACGTGGGCGCCGGCATCCTCGGACTCGTTGGCCTCGTCGCGATCTTCGCGCCGCTGATCGCCACGCACCCCCCCAACGCACAAGATCTTGCCGGCGCGTTCCAGCCACCCTCGTCCGACCACATCATGGGGACCGACAACCTCGGTCGGGACATCTTCTCCAGGGTCGTCTACGCGGCGCGGGTCGATCTCCAGATCGGCTTCGTCACGACCTATGTGCCGCTCGTCTACGGCGCCATCCTCGGCGCGGTGGCCGGGTACTTCGGCGGCTGGGTCGACTCCGTGATTATGCGACTCGTCGACGTCGTCATCGCATTCCCGTTCCTTGTGCTGGTGATCGCGATCCTCGCCGTCGTCGGCCCAGGCGTGACGGGGATCTACATCGCCGTCCTCGCAGTCGCGTGGGCGATGTACGCGCGGCTGACCCGTGCGGAGATGCTCGTCCTCCGGGAGCAGCAGTTCATGCTTGCCGGCGAGGCGCTCGGCTTCTCACGCCGGCGGATCATCTTCCGCCACGCCCTCCCGAACCTGCTCCGCCCGAACCTCGTCTTTTCGATGGCGGACTTCGTCCTCAACATCCTGCTCGTCGCCTCGCTCTCCTTCCTCGGGCTCGGCGTGCGACCCCCGACGCCCGAATGGGGCGCCATGGTCGCCGAGGGGCAGAACTTCCTGCTGAACGCCTGGTGGATAACGACCCTCCCAGGCATCGTCATCGTCGTCGTCGGGATCGCCCTCAGCCTCGTCGGCGACGGCCTCGCCGACCGCCTGGGCGAGCGCTTTCGGCTAACGGTCGATTCCGGCTCACCCTCCGAGACAGCGAAAGGAGAGCGCGGATGAAGGTCTTTATCTCGGTCGACATGGAAGGCGCCACCGCGATGACCGATCCGGAGGACGTCCTCCCGCACGGCTCGGACTATCAGCGCGGGCGGGTTTTCATGACCGGCGACGCCAACGCGGCGGTGCTCGGAGCCTTCGACGCCGGCGCGACCGACGTGGTCGTGAACGACTCCCACTGGATCATGCGCAACCTGCTCATCGAGGAGATCGATCCCCGCGCCCGGGTGATCAAGGGCTTCCACAAGCCGATGTGCATGATGCAGGGCATCGACGAGACCGTCGATGCTGCGGTCTTCGTCGGCTACCACTCATGCGCAGGGACGGAGCAGGGCGTGCTCGCGCATACCCTGCTCGGCAAGGAAGTCCAGAACATGCTCATCAACGGGGAGCCGGCGGGCGAGACGAGGCTGAACGCGCTCCTCTGCGGCCACTTCGGCGTCCCCGTCGCTTTCGTCGCGGGCGACGACACGGTCTGCCGCGAAGCGAAGAACGTCCTCGGAGACGACTTGCCGACGTTCGCCGTCAAAGACGGGATCGACATGTTCACGGCGAACTGCCTCCACCCTGAGGTCTCGCAGAAGGGGATCCGCGAGGGCGTCGCCGCGGCGCTGCGCACCATGGGGCCGCGAGCGGCCTACAAGATGGAGATGCCGATCACCTTCGGCTTCGAGTTCAACTCGACCACGATCGCGGCGACGTGCGAGTACATCCCCGAGGTGAGCAAGCCGACCCCGTATACGACCGAGTTCACGAGCGACGACATGCCGAAGGCGATGAAGATCATCTTCGCCGAGCTCCTGCTCGCGCTGCAGGTCGGTCAGAAGGGGATCTACAGCTGAGCGCACCCGAAGGGCGTCTCGTCGCAGCACCTTCGGGGGTCGAGACGACTGACCCGGTACTTGCGGTGCGCGACCTCGTGACCGTCTTCCCAGCCACGCGGGGGATGGTCGTCGCCGCAAACCACGTCTCGTTCGACCTTCGCCTGGGCGAGACGATGGGGCTCGTCGGCGAGTCCGGGTCCGGCAAGAGCGTCACCTGCCGGTCGCTCCTCCGCCTCGTGCCCGAGCCGGGGGAGATCATCGGCGGCTCGGCCGTCTTCGAGGGCAAGGACCTCCTGCAGCTCTCCACGCGGGAGCTTCGCAACGTGCGCGGACGCGACATCTCGATGATCTTCCAGGATCCGCTGGCGAGCCTGAACCCCGTCTACCCGGTCGGAGACCAGATCGGCGAGCCGCTCCGGATCCACCGCAAGATGAGCCGGCGGCACGCGCGCGAGGAGGCTGTCCGCCTGCTCGACCACGTCGGCATCCCCTCGGCGCGACGAAGGCTCGATTCCTATCCGCACGAGCTCTCGGGCGGGATGCGTCAGCGCGTGATGATAGCGATCGCGATCTCGTGCCGGCCGAAGATCCTGCTCGCGGACGAGGCGACGACGGCGCTCGACGTCACGATCCAGGACCAGATCCTCTCGCTGCTCCACGAGCTCCAGCGCGAAAACGGGATGGCGATCCTGCTCGTCTCGCACGACCTGGGCGTGATCGCTCAGGCCTGCGACCGCGTGACCGTGATGTACGCGGGCTACGTCGTCGAACAGGCGAGCACGCGGGCGCTCTTCGCGCGGCCGCGGCACCCGTACACCGTCGCCCTCCTGAAAGCGTTGCCGGAGCTCGCCGCCGAGCGCGCCGACGGCAGGCTCGTGCCCATCCGCGGCCAGCCACCCGACCTCGCGACGTTGCCTTCCGGCTGCCCCTTTTCTCCTCGCTGCGAGTTCGCCGGCGCGGAAGACCCGGCACGCCGCGAGGTCTCGATGCTCCTTGAGGAGGTCGAGCGCGGGCACCTGACCGCCTGTCCTTTTCACGCGGAGATCGGCTTGTGAGCACGAACGGCAGCGCGCCGCTGCTCGAGGTCAAGAACCTGGTTAAGAGGTTCCGCGCGCGTCAGTCGGTGGTCGAGCGGCTCAGGTTTCGGCCGGCGCAGCACGCCGTCGCGGTCGATGGCGTCTCATTCTCGGTGAAGAAGGGCGAGACGCTCGGCCTCGTCGGCGAGTCGGGCTCGGGCAAGACGACGGTTGCACGGTGTGTGCTGCGGCTCATCGACCCCGACGCCGGCGCGATCACGTTCGACGGCGCCGACATCGCGGGGCTTTCCCGCTCGGAGCTCCAGAGCGTCCGCCGCCGGATGCAGATGGTCTTCCAAGACCCCTACTCCTCGCTCAACCCGCGCATGAAGGTAGGGACCGCGATCGCCGAGCCTGCGCTCGTGCACGGCGTGATCGAGCGGGCTGCCGCGGGCCGGCACGTAGACGAGATGCTCGACCTCGTCGGGCTCCCCGCGAGCGCCGCCGAGCGCTACCCGCGCCAGCTCTCGGGCGGGCAGCGCCAGCGGGTCGCCATCGCCCGCGCGCTCTCCGCGCGCCCAAGCGTCCTCATTGCCGACGAGCCCGTCTCGGCGCTCGACGTCTCCATCCAGGCGCAGCTCCTCAATCTCCTGTCGACGCTCCTCGAGGAGCTCGACCTGACGATGGTCTTCATCGCACACCAGCTCTCGGTCGTACGCCATATCTCCAACCGTGTCGCGATCATGTACCTCGGGCGGATCGTCGAGACGGGGCCGACCGATCGCGTGTTCGACTCGCCGCAGCATCCGTATACCAAGGCTCTGCTCGAAGCGGCTCCGCACCCGGACCCTAGCCGGCGCCACACGCGAGCTGCCGTGCGCGGTGACATCCCCTCCCCCTTCGCCATCCCTTCCGGTTGCCGCTTCCGCACGCGCTGCGCCTACGCGGTGGAGCGCTCGGAAGCGGAGGATCCGATGCTCCGCCCGGTCGGGCCGGATCACTTCGTGGCCTGCCACGTCCTCCCGTTCCGGAACGGATCAGAATGAGCGCGCTCCCGCAACTCGATGATGTCGACACACCGGCGCTCGTCGTCGATGGGCCCATGCTCGTCCAGAACGTGCGCGAAATGGCCGCTCGCGCGCGGGATGCGAGAGTTGCCCTGTGGCCGCACTCGAAGACGCACAAGTCGCTCGCCGTCGCCGCGTTACAGCGCGAGCACGGCATCGCCGGTCTGACTGCGGCCACCGCTCGGGAAGCGGAGACGTTCGCGAACGACGGTGTCGAAGACATCCTGATTGCGTATCCGCCGGTCGGGCCGCGGCTGCCGCGGGTCGTGGAGCTCTCACGGCGCGTGCGGCTGCGAGTGGTGCTCGACAACGCCGATACCGTCGCGACCCTCGACAACGCCTGCCGGAAGGCCGGCACGCACGTCGGGTATCTCTGGGAGGTCGAGTGCGGGACGGGAAGGATCGGCACCGAGCCGGGCGCTAACGCGGCGCGGGCGATCGCTCCGGTTGCGGCGCGTACCCGACACGCCTGGTTCGCAGGCCTCATGGCCTTCGCCGGCCACGCGTACGCGGCGGCGAGCCTGGAGGAGATCGGGATCGCGGCCGAGCAGGAGGGCCGAGCGGTCCACGAGACCGCGGCCGCGCTCGCCGACCAAGGCGTCGAGGCACCGGCGCTGAGCGTCGGCACAACTCCGACTACGCACCAGCTCGAGCGCGAGGGCGACGTTACGGAGATCAGGCCCGGAAACTACGTCTTCTACGACGCGACGCAGGTCGCGCTCGAGGTGGCGCGCCTCGAACGCTGCGCGCTCAGCGTGCTTGCAACGGTCGTTGCCCGACCCAGCACGAACCGGCTCATCCTCGACTGCGGGTCCAAGGCGCTTGCAGCGGAGAAGCTGACCTTCCGCCACCCCGGCTACGGACTCGTGCTGGGTCACCCGGAGCTCCTCGTCGACCGGCTCTACGAGGAGCACGCGATCGTGACGTCCGTGGAGCCAATCGAGATCCCGCTCGGCGACCGGCTGCGAGTCGTCCCGAACCACGCCTGCGCGTGCGCCAATCTCCACGAGCGCATGCTCGTCGTGGAGAACGGTTCGGTCGCCGATGTCTGGAGCATCGACGCGCGCGGCTGGAACCGTCCGTGAAGCGAGCACGATCGACGGCCCGCAGAGTCCAAGAAGATCGAAGACAGCGGCTCGCCCGTTTTCGGACTAACGCGAAGATCTGGCTCTCCAACCTGTCCTGAGAGGCAGCGGAGCGGGTCGCCCGGCCGCACGTTCGCGGTGCTCCCCGGTCGCTCTGACCGAGCAGGATGGTTCCGCACCTCCCGCTCGAGATCGAGGCTGGCCTTACGGGCAGCGCTGGTCCGATCCCTGGTGCGTCCAGTCCGCGTTGCGACCGCCCCTGGGCTCCGGCGCACCTCTCGCCTCGGGCGGTGCGTTAGTTACGCGGGCGGGCCCCGCGCGCGGGCGACGGCTCGACGGGCTTGCCCAGCTTGGCGGGGCTTGTTTCGTCGGCATCCGTGCCCCGCGTCGGCGTCGGCTCGGTCGGCCTCGGCTCAGCGGCGGGGTCGGCCTCGGCCGGCACGTTCGGTTCCGCCGGGTCTCTCTCCGTTCTCGCGAGATCGCCCATAGCGACGTCATTCCCCTCGGGGCCTTTGCCCAATCCGGTGCTCGGACGACGCTCGAGGCCGCGGCGCGCGCCAGTGGAACATCCACACGGCACGAGGTAGCACACGACCGCGCTAGCACGCTCCACCGCGGCCGTCGAACTTGGTACTGGATTTGGTACTGGTCTCAGCGAACCTAGCTGGATGCGCAGGGACTGAAGCGGGGCCGAAACCCCGCTTCAGTCCTCATATGGACCTTTCGTAGCAGAGCTTCAAAACCGGCGAAACCATGTAGCCCATCGGTGGGTAGGTTCGACTCCTGCGCCGTTCCGCTAAGCCAAAAAGCGCTCGCTAGGCGGGTTCGGCGTCTCAAGACCGCTCGCGGCAGCCGCCTGAGACCGGCTGAGACCGCTGGAATCCGGCGCTCACTGGCGCACAACTGGCGCACGATCGATGCCAGACGGGGCGGGCCGCCCTACGGGCCACGGTTAGATCGCTAGCAAGCGACGGCCACAGCTCGCGGAGGAAACTGCGGACGAGGAAGTCGTAGCCGCAGAGGCCCTGGTTGAACGCTTCGAGGTCTTCGACCCGGAAGGTGAGATCCTCAAATCTCGCCGCTTACATCGGTCGCATCGCGCCCCGGAGCGCCGATCGGGCCGATTGGCCCGCGCGGGCCGCGCCGGCCAGGCCGTTCAGCAGCACCGGGCTAGCCCCGCTCGCCCCTTTCACCTCGCAATGCCTCACGGAGGCCGGGGCCAATATCGGCGGCGTCGATCGCTTCGTTCTGGACGTCCGAAGGACCCCGAGTGAAACGCGAAGACGTTGGCGGCGACAGAAGCGAGAAGCGCTACGCCGGCGAGTGGAAGCGCGAAACTCGCACGACTCAAGAGCCACGATCGTACGAACTCGGATGTGCGGCCATAAGAGCTCGGCTCGGACGCGGTTCCTGCTTGCCGAAATCGCTGGGCGCGCTCGACGGGGGTAACGCGACGGCCGCGTGTCTGAGCGGCCGGGCTCCAGCACGTCCGCCTCGCCGACGCGCTCAAGCTCTGCCTTCTCCTCCGAGACGACTGCGCGAGGTTCGAGCGCGCGATCGTCCGTTGGCAGGCCCTACGGCGCCCGAGACGGCCGGCGTGACCGTTGAGGAGGCACAGGCCGTGGCGCTTCTGGCGGCGCTACGCGGCCCGAGGAGGGTTTGCGGCCCGGTCGCTCGCCGAGCTCGTCCACCGACGCGGGCTGGAAGCGAGCCTTTTAGGGCGCGGCCGTGCGGCCGGTTGGCGTCGGCGATCCGGCGCGCGCGGCCACGCGCGGGGGTGCCTGGTGGGAAACATGCGCCTCGCGCCGCAGGACGACGGCGACGGAGGTAACGATGATCGCCGCGCTTGCGAGGGTCAGTGCGCTAACCGGCTCTTCCACGAGTGCCCA
The DNA here is from genome assembly GCA_036259875.1 of Gaiellaceae bacterium. Taxonomy (GTDB): domain Bacteria; phylum Actinomycetota; class Thermoleophilia; order Gaiellales; family Gaiellaceae; genus DATAAZ01. The sequence goes on from DATAAZ010000023.1 coordinate 22,172, forward strand.
GCCGAGGAAGAGCGCGATGACAGGATTCACGTAGGCGTAGGTCGTCGCCGTCGAAGCGGACGTGTTCTGGAGGATCCAGACGAACGCCGTATAGGCGAGAACCGACCCCGGAACGACTAGATAGGCCAGCGCGACGAGCGCTTCGACGGAGATGTCGTCGACGGCGACCCGCTCGCCAATCGCGAGGCCGGTCACCAGCGTCAGCGCACCGGCGAACAGCATCTGTACGGTCGCCGAGAGCAGCGGGTCGTCCGGGAGCCGAACGCGCTGGGCCAGAAACGACCCGGTCGCCTCCGAGATCGCGGCGCCGAGCACCACGAGGATCCAGGCGACCGGCACTGCCGCATGCGCACCGGGGACGAGAAGCGCGGCGACGCCGAGGAAGCCGACCGCGACGGCGAGAAGGATCAAGCGGTCGACTGGCTCGCGCCCGACGAGACGGAGGACAACGACCCAAAGAGGAATCGACGCGATCGTGAGGGCCGCGAGTCCGGAGGGCACGCGCGTCTCGCCAAGAAAGAGCAGCGAGAAGGCGGCGTAAAGGGTCAGCATGCTGACGCCGGCCGCGGCGAAAATTTCGTCGCGGCGAAGGACGACCGACCGCCGGTGCCGCGCGATATAGAGGAAGAGCGCCAACAGGGAGCCGGCGAGGAGAAACCGTGTTCCAGCGGACGTCAGCGGAGGCGCGTCGTCGACGAGGACGGCGATCGCTAGATACGTCGACCCCCAGACGACGTAGAGCGTTGCGAGCGCTGTGGCTAGGGCTGCGCGAGAGGGCCGCCCGGGGTACGGCGTGAGGCCGCTCGTCACGTGCGAGCGCCTCCCTTGCGCGCGCGCCAGCTTCGAACCTTCGCAATGCTCCCGCAGGCCCGGCCGCCCTCGCTTGCGGACATCTGGCACCAGCGCTTGCTCGCATTTCGCGTCCGGTCGAAGAAGACGAGGTGGCAATCAGGACAGGCCTTCAATCGGTACCACGTCCCGTCGCCGATCGCCTCGGCGACGATCGCCAGGACGTCAGTGAGCGCCGTCGGCACACCGGCGGCGACGTAGCGGATTCCGCTCCCGCTGGCTTCGACAGCGACGGTCAGGCGTGCCGCCCTCAATTGCGCGTTCAGCCAATCGACGTCGAGCTCGCCCTCGACAGCTCGCCGGAGGCCGGTCCGCACCGCGGTCAACTCGTCCAACTCCGACGCGCGCGGCCGGCGGACACCGGTGAACCGCTGCTCCCAGGCCTTTGCGTGACGAGCGAGGCCGTCGAGGTGGTCGCGACTTTCGCGCGTCCGCGCCAAGTGCTCCCAGGTGTTCAAGAAGCGGCGAACGTCTTCGAGTCGTCCCGGAGCACGCCACCTCGGGGCGTCTTCGAGCATGTTTACCACCTTTTGGTTATTGTCGGTAAACGACCGGGCGAAACACGCGCTACCGACGAGGAGGCCGCAGTCTCGGACTGCCGCCGCAGAGCGTGCTACTGAGTTCCGCGATGGCGAAAGACGACACGAGCCACGCCGCGCCCGCGCGCGCAAAGGCGACGGCGGCAGTAGTCGGAGGCTTCTTCTTCCTCTTGATCGCCGCCGTGATCGTCTACGCGCTCGTCGCCGGCTAGCCGGCCGCAGCGCGACTCGTCGCTCCGGTCAGGCGTTACGACGAGGGTTGGCTTCCGCCCTCCTAACGTGCGGGGCCGCCTGGATGGGCGGCCCCGCTGCGTACGCGCGACGTCCGAGATCAGTCGTCCCGCAGTGGTCGGCGTCAGCCCCTTAGCGCTTGCCTGGCCCCTGCCCTTTTAGTTGTGGCCGGGCCCGCCCGTCATCTCGTGGTCCATCGTCTGGGGATTCAGATGGTCGACACGGGCGTGACGGCCGGGCTTCTGGATCAGCGTGCGGTACACAACCATGCCCTCCGCAATCGCGTTGTTCTCGACACCGTCGGACGCGTAGACGGGGATGCCCCGCCCGTGCTTGAACATCGGTCCCGTGTACGGGTAGGCGGACCACGTGCCCGAGTCCTGCTGCGGGTCGTAGTACGCGATCTCCTTCAGGCGCGTCGGCTTGCTGAAGTCGATCACGTCGACGCCGCCCGTGTACCAGGCGTTGACGAGGAGATCCCGCTTGATCCCCATGACCGCCATCCCCATGTGCGCCGAGCAGTACTCGGTCTCGCCGGGATCGGGCCGCAGGTCACCCACATGGAACTCGCTCAGGAAGTTCCCCTCCATGTCGGAGAAGAACATCCGCCCGGTCTTGTGCGTGCCGCCTGCTGGATTCCACAATCGCGGCTGGTACTCCGTCATCGTCGGACAGCCGGTCCCGAACGACTCGTCGACCCAGTTCACCACCGTCCCTGCGTTGTTGAACATCACCGAGTGGAAGAAATCGACCGCTCCCGGGAACTGGCCGGTGCCGCCCGAGGTGACCTCGTCATCACCGACCATGATCGGGTTGGCCGTGTCCGGAATCCCGGTGTC
>DATAAZ010000024.1:0-72052 GCA_036259875.1 Gaiellaceae bacterium
CCCGCGTCGTCGCCGCGACGAGGACGGCGACGACGCGACCGTCCGCGATGAACGGCACGAATGCCGCGCTCTTCGCGCCGACGGTCGCCGCGATCCGGCGCGAGACATTCGGGGCCGACTCGATGTCGTATACCGCGAACGGGGCGCGTTCCCGGGCCGCGGCCGCGATTCCCGTTGGCTCGTGCTCCAAGTCGACGGAGACGCCCCGCCACCAGTCCTCGTCGACCCCGCGCGCGGCGAACCCGGTCGCCCACGCGCGCTCGGCGTCGACCAGCGCGAGGAAGATGGCGTCCGCACCAGTGATCCGCTCCACCTCGTCGAACACGGCCGCGACGGCCTCGCGGGGCGATCCGGCCTGGACGAGTGCAGCCGTCAGCCGGGCAGCCGAATCCCCGTCGCCGTCTCGAAGGGCGTCGGTCGGCGCCGTTTCGCTCTCCTGGCGGCGGCTCCGCTCCTTCCACCGGGTGAGCACGGTCGGCCTGGTGCGCTCGGACACTGGGCTGGGACTGATGATAGGGAGCACCCGATGGCGCCGTCGAGCGCCCGGGCCGTTGGGACCACCCACACGAGGGGGTGAAAATAGGCCGATCGGCCTATTGGCAAGGAGGAGCCGCGCGAGTACCGTCCCGGCCACTGGGCGATGCGAGCCGCGGCAGGTGTCCTGGCCGAGTACGCCGCGGTGAGCGATGTGGAGGGCCCGCTGCTACACCCCCCAGCGGCGGGCCTTCCACTTTCTGCATGGGGGAACCAGCGTTTCCCCATGGACGCTTCGTAATCGGGCAGCCGTTGCGATGGGCCGACGGCCCATCTCGCCTTTGACCCGGATAACATCGGCGCGTGGTGAAGCGGATCCTTCTCGCGTCGCCCCGCGGGTATTGCGCGGGGGTCGAGCGCGCCGTCGACACGGTCGAGCAGGCGCTCGACCTCTGGGGCCCGCCCGTCTACGTCCGGAAGCAGATCGTCCACAACGCGCACGTGGTGCGTGAGCTCGAGGAGCGCGGGGCGATCTTCGTCGACAGCGAGACCGAGATCCCCCCGGGCGCGACGGTCGTCTTTTCCGCCCACGGGGTCGCACCCGTCGTGCACGAGAACGCCCAGCGCCAGCAGCTGAAGACGATCGACGCAACCTGCCCGCTCGTGACCAAGGTCCATTCGGAGGCGCGGCACTACGCCCGCCAGGGGTACACCATCGTCCTGATCGGCCACGCCGGCCACGAAGAGGTGGAAGGGACGATGGGCGAGGCGCCGGACTCGATCGTCCTCGTCGAATCGGCCGAGGAGGCAAAGCGAGTCGAGCTCCCACAAACCGAGCGGCTCGCGTACATCACGCAGACGACGCTTTCCGTCGACGAGACGAACGAGGTGATCGACGTCCTCCGCAGGCGCTTCCCCCGGATCGAGGCGCCGAAGAAGGAGGACATCTGCTACGCGACGACCAACCGACAACGTGCCGTCAAGGCGATGCTCTCCGAGATCGACCTCTTGCTCGTGATCGGCTCGCGGAACAGCTCGAACTCGAACCGCCTCGTGGAGGTGGCGCGCGCCCACGGCGTGCCCGCCCACCTGATCGACGACGAGACCGAGATCGACGAGGACTGGCTGTTGGGCGTCGAGACACTCGGCGTGACCTCGGGCGCCTCGGCCCCGGAGAAGCTCGTCCGGCGCGTGCTCGCGTGGTTCCGAGAGCGCGGCGTCGAGGACGTCAGCCAGTTCACCGACGAGTTCGAGGACGTCACGTTCAAGCTTCCCGTCGAGGTTCGCCGCGTCGCATCGGCGTAGGGGCGGCTCGGCGGCGATCCCGGGCGCGTCGGGGCCGTCGTGACCGGCGCTACGCGCGGCTCACGCCTTCGCGATTGCGAGCTCCGGCCCGGCGTCGATCCGGGTCGCGAGCGTCTCCGCCTTGATCCATTCCTCGTGGCGGCGCAGGTCGCCGTCCTCGGGAAGCGTCAGGACGATCCGGTCGGTCACCTCGAGCCCCGCTTCCTTCCGCATCACGTTGATCCGGTGGATCAGGTCGAGCACGCGTCCTTCGAGGCGGAGTTCGTCGTCGAGCGCAGTGTCGAGCGCGACGGTGAGGCCGTCCTCGGCCGCCACCGACCACCCCTCCCTGCCGACGCGCTCGACGAGCAGGTCGCCGGGGCCGAGCTCGTGCCCGGCCGCCCGAACCCGGCCGTCGCCAAGCTCCTCGAAATCACCCGCGGCAAGCGCGTCGCGAACCTCGCGCAACGCCCTGCCGAGCCGGGGGCCGAGCACGCGGAGATTCGGCTTGACGCGGAGCTCCGTCGCGTCGACGGGGCCGAACTCGAGCTCCTTGACGCGCAGCTCGTCCCGGATTACGTCGGCATGGCGCCCCGCCCGCTCGGCTCCGTCCACGACGAGCCGCCGGAGCGGCTGGCGGAGATTCAGCCCCGCGGCGTCGCGAGCGCGCCTCCCGAGCTCGGCCACGCGGCGCGCCTCGGCCATCTCGGCGAGGAGTCGCTCGTCGACCTCGCCCGCGGCCGGCCAGCCGGCGAGGAAAACGCTCTCCGGCGCGTCCGCGCACGGCTCGCCCACAAGCCGTCTCCACAGGTGCTCGGCAAGGAAGGGCATTACCGGCGAGACGACCTGGACGGCGCGGACGAGCCCCAGCCAGAGGACGCGGAAGGCCGCCTCGTCACCCGCCCAGAAGCGCGGCCGCGAGCGGCGGATGTACCAGTTCGAGAGGTCGTCGAGGTAGACGTCGAACGCGTCGATGAGCCTGTGGGTCAGCTGTGCCTCGAGCGCGTCCGTCGCCTCCGCGACGAGCCGGTTCGTCCGCGAGAGCAGCCACCGGTCGAGCGGCTCGAGATCCGCGTCGCCGGGTCCTGAATCGAGGTCGGCGGCCCGGGGCTCGAAACCCTCCGTATTCCCGTACAGGACGAGGAAGCCGACCGAATTCCAGAGCGTCAAGAGCTTGCGCTTGATCTCCCGGGCCGGCCCGTAGCCGAAGAGGAGATTCCGGTCGGGCGGCTGGGCGCAGAACTGCCAGCGCATCACGTCCGCCCCCATGCGCTCGAACGCCTCCTCGGCCGGGATGAGATTCCCCCAGGAGCCGTGCATCTCGCGACCGTTCTCGTCCAGCATCTTCTCGTAGCCGAGCACCTCGCGGAAAGGCGCCCGCCCCTCGAGCGCGACCGACATGAAGAGCTGCGAGTAGAACCAGAGGCGAATCTGCTCGCGCATCTCGGAGACCCAGTGAGCGGGAAACCACTTCTCCCAGTAGGCATGGTCTGGGAGGTCGGCGCGCGAGAGGCCGCGCGAGGCGCCCGTCGCGTAGCCGCCCTCGACCCACGCCGGATTCCGCCACCCGAGCGTCGAGAAGGGGACGATCCCGGCATCGAGCCAGACGTCGCCGACCTCGGGGATGCGGCGCACGTCCTCACGTCCGCACGCCTCGCAGCGGACCGTCACCTCGTCGATCCAGGGGCGGTGGAGCTCTTCGAGCTGGCCGAGGCCCGCGGTGGCCCGCTGCTCGAGCTCTACCTTCGACGCGATTACGTTCAGGTGGCCGCAGTCACACGGGTAGAACGGCAGCGGAAGGCCGAAGAAGCGGCGCCGCGAGATGTTCCAGTCGCCCATGTTCCGCAGCCAGTCGTCCATCCGCTTGCCGAAGTACTCGGGCGTCCACCGGACTCCCGCGTTCGCCTCGAGGAGCTTCGGGCGGAGGTCGTCGACAGCGATGAACCAGTCGTCGGAGATCCGGAAGATGAGGGGTGTGTGGCAGCGCCAGCAGAAGGGGAAGCGATGCTCCACCTCGCCTGCGGAGATGAGGCGCCCGCGCTCGGCGAGGTCGGCGACGATCTGCTCCGCCGCGTCGGCGGTCCCCTGCCCGTGCAGCCATCCGAACGGCGAGTAGAAGCGCCCTGCCTCGTCCACCGGCATGACGACGGGCAGGTCGTGGACGCCCGCAAGCTCGAAGTCCTCCGCGCCGCACCCGGGCGCGATGTGGACGATCCCTGTTCCCTGGTCGAGTGCGACGTCGTCCCACGGGATCACCCGGTGCTCGATCCCCTCCGCCGCGGGCAGATCGTCGAAGGGCCCCTCGTAGCGCCAGCCGACGAGCTCAGCGCCGCGCCTGCGCTCGACGAACGCTGCGTCCGGGTCGCGCGCGACCGCGATCCATTCGCCGCTCTCGCGCCGGCCGTAGTCCGCGTCGGGGTGGACGGCGGCGGCGACGTTCGCGGGAAGCGTCCACGGCGTCGTCGTCCACGCGGCGAGCGCCTCGCCCGGCCGGTCGACGAGCGGGAAGCGAACGAAGAGGGAAGGGTCGATCCGATCCTCGTAGTGGCCGACGAGCTCGTGCGCCGAGATCGACGTGCCGCAGCGCGGGCACCACTCCGTCGAGCGGTGGCCGAGGTAGAGCCACCCCTGCTCGTGGATCCGGGCGAGGAACCGCCAGATGTATTCGATATTCGTGTCGGAGAACGTGTAGTAGTCGTTGCCCCAGTCCATCCACTGGCCGAGGCGCTTCGAGCCCCGGATCAGCTCGCGCGCCGACCACTCGACCTTCTCGCGGCACTTCCTCGCGAACCGGGCGAGGCCGTACTCCTCGATTTCCCGCTTCGAATTGAGGCCGAGCTCGCGCTCGACGCCGACCTCGATCCAGAGCCCCTGGCAGTCGAACCCGTTCTGGTAGCGCTGGTCGAACCCCCGTAGCGCCTTGTAGCGCTGGAACACGTCCTTGAGCGTCCGGCCCCACGCGGTATGGACGCCGAGCGTCTTGTTCGCCGTGACCGGGCCGTCGATGAAGCTCCAGTGCGGGCCGGCGCGGTTTCGCTCGCGAAGCTCGTCGAAGATCCCGAGCTCCTCCCACCACGCCAGGATCTCCTCCTCGAGGGCCGGATGGTCGGGCTCACGAGGAAGCGGCCTGAACACCGCGACAGCGTAGCGCCGGGATTTTGCCGCCCCGCCGGCTCGTTCTCCTTTTCGAGACACTGGGCGGCGCCGACATCAGGACGGGCGGGTCCGCCCCGCCGTCCCGTCCGCTCCGACCGGCCGACATCGTCGGGGATCGAAAACGACGTAAGAAGGAGGCGCCATGGCAACCCACGTGATCGAGGCGACCGAGGCGACGTTCGGCGAGGAGGTGCTAACCAGCGAGAAGCCCGTCGTCGTCGACTTCTGGGCCGACTGGTGCGGCCCCTGCCACTTCGTCGCGCCGGTGCTCGACGAGATCGTCCGAGAACGCGCGGACGAGCTGCGGCTCGTCAAGGTGAACGTGGACGAGGAGCCGGAGCTCGCGCAGCGCTACGGGATCATGAACCTCCCGACGATCGTGCTTTTCAGGGGCGGCGAGCCGGCCGCAGCCGCGATCGGCGCACAGCCCAAGAGCGCGCTCGAGCGGGCGCTCGGACTTCGCGGCGTCTAGCGACCCGGATCATGGCCCGCCCGGGCAAGGCATGCCCGGCGGCGGCGCGCACGTACCGGCGCTAGGAGTCGTCGCCGTCGCCGAGGAACGCCTCGAAGGCGGCGTGCTTCGCGAGGTAGTACTCGACCTGGCGGACGCCCTCGCCGGCCCACCCCTCGATCCAGTCCTCGGAGAGGCAGTCGGCGATCAGATCAACGCGGTCGTCGCTCACGGTCGAAATGATCGGAAGCGGCGGCGCGACGGCATTGGGCCGATCGGCCTATTCGGCGACCGAAGGAGGTAGGCCGAGCGGCCTATCCCTGCCAGGCCGCGAGGAGGGCGGCACAGTTCGGAAACGCGAGCTCGTCGTCGCGGGGAAGCTCGTCGCGCGCGAACCAGCGAATCTCGGCGAGCTCGTCGGAGAGCTGGATCTCACCCCCGACCACGCGGGCGGTCCAGCAGAGGTTCAGCGTCGCTCTCCCCTCCTCGCCGTACCGATCGGCGACGGCGGCCACGAACTCGAGCGGCTCGATCTCGACGCCGAGCTCCTCGCGGAGCTCCCGCCGGAGCGTCTCCAGCGGCTGCTCGTCTTCCTCCATGAACCCGCCGAGGATGTCCCAGCGGCCCGCGGCCGGCTCGACTGCGCGCCGCCCGAGGAGGACGCGGCCGCGCCCGTCCACGAGGAGCGCGCACACCGCCGGGGTCGGCCGGGCATAGACGACGAGCGCGCATGCGGGGCAGCGGACGAGCCCCGGCTCGCATACGAGTGAGGCCGCGCAGCGCGGGCAGTGCCGCCAGCCGTCCAGCTCGCCCATCGGCGTAGGATTGTGCCGTGGAGCCGCAACCGGAGCCGACGCCCGAGGAGCAGGACGCGCCGCTCGAGCGCCGGAAGGAGGAGGACGCGCAGCGCTACCCGGGCCACGAGAACCCCGAGGAGACGATCGAGCCCGACCCCGACTCGCCGTGAGACGGCAGTCGGCGACTGCGCACGAGCTCGCGCGCGTCGAGCTCCTCGCCGGCCTGCCCGGCGAGGAGCTCGCCCGCCTCGGCGAGCGCATGGAGCGGCGCGACCTCGCGCCAGGCGAGCGCGTCGTCGCTGAAGGCGAGACCGGCGACCGGTTCTACGTCGTCCTCTCGGGGCTCCTGCGCGCCTCACAGCGCGAGCGCGGCGACCGGACGCTGCTTCGTCCGGGCGACTACTTCGGCGAGGTGGCGCTCCTCGTCGAGGTGCCGCGCACGGCGACCGTCGGGGCGGTGACCCCGGCGACTGTCGCGAGCTGCGATCGCGCCACCTTCGACGAGCTGGTCCGGCCGCTCTTCGTCACGGACGCCTGAGCTCGTCGAGCAGCGCGTCGGCGAGCCGCGGCCAGGCGTGCTTCGCCCAGTCGCCGAACTCGTGATCGGTGAGGCAGGCGCACGCCAGGCGCGCGTCGGGGTCGACCCAGAGGAACGTACCCGACCGCCCGAAGTGCCCGAACGTGCGGGGAGAGTTGCGCGTCCCCGTCCAGTGTGGGTCCTTCTCGTCGCGAAGCTCGAATCCGAGGCCCCAGTCGTTGTGCTCCTGTCGTCCGAGACCGGGCAGGATCCCGACCAGGCCGGGAAACGCGACTCGTGTCGCCTCGGCGAGCGTCTCACGGGCGAGGAAGCGCGGGGCGAGGAGCTCGCGGCCGAACGCTACGAGGTCGTCGAGCGGCCCCGCGGCGGCGGACGCCGGTGATCCGTCGAGCCGCGTCCCGTCCATTCCGACCGGCTCGAGCACGCTTCCAGCCAGGTAGTCGTGGAACGGCATCTCGGCCCGCTTCGCGACGAGCGCGCCGAGCGCCTCGTAGCCCGAGTTGGAGTAGATCCGCCGCGCACCCGGGTGGGCAACCGGGCTCGTCCCTTCGGGCGGAAGCCCCGACGCGTGGGCGAGGAGGTGGCGAACGGTCGAACCCGGCGGCCCGGCCGGCTCGTCGAAGTCGAGGATCCCCTCCTCGGCCGCAACGAGCACCGCCGAGGCGGTTAGGAGCTTCGTCACCGAGGCCCAAGCAAAGAGCCGCGCGCCGGGCCCCCTGGTTGCGATGACGGCTTCGGAGTCGGCGACGGCGACGGCGACGGTCTCGGCGGGCCACCGCTCGACCTCGTCGAGCGCGTCCATCAAGCGATACTACGCGGCCCATGGAACGGCGCTTGATCTCGTCGGGATCGCCGTACGAGCCCGTCGTCGGGTTCTCACGGGCGGTCCGGGTCGGAAGCCGGGTCGTCGTGGCGGGCACGGCGCCCGTCATGGCGGGCGGCGCTGACCCGCCGCCCGACGCGTATGCGCAGGCGAAGCGCTGCCTGCAGATCATCGAGGCCGCGCTCCGAGAGGCCGGCGCGTCGCTTGCGGACGTTGTCCGGACGCGCGTCTACCTCGTCCGCACCTCGGATTTCGAGGACGTCGGCCGCGCGCACGGGGAGGCGTTCTCCGAGATCCGGCCCGCCAACACGACGCTCACCGTCAGAGAGCTCGTCGACCCGCGCTGGCTCGTCGAGATCGAGGCGGAGGCCGTCGTGATCGACCAAGGAGGCTCAGCATGAACGAGCAGCGCACCGAGGACCGGATCCAGGTTCGGCAGGTCACGCACGTCCAGGCGTCGTGGACGGAGCAGGAGCGCGGCGCGGCCGGCGCCTTCACGTTCCAGCTCATTCTCGACGAGGGGGTCGACGAGTACGTGCTCCGCCCGACGGCGGAGGACGCCGACGTCCTCCTCCAGCTGCTGCGCCGAAGCGACAGCGCGTCGTTCGACATCGACCGGAAGGTCCTCATCTTCAGCCGCCTTGCAATCGACTGAACCGGGCCGCCAGGGGTAGATTCGAGCCGACGATGGAGCAGCTGTATCCCCCGTCGATCACCGGGGTCGACTTCGCCGCGGGCGGGAGCGTCCTCGAGCATCGCTACGGCGAGAGCGACGCGTACACGCTCGGCGTCGAGGAGGAGTACATGCTCCTCGATCCAGAGACGTTTGACCTCGTACAGCACATCGACACGGTCCTGTCGCAGGTCCATGACGAGGAGTTCGTGGCCCGGATCGCGCCGGAGCTGATGCAGTCCGTGCTCGAGATCTCGACTCCCGTCTGTCACAACGCGGGCGACGTGGACAAGGAGCTTCGCAAGCTGCGTGCATACGTCACCGACCTCGGCCGGAGGGAGAACTGCCGCGTCGGGTCGGCCGGGACGCACCCGTTCAGCCTTTTCGAGCGGCAGCGGATCACGGCGCGCGACCGGTACCGAGCGCTCGTCGACCAGCTGCAGTACGTCGCGCGGCGCGAGCTCATCTTCGGGATGCACGTCCACGTCGCCGTCGACGACCCCGAGAAGGCGATCAAGATCCTGAACGCGCTCCTCGTCCACCTCGGCGACCTGCTCGCGCTGACCGCGAACTCGCCCTTCTGGCGCGGCGAGCTGACGGGGCTCGCGTCCACCCGCCAGATGGTTTTCGCGGCCTTCCCGCGCTCGGGCGTCCCGCCTCGGTTTCGCGACTACAGCGACTACGCGGCCGTCGTCGGCCAGCTCGAAAAGACGGGCTGCATCGCGGACTACACGCACATCTGGTGGGACGTCCGGCCGCACCCGAAGTGGGGCACGATCGAGGTTCGCGTCATGGACGCCGTCACCCGAGTGGAGGACGCGGTCGCGATTGCGGCCTACATCCAGTCGCTCGTAAAGCACTACTCGGAGCGATACGAGGCGGGCCACGAGCTGCCGTCGTTCCACCGCATGCTCGTCACGGAGAACAAGTGGCTCGCGGGGCGCTACGGGCTCGCGGCGCCCGTCATGGACCTCATGACCGGCCGGCGTAACCGCGTCCCGGTCTCGCAGCTCATCCGCCGGACGCTTCGCGACGTCGAGCCGCACGCGCGCGAGCTCGGTTCCGAGCGCGAGCTCGAGGGGATTCGCGAGATCCTCGCGCACGGGAGCGGCGCCGACCGCCAGCGTCGCGTCTTCAACGCGAACCGGGACGTCGTCGAGGTCGTGCGCGAGATCGCCGACCTGACCGAGCGCGTCGAGGCGCCGCCCGTCGCCGCGTGATCGGCGTCGGCGAGCGGGCGCCGAACCCCCGGGTCTGGCTTGCTCCCCGTCGGCCCGTCCGCCTGCACGAGCTCGCGCCCGCCGGCGAGGCGATCGTCGTCCTCTTCTATCTCTTCGACTGGTCGAGCACCTGAACGGACGAGATGCTTCTCCTGCGTGACAGGAGAGAGGAGCTCGAGTCACTCGGGGTCAGCGCCTTCGGAGTCTCACGCGACAGCCCCTACTCGCACGTCGCGTGGCGCGAGGCGCTCGATCTCGACGTGCCGCTCCTCTCGGACTGGAACGCAGAAGCGGTGCGCAGCTTCGGGGTCGCCCACGAGTACCGAGGACTCGCCGAGGTCGCCGAGCGCTCGGCGTTTCTCCTCGACCGCGACCGCGTCGTCCGCTGGACGAGGCGCTACGACACCGACGAGGTGCCCGACTTGGATGAGCTCGTAGCGGCGGCGCGGCGGCTGGTTCCGGAGTAGGCCGCCTCGGGTCGGGCCGGCCCCGGCGCGCCGTGCTTGAATCGACCCGGGATCGGTGGAGGTTTCTCACCACGATTCGCTCCTCCTGGTGGCCGTGCTCGCCGCGGCCGTCGCGATGCTCGCCGCCGCGCCGGCGCTTCGCGTTCCGTATCCGATCCTCCTCGTCATCGGCGGGCTCGCGATCGGGTTCGTCCCGGGAGTTCCGGATCTCGAGCTTGCACCCGACCTGGTCCTCGTCGCCTTCCTCCCGCCGCTCCTCTATTCGGCGGCGTTTTTCACGTCGCTTCGCGAGCTTCGCGCGAACGTCCGACCGATCTCGTTGCTCGCCATCGGCCTCGTCCTCGCGACGACGGTGGGCGTCGCGGTGGTCGCGCACGCGCTCGTCGGCCTCTCGTGGCCGGCCGCGTTCGTGCTCGGGGCGATCGTCTCGCCGACCGACCCGATCGCCGCCACCTCGATCGCCCGGCGGCTCGGCATCCCGCGCCGGATCGTCTCGATCGTCGAAGGCGAGAGCCTGATCAACGACGGGACGGCGCTTGTCGCCTACCGGTTCGCGGTCGCCGCCGTCGTGACCGGCAGTTTCACGCTCTGGGAGGCCGGCCTGCGCTTTGCGGTGAACGTCGCCGGCGGGATCGCGATCGGCCTGGCCGTCGGGTACCTCGTGCGTCAGGCGCGGCGGCGCCTTGACAATCCGCCCGTCGAGATCACGATCTCGCTCGCGACCGGGTACTTCGCGTACGTCCCTGCCGAGGCCGCCGGGGTTTCGGGCGTTCTCGCCGCGGTGACGGTCGGCATTTACGTCGGGTGGTACGCGCCCGAGCTCAGCTCGCCGCAGCAGCGGCTCCAGGGATACGCCGTGTGGGAGATCGTGGTCTTCGTGCTGAACGCGCTCCTCTTCATGCTGATCGGCCTGCAGCTTCCGCTCGTCCTCGACGGCCTCGAGGCGACACCGACCTCGACGCTGATCGCCTACGCGGCCGCGGTGAGCGCGGCGGTGATCGCGATCCGGTTCCTCTGGGTCTTTCCGGCGACGTACGTGCCGCGCTGGCTCTTCCGGCGAGTGCGTGAGCGCGACCCGTCGCCGCCGTGGCAGTACCCGGCGGCCGTCTCGTGGATGGGGATGCGGGGCGCGGTCTCGCTCGCTGCCGCCCTCGCGCTGCCTCGGCTCACCGACGCCGGCGCCCCGTTTGAGGGGCGCAACCTGATCGTCTTCCTGACGTTTTCGGTCATCCTCGTGACGCTCGTGCTCCAGGGCCTCAGCCTCCCGCTCGTGATCCGCGCGCTCGGGCTCGAGGAGGACGAGCAGACGGCCAAGGAAGAGGCGAAGGCGCGGAAGTACGCGGCGCACGCGGCGATCGCGCGGCTCGAGAAGCTCGTCGACGAGGACTGGGTCAACGAGGACACCGCCGAGCGGCTGCGCGGCCTCTACGCGTTCCGGCGCTCGCGCTTCCAGGCACGGCTCGACGGAAGCGACGACCGAACGCTCGACGAGCGCTCGGCCGCCTACCAGCGTCTGCGTCGGGAGCTGCTCGAGGCGGAACGGCGCGCCGTCGTCGAGCTTCGACGCACGGGCCGCATCGACGACGAGGTCATGCACCGCATCGAGCGCGACCTCGACCTCGAGGACGTGCGGCTCGAGATCTGACTCGCGGAGCCCACGCGCTCTACTCGCCGGCGTCGCGGGCCGCTACGCGGGCAGGCTTCCTGCGACCCCCTCGACGTACCAGTCCCAGCGCAGGATCGCGTCGAACGGCATTTCCTCGCCCTCCGGGACGCGCACCTTGCCCTTCGAGTCCTTGATCGGCCCGACGAACGGGTTGAACGAGCCCTCCTTGAGGGCGGCGTACTTCTCGTCGAACTCGGCCCTAACGTCGTCCGGGACGGAGCTCCCGAGCGGCGCGAGCTCGACGGTGCCGTCCTCCGGCGTTCCCCAGAAGTCGTGCGTCTTCCAGGTGCCCTCCATCGCCTTCGTCACCTGCTCGACGTAGTACGGCCCCCAGTTCCAGACGACCGCGGTCAGGAAGGCGTCCGGCCCGAAGCGGCTCATGTCCGAGTTCCATGTGGCGGAGTACACGTTCTCGTGCTTGGCCGCTTCCTCGAGGATGGCGGGGCTGTCCTCGACCCCGGAGAGCACGTCGGCGCCGGCGTCGATCAGCGAGCGCGCCGCCTGCGTCTCCTTCGGCGGGTCGTACCACGTGTTGATCAGTACGGCTCTCGTGGTTGCGTTCGGGTTGACACTGCGTGCCCCGAGCGTGAACGCGTTCGCGTCGACGACCACGTCGGGAATCGGGAACGAGCCGACGAAGCCGAGGCGGTTGCTGCGGGTCATCCGCCCCGCGACGAGACCGATCAGGTACATGGCGCCCCAGTGGACGCCGTAGTACGTGGCGACATTTTCGGCGCGCTTGTAGCCCGAGCAGTGCTCGAAGATCACGTCCGGGTGCTGCGTTGCACGCTGGAGGACGGCGTCGCCATAGCCGAAGCTCGTTGCGAAGATGACCTCGTTCCCCTGCGCGATCAACTGGTCGAGCGCGGGCCCCGCGTTCGCCTCGGGGACGTTCTCGATCGCGGTCGTCTCGATGTTCGGAAGCTTCTCCTCGAGGTACTTGCGCCCTTCGTCGTGCTGGAACGTCCAGCCGGCATCGCCGGGCGGGCCGAGGTAGACGAAGCCGACCTTCATCCGCCTCTCGGCGCCTGCGTCCTCGCGATCCGTTTCGCCGGCCTCTTCCTCGTCGCCGCCGCACGCTGCGAGGAGCGCGCCGAGCGTTGGCAGCGACAGCCCAAGCGCCGCTCCCCGCCTCAGAAGCTCCTGGCGGCTGACCGCCCCCTCGCGCACCGCGCGGCGAAGCTCGGCCGCGTCCCTGTCACGACTGTCCATCACTTCTCCTTCCCCCGACTCGATCGCGACGACGCGCGACCATATACTCGGCCGCCCCCCAATGGAACCTCGCTTCCGGAGATGCTCGACGTCGAGCTTCTGACCGCCGGCCTCGGCGAGAACACGGCCGATCTCGTCGTCGCGAACGGACGGCTCGTGAACGTCCTGACGGAGGAGATCTACCCGGCCGACGTCGCCGTCGCGGGGTCGAAGGTACTCGCCGTCGGCGACGTCGAGCGCTACCGCGGTCCGGAGACGGAGATGGTCGATGCGGCCGGCGCCTACCTTGTGCCGGGCCTCGTGGACGGCCACATCCACATCGAGTGCAGCAAACTCTCGGTGACGATGTTCGCGAGGGCGGTCGTCCCCTTTGGGACGACGAGCGCGGTGTCGGGCCTCGACCAGATCCTCGTGGTCGCCGGCCTGGAGGGCCTGCGCGAGTTTCTCGAGGAGGCGAAGGCGGGGCCGCTCAAGGTCTTCTGGGGCGCGCCGTTCAAGACGCCGTACACGCTCCCCGAATCGACGGTCGGGCACACGTTCGGCCCCCGAGAGCACGAGGCGGCACAGCGTTGGCCTGAGTGCGTAGGTGTCTGGGAGACGGTGCAGGAGTTCGTGCTCGCGCAGGACCCGGATGTCCTCGCCGCGCTCGCGCTGGCGACCGAGAATCGTCTCCCCGT
The DNA here is from genome assembly GCA_036259875.1 of Gaiellaceae bacterium. Lineage (GTDB taxonomy): Bacteria > Actinomycetota > Thermoleophilia > Gaiellales > Gaiellaceae > DATAAZ01. The sequence continues at coordinate 13,439 of DATAAZ010000024.1, forward strand.
GCTCGGGTGCGCTCCCATGGCGCGCGGGGAGCGGATCGTGGCGCTCGCGGCGGCCGGCGTCCGTGCCGACCACGAGTCGTACTCGGCCGAGGAGACGCTCGAAAAGCTTCGAAACGGCATGCACGTGATGATCCGTGAGTCGTCGGTCGCGCACTTCCTTGCCGAGAACGTCCGCGTCGTCACCGAGAGCGGCGCGAGCGCGCGCCGGATCGCCTTTTGCACCGACGACGTCACGGCGTCGGACGTCCTACGCGACGGTCACCTCGACCGCCTCATCCGGATGGCGATCGAGGCGGGCGTCAAGCCGATGGACGCGATCCAGATGGCCACGCTCAACTGCGCCGAGATTTACCGCGTCGACGACCGCGTAGGCGCCATCGCGCCCGGCCGCTTCGCGGACATCCTCCTCGTCGACGATCTGGAGCACTTTCGTGTCGACGCCGTGATCGCGAACGGACGCCCGGTCGCGCGCGGGGAACGGATGACCGCTTCCTTCGAGCCGCCCTCACGCGGCCCCTCGCTCCTGCGGACGTTCCGCCTGGACGAGGTCGTGCCCTCCGACCTCGCCGTGCGCGTCGACCCGGCTGCCCGCGCCGTCCGCGTCCTCGCGATGCGCATGGATGAGGAGGTTCCGTTCGTCCGCAAGCGGCGGGACGTCGTGCTCGCTGCGCGGGGCGGCGTCGTTCCGCCCGACCGGGAGCAGGACGCGCTCTACGTCACCGTCGTGGAACGCTACGGGAAGACGGGCCACCGCCCGGTCGCGTTCGTCTCCGGCTTCGGCCTGCGAGCGGGCGCGATGGCGTCCTCGGCCGCGCCCGACGACAACAACGTCGTCTGCGTCGGCGTGAACCCCGACGACATGGCGCTCGCCGTCAACGAGATCGTGCGCGCCGGCGGCGGCCAGATCGTCGTCTGCGACGGAGAGGTCGTCGCGTTCCTCGCCCTGCCGGTCGGCGGCATCGTCGCCGACCTCGACCCGGCTCGCATGGCGGCGGAGGAGACGCGCCTCGACGATGCCGCGCGCTCGCTTGGCTGCCGCCTTCCCTCCCCGTTCATGTACCTCATGTTCCTCGCCATCACCGCGATCCCCGACTACGCGATCACGGACCTCGGCCTCGTCGACTGCGTCACGCTCGACGTCGTGAGCCCCATCCTCGGCCTCGTCGACGACGCAGCCGCGTCGCCGCCACCCGCGCCAGTGGTATAGACGGCTCGTGCTCCGAACGCGGCTTTCGGAGATCACGCGCTCGCTGAGCGACGTGTGCATGGGGCGCGAGCCGGCCGACGTCGTGATCACGCGCGGCCGACTCGTCAACGTCCACACGCGCGAAGTGCAGGACGGCGTCGAGGTCGCGCTGAAGCACGGACGCGTCGCGATGTTCGGCGACGCCTCGCACACGCGCGGCCCGGATACGGAGACGATCGACGCCGACGGGGCATACCTCGTCCCCGGCCTCATCGACACGCACCTGCACGTCGAGTCGGCGATGGTGACGGTGACACGGTTCGCCGAGGCCGTTCTCCCGCACGGGACGACGAGCGTCCTCATCGACAACCACGAGATCGCGAACGTGTTCGGGCTCGAGGGGATCCGCTGGATGCTCGAGGAGGGATCGCGCCTCCCGCTGAAGGTCTTCCTCGCCGTCCCCTCGTGCGTTCCCGCGCTCCCGGGCTTCGAGGACGCGGGCGCCGTCATCGGCCCCGAAGAGATCCGGACCGCGCTCGCGTGGCCGGGTGTCGGCGCGCTCGGCGAGATGATGAACATGCCGGGTGTGATCAACTCCGACCCGGCGGTGCACGAGGAGGTCGCTGCGGCGCTCGACGCCGGCTACCCGGCAACCGGTCACTGGAGCCTGGCCGGGTGGCGCGACCACCGCCTCCACGCGTACGCGTCCGCCGGGATCGACTCCGACCACGAGACCGTCGAGAAGGAGGACGGCCTCGCGAAGCTTCGGGCCGGCATGTGGCTTCAGCTCCGCGAGGGGTCCGCCTGGCACGACGTCGCTACGCTCGCGCCCCTGATCAACGAGGACGGGGTCGACCCTCGCCACTGCCTGCTCGTCACCGACGATGTCCACCCGGAGACCCTCGCCTCCGTCGGCCACATGAATCACGTCGTCCGAACCGCGATCGACGCGGGCATCGACCCACTGATCGCGATCCAGCTTGCGACGGTGAATCCGGCCGAGTACATGGGGATGCGCCACGACGTCGGTTCCATCGCGCCCGGGCGCGTCGCGGACATCCTGTTCGTGGAGGACCTCCGGGCGATGCGGCCGCACCTCGTCCTCGCCGACGGCGCTCCGGTCGGCGAGCTACCCCGCTACGAATACCCGCCGGCCGCGCGCGAATCGGTTCGGCTACCGCCGGCGCTCGCGCCAAGCGACCTTCGCGTCGAGGCGAGCGGCGAGACGGCGCGCGTGCGCGCGATCGGAATGGTGCCGGGCGTGCTCGCGACCGAGCATCGCATCGTGGAGGCCCCGGTTTTGGACTCCGAGGTGCGGGCCGTCCCGGAGCTCGACCTCGCGAAAGCGGCAAGCATCGAGCGCCACGGCGGGCCCGGGACGATCGGCCTCGGGTTCGTCCAGGGGCTCGGGTTGGCGCGCGGCGCCGTCGCGACGACGGTCGCGCACGACAACCACAACCTGCTCGTCATCGGGATGAGCGACGCGGAGATGCTCTTCGCCGTCGAGCGGCTCCGCAGATCGGGCGGAGGCATGGTCGCCGTGGCCGACGACGACGTGCTCGCCCAGGTCGAGCTTCCGATCGCGGGACTCATGTCCGATCGTCACGTCGCCGAGGTCGCTGAGCAGGTGCGCGCGCTCGACCGAGCGTACAAAGAGCTCGGCTGCGCGCTTGAGTACCCGTTCATGTTCGTCTCGCTGCTCTCGCTCGGCGTCATCCCGGCGCTCCGCCTCACGAACCGCGGCTTCGTCGACGGGCTCAAGTTCGAGCTCGTTCCCCCGCTCGCCCAGTGAACGACAGGGAGCACCTCGTCGCGCTCCGCGGGATCGTCAAGCAGTTCCCGCGCGTGCGCGCGAACGATCGCGTCGACTTCGACCTTCGCGCGGGTGAGATCCATGCGCTCCTGGGCGAGAACGGCGCCGGAAAGACGACGCTCATGAACATCCTCACCGGGCTCTACCGCGCGGACGAGGGCGAGATCCGGATCCGCGGCGAGCCCGTCGAGCTCCGGTCCCCGCGGCACGCGATAACGCGTGGGGTCGGGATGGTGCACCAGCACTTCCGCCTCGTCGACCGCTTCACCGCTGCGGAGAACGTGACGCTCGGCTGGCACTCGCCGCGAACGGTCATCCGCCGGCGCCCGCTCGAGGAGGAGATCCAGCGCCTCTCGGAACGCTACCGGCTGCGCGTCGACTCGGCCCGACCCGTGTGGCAGCTCTCCGTCGGCGAGCAGCAGCGGATCGAGATCCTGAAGAACCTCTACCGCGGCGCGGACATCCTCATCCTCGACGAGCCGACCGCCGTGCTCACGCCCCAGGAGGCGTCCGGCCTCTTCGAGAGCCTGCGCGAGATGGCGGCGGCCGGACGCGGCGTGGTCTTCATCACGCACAAACTGGAGGAGGTGACGGCCGTCGCGGACCGCGTAACCGTCCTCCGGCGCGGCCGCAACGTTGCGACCGTCGCGAGGGCAGACACGAGCGAGCCGGAGCTTGCGCGGATGATGATCGGGCACGAGCTGCCCGAGCGGCGAGCCGAGAGCGCGGCCGAGCCGGGGGAGGTCGTCCTCGCCGTCTCGGGACTCGAGGCAGACGATGACCGGGGTCTCCGGGCGCTGAGCGGAATCGAGCTCGAGGTTAGGGCAGGAGAGATCGTGGCAATCGCCGGCGTCGCCGGGAACGGGCAGCGCGAGCTCACCGAGGTCCTCGTCGGCCTTCGCCCGGCGCGCGCCGGGAGGATCGTCTTCCGGAATCGCGACGTCACGAACGCCTCGGTTGCTCGCAGGATCGCCGCAGGGATCGGCTATTGCCCCGAGGATCGGCTCCGGCAGGGCGTGGCGCCCTCGCTCTCGGTGACCGACAACCTGATCAGTAAGCGCTACCGAAGCGCGCCCGTGGGACATCGCTTTCTCCTCCGCCGCCGCCAGGCGCGCCGCGTGGCGGCCGAGCTCGCGCGCCGCTTCGACATTCGCGGCGCCGACCTCGACGCGCCCGCGGCGACGCTGTCGGGCGGGAACGTGCAGAAGCTCGTCTTGGCGCGCGAGTTGAGCGCCGATCCGGCGCTGCTCATCGCCGCCCAGCCGACGCGCGGGCTCGACGTCGGCGCCGCCGAGTTCATCCGCCGGTTGCTCCTCGAGCAGCGGGCGCGCGGTCGCGCCGTGCTCGTGATCGGCGAGGATCTCGACGAGCTGCTCGAGATCGCCGACCGGATCGCGGTCATCTACGAGGGCGCGATCAACGGCGTCTTCCGCGCACGTGAGGCGAACGAGGAGCGCATCGGCCTCCTGATGGCGGGGCGCGCGGCGTGACGGCATTCGCCCTCGCGGCGCGCTCGTTCATCGTCCAGCTCGTCGCCGTCGCGGTCGGCGTCGTCGTGTCCGTCACCCTCCTCGCGCTCGTCGGGACGTCACCCACCGACGCGCTCGAGGCGCTACTCCGCGGCGCCTTCGGGACGGACTTCGCGCTTACGCAGACCGTGCTGAAAGCGATCCCGCTTGCCCTCTGCGGCCTCGCGGTCGCCGTCCCGCTCCTCATGCGCCTCTGGAACATCGGTGCCGAGGGTCAGTTCCACGCCGGCGCGATCGGGGCGACGTTCGCGGCGCTGTCAGCGCCGGAGTGGCCCGCGGCGGCGCTCCTTCCGGCCATGATCGGCGCCGGGATGGCCGCCGGCGCCCTTCTGGCGCTTGCGGCCGCCGTCCCGCGCGCGCTCTGGGGCGTGAACGAAATCATCACGACGCTCCTCCTCAACTACGTCGCGATCCTCGCGGTCGCCTACCTCGTCATCGGCCCGTGGCGCGGCGCCGAGAGCTTCAACTTCCCGGTCAGCGACCTCTTCTCGCCCGCGGCGGCGCTGCCGCGCCTCGGATCCAGCCAACTGCACCTCGGCGTCTTCTTCCCCCTGATCGCGGCCGCGATCCTCGTCTTCCTGTTGCACCGCTCGCCTTGGGGTTTCGAGGTGCGGATGATCGGCGCGAGCCCGGGCGCCGCCCGTGCTGCCGGGATGTCGACCCGCAAGAACGTCGTCGTCGTCATGCTCGTCGCAGGTGCCCTCGCCGGCGTTGCGGGGATGGTCGAGGTCTCGATGACCTTCGGGCGGCTCCAGCAGGGAATCAGCCCCGGCTACGGCTACATGGCGATCGTGATCGCCGCGCTCGCGGGTGGGAACGTGCTCGGGACGCTCGCCGCCGCGATCCTCTTCGGCGGCTTCGTCGTCGGCGGCTTCGCGCTCCAGACGCTCGGCGTTCCGCAGGCGTTCGTCCTCATGCTTCAGGGGATCATCCTCTTCTGCGCGCTCGCCGGGGCACGCCTGGCCGGCTCGCGACTGACGCCGTGGCTGCCGCTTCGGCTGCGGCGCGGTGAGGCCGGCGAGGCGGCGCTCCAGAAGGAGGAGCCGTCGATACCCTGACCACCCTTCTGACCGCCGCCGTCGCGGCCGGCACACCCCTCCTCTTCGCCGCGGTCGGGGAGGTGGTCGCCGAGCGCGCGGGCGTCATCAATCTCGGCCTGGAGGGGATGATGCTCGTCGGCGCCGTCCTCGGCTTCCTCGCGATGAACGAGACCGGCTCGGCGGTGACGGGCGTCCTCGCCGCGCTCGCCGCGGGCGCAGCCGCGGCCACCGTCCATGCCTTCTTCTCCGTCACGCTGAAGGCGAACCAGATCATCTCGGGGCTCGGCCTCACGATCGCAGGGACCGGCCTCGCCGCGATCTTGGGCGGCTCGGTCGTCGGCGTCCCGGCGCGGGACAGCTTCGGGGACGTCTCGCTCCCGCTGCTCGGGTCGATCCCCGGCGTCGGCGAGATCCTCTTCCGCCACCACGCGCTCGTCTACGTGGGCTTCCTGCTCGCGCCGGCAGTCTGGGTCGTCCTCCGACACACGCGGCTCGGCCTCCACCTGCGCGCCGTCGGCGAGAACCCGGCCGCGGCCGACGCGATGGGCGTCTCCGTCGCCGCATACCGTTACGGCGCCGTCCTCTTCGGCGGCGCGCTCGCCGGCCTGGCCGGTGCGTCGCTCTCGCTCGCGGAGGCGCCCGGGTGGAGCGAGGGGATGACCGCCGGGCGCGGCTGGATCGCGCTTGCCCTCGTCATCTTCGCGACGTGGGATCCGCTGCGCGCGCTCGTTGGAGCCTACTTCTTCGGAGCGCTCGACGTGCTCGGTTTCCGCGCGCAAATCATCGGCGTCGACATCCCCTCGACGGTGCTCGGGATGATTCCGTACGTCGCGACGATCCTCGTCCTGATCGCGGTCACGGTGCTCGGGGCGCGCAAGCGACTCGGAGCGCCGGACGCGCTCGGCGTCCCCTACCTGCGCGAGAGCTAGCTCCGCTCGAGCTGCGCGTCGAGCTCGTCGAGCTCGCGTTCGAACCCGCGGCGCATGCGCTGTTTCTCGTCGTCGCTCATCCACGAGCCGTCGACACCGTTCAAGACGAACTCGCGCACCGTCTCCGGGCCCCAGCCAGCGGCCTGGACCATCCCGACGTACTCCTTGCCGATGTCGGTGTGGAACATCGGCGGATCGTCGGAATTGATCATGATTTTCAGGCCCTCGTCGGCCATCTGGCGGATGGGGTGCTTCGTGAGGTCGTTCGGGTCGAAGTAGCAGACCGCCGTGGCAGTCGGGCAGACCGTGAACGTGATCCCCTCGTCGCGGCAGCGCTGGACGACGCTCTCGTCGCCGAGAACGTGGTACCCGTGGTCGATCCGCTCGACGCCGAGCACGTCGAGGCAGGTCGTCACGTTCTTCGCCGGCGCGTCCTCACAGGCGTGCGCCGTGAGCCGAAGCCCGCCCTCGCGCGCCATCCGGTACGCCTCGGTGAACTTCTCGGGGGGGTCGGGAGCCTCGGCGCCGTCCATCCCGAGGCCGATGAGCTCGTCGCGCCGGTGCTCGAGGACGTCGCGCACCATGTCGTTCGCGACCTCGGGCGCGTCCTGCCGGTACACGTCGGCGATCAGGCGGCATTGAACGCCGAAGTCCGTCTCCGCCGCCCGGATCCCGTCGACGAGGCCGTCGACGACGGTCTTGTAGGGGACGCCGCGCCGAGTGTGAAGGGTCGGGTTGAAGAACATCTCCCGGTACTTGAGGTTGCCGAGCTTGACCCCGTCCTCGATCGACTCGTAGGCCGTGCGCGCGAAGTCGTCCTGGTCGCGCAGCGTCGACGAGACCATCCCGAAGATCTTCAGGAATTCGTAGATCGAGTCGTAGTCGTAGAGCCGGTCCGCGTCGTCGGTCGGCAGCTCGACGCCGTGCTTTCGCGCGAGCTCCGCAAACGTCTGCGGGCGGACCGTACCCTCGAAGTGGCAGTGGAGCTCGACCTTCGGTACGCGCCGCAGGTACTCCTCGTACGTCATCCGCTCCTCCTCGGCTATCCGGGCAGCTTGCCTTCGACGCCCTCGACGAACCAGTTCCAGGCCACGAACTCCTCGAACGAGATCTCGTGCCCGTCCTCGAAGCGAACCTTCCCGGACTGGTCCCTGATCGGTCCGACGAACGGATTGAAGCTCCCGTCCTTGAACCCGGCGAGCATTTCGTCGACCTCCGCGCGAACGTCCTCGGGAACCGACTCGCCGTAGGGCGCGAGCTCGACGCTGCCGTCGGCGAGCGTCCCCCAGTAGTCCTCGGACTTCCACGTTCCGTTCTTCGCTTGCTCGACGCGCTCCGCGTAGTGCTCGCCCCAGTTCAGGACGACGGCCGAGAGGAACGCCTCGGGGCCGAAGCGCGTCATGTCGGAGTTCCACGTCGCGGCGTACTTCCCGTTCGCGGCCGCCGCCTGGAGGACCGAAGGGCTGTCCTCGATCCCGAAGAGGACGTCGGCTCCCGCGTCCATGAGCGAGGTCGCCGCCTGCTTCTCCTTGGGCGGGTCGAACCACGTGTTGATGAAGAGCATCTTGACGCGGATCGACGGATCGATGCTCCGGGCACCGAGCGTGAAGGAGTTGACGTCGCGAATCACCTCCGGAATCGGGAACGAGCCGACGTACCCGAGCGTCTTCGTCTTCGTCATGTGCCCGGCGATCACGCCGAGGAGGTAGGAGGGCTCCCAGTGCTGGACGAAGTACGTCGAGACGTTCTCGGCACGCTGGAGCCCCGTCGCGTGCTCGAAGAGTACGTCGGGATGCTGCTGCGCTTTCTGGATGACCGTCTCGCCGTAGCCGAAGCTCGTGGCGAAGATCATCTTGTTTCCCTGCGCGATCAGCTGGTCGATCGCAGGGCCCGAGTTCGCCTCCGGGACGCTGTCGAGCGCGGTCGTCTCGATCCCGTCGACGTTCTCCTCGAGGTACTTGCGCGCCTGGTCGTGCTGGTACGTCCAGCCCGCGTCACCCGGCGGGCCGATGTAGATGAACCCGACCTTGAACGGCTCGCCGCCGCCCCCGGCGGCCTCGTTGCCGCCGCCGCCGCCTCCATTGTCGTCGCCCCCGCAGGCCGCTAACGAGAGCGCGAGGGCGAAGGCCGAGAGCAGAGCGACGAGCGAGCGGAACATCGATCCTCCTCGAAGGGTTGCGCAGCGAGGCGAGCTTATAACCGCGACGGCGCGATGGGAAATCGGCTCGCCGAGCGGCGCCTACATGCCCATCGCGTGGTAGCCGGAGTCGACGTAGAGGATCGTGCCGGTCACGTTTCGCGCCTCGTCCGAGAGCAGGAACGCGGCCGCCGCGCCGACGTCCTCCGAGTCGATGTTGCGCCGGAGCGGCGAGCGCTCCTCGACGATCGACTCCATCGTCGGGAAGCCCGCGATCGAGCGCGCCGCCAGCGTCCTGACCGGGCCCGCCGAGACGGCGTTGACCCGGATGTCCTTCTCGCCCAGGTCCCACGCGAGGTAACGAAGCGAGGCGTCGAGCGCCGCCTTCGCGACGCCCATGACGTTGTAATGCGGCACGGCGCGCTCGCCGCCGAGGTAGGTCATCGTCAGGATCGAGCCACCGCCGGCAGCCTGCATGAGCGGCTCGGCGGCGCGCGCACACGCGACGAGCGAGTAGGCCGAGACGTCGAGTGCGAGCCAGTAGCGGTCGCGTGGCGTGTCCGTGAACCGGCCCTCGAGGTCGCGCGCATCCGCGAACGCGACGGAGTGGACGAGGAGGTCGAGCCGGCCGTCGAACGCCTCGGCGACCTCGGCGAAGACGCGCTCGACGTTCTCGTCGGAGCGAACGTCGCATTCCGCGACGAGCGGGGAGGAAACGGTCGAGGCAAGCTCGCGTACGTTCTTCTCGATGCGCTCGCCCTGGTAGGTGAACGCGAGCGTCGCGCCGCCGTCCGCGAGCTCCTGCGCGATCGCCCATGCGATCGATCGCCTGTTGGCGACGCCGAGGACGAGGCCTCGCTTACCCGCGAAGTCCGGCACGGCGGCGGAGTCTAAGGTGCGCAGCGTGTCCGTCGAGAAGCTGAACGGCAAGGAGACGTCACGCGGCTCCCTCCGCGTCGCCGCCGTGCGGCGCGGCCGGTTTCCCGAGGAGCGAGACGCGGTCGTCTCCCTCGACGGCGAACCCGTCGTCCGGCTCAAGCACTTTTCCGGTCGGCGCTCGGCGCGCGTTTCGCCGTGGATCGAGGCGACCGTCGCCCGTGACGACGAAGCGCTCGCGGCGGAGCTCGTGCGGGCGCTCGCCGACCTCCTGCCGCCCGGGGGCTACCTGATGATCGGCTACGGCGACGACGAGACGGAGCGCGGGCTGAAGCGCCGCTTTCCGCCCGTTGCGACCCCGCTCGGAAAGGCGCTCTTCGACGCCGGCGCGACGTGGTTCAAGGATTGGTACTACCCCGAGGGCTGGATGGAAGGCGGCATGAAGCTTCAGGGGAACAAGGCCGTCTCCGAGGAGGCGCGCCGCACGCACCTCGCCGAGCTTCGCGCCGAGGTGGAGGAGTGGCTGCGGCGGGTGGGCGACGAGGACGACGCGCTCGTCCGACGAGCGCGGGAGCGGGCAGAGGCTGCGCTGGCGAGCGAATGAAGGCCCTCGCGCACGACGTCTTCACATATCCACTCCCGCCTGGGCACCGGTTTCCGCTCGGCAAGTACCGGCGCGTCCGCGAGGGCGCGGAAGCGGCCGGGCTCGACGTCCAGGACGCCCGCGCCGCCACGCGCGCGGAGCTTCGGCTCGCGCACGACGCCGCGTACCTCGACCGCGTCGAGGCGGGCCGCCTGAGCCGGCGCGAGGAGCTTGCGCTCGGGCTTCCCTGGTCGCCGGAGCTCGTCGAGCGCGCCCGCCGCTCGGTCGGGGCGACGATCCTCGCCGCGGAGGTGGCGCTCGCGGACGGCGTCGCGGCCAACGTGGGCGGCGGGACGCACCACGCGTTCGCGGACGGGGGTCGCGGCTTCTGCGTCTTCAACGACGTCGTCGCCGCCGTTCGCGCGCTTCGTGCCGCGCTCCGCGTCCGCCGCGCGATCGTCGTCGACCTCGACGTCCACCAGGGCGACGGAACGCACGCCGCCTTCCTCGGCGATCCCGAGACGTTCACCTTCTCGGTCAACGGCTTCCGCAATTACCCGTTTCGCCGCGTGCCGGGCGACCTCGAGCTCGAGCTTCCCGACCGGACGGGCGACGACCAGTACCTGGACGCGCTCGGGCGCCTCCTCGCGCAGGCGCTCGCGCGCGCCAGACCCGACGTCTGCTTCTACCTCGCCGGCGCCGATCCGTACGAGCGTGACCGGCTCGGGCGTCTTGCCCTCACGAAGGAGGGCCTCGCAGCCCGCGACCGGCTCGTGCGCGACGCACTCGCCCGCGCAGGCGTCCCCGTCTGCGTGACGCTCGCGGGCGGCTATGCCGACCCGATCGAGGACACGGTCGACATCAACCTGACTACGCTCCGGATATTCGCGTCGCGGTCGTAACCGGAGGCTCGAGCGGGATTGGCGCCGCACTCGCGAGGCGCCTCGCCGCAGACGGGTGGCGCTGCGTCCTCGTGGCGCGCGGGCGCGAGCGGCTCGAACGCGTCGCATCCGAGCTGGGCGCCGAAGCCGAGGTCTGCGACGTGGCCGATCGCGCCGCGGTCGACGCGACGGCGCGGCGGGTCGGCGAGCGGCACGCCGCCGTGCACCTGCTCGTCAACAACGCGGGCGTAGCGGCCGGCGGCGGCTACCTCGACGTCTCGCCCGCACGGATCGAGGAAGTGACGCGAGTGAACTATCTCGGCGGCGTCTGGTGCCTGCGCGCGTTCCTGCCGCTTCTCGAGCGAGCCGTGCCCTCGGATGTCGTGAACGTCGCCTCCGTCGCCGGGACGGCCGTGGGGCAGACGTCGGGCCCGTATGCCGCCTCGAAGCACGCGCAGATCGCGTTCTCGCGGGCGATCGCGGCGGAGCTCGCACCGCGCGGGATCCGGGTCCACGCGATCAACCCGGGGCCCGTGCCGACACCCGGCTTCCCGCAGGAGCGCGCCCTCAACCACCGCTGGAGACGGCGCTTCGTCGTCAGTCCCGACGACGTGGCGAGGGCGATCCTCCACGCGGTCGCGCGCAATCGCCGCGAAATCTTCGTGCCGCGCGTATTCCGCCTCGCCGCGGCCGCACAGGGGATCGCCCCCGCCACAATGACTCGCGTCGCTGCGAGGCGCGGCTGGGGCCGATGACGCGCGTCGCGGCCGCACTCTCGACGGCGCCGGGCGCGCCCGACGCAGCGTCCGAGGCCGCGCGCGCGGCGCGCGAGGGTCTCGGCGGCGAGACGCCCGACCTCACCTTGCTCTTTCTCTCCGCGGAGCACGCCGACCGAGCCGACGAGGCGGTCGCCGCGGCGATTGCCGAGCTTGAGCCCGCCCGTCTCCTCGGGTGTGTCGCGCAGGGAGTCGTCGCCGGCGCACGCGAGGTCGAGCAGGGGCCGGGCGCCGCCGTTTGGGCAGCCTCCCTGCCGGGCGCGCGGGTCGAGCCCTTTCATGCAACCGCGTTCGAGACGGACGAGACGTATGAGATCCACGGCGTTCCCGACGGCCTTGCGGACGCGGCGCTCGTGGCGCTCCTCGTCGATCCGTACACCTTCCCGGCGGCACCGCTCCTCGCGCGCCTGAACGCCGAACGGCCCGGCCTTCCGGTCGTGGGCGGGCTCGCAGTCGCGGGCGGCGAGCCAGGATCGCAGGCACTCTTCCTTGACGGCGAGGTGCATGCCGAGGGCGCGGTCGGCGCGGTCGTCGCCGACGTGCGGGTGCGTCCGCTCGTGTCGCAAGGTTGCGCGCCGATCGGCCGGGACGCCGTCGTGACGAGCGCCGAGGGAAACGTCGTCTACGAGCTCGCCGGACAGCCCGCGCTCGAGCGGCTCAAGGACGACATCGCCGCGCTTCCCCCGCAGCAGCAGGCGCTCGCAGCCCGGGGCCTCCTCGCTGGGCTCGTGATCGACGAGAACCGACCGACGTACGACCGCGGCGACTACCTGATGCGCGGCCTGCTCGGCGCGGATGAGGAATCGGGCGCGCTAGCGATCGGCGAGCCCGTCCGCGTCGGCCAGACGCTTCGCTTCCACGTGCGCGATGCGGAGTCGGCCGACCGCGACCTCCGCGAGGCGCTCACCGGCCTCGCCGGCGAGCGCGTCGCCGGGGCGCTGCTCTTCACGTGCAACGGGCGAGGCACGAACATGTTCGCCGAGCCGCATCACGACGCTTGCCTCGTCAGCGAGGTGCTCGGCACCGACGCGCTCGCCGGCTTCTTCTGCGGCGGCGAGATCGGCCCTGTCGGCAGTCGCGCGTTCCTGCACGGATTCACCGCGACGCTCGCGGTGTTTCTCGCGGACTGACTCGCGGGAACGGACCCCGCCATGGCGAAGCTGAGGCGGGCAGATGTGAACGGCCCCGGGATCCAGCGGCGGCGGCGCGGACGCGGCTTCGAGTACGTGGACGAGAACGGCGAGCGAATCGAGGACATCGAGACGCTCGAGCGGATCCGCGAGCTCGCGATCCCGCCCGCCTGGCGCGACGTCTGGATCTGCCCGTATCCGAACGGCCATATCCAGGCGATTGGCCTGGACGCCGCCGGTAGGAAGCAGTACCGCTACCACCAGCGCTGGCGCGAGCGGCGCGACCAGATCAAGTTCGACAAGATGGTCGACTTCGCTCGCGCGCTGCCGCGGCTCCGCGGAGCCGCCGCGAGGGACGTCGAAGGCGACGGCTTTCCGCGCGAGCGAGTCCTTGCCTGCGCCGTGCGGCTTCTCGACCGCGGCTTCTTCCGGATCGGAGGTGAGGAATACGCCGAGGAGAACGAGAGCTACGGCCTCGCGACCATGCAGAAGCGTCACGTGACCCTCGAGGACGGCTACGTGATCCGCTTCGACTACCCGTCGAAGAGCGGCAAGCAGCACGTCAAGTCCGTCGTCGACCCTGGCGTGTACGACGTCGTCGCGGCCCTCAAGCGCCGGCGCGAAGGGCGCGAGCTCCTCGCGTACCAGGCCGACGGCGCGTGGTTCGACGTCAAGTCCGCCGACATCAACGCGTACATCAAGGAGGCGACGGGCGGCGACTTCTCCGCGAAGGATTTCCGCACGTGGAGCGGCACCGTGATCGCGGCGATCTCGCTGGCCGCGGCGTCCGAGGTGGCGCCGTCGAAGACGGGGCGAAAGAGGGCGATGGTGAACGCGGTCAAGGAGGTCGCGCGCTACCTCGGCAACACGCCGGCCGTCGCACGGGCCTCGTACATCGACCCGCGCGTCTTCGACCGCTTCGCATCCGCCGTCACGATCCGCCCCGCGCTCGTAGCGCTCGGCGACGTCGGCGAGCTCGGAGAGCCCGCCTTCCAGGGCGAGATCGAGGAGGCCGTGCTCGATCTCCTCGAGGACGAGAAGAGCGAGGCGATCGAGCAGGTCGCCTGAGCCACGGCTCGGCGGGCCGTGTCTGGGGTCAGACCCCGGCCGCGGCCCGGCGAGCCGCGTCTTTTGGAGGAGGCCGGCCGGCCCGGCGATCGCTTAGCACGATGGCCGCGTCGATCGCCGCCGAGTCGGAGGGTCACACTCCCGGCGTGGCCGCTTACGACAGGCGGCGGGCGAGCCGCAACGCGACCGCGGCGAGCGCAGCACCCCCGACGGCGTCGAGCACGTAGTGGTTCGCCGTCGCGAATACGACGAGCGCGACGGCGGGCGGATAGGCTGGTGCAAGCACCCGTGCGACAGGGCTCCGCGCCGCCGTCGCGATGCCCATAGACGTCACGACCGCGTAGGCGACATGAATCGACGGCATGGCGGCGATGGGGTCGTAGAGCTCGGCGACGAGCCCCTTGTCGAGGTCGATGCCGCTCACCTCCTCGATCGTGTCCACGAACCCCTCGAGCGTCCGCGGCGGCGCGACCGGGAAGAGGAGGAAGACGGGCTGCGCGCCGAGCGTCGTGAAGACGGCTGCCCGACGAAGCCGGTGGAAGGCGCGGTCACGTCGGCGGTGGAGCAGGATCAGCCAGCCGACCGTGAGGCCGACGTTCAGCGTCACGTACGCGACGTTCAGCGCGGCGACGAGCCGCGTGCGCGGAAGGAGGAGGCGCTGGAGCGCCGGCTCGACGTGGATGCCGAGCCGCCGCTCCAGCACCACGATCCGCTCAGCATTTCGAGCCGCCTCGTCGCGCGCGCCGCGTCGCAGCTTCACCTGGCGGACGAGCAGGTAGACGGCGTAGACGCCGAGCCCGATCGCGACCTCGCGCCGCCCCGAGAACCGTTCGCGCCCCTCTCCCATGCCGATCGAGTTTCCCCGATTCGCTGTGCAATGGATACTTGCGTGATGCGACGGCTCCGCCGCCACGCGCTCCGGGTCTTGCTCGGGACGGCGGCGACCGTCGCGTTCCTCGTCCTCTTCGTTCGCGAGGTCGACCTGGGCCAGGCGTGGCGCGAGATCCGCAGCCTGCCCGGCTGGACGATGCTCGGGGCGCTCGGGCTCGTGCTTGTCAACGTCGTCACCATGGCGGTTCGATGGCGCTACCTGCTCGAGGGAGCCGGCTACCGCGTGTCGCTCCGCTCTGTCTTCCCGACCGTATGCGTCGGCCGCGCGGCCAACAACGTCGTGCCCGCCCGCGGGGGCGACCTCCTTCGGATCGAGTCGATGCGGGAGGTCGCTCACGTCCCCGCGTTCGTGAGCGCGGGCACGCTCTTCGCCGAGCGTCTGCTCGACGGCGTCGTCCTCTCCGCCTGGATCCTGATCGGCGCCCTCCTCATCGGAGAAGGCGGGATCCCGCTCTTGACCGGCATCGCGCTCTCGTCGGGAGCCGTGCTCGGGGTCTTCCTCGTCGCGCTCGCCGCGAAGCGCCCGGACGCGGCCGAGCGGGTCGTTTGGAGGATCTCGCGCCGCCTGCCGCCGCGCTGGCACACGCGCGTGACTCGAGCGGCCGCGCACTTCGTCGAGGGGCTCGGCGCGTTCCGCGGCCGCCGCCGGCGGCTCGTCTTCATCTTCGGGACGTCATCGCTCATGTGGCTCGCCGACGTCGCGATGTTCGCGCTCGTCGGCCGCGCGTTCGGCCTCGACCTCGCGCTCGGCGCGTACTTCCTTCTCGAGGGGATCGGCAACCTGGCGCTCGCGGTCCCGACGACAGCAGCGGGGCTCGGCAGCTTCGACTACCTCACGTACCTCGCCGCACGCGACCTCGACGTCGACGCGCACAACGCGACCGCGTACGTCCTCACCATGCACGCCTTGATCGTCCTGCCGGTCACGATTCTCGGAGCGCTGCTCGTACGGCCCGCGCTCCCGCGGCTGTTCCGCGGCGAGACTGCCCGCGAGACGGGCTAGGGCTGGGCCCGCGCGCTCCGGTACTCGCGCGCGAGGAAGGCGACGTCGTCGGGACGCGACGGGGCGAGCGCGACCGCTTCGTCGAGCCGTCGTGCCCGCGCCGTCTGGTGGAGCAGATCCGGCTCGATCGGCCGGCCCTCGGCCCGGGCCTCTGAAACCGCGTCGCCAGGAGCGACCCCGGCGGCGACGACCTGTCCGCACGTAAGCGGCATCGTCCTTCGGAGGAGCGCGAGCGTTCCCGACTCGACCTCGGCGGGCGGCTCGACGGCGCCGCCCACCGCGATCGAGACCCGCGTCCGTCCCTCGCCGAGCGGGTCGTAGGCGAGCGCGACCGGAAGGAACGCAGACGGTTGCGCCCGCCGGACGAGCGCTGCGAGCCCCCGCTGAATCGGCCCGAGCTCACCGTCCGGGGACGGGCGCCCTTCCGGGAAGACCACGAGGACACCGCCGCGGCGAACGATCGCGACGAGGGCGCGAAAGTCGGCGGCGGCGGCCGCGGCACGTCGAGCCCAGAACCCGAGAACATCTGCCGATGCCGGGTGCGCCGGGGTCACCGCGCGCCAGAGGAGATCGGCGAACTCGCCGCGAAGCACGTCGCCGGCGCATCGCGGGAGCGGGATGCGGCACGCCGCCGCGCGCGCGTCGAGCGCCGCAAGCTCGTCGGGCGTGAGGAGCGCCGAAAGCGGCGCGTCCCGCCGCGTCCGCAGCAGCTCTCCGAGCCGGGCGACCGTCGCGCTTCGGAGCGAATGAACCTGGACAACCGGGAGCCAGCGGCCCACCCCGAGCGGGAAGAGGACGCGCCGCAGCCGCGGCGAGAGCCCCGGCGGGAACCCGGCGAAGAACCCGGGCAGGAACATGTCCTCACGCGCAGCGAAGTGCATTCGCCGGGCGCGGTTTCGGCCCCACATGCCGCCGCGGAGATAGAGCGGAGGGCACACGAGCGGCACGTCGGACTCCCGCCGGTGGGTCACGACGATCAGCGTCCCGGGCGCGAGGTCGAACCGCTTGGGGCCGAGTGTCGTCACGCGGAACGCCGCATTGCTGTAGGCCCACATTCCGAGCCCCACCGCGTCGTAGAGAAACCGCACGGCGGGTAGCATCGCCGCCATGGCGCGCCTTTCGCTCGGTGATCCCGCCCCGCCGTTCGAGCTTCCCGGCGTCGACGGGGGAACCCACTCCCCCGCCGAGTATGCGGGACGGCCTGTCGCCGTCGTCTTTTCGTGCTGCCACTGCCCGTACGTGATCGCCTGGGAGGATCGGCTCAACGCGATCGCGCGCGCCTACGACGGACGCGCCGGCCTCGTCGCGGTGAACTCGAACGCGGGCTACCTCGGCGACTCACCGGACGACATGAAGCGGCGCGCCGCCGAGAAGGGCTTCGTCTTCCCGTTCGTCTACGACGAGACGCAGGAGACCGCGCGCGCGTACGACGCCGCGCGGACGCCCGAGGTCTTCCTGTTCGACGCCGAGCACCGTCTCGCCTACCACGGCGCGCCCGACTCCGATCACACGGACGGGGCGCGCGCCGAGCCGTGGCTCCGGGAGGCGCTCGACGCGGTCCTCGCGGGCCAGGCACCGCCCGTGCAGGAGACGCCGCCGATCGGCTGCACCGTCAAGTACCGCCGGTAGCTCGGCGCTAATCGATCCGGCGCTCGCCCGCCCGGGCCTTGCGCTCGCGGCGCGCGAGCTCGAGCGCCTGCTCGCGCGTCGAGATCGTGCCCGCCGCCCGCTCCTCGGCGATCCGGTCGAGAACGCGCCCGATCTCCGGCCCCGGCGGGAGCCCGAGCTCGTCGCCGCGCACGAGCGGCTCGACAGGGTCCTCAGCGCGAGCGGCGCGTACCGCGGGCGCGAGGTCACCTGCCCCCACGAACGCGAGCGCCTCGAGCGACCACGGCTCCGTCGCCCGGCGGAACCGATGGATCTCGCGCGGCGAGTCGTCGGCCGGCCGCTGCACGGCCAGAAGCTTGGCGGCGAAGCGGCGCGTCGCGTTCGACACGGGCAGCCGAAACAGCGCTTCGCCGAGGCAAACGACGAGGAGGTAGTCGGGGTGAGGGGCCGGCTCGACGGCGTCGAGCCGATCGACCGAGCCGCCGAGCCGCGCGAGCAGACCCAGCTCGTCGAGCCGGCGCCATCCGGCGGGTGAGAGGCGACGGAGCTCCGCGAGGATCCGCTCGCCCGCGGGCCAGGTCGCGACGTCGGCGTGGCTGCGAACCAGGCCCTCGGTGTGGGGGTCGACCGCGAGCCCGAGCTCGTCCTCGAGCCGGACGGCGCGAAGCAGCCGGAGCGGGTCGTCCCGGAAGACGGTGTCCGAGACGGCGCGCAGCACGCCGGCCCGTAGGTCGCGCCGGCCACCCAGCGGGTCGACGTGCGTCTGGCTTCCGACGGGGCGCGCGATTGCGTTTACGGTGAAGTCGCGCGTGCGAAGGTCGTCCTCGATCCCGTCGAAAAGCGGCGTGAAGTCGACCGTCCGCCCGTCGGGGAACGCGACACGCCACGCCCCGTGGCGGTCGGAGAGAGCGAAGACCGCGCCCCCGAACCGTCGGGCGTAGGCGCGCGCCGCCCGGCGCGGGTCGCGGCAGGCGACGTCAAGGTCGACGACGGGCCGCCCGAGCAGCTCGTCGCGAACCGCGCCGCCGACGACGTACGCGTCCGACCCGGCGACCGAGGCGAGCTCCGCCTCATCCATCGACGACCCGCCTCTCCGCTCGCTCCGGCGCAGTGCGGATGCCGCACGTCACCTCGTAGTTGATCGTCCCGAGCACGCGCGCGTGGTCCTCGGCGAGAACGCCGTCGCCGATCAGCGTGACGGGCGCGCCTTCCGGCTCGTCCTCCAGCTCGACGGCGAACGAGTCCATGGAGACGGTCCCGACGACGCGCCGCCGCCGCCCGTCGACGACGACCTCTGTCCCCGTGAGTCCGCGGCGGAACCCGTCCGCATAGCCGACGGGAACGAGGCCGATCCGCGTTCTCCGCTCAGCGACGAACCGCCGCCCGTAGCCCGTGCTCTCGCCGGGCGCGAGCGTTCTCGTCTGCGCGACGTAGCTTCGCCACGAAAGGACGGGCTCGAGCCCGTCGGAGGCGGGATCGCGTCCGAACGGCGAGAGGCCGTAGACGGCGATCCCGCACCGCACGGCGTCGAAGCGCGCCTCGGGGAACCGGAGCGCTGCCGCACTGTTCGCCACGTGGCGCGTCACTCCCTCGAAGCGCTCGGCGAGCGCGCGGAACGCCTCGAGCTGGCGTCGGGCGAACGACTCGTCGGGCTCGTCCGCGGTCGCGAGGTGGCTCATGAGGCCGACGACCGCGTCGCGCGGGACGGCGAGAGCGTCGTCGGGGGTCATCCCGAAGCGCCCCATGCCCGTGTCGACCTTCAGGTGCACGCGGGTGCGGGCCGGGACGTCGGGGCGCGAGACGGCTACCTCCAGGGCGGCGTCGCGCGCGCGCGAGTCGTCTCCCGGCTCGAGCGGCCCCATGACGAGCATGCGGACGTCGGGGAACAAGGGGCGGAGAGCCGTGCCTTCGCGCACCGTCGCGACGCAGAGTCCCTGGGCGCCGGCGGCGAGCGCGGCGCGCGCGCACTCGGACGCGCCGTGCCCGTACCCGCCCGCCTTGACGACCGCCCAGACCTCCGCCGGGGCGGCTGCCTCGCGAAGCCGCGCGACGTTTCTCCGCAGCGCGCCGAGGTCGACCGTGACCTCGGATCGGCGGCGGGGAGCGCGCGCGGGAGCCGATGGCGGGAAGGCGCTAATTTCCGGGCATCATGGCGAACCGCTCCGTCGGCGTGGACTTGACGGGCCGGCGCGCGCTCGTGACGGGTGCGGCGAGCGGGATCGGCGAGGCATGCGCGCGCCGCTTCGCCGCCGCAGGCGCCGAGGTGACCGTGCTCGACGTCGACGGCGAGCGAGCCACCGCGCTCGCCGCGGCGATCGGCGGCCGGTCGCTCGAGGCCGACCTCGCCGAGCCGGCGATCCTCGACGCGCTCGACCTCGACACCGACATCCTCGTGAACAACGCCGGCTTCCAGCACGTCGCGCCCGTGTACGAGTTCCCCCCGGAGACGTTCGCGCGCATGGTTCGCGTGATGCTCGAGGCGCCGTTTCGCCTCGTTCGCGCAACGCTCCCCGGGATGGTCGAGCGGGGTTACGGCCGGGTCGTCAACATCTCCTCCGTCCACGGCGTCCGCGCGTCGCCCTTCAAGGCGGGGTATGTCGCCGCGAAGCACGGCCTCGAGGGGCTCTCGAAGGTCGTGGCGCTCGAGGGCGGCCCGCACGGTGTCACATCGAACTGCGTCTGCCCCGCGTTCGTGCGAACGCCGCTCGTTGAGAGCCAGGTCGCCGACCAGGCGCGCACGCACGGGATCTCCGAGGACGAGGTGATCGAGGAGGTCATGCTCGTGAAGCCCGTGATCAAGCGACTGATCGAGCCCGAGGAGGTCGCCGAGCTGGCGCTTTTCCTCTGCGCCCCGGAAGCGTCGTTCCTGAACGGAACCTCACTCGTGATGGACGGCGGCTGGACGGCGCAATGACGGCCGCGACGAACGAGTAACAGCCGGTTCCTTGCGTCGCTCAGCGCGAGAGCACCGGCGAGAGCGCCTCGATCACGTCGCGGGCGATCATCCCCGCCCAACCATGGCGCTTCGCGGCCTCCCCCGCCGCAGCGCCTCCGGCGGCCGCCGCTGCAGCGGCGGCTCGCTGCGGATCCATTCCCTTGGCGAGGAAGGCGGCCACGATACCGGTGAGGACGTCGCCCGTCCCCGCGCTCGCGAGACCCGGGTTGCCGAGGTCGCAGACGAGAACGCCGCGCCCGGGCGCGGCGACGAGCGTGTCGGCGCCCTTGAGGAGGACGACCGCTCCGACGTCGTCGGTCGCCTCCTGGACGGCGTCGAGCCGATTCGCGTCGACCCACGCAGATTCCTTGCCGAGCAGGCGGCTGAGCTCGCCCGAATGCGGGGTGAGAACCGTCGCCGCGTCGCGCGAGAAGACCCACTCGGGCGAGCCAGCCAGCGCCCAGAGAGCGTCCCCGTCGAGCACGACCGGCAACTCGAGCCGCTCGAGTAGCGCGCGGACAAGCGCCCGCGTCTCGTCGCTCCGGCCGAGGCCCGGCCCGAGTGCGACGGCGTCCGCCCGCTCGGCGACCTCGAGGACGACGTCGGCCGCGGCCGCGACGAGGCGCCCGTTCGCGTCGGCCGGGCCGGGCGTCGTCGTCACCTCGACGAAGCGCTGCGCGAACGCGCTCGCGAGCGATTCGGGGACGACGGCGCGCGCGTAGCCCGCGCCGGCGCGCATCGCCGCCTCGGCGGCGAGCGCGGGGGCGCCCGTGAGGCCGGCCGACCCGCCGACCACGACGACGTAGCCGGCGCTGTACTTGTTGTCGCGCGGACCGCGCCGCGGGACGAGCTGCAGGATCTGCGGCGTCACGCGACCATGGCGCGTCTCGCCGGCCGCGAGGGCGATGTCCGCGACTTCCACGTCGCCGGCGAGGAAGCGGCCCGGGCCGACGACGAGCCCCAGCTTCCGCCCGTGGAAGGTGACCGTGAGGTCGGCCTCGACTGCGGCGCCGGCCACCTTCCCGGTCGACGCGTCGACCCCGGACGGGACGTCGACGGCGACGATCGGGACGCCGAGGCCGTTCAGCGCCTCGATCTGCGCCGCTGCGCCGCGCCGCGGGCGACCCGAGAACCCCGTCCCGAAGAGCGCGTCGACCGCGACGTCGGCGCCGCCCGGAACCTCCGGGAACGCGACGCCGGCCTCGCGCGCGCGCCGCAGGTTCGCCGCCGCGTCACCGTGGAACTTCTCCTCGGGCCGCGTGAGGATGACCTCGACGCGGCGCCCCTCCTCGTGGAGCCGTCGCGCGACGACGAGCCCGTCGCCGCCGTTCGAGCCGGCGCCGCACCAAACTGCGAAGTGGCGCGCGTCCGCGTAGCGAGCGAGCACCGCGGCGGCGGTCGCCCCGCCCGCGCGCTCCATGAGCTCGAGCGTCGGCCCCTCGTACGCCTCCTCCGCGGCGCGCATCTCGGCGGCCGTATAGAGAGGCTCCCACCACGCCACTCCCCGACCCCCGGGCCCGAGGTCGAGCGCCGTCAACCGTCGTCGGAGACGACGCAGATCGCCGCGGCGAGCTCGCGCGAGTGCGTCATCGAGAGATCGATCCGGCCGGCGCCCACGCGCTCCGCCCACGCCTTCGTGGAGCCGGCGAGGCTTACGCCCGGCTTGGGCCGCCCGGCGATCTCGATCTCGCGCCAGGTGAAGCGAACGCCGCAGCCGAGCGCCTTCCCGATCGCCTCCTTGCCGGCGAACCGCGCGGCGTAGTGCTGCGCCGGGTTCGCGCGCGAGTCGCAATAGGCACGCTCGACGTCCGTGAAGACGCGTTCGCGAAAGCCGTCGCGGGCAAGGGCGCGCTCGATGCGGCCGATCTCGATCAGGTCGACGCCGATCTTCATCGCTCGGCGAGGAAGTCTGGCAGGTCGGCGAGCGAGTCGATCACGCCGTCCGGACGGATCTCCGCAGCCGCGAGCGACTCCTCGCGGAACTTCCCGCTCCGGACGAGGACGCCGCGCATCCCGAGCCGCTTTGCGCCGCCCACGTCCGACTCGACGTCGTCCCCTATCATCGTCGCCTCCGCCGCCTCCGCCTTGAGCGCGGCGAGCGCTGATTCGAAGTACGCGCGACTCGGCTTCCCGACCAGCTCGGCCTCGATCCGGGCCGCGTACTCGAGCCCCACGACGACCGCGCCCGAGTCGAGGAGCGGGCCTCGCGCCGTCTGCCACCACCGGTTGCGGTGAAGGCAGAGGAGTCGCGCGCCCGCTTGGAGCTCGGCGAACGCGGCGGTCAGGCGCGCCCACGCGAACACGCGCTCCGTGTCCTCCGTCTCGTCGGCACCACCGACCAGGACGGCCTGTGCGTCGGCTTCGACCAGCTCGACGTGGCGGGCGAGATCCTCGTGGATCGCAGGCATCGTGAGCGCGAGAACGCGGGCACCGGCGAGCAGGCGGCCGGCCGCGAGCGGCGTCGTCTCGATCTCGTCGTCGTCCACCTCGAACCCCATTCCGCGGAGCTCCGCCGCCAGGCGCCCGCGGGGCCGTGTCGTGTTGTTCGTGACGAAGCGCAGGCGATGCCCCGCTTCGCGGAGCGCGCGGACCGCATCCGCCGCGCCGTCGATCGGCACGCCCGACACATGGAGGACGCCGTCGATGTCGAGCAGAATCGGCGCCATCACGAAGGAATCTATCCCGGTCACGTCGGCGCTCGCGATCCCGCTCTGGGAGGTCGAGCTGCGAACCTCGCGCTCGAGCGGGCCGGGCGGCCAGCACGCGCAGAAAACGGAGACCCGGGTCGAGGCCGTGTTCGACGTCGAGGGGTCGAAGACGCTTACGGAGGCGCAAAAGCGGCGGCTTCGCGAGCGGATCGGCCCGGTCGTCCGGGCCGTCGCGCAGGACGAGCGAAGTCAGGCGCGAAACCGCGAGCTCGCGCTCGAGCGCCTCGCCGCGGCGCTCGCCGACGGGCTCCGGACTCGGCGGAGGCGCCGCCCGACGAAGCCGACGCGCGCGGCCCGTGACCGCCGCCTCGAAGAGAAGCACCACCGCGCGGAGGCGAAGCGCCTGCGCCGGCCGCCGTCCGAGCCGGACTAGGGTGACGTTCCGGTTCGCACGCCGTCCGGGATGCTGGATTGCCCGCCCGGACGCTAAGAGGTTCCGCAGCGGCGTCCGTGCGGCACTCGTTAGTCGAGCGCAGGGCTGACCGTGAGCGTCATGACCTCGCTCGGCTCCCGCTTTCCTCTCAGCTGCAGCCGTCTTCGCGGGACGTTTGAATCGAGACCGGCGGCCGCCGCAGCGTCGCTGGTGACGAGGATCTCGCCGGTCTTCGCCTCCGAGGCCAGGCGAGCCGTCGTGTTCACCGCGTCTCCGAGCGCGGTCAGCTCGGTGCGCGTCCCCGAGCCGACCGCCCCCACCCAGGCCGTCCCGGTATGCACACCAGCGCCGAGCGGGACCCAGGGGCCATCGGGGTCGAGGTGTCCGGTCGCTTTGAGGAGCGCACGCGCCGCCTCGATCCCGCGAGCAGCGTGCCGCCGACCGCTGAGCAGCGGAAAGAACATCGCGACCAGCTCGTCGCCGACGAACTTATCGACGACGCCGTCGTATTCGAAGACGGTCGCTCCGGCGGTGTCGTAGAACGCGTCCATGAGCCGGCGGAAATCAGCCGGGCGCATTCCCTCCGCAAGCGCCGTCGAGCCGCGGACATCGGCGAAGAGCATCGTGACCTCGATCTCGGGACCGCCGTGGTGGCGCGACATGAACGTGAAGCAGGACGCGCACCAGTTCGGATTCTTCTCGGACGGCCGCTTCCCGATCAGTCGCATCAGCGGTGCGCCAGCGCCGCCGAACGGCGCCGCGCACAGTCGGCAGCGCGGGTCGCGCGGGATGAGCTTGAAGACGCGCCTGCCCGCATGCTCTTTGGGTGGCCGCGGGTGAGAAACTCGCGCAGAACTCCTCGCTTTCCCGGCCGTGCGGCGGGTTCGAGGTCACACCACCTCCACCCGTGAGGGTAGCGCCGCCAAGGAGCGGCGCCGCAATGCCGTGCGGCTACTCGACGGTGACCGTTTTCGCCAGGTTCCGAGGCTGGTCGACGTTCAGGCCGCGCAGCCGTGCGATCCGGTAGGCGAGGAGCTGCAGCGGGACGACGGCGAGCGGCGCCTGGATGAACGGGTGCGTGCGGGGCACGTAGATGACGTCGTCGGCGTGGTGCTGGATGTCCTCGTTGCCGTCGGTCGCGATCGCGATCACCTCGGCGCCGCGCGCACGAACCTCCTGGATGTTCGAGACGACCTTGTCGTAGACGTGCGAGTCCGTCGCGACGCAAACGACGGGCGTGTTGTCCGTGAGGAGCGCGATGGGACCGTGCTTCATCTCGCCCGCGGAGTACGCCTCGGTGGGGATGTACGAAATCTCCTTGAGCTTGAGCGCGCCCTCGAGGCAGACCGGGAGGCCGATGTGCCGGCCCAGGTAGAGGAAGAAGTCCTCGTCGTGGTGCCGCCGGGCGATCTCCTCGATCGGGTGATGCCCGTCGAGGAACGCGCTCAGTTTCGCCGGGAGCGCGCGCAGTTCGGCGACGAGGGCGGCGATCTCGGCGTCCGTGCGCGTCCCGCGCACCTGCGCAAGTCGGAGCGCGAGGAGGAAGAGGAGGACGACCTGCGCGGTGAACGTCTTCGTCGCGGCGACCCCCATCTCGAGCCCCGCCCGCGTGTACAGCACGTTGTCCACCTCACGCGTGATCTGCGTCCCGGGCAGGTTCGTGATCGCGAGCGTTCGCGCCCCGAGCTCGCCGGCCAGGCGCACAGCGTGCACGGTGTCGCGCGTCTCGCCCGACTGCGAGATGCCGAGCGCGATCGTGCCGTCGGCGACGACCGGGTTTCGGTACAGCCACTCGCTCGCGACATCGAACTCGCAGGGGACGCGCGCCCACTCCTCGACCGCGTAGCGGCCGACGACGCCGGCGTGGTAGGCGGTCCCGCATGCGAGGATGAGGATCCGCGAGAGGCTCGCCAGGTCTTCGGCGGAGACGCCCGGAAGCACGATCTCGTCGCCGTCCAGGTGCTCCTCGATCGTTCGCGCGAGCGCCGTCGGCTGCTCGTAGATCTCCTTCAGCATGAAGCTCTCAAAGCCGAGCTTCTCCGCCGCCTCGTCGTCCCAGTCGATCGCGAGAACCTCACGATGCCGCTCCTCGTTCTCGACCGAGAGGAAGCGCGGGCCCTCGGGAGTGACCGCGACGACCTCGCCATCCTCGATCAGCTTCACGCGGTTCGTCTCGCGCCGGAACGCCGCGATCGAGGACGCGAGGAACGTCTCGCCGTCTCCGATCCCGACGACGAGCGGGCACTGGAGACGCGCGCCGACGAGGAGGCCGGGATGCTCACGGTGCGAGACGACGAACGCGAAATGGCCTTCGAGCTGGCGGTAGACCGCCCGCACGGCGTCGACGAGGTCGCCCCCGTAGTGTCGTTCGAGGAGGTGCGCGACGACCTCCGCGTCGGTCTCGGACGTGAACGCGTGCCCCTCGGCGAGCAGGCTCGCCCTGAGCTCGCGGAAGTTCTCGACGATGCCGTTCAGGACGATCACGATCTCGCCCGGCGTGCACCCGCCCAGCGGGTGCGCGTTCTCGTACGAGACGCGGCCGTGCGTCGCCCAGCGCGTGTGGCCGACGCCCGTCGTCGAGCGGGAGCCGTTCGACTCGGCCGCCGCCTTCAGGTTGTCGAGGTTGCCGACCGCGCGGACGACCTCGAGCCCGCCGTCCTCGAGCAGCCCGAAGCCGGCCGAGTCATAGCCGCGGTACTCGAGTCGCTCCAGGCCCCCGATCAGGAGGGGGCGTGCGTCCCGCGAGCCGACGTAGCCGATGATGCCGCACATTCAACGCCTCCAGAGACACGGAAGCTCGGCGGTCAGCCGAGCTTCGTCGCCACGAGCTGGCAGATCCTACCACACAATTCCTCCGCTTCCGAGCCCGTCGGGGCTTCGGCGAGCACGCGCAGGACGGGCTCGGTTCCCGACGGGCGAACGAGGACGCGCGCCCGGCCGGCGAGCGCGCCGTTCAGGCGCCCGACCTCCGCCGCGACGTCCGGGGGGATCTCGTTCGACGCGACCGGGACGTTGGCCTTCACCTGCGGAAGCCGGGGCATCGCCGCTGCGAGATCGCCGAGGTCGCGGCCCGATTCGACGACCGCCCGCGCGACGAGGAGCGCCGCGACTAGGCCGTCACCCGTCGTGTGGCCGTCCAGGTAGACGACGTGGCCCGACTGCTCGCCGCCGAGCCGGCCGCCTTCGCGTCGCAGCGCCGCGAGCACGTAACGATCCCCGACGTCGGTCGTGACGACCCGGACGCCGCGCTCGTCCATCAACCGGTGGAAGCCGAGGTTCGTCATCGTCGTCACCGCAACGAGGTCGACGCCGAGGTGGAGAGCGAGGATCGCGACGATCTGGTCGCCGTCCACCTCGCGGCCGGCCGCGTCGACGGCGAGCAT
Organism: Gaiellaceae bacterium; assembly: GCA_036259875.1. Lineage (GTDB taxonomy): Bacteria > Actinomycetota > Thermoleophilia > Gaiellales > Gaiellaceae > DATAAZ01. The sequence goes on from DATAAZ010000024.1 coordinate 40,288, forward strand.
CCGGTCGCCGTCTCCGTCGAAGGCAACGCCGAAGTCGGCGCCGGCCGCAATCGTCGTCTTCGAGACGAGCCCGAGGGCGCCCGCCCCGCAGCCGACGTTGATGTTCGTCCCGTCCGGGTCGTCACCGATCGCCGTCACGTCCGCGCCGAGGCGGGCGAACGCGGCCGGCGCGACGTCGCTCATCGCGCCGTTCGCGCAGTCGCAGACGACGCGCAGGCCGGCGAGCGGCACGCCGAAGCGGGCGGTCACGAGCTCGACGTACCGGTCGCCGAGCTCCTCCGGCTCGGGCCAGCGCTCCTCGACCGAGGCGTCCGCGCCCGGCCCGTCGAGGAGCTCCTCGATCGCCGCCTCGTCGGCGTCCGAGAGCTTGAAGCCCTCGCGGTCGAAGAACTTGACGCCGTTGTACTCGGGGGGGTTGTGGGAGGCGGAAATGACCGCGCCGCACCCGTCGGCGAGGAGTGGGACGGCCGGCGTCGGCAAAATCCCGCCCCAGCGCACCGGAGATCCCCCCGCTGCGAGCCCCGACGAGAGCGCGAGCTCGAGCGCAGCACCCGACGCCCGCGTATCGCGCCCGACCAGCACGGGGCAGCCGTCGCTCCAGCCTGCGAAGGCACGTCCGAGCCGCCGGACCAGGTCCTCGGTCAGGTCCTCGCCGAAGATCCCGCGAACTCCGTCTGTGCCGAAGTATCGGCGCCTCATCGTTGCGGGAGTGTAGGGGCCGGGCATCCCCGGCCCGCGGCGGCCGCTACCGCTTCGAGTACTGCGGCGCCTTGCGCGCTTTGTGGAGGCCCGCCTTCTTGCGCTCGACGATCCGTGCATCGCGGGTGAGGAACCCCTCCCGCTTGAGGACGGTTCGCAGCGCGGGGTCCGCTTCGACGAGCGCCCGCGCGATGCCGTGCCGGAGCGCACCCGCCTGGCCCGTCACCCCGCCGCCGTCGATCCGCGCCCGCACGTCGAAGCGGCCCTCGACGCCCGCGACGCGAAGCGGCGCCGACGCGGTCGTCCGCTGCGTCGCGCGCGGGAAATACTCCTCGAGCGTCCGCCCGTTGATCCACCAGGCACCGTCGCCCGGGCGGAGGATCACGCGCGCGACGGAGGTCTTCCGCTTACCGGTGCCGCGATACTGGGCGATCTCGTTCACGGGAGCGGCTCCGGCTTCTGCGCCTCGTGCGGGTGGCCGGGGCCCGCGTACACCTTGAGCTTGGTGATCTGCCGCCGGGCGAGGCGGTTCCGCGGCAGCATCCCCCTCACCGCTTTGCGCACGACCTCGGTCGGCCGCCGCTCGAGCTCCTCGCGGAGCGTCCGCGTGCGGAGGCCGCCGGGGTAGCCCGAATGCCGGTGGTAGAGCTTCTCGTCCAGCTTCTTCCCCGTCACGGCGACCTTCTCGGCGTTGACGACGACCACGAAGTCGCCGGTATCGACGTGCGGCGTGTACTCGGGCTTTTGCTTCCCGCGCAGCGTGTCGGCGATCCGGGTCGCGAGCCGCCCGAGGGTCTCCCCCTCGGCGTCCACGACGTACCAGCGGCGTTCGACGTCCTCGGCTTTCGCGTTCCAGGTCTTCATGCGCAGAAAGAACGGCGGACTCGGGCGCCCGCCGTTTGCCGATGGTACCAGCGCGTTCGCTACGCCGTCTGAACGATCTCGAGGCCGACGATTGTCGGGCGCCCGTCGACTTCCGCCCAGCGGGAGTCGACGGCAATCGCGCCTTCGTCGCCGCTGTAGCGGATCCGCGCGGTGTACGAACCGCCCGACTCCTCGACGGAGACGACCTCGGAGCCGGTCAGGGGACGCGGCATCGCCCGCATTACCTCTCCCGCGGCCGCCTTCATGTCTTCGCTCAGGTACGACCCGGCCGTCTCGTAGTCGCGTTCGACCGTCGCCTGCGCGTGCGTCTCGGCCGCCTCGCGGACCGTGGCCTCATTCATGGCGCAGGATTCTACGCAGGCCGTCGCGGAACGCCGACGCGCCGGCGTGCGACGGATGGCGGACGGCCGGGCCGCCGAGAACCGACTCGGCGAGGCGCCCGACCGCGATGACGCGGCGGCCCGCGGCCAGCGTCGTGAGGAAAGGGTGCGCCGCCGCGATCTCGGCTCCGGTTGGCCTCCGGTTCGTGTCCGGTCGTTCGCGGAGGTGAGGGTGCGTCGGGACGACGTTCCAGAGGAGAACGGTTCGCTCGAGACCGAGCTCGGCTAGCGTCCGGTGGACGATGGTTGCCGTCGCCTCTGCCGGCCCGGTGCCCGAGAGCTGCCGCTCCGAGGTCAGCGGAACGCCGCTCACGCGCGTTCCCCGGTACCCGGGCGCCTCCGCGACGAGGAGGACGGGAGCATCGGCGCGCTCGCGGAGGTAGACGGCGAGCCGTTCCCGCCGCCGCTCGGCGCCCTCGCCGTCTCGGTAGAAGTTGAACGTCGCGCCGATCGTCGCCGCGGCGAGTTGCTCGACGAGCTCGATCGGCCTCACGGGGCCCGCGCGGGCCGCGTCACGGGAGCCGCGGCCGGCGAGAGGATCCAGAGGGCGGGCAGGACGACGAGCGCGGTGCCGCCGAGCGCGAGCGCGGCCACCCCGAGCGCATCGACGACGTAGCCGCCGAGAAGCACGAGCCCGGCGCCGAGAAGACTCGAGCCGACGTCGTTCAAGCCGAGCAGCTTGCCGCGATCGCCGACGGCGGCACGATCGGCCAGCGCCGCGGTTGCGGCGACGAACGAGAGGCTCCAGCCGATTCCGAGTGCGAAGAGGAGGACGGCCGTCCCGGCGACGCTCTCGGTCGGCGCGAGCGCCGCCGAGGCAACCGCCATTACGCCGAGCCCGCCGACGAGCGCTTGTCGACGGCCGATCCGGTCGATCAGCTCGCCCACGACGAGGACGAGCGCGTACATGCCGAAGACGTGCGCGCCGATGATCGGGAAGACGTTCGCCTGATGGTGGCCGTGCTCGTGGACGACCACGTACGCGATGAGGTTCATGAGCGCGACCATGACCGAGAAGCTCGCGAACGCCGCGACGAGCGCGGGAACGACGCCGGGCCGCCGGACGATCTCGGCAAGCGGAGCGGGGGGCGGCGCCGAGGCGTCCGGTCCGTGGCCGCGCGAGAGCGCTTCGCCGATCCGCTTCGGGTCCGGCCGGACGGCGAGCACGAGCGCGGCACCCACGAGCATGAACGCTCCCGCGACGAGCCATCCCGCCGTGAGGACGCGAGTCTCGAGCTCCTCCCCCGCGAAGAGCGGGCCGAACACCGCGGGGCCGAGAATCGCGCCGAACACGGCGCCGAAGAGAACGAGCGCGATCCCGCGTCCGCGCCGCTCCGCTGGGTACATGTCCCCTGCCGCCGCCCGCGAGAGGAGCGCGATCCCGGCCGCCGCCCCGAGCAGCGCGAAGCCGACGATCGTGAGCGGGCCGGAATCCGCATTGACGCCGAGCGCCGTGACCCCTGCCCCGAGCGCGCCGAGCCCGAACCCCGAGGCGAGCACGGGGACGCGCCCGAAGCGGTCCATCGCGCGCCCCGCCGGAAGCGCGCTCAGCGCCCCGGCGGTGAGGAAGATCGCGGGGCCGAGGCCGAGGAGCGCTTCGACCCCGGTCACCTCGACGAACGTGATCGAGGCGATCGCCGCCGCGAGCTGGAGCGTCGCCGAGTTGACCGCGAGCGCGGCCGCGAGGAGCGCGGTGTTCCGGCGGACCGCCCGCCCGAGCGCCGGCCCGTGGAGCTCGTGGGCGTCCGCACCGGACACGGCGCTTAGCTTAGGCGCCGCTCGCGGCGCCGACATCGCGGACGTGCCGGCCGGGCGCGCTCCGTTTGAATGACCGGTCGATCCGAGGGCGTTTCGGTAAAACGCCGTGCGACGTGCGCCTGACGCTCCCGCTCTATGCCGGCGGCTTCCTCGGCCCGTTCGGGGGCGCGATGCTCGTCGCGCTCATCCCGAACGTCGCCGCGGGCCTCGGGACGTCGCTCACGCTCGTCGCCGCCGCGATCACGACCTACATGATCCCGTTCGCCGCGCTCCAGCTCGTTTCGGGCACCGTTGCGGAGCGGCTCGGCGCGCGGCGCGTCGTCCGTACGGCCTACCTCGTCTACGGCGCGGCCGCGCTCGTCTGCGCGCTCGCGCCGGAGATCTGGACCTTCCTCGGCGCGCGGGCCGTCATGGGAGCCGCGAACGCCTTCCTTTCGCCCATCCTCCTCGCCGCGCTTTCGGAGGTCGTCGCGCCCGAGGTGCTCGGCCGGACGGTCGGGACGTTCGCCGCGTGGCAGACGGCCGGCTTCATGCTCGCGCCGGCGCTCGGGGGCGCGCTCGGCGAGGTCTCCTGGCGGCTCGCCTTCGTCATGGTCACGCTCGCGGCGCTCGCCCTCGCGCTTCCGTCGCGGACGCTCGGGACGTTCGAGGGCGCGCGCGCGTCCGAGGCGACCCTGCGCGCGCTCTTCAACCGGTGGATCGCCCTCCTGTCCGCAAAGGCGATCCTCGGCTACCTCGGCTTCACCGCGATCGGCTTCGTGCTCGTGCTGGTCGCTGCGGACGAGTTCGGGCTCGGCTCCGGCGCGCGCGGCCTGCTCGTCGCGGGCTATGGCCTCGGCGGAATCCTGCTCGGGCGCTTCGCGGGATCGATCGTCGATCGCGCCGGCCGGCCGTCGACGGCGCTCGCGGGTACGCTCGCCTGCACCGCGGGCGTGCTCGGGCTCGCGTTCGCGCCGAGCGTCTGGAGTCTCGCGCTCGTCTGGCTCGCCGTCGGCTGCGCGGCGACGTTTGTCTGGGCGGGCCTCAACACGATCGCCGTCGAGTCGTTCCCGCAGAACCGCGCAGGTGCGACGTCCGCCTACAGCGCCTTCAAGTTCCTGGGCATCGCGGTCGGCCCGCTCGTCTACGTGCCGCTCTTCCACGTGGACACTCGGGCGCCGTTCTTCGTCGCGGCGGTGTTCTCGCTCACGCTCGCCGCGCTCGTGGTGCCCTGGTTCGCGCGGTACCGAGAGCTGACGCGCGTGAACCCCTGGTTCCACCGCGAACCCCCTCCTCAGGAGCAGACGTCGTGATCAGGCGCCGGGTGATCGTGCACGGGCGCGTGCAGGGCGTCTTCTTCCGCGACACCGCGCGCCGGCTCGCGGCCCAGCGCGGCGTCGTGGGTTGGGCGCGGAACGTCCCGGACGGCACGGTCGAGGCGGTGTTCGAGGGCGAGCCCGAGGCGGTCGAGCGGCTCGTTACCTTCTGCCGCGAGGGGCCGCGCGGCGCGGTCGTCGAGCGAGTCGAGGTCGTCGACGAGGAGCCCGAGGGGCTGAGAGGCTTCTCGATCCGGTAGGACTACGATCCGGCCCGTGGATCGGCACGGCTTCCTCGAGCGGACGGGGCTCACGTTCGCAGCGGCCGCGCTCGCCTCGACGCCCGCCTGGTTCCCGGACGAGGCCGGCGCCGACGCAGCGGCCGACGTGCGCACCTGGCGCGGGGTCCGTGCACAGTTCCGGCTGCGCCGCGACCTCGTCCACCTCGGGACGTTCCTCCTCGCCTCGCACCCGAAGCCCGTCCGCGACTCGATCGCGCGCCACCGAGCGGGACTCGACCGAAACACCGTCGACTACCTGCACGGAAAGGGACCGGTGCTCGAGGCGGCGGTTCTCCGGGCGGCGGCTTCGTACCTCGGCGCGAGCCCCGCCGAAATCGCGCTGACCGACTCGACGACGATGGGGTTAGGGACGCTCTACACCGGACTCGCCGTGCGCGCGGGGCAGGAGCTCCTGACGACCGAGCACGACTTCTTCGCCACGCATGCCTCGCTCAGGGAGAAAGCGCGGCGGAGCGGCGCGAGCGTGCGGCGCGTCCGCCTCTACGAGCCCGGCGACGAGGTGACGGAGCAGCAGCTCGTCGACCGGCTGCTCGCCGGCGTCAGCGACCGCACGCGCGTCGTCGCGATCACATGGGTGCACTCGAGCACGGGAGTCAAGCTCCCGATCCGCAGGATCGGCGACGCACTCGCGGCGACGAACGCGACCCGCGACCCGGCCGACCGCGCGCTCCTTTGCGTCGACGGGGTCCACGGGCTCGGCGTCGAGGACGTAACGGCGCCCGGACTCGGGTGCGACTTCCTGATCGCCGGAACGCACAAGTGGCTCTTCGGGCCGCGCGGGACGGGTCTCGTCTGGGCCCGCTCGGCCGCGTGGTCGCAGGCCTCGCCCACCATCCCGTCGTTCTCCGGAGACTCGACGTTCGGCGCGGTCATGACCCCGGGCGGGTTCCACTCGTTCGAGCATCGCTGGGCGCTCGGCTCGGCGTTCCGGTTCCATGAACGGGTCGGGAAAGCGCGCGTGGAAGCGCGGATCCACTCCCTCGCGCGCCAGTTCAAAGAGGGGCTCGCTGCGATCCCGCGAGTGCGCCTCGTCACGCCGAGGTCGGACGCGGTCGCGGCCGGGCTCGTGTGCTTCGAGGTCGCGGGCCTCCCGCCGCGCGCGGTCGTCTCGCGCCTTCGCGCGAACCGGATCGTCGCGACCGAGACGCCGTACAACCCGTCGTACGCGCGCGTCGGCCCGGGAATGCTGAATACGCCGGCCGACGTGCGGCGCGCCCTCGCCGCGATTCGCGCCCTCTAGCGCGCGGGCCGGCGATGACCGGCTTTTACACGCCCTATTCCCACTCGATCGTCGCCGGGGGCTTCGACGTGAGATCAAGGGCGACACGGTTGACACCCGGGATCTCGTTCACGATGCGGCTCGCCAGCGTCTCGAGGAGGTCGTAGGGCAGGCGGGCCCAGTCCGCCGTCATCGCGTCCTCGGACGTGACGGCGCGGATCACGATCGGGTAGGCGTACGTGCGCTCGTCGCCCTGCACTCCGACCGAGCGGATCGCGGGGAGGACGGCGAAGCTCTGCCAGAGCTCGCGGTCGAGGCCCGCGCGGCGGATCTCCTCCTGCACGATCGCGTCCGCTTCGCGGAGGATCTCGAGCCGCTCCTCGGTCACCTCGCCGATGATCCGGATCGCGAGCCCGGGGCCTGGAAACGGCTGGCGCCAGACCATCTGTTCCGGAAGGCCGAGCTCCTCGCCGACGCGCCGCACCTCGTCCTTGAAGAGAAGCCGTAGCGGCTCGACGAGGTCGAGGTCCATGTCGGCGGGGAGGCCGCCGACGTTGTGGTGCGACTTGATCGTGGCGGCGACCCCCTCGCTCGTCTCGCGGCCGCCGGACTCGATGACGTCCGAATAGAGCGTTCCCTGGACGAGGAAGCGGACGCGGCCGAGCCGGCCCGCCTCCTCCTCGAAGACGCGGATGAACTCCTCGCCGACGCGCCGGCGCTTCTCCTCGGGATCGTCGATCCCGCGCAGGCGCGTGAGAAAGCGCTCGCGCGCGTCGACGTGCACGAGCGGGACGCGGAAGTGGCGGCCGAACGTCTCCGTGACCTGCTCGGCCTCCCCGCTTCGAAGGAGGCCGTGGTCCACGAAGACGCACGTGAGCTGCTCGCCGACCGCCTTGTACGTGAGGAGGGCGGCGACGGCGGAATCGACGCCGCCCGAGAGCGCGCAGAGCACGCGCTCGCCGCCGACCTGGGCGCGGATCCGGGACGTCTCCTCCTCGATGACGGCAGCGGCCGTCCACGCAGGCGGCGCCCCGGCGACGCGGTAGAGGAAGTTCTTGAGAACGTCTTGGCCGTACGGCGTGTGCACGACCTCCGGGTGAAATTGGACGGCGTACACCCCGCGCCGCCCGTCCTCGAACGCGGAGATCGGCGCCGCCTCCGAGGCGCCGACCACCCGCGCCCCGGGCGGCGCAGCGACGACCGAATCCCGGTGGCTCATCCAGCATGTCTGCTCCGCCGGCAGCCCGGTGAAGAGCGCGCTCTCGCGCTCCGCCCGCAGATCCGTCCGTCCGAACTCCGATCGGTCGGTCCGGTCGACCCGCCCGCCCAGCTCCTGCGCGAGAAGCTGCATCCCGTAGCAGATCCCTAGCACCGGGATGCCGAGCTCGAAGAGACCTGGGTCGACGCGCGGGGCGCCGTCCGCGTAGACGGACGCCGGCCCACCCGAGAGGACGAGGGCGAGGGGACGGCGGGCGCGCACGGTCGCGGGGGAGACCGTGTGCGGGACGAGCTCCGAATAGACGCGCGCCTCGCGGATTCGGCGCGCGATCAGCTGCGAGTACTGCCCGCCGAGATCGACCACGAGAACGGGGCGCTCCTCGGGCCTCGCGTCCCGGGCCGGAAACTGAATGACGGCTTCCGCTTCGCTCACGCCCTATGTCCGCGAGCGAAACGAGCGGCAGAGCGGAATCCTGGGGGAAACCCGGTTTCCCCCATGCTCAACCCATTCCGATCCGCTGGGCCTGCTGGAGCGTCTTCCCTTCGCTCGTGATCGCAGGGGCGAGCGCGACCTCGGCGCGCTGGAAATCATGGATGTTCTCGTAGCCGCAGGTCGCCATCGCCGTGCGAAGCGCGCCCATCAGGTTCAGCGTCCCGTCGTTCTCCCGAGCGGGCCCGACGAGGATCTCCTCCAGCGAGGCGACCTGCTCGACCTTGACGCGCGCGCCCCGCGGCAGCGTCGGGTGAAACGTCGCCATCCCCCAGTGGTAGCCGCGGCCCGGCGCCTCACGCGCACGGGCGAGCGGGGAGCCGACCATGACCGCGTCGGCGCCGCACGCGATCGCCTTCGCGATGTCGCCGCCCGTTCGCATGCCGCCGTCGGCGATCACGTTCACGTACCGGCCGGTGTCGAGAAGGTGCTGCGCGCGCGCGGCCGCGGCGTCGGCGATCGCGGTCGCCTGCGGAACGCCGACTCCCAGGACGCCGCGCGTCGTGCACGCGGCGCCCGGCCCCACCCCGACGAGGACGCCGGCGGCGCCCGTCCGCATGAGATGAAGCGCGCCGTGGTAGGACGCGCAGCCACCGACGATCACCGGCACGTCGAGCCCGGCGACGAACGCCTTCAGGTCGAGCGCAGCGCCGTTCGACGAGACGTGTTCGGCCGACACAACCGTCCCCTGGATCACAAGGACGTCGAGGCCGGCGTCGAGCCCGATCCCGTGGTACTCGCGAACGCGCTGCGGCGTGAGCGCGCCCGCCGCGAGAACGCCCGCCGCCTTGATCTCGCGCACGCGGCGCCCGATCAGGTCGGGATCGATCGGGCGCGAGTAGATCTCCTGCATTCCCCGGGTCGCCTCGTGGGCCGGAAGGCGCGCGATCCGCTCCAGCTGCTCGTCAGGGTTGACGTAGCGCGTGTAGATGCCCTCGAGGTTCAGAACGCCGAGCCCGCCGAGCTTCCCGACTGCGATCGCCGTCTCCGGGGAGACGACGCCGTCCATCGCCGAGGCGAGGAGCGGGAGCTCGAGCAGGTGATCGCCGAGCTTCCAGCCGATGTCCACGTCGTCGGGGTCGCGCGTTCGCCGGCTCGGGACGATTGCGATGTCGTCGAAGCCGTACGCCTGCCGGGCCTTCTTGCCGAGCCCGATCTCGACGTCCACTAATGCCCCCGCCGGTGATGCTGTCGGATGTCTGGGTCGCGACTACCAGGCCAGAGTCCGCACTCGTTCGCAGCGAAGGCTGGGCCCCTTTGCGAGGGCGAGGGTGAGACCTGGCCCCGCGTGATCGCGGCCCAGGGCCCGGCGTGCTTTGCCGAAAGAGGCACGTCCAAATCCCCCTTGAAGCACGAAGCCCAGGCAGAACCGGCTTGCCTGGGCATCTGGACGGACGCGTCCGCCTGCACTCTCATGCGATGCGATCGTAACAGCGGCGGACGACGACGCCCCGAGACGGCGTCGTGAGCGGGCGCCTCACCGAGCCGAGCCGAAGCCGGCGGGCGCTCAGGCGTCCTGGACGGCGTGCTCGAGCGGCTCCACCGTTACGAGCCCGCTCACGCGGCCGGCTTCGCGTGGATCGAAGCGGCCGGGGCCCGGCTCGAGCACCGAGGCGGCGCCTGCCGCAACCGCGTTTCGGACCGACTCCTCGACCGAGCGGGCCGCTGCGCGCGCGGCGAGGAAGCCGGCGAGAAGGGTGTCGCCCGCGCCGACCGTCGAGACCGGCTCCAGGCGCGGCGTCGTCGCCCGAACCCGGTGCTCCTCGCGATCGTCCCGCACGAGGGCGTAGCACCCCGTCTCGGTCGTGATGAGGACGTTGCGAGCGCCGAGGCCGGCGATCTCGTCGAGCCCGTGGGCGAGCTCGTCGTCGTCGTTGAACTCGTGACCGGCGAGCGACTCTGCCTCACGGACGTTCGGCGCGACGAGGTACGGCTCCGCCTGGACGCCGAGCCGCAGCGCCTCGCCTTCCGCATCGAGCACGACGAGCACCTGTCGCCGGTTCAGCTCGCGAATCACCTCCGCGTAGAAGCCGGCGTCGATGCCGCGCGGAAGTGACCCGGCGAGGACGACGAACTGGGCTTCCTGCGCCAGGTAGGCCAGCTTGTCGCGAAGCGCTGCGAGCTCCTCGTCGGACACTTCGGGCCCCCACTCGTTGATCTCGGTGTACTGCTCGGAGATCGGGTCGAGCACGGCGACGGAGGTGCGCGACTCGTTATCGATGTGGACGAAGTCGTTGAGGATCCCCTCGTTCCGCAGGTCGTCGACGATCTGCGCGCCGTTCCGCCCTCCGACGAACCCCGTGCAGACGACGGGCACGCCTAGGTGGCGAAGCGCGCGGGCGACGTTCACGCCCTTTCCGCCGGCGCTCGCGAAGGCGAGGCTCGCCCGATGGCGCTGCCCGAGCTGGAAGTTCGGCACCAGCAGCGTCCGATCCGTGGCCGCGTTCAGCGTGACGGTGACGATCACAGGACTCCTCCGAAGACCCCGCTCAGCATCTCTCCCGCTTCGGAGAACGCGCGGTCAGCGTACCAACCCGCCCTCTCCTCGAGGCCCGCGTCTCCGACCGTCTCCGCGGCGACGAGCGGGCGCCGCGCGACGACGCGGTCGCCCTCGAGGACGCGGATCTCGCCGAGACGTTTTCCGCGGCGGACGGGCAGCTCCACGGTCGCCGGCACGACGATCTCCTCCACGAGCGGCCGCCCCACGTGGACGACGGCGGCAGCGGGCCCGGCGGCCAGGAGCGCGAGACGCTCGTCCGAGAACGGAACCTCCGCGGTCGCGTAGGTGCGCTCGGGAACGACGACCTTCAGCCTCACGTACTGCGCGAAGCCCCACTCGAGGATCGCAGCAAGATCTCGGTTTCGCTCGCCGCGCGACGGGCTCCCCAGCACGACGGCATAGACGCCGACGCCGTCGCGCCGCGCGAACGCGACCTGGCACCAGCCGGCCGCCGCCGTGTGACCCGTCTTGACACCGCGGAGCCCCGGGAACTCGCCGAGCAGGTCGTTCCACGCGAAGAGCGTCCGCCCGCCGGCGATTCGGCCCGACTCCATCCGGACGAGCCGCCGGACGAGCGGCCGCCGCATGGCCGCCCGTGCGAGCGCGAGCACGTCCTCGGCGGACGAGTAATGCCCCGGGACGTCGAGTCCGTCCGGGCGGACGAAGTGCGTGTCCTCGAGGCCGAGCTCGCGCGCCTCGGCGTTCATGAGCCGGACGAAGCGGCGGACGTCTCCGTCACCCACGTGCGCGGCGAGCGCGAACGCGGCGTCGTTCGCGCTCTGGATGAGCGCGGCCGCGAGGAGGTCGCGGACGGAGATCCGCTCGCCGGGGCGCAGGTGCACGGTCGACTCGCCCACCGTCGAGGCGAGCCGCCTGACCGTGACGACGTCTTCCGGATGCGCATGCTCGAGGACGACGAGCGCCGTCATGAGCTTCGTGATGCTCGCGATCGCCGCGCGCGCGTCGGCGTTTCGCGCGAAGATCACCTCGCCCGTCGCCGCGTTCGCGACGAGGACCGCGGTCGCGTCGACGCGGGGAGCCGGCTCGGTCTGCTGCGCCGAGGCCGGCGCGGCTGCCGAGACGAAGGCGGCGGCGAGGGCGACGAACAGGAACCCACGGCGCACGGGCGCCAACTGTACCCCGACTAGAATCGGGCCCCGTGAGCGAGGTCGACCGTACGGCGAAGCCCGTTCGCAAGCGCGGTGTCGAGCGCTCGCTCGAGATCCAGCTCGGGCCGTTCGGCGGCCTGGAGCTGCGGCCGACGCGCGTGTTCCTCTGGGGCGGTGCCGACCGCGCCGGCCGGGAGCGGATCGTCTCGCTCGGCGTGCCGCCGCGGAACCTCGTCGTCCCGCGCCGCGAGCGCGAGGTCCACGCCGGGCCGGTGCGCGTTCGCTCGCTCGGGAACCCGGTCATGACCATGGCGCTGGCCGGCGTCCACGTCGCGCGGAAAATCGCGCGCGAGCGCGACAGGAAATAGCCCTACCGGATCCGGATCCGCTGACCCGGCTGGAGCGCGTTCGGGTCGATGTTCGGGTTGAGCGTGACGAGCTCTTCGACCGTCGTCTGGAACCTCGCGGCGATCGTCTCGAGCGTGTCCCCGGACCGGATGAGGTAGAAGCGCCGTTGCGCCCGGGGGCCCGTCGTCCCCGTCTCTGTTCCGGCGCCGGCGGATGGACTGCCTCCGCCGGCCGTCGCCCGCGTCTCCGTCACCGCTGGGCTCGCCGTCTCGTTCCCCGCGTTCAGCGCGTCCTGGACGAGCAGGATGAGGATCGTCGCCGCGGCGAAGAAGGCGACGGGCGCGAGCACGCGCATACCCCACGACGGGTGGTGCGCGCCGTCGTTCACCAGCCCGACGCGGCCCATACCTCGCGACGGAGCCGCGCGGCCTCCGCCGCAGCGGCGGTCCGCCAGTCGGCGCCGTCGACGCGGAACGCGTAGATGACGCTCCTCGAGACGGGGACGAGCGCGCTCGCGGGCCCGCTCGTGAACGCGCGCGCGACGTCGGCCGGAGTCGCTCCTTGCGCCCCGATCCCCGGGAGCAGCAGCATCGCCTTCGGCATCAGCCGTCGCGCCTCGCCGACCGCACGCGGGTAGGTCGCGCCGACGACGGCTCCGATGCTCGAGAGCCCCCGCTCCCCGACGAGGTCCTCGCCCCACACGGCGACGAGCTCGGCGACCTGGTGCCAGACGCGCCGCCCGTCCGAGAGGGCGAGCTCCTGGACGTCGGCGCTGCCGCCGTTGGACGTCTTGACGACGCAGAAGAGCCCGGTTCCCGATCGGCGGCACGCCGCGAGAAGCGGCTCGACCGAATCGCTGCCGAGATACGGGTTCGCCGTGATCGCGTCGACCGGTGGCTCGATCCCGTCGCGCCGCTCCAGGTACGCGTCGGCGTAGGCGCGTGCCGTCGACCCGATGTCCGCCCGCTTGCCGTCGGCCAGGACGAGGAGGCCGGCCCGGCGCGCGTAGTCGCAGACCTCCTCGAACGCAGCGATCCCGTCGGCACCGAGCGCCTCGAAGAAGGCGAGCTGCAGCTTCGCACCGACCACGTACGGGGCGACGGCGTCGACGAGGCCGCGGCAGAACCGCGTGCACGCGTCGGCCGCGGCGGCGCGGCTCACGTGCGCGTCGCCCCGAAGCTCGAGCGGGAGGAGGTCAGGGCGCGGGTCGAGTCCGAGGATGATCTGGCTCCGCTTGCGATCGACGGCGGCGGCGACCCGGTCCGCGAACGTCGCGGTCGCGACGCGCGCGCCGGCGTCGACCTCCCGTGCCATAGAAGGAGCTTAGGCGACCGCGAGCGCTCGACCGCTATTTGCGCACGCCGCCGCGATCGCACCCGGGTCGAGTGGGACGACGACGAGCTCGGGCGGCGGTCGGCGCAGGAACGCGCCGACGACGAGGAGCTCGTCCGCGTGCTCCGGCGCGCAGCTCGGGTCGCCGGCCGTTCTGCGCGCCTCCGCGACCGCTGCTCCCGCCTCCAGGACGGCACCGCCTCCCCGTGGAAGAAGGCGGCTGAAGGCGATCCGGCCGCCCGCGAGAACGAAGGCGCGGACGAACGCCTCCTCCGAGGCCGGCGCGAGGATGCAAAGCTCGGCACGCCGCAGGCGCTCGAGCTCGCGGAGGTCCCCGACGACCCGCTCCAGCGCGTCGATGCGGTCGCGCAGACGCGCAGCGTCCTCGTAGCGCTGCGCGTCCGCGAGGACGCCCAGACGAGCACGGAGGCGCGTGAGCGGCGCGCCCCGCACGAGGCCGGCGAGCGCGTCCGGCGACGCACCCGCGAGCGCCCGGGCGGCAAGCTCCGCCCGCCGGCGGCTCCGAATCGGGCCGAGCGGCGTCGGCGTCGACGTCACCGCGACGCGATCGCCGCGAAGCTCGAGGTAGACGTGGCGGTCGGGCCGCGTCGAGCGCGCGTTCGCGGGCGGGCGCAGCTGGCGGAGGAGGCGGAGCTCCTCGAGCGCCGCTTCCAGCTCGGAGCCGAGGACGTGCCATTCGATCCGCTCGACGGCCGCGAGCGCCGCCTCCACGGCGGGCCGCTGCCGGTCGGAGCCGAAGTACGAGCGAAGGCGTGCGCGAAGGTCGCGCGCCTTCCCGACGTAGAGCGGCTGCTCCTCGCGCCCGCGGAAGACGTAGACGCCGGGACGGGTGGGCGCGCCGAAGGCGAGCGAGCGCTTGTCGTGTGCCCGCCGCGCGCGCGGCGCCGCGATCCGGCACAGGTCGCCGACCGTCCGCGCGCCTCGCTCCTGCGCGAGGCCGACGAGCGCAACGAGGATCTCGGCGGTCGCGAGCGCGTCGGGAAGCGCTCGGTGGCACGGCTGGGCGGCCGTCCCGAAGAAGTGCGCGAGCGCGGCGAGGCTCGTTCGCGGTGCGCGCCCACCGAGGAGCGCGCGCGCAAGCGGCACTGTGTCGACGATCGCCGCTGCGATCCGCTGCCCGTTGAGCCGGTCGAGCGCACGGTCGAGGAACGCGACGTCGAAGCGCGCGTTGTGGGCGGCGAGCACCGAGGCGCCTGCGAACGCGACGAAGCGCTGGACGGCGACCGCCGCGGGCGGCGCGCGGCGAAGCTCGGCGTCGCGCAGCCCCGTCAGCGCGGCGACCGGTGCGGGAAGCGCATCGCGCGGCCGCACGAGCGTCTCGAACGTCCCGGCGATCTCGAGCCCCCGCACGCGGACGGCGCCGATCTCGCAGATCTCCGCGGTTCGCGCCGAGAGGCCGGTCGTCTCGAGGTCGACGACGACGAACGTCGTGGCGTCGAGCGGGAGATCCGCGGTGCCGTCGCGGGCGAGGGCAAGGGCGGCGCCCGCCCACGTGAGGCGTGCGTCGGACGAGACGACGTCGTCGAGGAGCGTTCGAGCGAGCCCGGCGGGGGCGCGCGAGAGCGCGAACAGGGCGCGCGCCGCCTCGGAAGCGGGCACGGGCGCGCGACGTTCCTCGAGGAGCTCGACGAGCCGGTCGGCAGCGTCCATCCGAAGCTGCACGCGGCGAGGATAGAACGTATGTTCGGACAGACAGGGCGGCGAAGGCCGCGTCCGACGGCCACCATGTGCCCCGGGGGACCCCCGTCGGTTCCCCGCTGCGTCGAGCGTAGCGCCGAAACCCGCGCGCGTGGGTGACCGGAGCGCGACGCGTCCTGCAACGGCGTCTCACGTCCCGGGCCTGCGGTGCGGCGGCGCCCTCGCACGAGGCGCGCGGGCGGCGACGCCGGTCTCAAAAGCCGAAGGCCGCCGAGGGCGGCCTTCGGCGTTGGAGAGGGCGTCGTGTTCTAGGAGCGGCCCTTGAGCGCGTTCTTTAGCGCGCTTCCCGCGGAAAACTTGGGCACGGTGGCAGCAGCGATCGTGACTTTCTCGCCCGTGCGCGGATTCACGCCCTGGCGGGCGCTGCGCTGCTGGGCCGAGAACTTCCCGAACCCCGTGAAGGTGATGGACTCGCCTCGCTGCAGCGACTCTTGAACCGAGTCGAGGAACGCATCGACCGCCTTGCCGGCGTCGCGCTTCGAAAGGCCGCTCTTCGAAGAGACGCGGTCCACAAACTCAGATTTGGTGACAGCCAATGCCCTCTCCCTCCTAGGTCGGTTCCGTCCCGAGAAATCCGGCTCGGAACCGTAACAGCGTCGGGAAAACCGCGCAACCAAGCCGTTTCCCTTCGACTCGCGTCACGACGAGCAGCAACGACGGCGCGCTCATCCCGCGGCCACGTCGGCCGCGCGGAAGAGCGCGTGCAGACGAACTGCGTGGCGTGCGAGAGCGTCGGCACCGCCCTCCTCGCGGTCAACAACGCAGACGGCCCGACGACACTCGAGCCCCGCGTCGCGAAGGCCGCGCACGGCCGCGACGGCGGCACCGCCGGTCGTGACGACGTCCTCGACGAGGCAGACCCGCTGGCCCGGCTCGAAGACACCCTCGATCCGTCGCTCCGTGCCGTATGTCTTCGCATCCTTGCGAACGATCAGGAACGGCGTCCCGGACGCGAGCGCGGCGGCGGCTGCCAGCGCGACGGCGCCGAGCTCGGGCCCGGCGAGGAGATCGGGCCGCTCGCCGTCGCCGGCAAGCGCGCTCGCAGCGAGCCGCGTCCCGAGCTCGCGCAGCAGGACCGGGTCCGTTTCGAACCGGTACTTGTCGAGGTAGTAGCGGGATCGTCGCCCCGATCGGAGGAGGAAATCGCCCTCGAGGTAGGCCCGCTCGCGAAGCAGGCGGACGACCTCGGCGTCCGTCAACGGCCGGCCGAGCGCGCCGCGGAAGCGCCGCGCGCCGCGGCCACCAGGTCTTCCGCGATCGCGAGCATGCGATCTGCCTCGGCGTCGCCCGCCGCGAGCGACACCATCGATCCGTCGTCGAAATAGAGATCGGCGTGCGCTCGCCGCCCGCTTCGCCGACGCCAGACGCTGAACGCCGCGGCCGCGCCGGCGGCCGCGGCCCAGGCCGCCGCCCTATTCATCGTCGGCCTCGCGCTCGTGCCGCTCGCGTGCCCGCTCGCTCGTTCCGGCTCCCGCCGTTTCGCGCTCCTCGCGTGCCGCGCTCGTGTCGGGATCCGTCAGTCGTAGGCAGGTCTTCAGGTCGTAGAAGACGAGCCCGACGGTCGGCTCGGACCCGGTGACGGCCGCAACGGCTCGCTCCCCGTCGCGAACGAGAAAGACGGCGCCCGCGGGCGTGGCCGCGAGGACCTGAGAGAGCTCCGCGCGCCCGGTCGCGGCGCTCGAGCGGCGCGCCGCTTGCAGGAGCTCGCGCGCATGCGCTGCCACGGCCTGCGACCGGCCGTCGTCGGAGAACGTCGAAGCGAGCAGCGTCCCGTTCTCGCGGACAAGCACGGCCCCGTCGATCTGAGACGAGACCGCCGCCAGGTCGGCCAGCGCCTGTCCCGCGTTCATGGCGCCGGAACCTACCACGACGTCGAGCGTGCTCGGCCGGGCGCGTGGTATGAACCCGTCGAATGACGTCCAGCCCGTCGACCGGCCGTCTCAGACGGACGTCCGGGCGGAGCCCGGCCGCCGCGACCGCCGGCGCCGCCAACTCGTCGCGGTAGGGACCAGATGGCGATCAGCGCGGCCGCGCGCACCCGAACGGTCCGGATCGGCGTCGCGGCGGTCGTCGAGAAGTTCCTCGCCGATCGCGGCACGCACCTCGCCGCGATGATCGCCTACTTCGCGATCCTCGCGTTCGTGCCGCTCCTGTTCCTCGCGCTGTCGCTGTTCGGGCTCGCGGGCGAGCAAGACGAGTCGAGCTACCTCGTCGAGGAGCTCCGGCGGAGCTTCCCGGCGAGCTCGGTCGACCGGCTGGTCGCCGTCGTCGAGACGATCCAGGAGAGCTCGACCGAGCTCGGGATCGTGGGTGGGGTCGCGCTGATCTGGGCGGCGCTCGGGTTCTTCAGCGTGGTCGAGTCGGCGCTGAACATCGTCTACGGCCTGCCGAACAGGCCGTTCATCCGCCAGAAGCTCTTCGTCCTCGCGCTGACGGCGGCGGCGCTCGCGCTTCTCTTCGCCGCGCTCGTGGTCGCCTCGGTCGGCATCCGGCTCGCTCGCAACGCGGCGTACGTCGGCGGCGCCCTCGCGTACGTCTACGGGATCGCAGTCTCGACGGCGCTCGTCCTCGTCTTCGTCTGGAGCGTCTACACGCTTCTCACGAACGTGCGCCTGCGCTGGCGCGAGACGCTACCGGGAGCGGTCTTCGCCGCAATCGTGCTGCAGGCGAGCTTCCAGCTCCTGCCGATCTTCGTGCACGCCTCGAGCGGCCTTGTCGCGCTCCAGGCCTTCGGCGGCCTCGCGCTCCTCCTCCTCTGGATCTACCTGATGGCGAACGTGCTCGTGATCGGCGCCGAGCTCAACTGGTGGCTCTCACGCCGGCGCGTGGAAGGCTCATGAGCCGCGGCGGCGCATTGACCGTCGGTTCAACCGGCGGACGAGCCAGGTCACCCGCCTCGCGACGGGGGCCGGGGCGGCGCCTCAGCTGACGGGCTCGGCGGTCGTGAGCGTCGGATCGTCGGCCGTCACGAGGACGCGCTTCGCGAGCGCGCGCAAGACCTTCCGCTCGACCTCGGGATTGCGATCGACCATCCCCCAGAACGCTTGACGCGTGAGGACGAAGAAGCGGAGCGGCTTCGTCGCCGTCACCGTCGCCGTGCGCGGGATGTCCTCGAGAAGCGCAATCTCTCCGAAGAAGTCGCCGTCCGAGAGCGTCGAGAGCCGGCGGCCCTGGCGCGTCACCTCGACGTCGCCCTCGATGATGACGAAGAACTCCTGGGCGGGCTCCCCCTCGCGGCAGAGCACCTTCCCTTCTCCGACCTCGAGGTCCTCCGTCACCCTTGCCAGCTGCTGGAGCTCGTCCTTCGAGAGGTCGGCGAAGAGCGGCGCCCGCCGGAGCGAGTCGACCTTCGTGTCGTGCGAGAAAAGCACAGGCGAAATCTACAACGCTCGCGCGGGCGCTCCCAATCCCTCGGCGAGCGCCCGCGCCGCGCGCGCCCGGTGGCTGTGGCGCGCCTTCCAGCCGTCCCCCAGCTCGGCCACCGTCCTCGTCTCGCCGTCGGGCACGAACACGTGGTCGTACCCGAAGCCGCCCGAGCCGCGTGCCTCGCGGGCGATCCGGCCAGAGAGCTCGCCGCGGGCGGCGACCTCCCCCCCGTCCGGCGTACGGCAGACGAGCTCGCAGACGTAGCGCGCGCGCCGCCCCTCGGCCTCGATGCCATCCAGCTCGGCGAGGAGCTTCGCGACGTTGTCGGGGTCGGACGCCCGATCGCCGGCGTAGCGCGCCGACCGAATCCCTGGCCCGCCGCCGAGCGCCTCCACCTCGAGCCCCGAGTCTTCACCCGCGACCCAGGCGTCGGGCGCATGCGCCCGCCCCAGCGCTGCCTTCGCGCGCGCGTTCTCGGCGAACGTCGCACCGGTCTCGTCCGGGAACGCGATACCGCTCAGGAGCTCGAAACTCCAGCCTGGAAGCGCGCGCTCGAGCTCCCTTGCCTTGTGCCGGTTGCCGGACGCGAGGAGGAGCTTCAGGCGGACCACCGCGCGGCGATCACGTCCTCGCGCACCGAGAGCTCCTCGACGAGGTCGCGCTCGCTCGTACCCATCGGCAGGTCGACCTGGAGGCGAAGGCGACGGCGATCTTCCTCGGCCTCGAACTCAAGGTTTCCGATCCGCACGCGGCGCATCTTCACGACGTCGACGATGGGCGTGACCGGCGTCGCGACCCCCAGCTCGAGCTCGAGGACGCCCGCCTCGCCGCCGAAGCGGTTGATGGCGCGCTCGATCCAGCGGAACGGGCCGAGCCCGACGATCACGATCGCCGTTCCGATCAGGGCGGCGGTGTAGAACCCGGCCCCCGCCGCCATGCCGATCGCGGCCGCGACCCAGAGCCCGGCGGCGGTCGTGAGGCCGCGCACGGAGAGCCCCTGGCGGAGGATCGCACCAGCGCCGAGGAAGCCGATCCCGGTGACGATCTGCGCCGCGATCCGGGTCGGGTCGAGGACGGTCCCGCGCGAGCGATCGAAGACGAAGTCGCCCCACGCGTACGCGGACACGAGCGTGAAGAGCGCGGCGCCGACGCCGACGAGCATGTGCGTGCGTAGTCCCGCCGCGCGCTCGCGGAGCTCGCGCTCGAGGCCGATTGCTCCGGAAAGCGCCGCGGCGACGAGCAGGCGAAGGGCGACGTCGAGCGCGCCGATGTCCGGCGCTACGTCGATGAGGCGATCGCCTCCCGCTGGGCCTGCGCGAGCTCGTCGATTCCCCGACGGGCGAGCGTGACGAGCTCGCCGAGCAGCTCCGTGCTGAACGGTTTGCGCTCCGCGGTTGCCTGGATATCGACGACGTCGCCGGCAGCGGTCATCACGACGTTCATGTCGACGTCGGCGGACGAGTCCTCGTCGTAGTCGAGGTCGAGGAGAGCTTCGCCCTCGACGATCCCGAGCGAGACCGCCGCGACCTGCTCGTCCGGATCCGGCAAGCCCCGCCGCTGCGCCGCGAGGGCGAGCGCGATCCACGCGCCGGTCACCGCCGCCGTCCGCGTCCCGCCGTCGGCCTGGATGACGTCACAGTCGAGCCAGACGGTCCGCTCGCCGAGCCGGCGAAGCTCGTATGCGACGCGGAGCGCGCGTCCGATTAGCCGCTGGATCTCGACCGTCCGGCCCTTCTGGCGCCCCTCGCTCGCCTCGCGGCGGATCCGCGTGCCGCCCGAGGCGGGGAGCATCCCGTACTCCGCGGTCAGCCAGCCCTGCCCGCGCCCCTCGAGCCAGCGCGGGACGCCGTCCTCGACCGTCGCCGTGCAGAGGACGCGCGTCCGCCCGACCGAAATGAGCGCCGAGCCGTGCGCCTGCTCGACGAACCCAGGGAGGATCTCGACCTGCCGGAGCTCGTCCGGGCGCCGGCCCGTTCGCGTCACGCGACTTCCGCGAGCCGTAGGGCCGTCGCCGACACCCGCTCGACGCGCGCGATCGGGAGCTGGAGGAACCGCTCGCCGAGCGCGGCGAACTCCTCGGGCGAGCCGGTCGTGAGGAACGTGCAGCTCCCGTCCCGGCCGGGAGCGTTCTCGATCCGCTTTCGCTGGAGCGTCTCCGCGACCTCGCACGCCGTCTCGTCGGCCGACGTCACGATCGTCGTCCCGCGGCCGAAGACCCGCTCGAAGACGGGCCGCACGAGCGGGTAGTGCGTGCACCCGAGGACGACCGTGTCGACCTCGGCTTGCTTCAGAGGTGCCGCGTAGGCGCGAATCGCCTCGACGAGGTCGCCGTTCGGGCCGCCCGCCTCGATCAGCGGGACGAGGCGCGGGCACGCGACGGAGATGACGGCGGCGCCCGCGTCGAGCGTGCGGATCAGCTCCGCGTAGCGGCCGCTTCGCACGGTCGCTTCGGTCGCGAGGACGCCGATCCGGCGATTCCGCGTCGCCTGGACGGCGGCATGCGCCTCGGGCGCGAGGACGCCGAGTACGGGAACCGCGAGTTGCTCCTGAAGGAGCGGCAGGGCGGCGGAGGTCGCGGCGTTGCACGCGGCAACGATCACCTTCACGCCCGCGCGCTCGAGGTACGCCGCGATCTCGAGAGCGAAGCGGCGAATCTCGTCCGCCGGCCGTGGGCCGTACGGGCAGCGGGCGCCGTCGCCGAGGTAGAGGAAGTCCTCGTTCGGCAGCGTGACGAGGCACTCGTGCAGAACCGTGAGGCCGCCCGCGCCGGAGTCGAAGATCCCGATCGGCCGCTCGTCCACCCGCGCCGATTGTACGAGGGGCCCAGGATCGCGAGCTGCGCGGCGGCCGGTGCCCCCGTGCGGGCAACGCTCAGTGCCCCGGCCCGCGACGGCGCGGCGCCGGAGCCGTCCCGCGCGCCCGCCAAGGCGCCTAACTCGTTGCCTGCGGGCGAGTCCGGGCTCTGGCTTGGTCGTGGCGAGCCAACACTCGGCGGCACTACCCGCCGGCGCACTAGCGTACGGCCGTGCTCGAGGTCTGGGACGCCAACGATCCGATCGGCGCGGTCGAGGCCTACCTCCGCGAGACCGGCTTCCTCGGCGGCCGGCCCGACGCCGTCGCGGATCTCTACCTCGGGTACCGGATCTCGGACCGCCTCCGCCGCGGCGCCCAGCCCCCGCCACCCGAGCCCTGCCCTCTCCCGCTGGCCGCCTGCCGGATCCGGCCGGCGGAGGAGCCCTCCACTCCCGGCGGGCCGTTCCGCGTCGGGCGCTGGGAGCGCACGTGGGAAGACCCCGGCTACGCGGCCGCGATCGGTGCCGTGCGCGCCGCAATCGGGCGCGGCGACGTCTACCAGGTCAACCTCGTTCAGCACCTGAGTGCCGAGTTCGCGGGCGATCCGGCCGGGCTCGTGGAGGCACTCGCCCCGCTTGCCCCGCTCCACCCACGCGCGCTCGCCGGCGAGGGGTGGGCGATCGTATCTGCGTCGCCCGAGCTGTTCCTCGCCCGGCGCGGCCGACGCGTGTGGACGATGCCGATCAAGGGAACCCGGCCGCTCGGCGACGGCACCGACCTCCGCGAGGCGGAGAAGGACGCGGCCGAGCACGTCATGATCGTCGACCTCGAGCGAAACGACCTCTCGCGCGTCTGCGAGCCCGGCTCCGTCCGCTGGCCCGAGCTGATGGCCGAGCGCGCGCTCGCGGGGGTCGTCCACCTCGTCTCGACGGTTGAGGGCCGGCTCCGCGCGGGGGTCGGCCTCGCGGAGCTCCTTTGGGCCGTATTCCCCGGCGGCTCCGTCACCGGCGCACCGAAGATCTCCGCGCTCGACCACATCGCGGTACTCGAGCCGGTCGGCCGCGGCGCCTCGATGGGCGCGCTCGGGACGATCCGGCCGAACGGCGACCTCGACCTCGCGCTGACCATCCGGACGTTCGCGGTCGCCGACGGTCGAATCCACCTCTGGGTCGGCGGCGGAATCGTCTGGGATTCGGACCCGCGCGCCGAGATCGAGGAGTCGTGGGTGAAGGCGCGGCCGCTCCTCGCCGCGCTCGAAGCGCGCGTCGCCGCGAGCCCGCCGGTGCCAGCGTGAGCCTCCTCGCGGTCGCCGTCCGCGGGCGCGGCGTCGTCGATCCCCACGAGCCCGTCCTGCACGCGGATGACGAGGCGCTCCTTCGCGGCCGCGCCGCGTTCGAGACGACACGCGTCTACGAGGGGCGCCCGTTCAAGTTCGCCGACCACCTCGCTCGCCTCGCCGGGTCGGCGGCCCGGATCGGCCTTCCCCCCGTCGATTTGGACGCGTGCGAGGAACTCGCCGAGTCCGCGCTCGCAGCCGCCCGGGCCGCCGAGGCGGTGCTGCGGATCTACTGGACAGCCGGGCGCGAAGGAACCGGGGAGCCGAGCGCGCTCGCGATCGTCTCGCCCGTCCCACCCGAACTCGAGGAGCGCCGCGCGAGGGGGATCCGAATCGTCTCGCTTCCGCTCGGTCTCGACGCGAACGCCCGCGTCGGCTCACCCTGGCTCCTCGGCGGCGTGAAGTCGACGAGCTACGCCGTCAACATGGCCGCCGAGGAGGAGGCGCGCCGGCGCGGCGCCGATGACGCCGTCTTCGTCGCGAGCGACGGGACCGTTCTCGAGGGGCCGGTGACGAACGTCTGGTGGCGGCGCGAGCGCGCGCTCTACACGCCCGCCCTCGAGCTCGGGATTCTCGCCGGCGTAACGCGCGCGACCCTGCTCGAGGAGGCGGCGGCGTGCGGCTACCGGGTACGTGAGGGCGCCTTTCCGCTCGGGCATCTGACGGCGAGCGAGGAGGCGTTCACTTCGTCGTCCGTCCGCGAGGTCATGCCCGTCGTCGAACTCGATGGCGAGCCGCTCGGAGGCGGAACGCCCGGTTCCGCCGCTCGCGAGCTGCAATCGGCGCTCCGGGCGCGGGCGGCCGGCCACAAGTAGCCTAGAGGCCGTGTCGAAGATGACGTCCAGCGTCTCGACGGGTCGGTTCAGCTGGACGGCCGGGGAAGGGCCGCCCGTCCAGACGCTCCGCGCCGCCGAGGCCGCGCCTTAGGAAACATGCGGATCCTCTCGATCATCCACGGCGAGAACGCGCGCTCGGCGATCTTCGGAGAGGCGGCGCGGGCGGCGAGGCACGAGCTCGACGAGCGAAGCTACGCGTTCGGCGAGCCGCCCCGCGACCCGGAGCGCTACGACGCCGTCATGGTCTTCGGCGGCGTCATGAACGTCCACGAGATCGACGGGCACCCGTGGCTCGGCGACGAGCAGCGCGCGCTCGCGCGGATTCTCGAGGCACGTGTGCCGGTCCTCGGCGTCTGCCTGGGGGGTCAGCTCCTCGCTTCCGTCGCCGGCGGTCGCGTGAGCCGCGCGCCGGTCCCGGAGATCGGCTGGACGCAAGTGGAGACGACGCCCGAGGCGGTCGACGACCCGCTCTTCGCCGACCTGCCCCAGCGGTTCGAGGCCTACCAGTGGCACAGCTACCAGTTCGACCTGCCGCCGGACGCGACGCTCCTCGCGACGAACGCCGTCTGCGCGCAGGCCTTCCGGGTCGCCGACTTCGCGTGGGGAATCCAGTTCCATGCCGAGGTCACCCGCGAGATTGCGGATTCGTGGATCGGCCACTACGGCACCGACCCGGACGCCGTTCGCGTCGGGCTCGACCCCGTACGCGAGCGCCTTCGCCTCGAAGAGCGGATCGACCGCTGGAACGAGATCGGTAGGACGCTCGTCGGCGGGTTCCTCGCCGCCGCCGAGCAGCGCGCGGGCGTCGGCGCGCAGCGCGCGAGCGCGTGAACCCGAGGCTCGCCCGACCGCCCGGCGACTTCCGCGCCGTCGCCGTCGGGAGGCTCGCGGACTCGCACACCCAGGCGGCGCTCGACGCCGCCACGGCGCGGCTGCTCGCGCACCGGACGGAGGCGTGGGAGGCGCTCGGCGACGTCGAGGCGCTCCGGGAGCGCGCCCGCGAGATCCGCACCCGGACGATCGCCGAGCTCGACCGCCATCTCGCCGACTTCGAGCGCGCCGTCCGGGCGCGCGGCGGGCACGTGCACCGCTGCACGACGGGCGACGAGGCGCGCGACGTGGTGGTGGAGATCGCCCGGCGAACGGGCGCCCGAACGGCCGCGAAGTCGAAGTCGATGGTGACCGAGGAGCTCGCTCTGAACGACGCGCTCGAGGCGGCGGACGTCCAGGTGGTCGAGACGGATCTCGGCGAGTACATCCTTCAGCTCGCGGGCGAGCACCCCGTCCACATCGTGGCCCCCGCGATCGAAAAGACGCGCGAGGAGATCGCGGCCCTCTTTTCGCAGGTGGAGGGCGCGCCGGTTTCGCCGGAGCTCGTCGATCTCGCGCGGACCGCCCGGCGCCAGCTGCGCGAGGCGTTTGGAACCGCCGACCTCGGGATCACGGGGGCGAACTTCGCCGTTGCCGAGACCGGCTCCGTCTGCCTCGTCACGAACGAGGGGAACGGGCGCCTCGTGAGCTCGCTCCCGCGCGTGCATGTCGCGGTCATGGGCATGGAGCGCGTCGTCCCGACGCTCGCCGAGCTCGTCGTGCTGCTCAAGCTGCTCGCGCGGAGCGCGACCGGTCAGAAGCTGACGAGCTACACGACCCTGGTCACGGGCCCGCGCCGCGACGGCGAGCAGGACGGTCCTGACGAGCTCCACGTTGTCATTTTAGATAACGGGCGGACGGACATCCGCTCGGGGCGCTACCGCGAGATGCTGAATTGCATCCGCTGCGGCGCTTGCATCAACGTCTGCCCCGTCTACCGCAAGGCGGGCGGCGCCGCGTACGGCCCCGTTTACTCCGGCCCGATGGGCGCCGTGCTGGCGCCGCTCCTCGCCGGCCTCGAGCGGGCTCCCGACCTCCCGCACGCCTCCTCGCTCTGCGGCGCCTGCACGGCCGCCTGCCCCGTGAAGATCCCGCTCCACGAGCTCCTCCTCGAGCTGCGCCGAGACCGTGTCGAGGAGCGGATCGCCCCCTTCCCCGAGCGCGTCGCGTTCACACTCTGGTCGCTCGCCTGGTCGCGTCCGCTGTTCTACCGTGTCTCGACCGGGCTCGCCCGCCTCGGCCGTCCGTTCGGCGGCCTTCTCGGGCCCGGCCGCGCATGGGCGGCCGGCCGCGCGCTGCCCCCACTCGCCCGGCGTCGCTACCGGAGCCGGTGAGCGAGCTCGTCGAGACGTTCGCCCGCAACGCCGAGGTTGCGGGGTTCACCGTCCATCGCGGCGACGTCCCGCAAATCGAGGGCGCCGAGGTCTCCGAGGCCTCGTACGGGCTCGCCGACACGGGGAGCGTCGTCCTCGCCGCCTCGCCCCGCGAGCCCCGGGCGCGCTCGCTCCTTCCCGACGTCCATGTCTCCCTCCTCCGGGAGGATCGCATCCTCCCCGGGCTCGAGGCGCTCTTCGAGACGCTCGGCGGCAACCTCCCGAGCGCGCTCGCGATCGTGAGCGGCCCGAGCCGGAGCGCCGACATCGAGCAGCGGCTCGTCGTCGGCGTCCACGGGCCGGGCGAGGTGCACGTGGTGCTCGTGGGCGCCGCCTAGCTCGCTAGGCCCGCCGCTGGCCCGCCGCGAGGGAGCCGAGCACGACGCCGGCCACGACGAGCTGCGCCCACGCCGGGACGCCGCCGGCGCGGTGCCACCCGCGGAAGCGATGGCTGGGAAAGAGCTTCCGGCCGCCCGGCCTCGGGAGCCGGATACGGTGCTCTGCGTCGGGAGCCGCCGCGGCGGCGGCGCCGAGCGTCGCGGGGTCGAAGACGCCGCGCCGGACGGCGAGAAGCGCGAGCGCCCCGACGCCCGAGAGAAGCTCGAAGTGAAACGACGGGATGTCCTCGTGGGGCATCAAGTCGCCGAGCACGTGGACGACCGGGCCCACGGCGAGCGCGAGCGGCCGCGACCCGACCAGTGCTCCCGCGGCCCCCCCGGACGCGACGTGCAGCGTGACGATCACGGCACCGCTTCGGCGAGGAACGAGACGAGCGCTGCGTTCAACTGATCCGGCCGCTCGAGCGGCGGCAAGTGGCCAGCGCCCGGGATCCGAACGAGCCGAGCGTGCGGAAGCGCGCGCGCCAGAGCCTCGGCCTCGGCGACGGGGATGAGCGCGTCGTCGTCGCCCGCGACAACGAGCGCCGGCACGTCGATCTCGCCGAGGAGCGGGGTCGCGTCCGCGCGATCGCGCATCGCCGCGAGCGCCGCGGCGAGGCGCTCCGATCCCTGCTCGAGCGCGATCTCGCGGGCCCGCGCGACCGTCTCCGGCGGCGGCGCCGGGCCGAAGAGCTTCGGCGCGAGCCGCTCCCAGAGCGCCGCGGCGCCGATGTCGCGGACGAGGTCGATGTTCTCGTCGCGCGCCCGCCGTCCCTCCTCGGTGTCCGGCCGAGCGCGGGTGTCGACCAGGGCGAGCGCGACGATGCGATCGCGGGCGCGGCGCCAGAGCTCGAACGAGACGTAGCCGCCCATCGAGACGCCGACGGGAACGAGCGCGCCCTCGACGCTCCGGAGGACGTGGTCAGCCCAGGCCGCGAGCGACGGCTCCGCCTCCGGCCCCGGAAGGTCGGGCGCCACGACCGGCCAGCCGGCCTCCTCGAGCGCGCGCTTCGTCTCCGACCACATGCGGCAGTCGAGCGGGAAAGCATGCAGGAGCAAAATCCGCGGGCGGGACAACGGTGCGAAGACGGTACCCGAGCGTCGGAAGCGAACTGCGGGCTGCGTGGAGGCGCGCGCGGGTGCGCCCGTTGCGGCTGATCGCGCTCACGTACGTCGCGGTCGGCGTCCTGGCGGCGATCCTCTTCCGCTCGACGATCGCCGCGCAGGCGGATGCGGTCGTCGTCCTCTCCGCGGTTCTCGAGACCCCCGTCCTCACCTGGGTCGTCGAGCGGGTGACGGACGAGCCGCGAATCGAAGATGCCGTCGTCGCCGGCGTTCCGGCCGCCGTCGTCCGGCCGGGCGGGTCCGGGCCGTGGCCCGTCATCGTGTTCGTGAACGGCGTGACTCCGCGCGGGCGCGGCCACCCCGACGTGCGGGCGCTCGCGCGCGGGCTCGCGCGCGCCGGCTACCTCGTCGTCGTTCCCGACCCGCCCGGGCTTGCGGACGGCGAGATCACGGTGCGAACGCTCGCGGCAACCACCGCTGTCGCCAACGAGGCGACGGCCCTCTCGGGCGCGCGCGAGGGCCGCGTCGGATTCCTCGGCGTCTCGGTGGGCGGCTCGCTCGCACTCGTCGCGGCCGCCGACCCCCGGCTCGCCGGGCGCGTCACCGTCGTCGCCGCGATCGCGCCGTACGCGGGCCTCACCGACGTCTTCCGGCTCGCGACGATCGGCTCGTACGCCGCGGACGGTCGCCTCGTTCGCTACGACTCGGCCGGCTACCTGACGCTGGTCGCCGCCCGCTCGCTCGTCGCGTCGCTCGCGTCTGCGAGGGAGCGCCACGAGCTCCTCGCCGCGCTTCCGACGACCGACGAGGTGGGCGAGAACCCGCCCGATCCGCTCGCGGGCCTGCGGGGCCGTCCCCGCCGCGGTCTCTCGCCGCACGCGCGGGCCGTACTCGCGCTTCTGCTGAACCGTGACCCCGCCCGCTTCGACGAGCTCTACGCGGCGCTCCCGCCCGAGGTCCGCACCGCCAACGCGCGCCTGTCGCCACGGACGACCGCGGCCCGGCTGCGCGCCCCCGTCGAGCTCGCCTCGGCGCCGGAGGACAAGTACTTCCCGCTCGCGGCGTCCGAGGAGCTCGCCCGGCTGGTCGGCGACGCCCGCGTGACCGTGACCACGACGCTCGAGCACGCCGTCCCCGACGCGTCGCTCGCCGGGATCGCCGACCTCGCCCGCTTCGACGCGTTCGCGGTGCGCGTGCTGGAGCGAGCCGACTAGGCGCGGGCCGCGGGGTCGTTCGCGAGCGCGGACGCGGGGACGGGCGGCAGGACCTCGTCCGGGAGCCGGTACGAGCGAAACGCCAGGTACGCGATCCCGACGAGGACCGCTGCGGCCGGCCCGACGAGGCGGATCCCGAGCGGATCCTCGGCCGTGTTCCCGAGGGTCAGCAGGCCGGCGAGGAAGAGGGGGGCGAGCGAGGTCGCCGTCTTCTCGACGAAGTTCTGGGCGCCGTAGAAGGTCGCCTCGCGCCGCATTCCCGTCCGCAGGCCGTCGTCGTCCACGATGTCCGCGGTGAGCGTCGCCGGGAAGAGGTAGACCCCGGCGAGCGGAGCGCCGACGACGGCCATCACGATGAGCACCTGCACCTCGAGCGGGATCCCCGGCACGAAACCGGCGAACGCGAAGATTGGGAACACGAGCGCGGAGGCGAGCATCGCGAGGCTGTACGCCTCGCGCTTCGAGCGGCGCCGTGCGACGAGCGTGAAGAGCGGGACGGCCGCGACGGCCGAGCCGAGCGCCACCGCCGCCAGAACGTGGACCTTGCCCACCCACGTCCCGCGCTCCTCGAGCACCGCGTCCACGTAGTACGGAAGCACGCCGAGGAGCATCTGCAGGCTGATCTGGAAGAGGACGAACGTCGGCAGGAAGACGAGGAACGAGACGTTGGAGAACGTCACGCCGAGCGACTCCCGGAGCGAGAGCACGACGGGCGGCTGAGTCCGGCTCGCGTGGCGCCACACGCCGATCATCCCGAGGTAGCGGAACGCGAGCGCGAGTGCGGCCATGACGAGCGCCATCGCACGAAAGCCGAACCGGTCGATCAGGAGGTCCGAGCCGATCAGGCCGACCGCGCCTCCCGCGGCGCCGAAGTAGACGCGGATTCCGACGATGTCGACCCGGTCGCGGCTCGTCCTCGCGATCTCCGGGAGGAGCGCCTCGTACGGTCCCCCTGAGAGCGTCGAGAACAGGAAGAAGAGCTCCAGCGTGACGAAGAGGTACACGGCGGTGACGGCGGTACCCGCGTTCGGAGGCGGCGTGAAGACGAGGAAGGCGAAGAGCGCGGACGGCGGCGTCGCGGCGAGGACGAAGGGCAGGCGTCGGCCGAGACGCGAGCGCGTTCGGTCGCTCCAGTAGCCGATCAGCGCATCGTCCACGGACTCGATCAGTCGCCCGGCCGTGAGAAGCACGCCGACGAGCCCAAGCGGTAGCAGCTGCTCGAGCTCGGCGTCCTTCGGCGGCGCGTAGTAGTAGAGAAGCCAGAGACCCCGGCTCTGGGTGAGCGCCTCGCCGCCGAGACTGCTCGACGCGTAGAGGACCTTCGCGCGGATCGGGAGCCGGGGCGGTGACGCCGCGAGCTCGGTCAACGTGGGAGTTCGATCGCAGCGGGATGGGCCCGCGCCGCCTCGTAGCCCTGCTCGGCTCCCGGGAGGCCGAGCACGCCTGCGAGCGAGGCGAGAAGGTCGCCCGCCCGCGGAAGCTCGTCCGGGCTGCGTGCGGTGCGGGCGGTCTCGCGGATCGCCTCCGCGTCCGTCCCCGTGAGACGCGCCACAAGCCGGGGGTTCGCGCCGAGCGCGATCACCTCGCCGGGCGGAAGAGGTCCGTAGTACTCCGGCACGGAGAGGTACTCGTCGACCACCCGGCCGCGCTCCAGCGCGACGTAGCGAACGACGCGACCTTCCTCGGCGCCGAGAGCGAGCACAAAGGTGCCCATCCGGTCGGAGAGCTCCCGCGCGAGGCGGCGGAGCATCTCCGGCTCGCGGTCGCAGAGCTCGTCGTAGACGGACGTCCACCCGTCTTGGGGCGCGAGGACGACGCTCCCCTTCGAGCCACCGGGAAGCCTGGGGACGAACTGGCGGACGGCTCGAACGACGGCCTCGACGTCGTCCGACTGGACGTGGATCGAGCCGAACGAGGCCTCGCGCTCCGCGCCGAGGTGCTGCTCGATCCCGTTCACCGGCGCTACGAGGACGCGTGACAGCTCGCTGAACCCGGCCCGGATCCAGCCGTCGCCCGCCTCGTGCGTCGTTTCGACGACGATCTCGGCGGCCCCGTTCGCACGCGCCTCCTCGACGAGGCCGCGCAGGGTCTCCTCCGTCGGCGGCCCCTCGACGCGCGCGCGGTAGCTCATCGGCGGAGAAGCCTAAGCCCGACCAGGAGGTAGTGCGCAGCGAGGTTCCGATGCCCCGCGAACCGGTCTCCGAACGTTCGGACCTCCTTTACCGACGGGAGCCGGCCGTCGCCGCAGGGGCGCGACTTGTCTCGCCCGTAGAACGCCGCAACGGCTTTCCGCAAGCCCAGGTCGCCCGCCGGCCAGGCGTCGGGGCGAGCGAGGTAGCGGGCGAGGAACCAGTCCACGGTCCACTCGCCGACACCAGGGAGCGCCGTCAGTTCCCGTTTGACGTCCGCGTCGGAGAGCACCGCGAGCGTCGCGAAGTCGAGCGGTGCCCGCGCGAGGGCGACGACGTACTCGGCTTTTCGCCTCGAGAAGCCGAGCGCGCGAAGCTCTGCGGGATCGGCGCGCGCGAGCCGCTCGCGCGTGGGGAACGCCCAGGCGTGCTCGTGCCGCCGGCCGAAGGCGCGGACCAGGCGCGCGCGGATCGCGAGTGCCGCCCGAAGTGAGATCTGCTGCGTGGTGACCGACCCCACGAGCGCCTCGAACGGGTCGGGCGCAAGCGTCGGACGAAGGCCGTGAAGCCGTTCGACGAGCTCGGCGAGAACGGGGTCCGCGGTCGCCGCGAAGCGGGCGAAGCCGTCCAGGTCGAACTCGCCGCCGAGGAAGCGGCGGACGGGCGCGACGAGGTTCCGATCGTCGGGCGCGACGCGCACGCCGCTCCGGGCGGACTCGATCCGCGCCTCGCGCCCGCCGAAGACGCGGTAGAGGCGACCGTCGTCCCACACGTTCGCCGGGTCGGGACCAAACGCGCGGAAGCGCTCGGTCGAGAGTTCCCAGTCGAACGGAGCGGGCAGCGGGATGAGCACGGTGTGAGGCTAGTTTCGGGCGTGCGGATTCGATTGTCTTGCGCTCCCGGACCGGCACCGTCCGCGACGCCCGTGCGTGGGCCGACGGCGTACGCTGACCGCGGGGGAACCCAACCCGGGGGTCCCTCGGGGCAAGCGCATCCGCGACGCCGCATCAGCCACGCGTATTGCCGCGGCGCTACGACGGCGCGAGCGGCGCTTTCTCGAGCCAGGCGAGCACCCGCTCGAGGTCGTCCGCGCCGCTCCGATGGTTGAGGACGCATACGCGAAGCGCGTAGCGCCCGTCGACGCGCGGATGC
>DATAAZ010000025.1:0-73501 GCA_036259875.1 Gaiellaceae bacterium
AGGTCGAGTACTTCTCGGCCGCCTTCTACCTTCGCAACCCCGTCGCCGGCGGGCTTGCCCCCGACGAGCTCTCCATCGCGCGGGAGCGCTTCGTCGGCGACGGGATGCAGGATCATCTCGTCGTCCAGAACCATTCGCGCCGACGCGTCGAGTTCGAGCTCGCGCTCGAGCTCGGGAACGACTTCGCGGACATCTTCGCCGTCAAGGAGCACGACTTCGCGCTCGGCGACCCCCTGCGCGCCGGTCCCCTCCCGCCGCTCGTCCCCGTCCACCAGGAGGCCGAGGGCACGATCGTGCTCTCGGACGGAGGCGGAGTCGACGCCGTCACCCAGGTCCTCTTCTCCGAGCGCGGGACGCTGGACGGCTCTACGGTCCGGTACGAGATCGACCTCGATCCGGGGGAGCGCTGGCAGCTCCGCGTGGACGTCGCCGCGTCGCTCGCCGGGAGCCGGTCGCTGCCGGCCCGCGCGGAGCAGGCCTTCGGCGAGGAGCTCGCCCGGGTCCGCGCCTCGCTCACGTCCTGGCGCATGAGCGTCCCGCAGATTCGTGTGACGTGGGAGTCTCTCGGGGCGGCGTTCACGCGCTCGGTCGCCGACCTCGCCTCGCTCCGGATCCGCGACGGCGGCCCCGAGCGTCAGCTCTTCGCGGCCGGGATGCCGTGGTTCATGGCCGTCTTCGGTCGCGACACCCTCATCACCTGCCTCCAGACGCTCCTCTTCGGCCCCGAGCTGGCGCGGAACGCGCTGACGGCGCTTGCCTCCCTCCAGGCGACGGAGGACGATCCGGAACGCGACGCCGAGCCGGGGAAGATCGTCCACGAGGTGCGGACCGGGAAGGCGGCCTCGACATGGTTCGAGCGCTACTACGGGACGGTCGACGCGACGCCGCTCTTCCTCATCCTGCTCTCGGAGGTCTGGCGCTGGACCGACGACGCCGCGTTCGTCCGGTCGCTCCGAGACCCGGCGCTCCAGGCGCTCGCATGGATCGACGAGCACGGAGACGTCGACGGCGACGGCTTCGTCGAATACCGGAAGCGCTCGTCGCACGGGCTCGACAACCAGTCGTGGAAGGACTCGTCGAACTCACAGCTCTTCCACGACGGGAGCGAGGCGCACCCGCCGATCGCGCCCTGCGAGGTTCAGGGCTACGTCTTCGACGCGAAGCGGAGGATCGCCGAGCTCGCCCGCGAGGTCTGGCGCGACCGCGGCCTCGCGGAGCGCCTCGAGGCGGACGCGGTCGGCCTTGCCGAGCGCTTCGACGAGGCGTTCTGGTGCGAGGAGCGTTCGGGGTACTACGCGCTCGCGCTCGACGGCGAGAAGCGACGGGTCGACTCGCTCACTTCCAACATCGGCCACCTCCTCTGGAGCGGGATCGTCCCCCCGCACCGCCTCGACGCCGTCGTCGATCGCCTCATGGGGGACGACCTCTGGTCGGGATGGGGCGTGCGGACGATGGCCCAGTCGGACGCCGGCTACAGCCCGCTCACGTACCACAACGGCACCGTTTGGCCGCACGACAACTCGTTGATCGCATGGGGCCTTGCGCGTAACGGCCGCTGGTCGGAGGCGCAGCGAATCGTCCGGCGCACGATCGAGGCGGCGACGCACTTCGAGCACGAGCTCCCCGAGGTGTTCGCAGGCTTCCCGCGCGCCGAGACGCCGTTCCCGATCGCGTACCCCACCGCAGCTCGGCCGCAGGCATGGGCCGCCGCCGCGCCCGTTCTCCTCCTCCGCGTCCTTCTCGGGCTCGAGCCCGATCAGCGCCGGCAGGCGCTCACGACCGTGGTGCCCGAGCAGTTGCCCTCGTGGGTCGGCGCGCTCAGACTCCTCGGCGTGCGCGCCTTCGATCGGGCCTGGAACGTGAGCGTCGACGACGGCCGGGTTCACGTGGAGGAAGCGGCTTCGCCGCAGCTCGCTCCCTGATGCGGGTCGCGGTCGTCGCGCCGGTGTGGTTCCCGGTCCCGCCGACGGGCTACGGCGGGATCGAGTGGGTCGTCTCGCTTCTCGCCGACGGCCTCGTGGAGGCAGGTCACGACGTGACGCTCTTCGCGTCCGGCGATTCGCGCACCAAGGCTCGGCTCGAGTCGGTATTCCCCGAGGCCCCCTCCGCGCAGATCGGGACGAGCTGGGTCGAATTGCGCCACGCGCTCGCCGCGTACGAGCGCGCCGACGCGTTCGACGTCGTGAACGACCACTCGTCGATGCTCGCCGCGGCGCTCGGCGGCCTCGTCTCGACCCCCGTCGTCCACACGGTCCACGGGCCGCTCGACGCGGACTCGGAGGCGATCTACCGCGGCGTCGCGGCGCTCGCGCCCGAAGTCGGCCTCGTCTCCGTCTCGCTCAACCAGCGCAAGCCCGCGCCGGATCTCCCCTGGGTCGCGAACTGTCCGAATGCGCTCGACCTCGACGCGTACCCCTTCCACGCCGAGCGCGGCGAGTACCTCCTCTACCTCGGGCGGCTGAGCCCCGACAAGGGAGCCGACCGAGCGATCGAGGTCGCCCGCGGCGCGGGAATCCCAATCAAGCTCGCCGGCAAGAAGCGCGAGCGCGTGGAGCAGGAGTACTTCGAGACGCGGGTGCGGCCGCTGCTCGGCGAGGACGCGGAGTACCTCGGCGAGACGAGCCACGCGTCGAAGGTCTCGCTCCTCCAAAACGCGCGCGCGACGCTCTTCCCGATCGACTGGGAGGAGCCGTTCGGGCTCGTCATGATCGAGTCGATGGCGTGCGGGACGCCGGTAATCGCGACCCGCTGGGGCGCCGTCCCCGAGGTCGTCGAGCACGGGCGGAGCGGGTTGATCGTCGACCACTACCTCGACATGGTCGACGCGATTGCGGCGGCGGATCGTCTCGACCCGGCGGAATGCCGCCGCTACGTCGAGGACCGCTTCTCCCCGCAGCAGATGGTCGCCGATTACGAGGCGGCCTACCGCCGCGTCCTCGACCGCGTGGCCGCGTAGCTACGACGCGGCCGACGCCGCCGGCACGCGCGCGAGCGCCTGCTCGAGGTCGGCGATCAGGTCGTCCGCCGACTCGATCCCGACGGAGAGGCGGATCAGGTTCTCCGGCACGGGGAACGACGAGTCCGCCGTCGAGGCGTGCGTCATGAGACCCGGGTGCTCGATCAAGCTTTCGACGCCGCCGAGACTCTCGGCGAGCTGCCAAACGTCGGTCGAGCGGACGACCTCGAACGCGTCGTCCTTCGTCCCTGCGACCTCGAACGACATCATGCCGCTGAAGTCCTCCATCTGTGCGCGGGCGACGTCGTGGTCGGGGTGGCTCGGGAGCCCGGGGTAGCGAACGCGCTCGACGGCCGGATGCTCCTCGAGGAACTCGGCGATGCGGCGCGCGTTCGCACAGTGCTGGCGCATGCGGACGGCGAGCGTCTTGAGGCCCCGCAGAACGAGCCACGCGTCGAAGGGGCCGGGCACGGTTCCGAGCGAGTTCTGGAGGAAGGCGAGCCGCTCGGCGACCGTCGGGTCGTTCGTCGCGGCGAAGCCGCCGACCACGTCCGAGTGGCCGCTCAGGTACTTCGTGGTCGAGTGGACGACGATGTCCGCGCCGAGATCGAGCGGGCGCTGCAGGTACGGCGTCGCGAACGTGTTGTCGACGACGCAGAGCGCTCCCGCCGTTCGCGCCGCCTCGGCCGCCGCGCGGATGTCGACGACGTTGAGGAGCGGGTTCGTGGGAGTCTCGACCCAGACGAGTCGTGTTCGCTCGTCCAGCGCAGCCGCGAGGTTCCGCGTGATCTCCTCGGCGGGCAGGAACTCGAAGACGTAGCCCTTCGGTTCGAGCACCTTCGAGAAGAGCCGGTACGTCCCGCCGTAGACGTCGTTCACGCAGACGACGCGGTCGCCCGGCGAGACGAGCTGCAGGACGGTCGTCGTCGCGGCCATCCCGGACGCGAACGCGAACCCGTGCGCAGCACCCTCGAGCGAGGCGAGACAGACCTGGAGCGCCGTGCGGGTCGGGTTGCCGCTTCGCGAGTAGACGTAACCCTTGTGGCGCCCGACCTCCTCCTGGACGTACGTGGACGTCTGGTAGATCGGCGTGGTGACGGCGCCCGTCGAGGGGTCGGGCTCCTGCCCTTCGTGGATCGCGCGAGTCTCGAAATCCACGCCGGCAGGCTACCCCCTTCTCAACCGTTCGCGACGAGCCGAGCGGCGCGACCCGTCGTTCGAGGCGGGCGGGTGGGCAAAGCCCCCGCCCCGAGGGGTCGGCGCCGCGACCGGTGCCTCACGCGCCGTCCGTGCTGCGGTGGTGCGCCAGGTACTCGAGCAGGTCGGCGCGTGTCAGGACTCCGGCGGGGCGCCCGTCCCGCGCGACGATGACGGCGGGGCCGCCCTCCGAGAGCTCCGCGAAGACCGTGTCGACCGACTCGTCGATCTCGACGGCGGGGAGCGGCGGCTCCATGGCGGCGGCGACGTCCTCATGCAGCGCGTCCTGGTTCCGGAAGACCCGTTCGAAGAGACCGCGCTCGTTCACCGAGCCGATCACGTCCGCGAGCGAGTCGGCCGGATCGTGGCGCGCGACCGGGATCTGCGAGATCCCGTACCGGTGCATGAGCTCGATCGCCTGCCCGACCTTGTCGTGCGACTGGACGACGACGAGCGCGGGCACCGTCGGTTCCTCGGCCCGCTTGAACGCGAGCACCTCCTCGACGGTCGGCGCCGGGGCGCGCCGCTCGAGGAACCCGTACTCGAGCATCCAGTTGTCGTCGTAGAACTTCGAGAGGTACCCGCGGCCCGAATCGGGGATGAGCGTCGCGATCGTCGTCCCCTCGCCGTAGCGGCGTGCGACCTGGAGCATCGCCCACGCCGCCGTGCCGCCGGAGCCGCCGACGAGAAGCCCCTCCTCGCGCGCGAGCCGACGGGCGGTGACGAACGAGTCGCGGTCGGAGACCGTGACGTACTCGTCCACGAGCGACGGGTCGTACGTCGACGGCCAGAAGTCCTCCCCGATTCCCTCGACGAGGTACGGGTGGACCGTATCCGACGAGTAGATCGACCCTTCCGGGTCGGCGCCGACGACGACGAGCTCGGGCTTGCGCTCCTTCAGGTACTGCGCTGCGCCCGTCACCGTCCCGCCCGTTCCGACCGAGAGGACGAGCACGTCGAGCTCACCGTCCGTCTGCTCCCAGAGCTCGGGCCCGGTCGTCTCGTAGTGCGCTTCCGGGTTTGCCGGGTTGGAATACTGATCCGGCTTGTACGCGCCGGGGACCTCCTCCGCGAGCCGGTTCGAGACGGAGTAGTAGCTCTCGGGCGACTCGGGCGCGACCGCGGTCGGGCAGATCACCACCTCGGCCCCGTAGGCGCGCAGGAGCGCGATCTTCTCCTGGCTCACCTTGTCGGGCATGACGAAGATGCAGCGGTATCCCTTGAGCGCGGCGACGATCGCGAGCCCGACGCCGGTGTTGCCGCTCGTCGGCTCCACGATCGTGCCGCCCGACCGCAGGCGACCGGCCCGCTCGGCCGCCTCGACCATCTTCAGGCCGATGCGGTCCTTCACGCTGCCGCCGGGGTTCAGGTGATCGAGCTTCGCGAGGAGTGTCGGCGCGAGGCCGCGCCCGAGCCGCTGCAGCCGGACGATCGGCGTGCCGCCGACGAGGTCGAGGACGGTCGGGTACGCGCGCGCCACGGAGGAAGCGTAATCGGCCGCCCTCGACGTCAGTAACGCGCCGGCCGGAGAGGGCCGGCGGACGTCGCCGTCAGTGACGAAAGTGGCGGCGGGCGGTGAAGACCATCGCCGCCCCGGCTCGCTCGACGGCCTCGACGACCTCGGCGTCGCGCTTCGAGCCGCCGGGCTGGATGATCGCCGCGACCCCGGCCTCGAGCGCGAGCTGAGGGCCGTCCGCGAAGGGGAAGAACGCGTCGGAGGCGAGCGCCGAACCGGTCGGGTCGTGGCCGTGCTCACGCGCCTTCGCGAGCGCGATCCGAACGGAGTCGACGCGGCTCGGCTGCCCGGTTCCGATCCCGATCGTCTGCAGGTCCTTCGCCAGCACGATCGCGTTCGAAGCGATGTGCTTCGCGACGCGCCACGCGAAGAGCAGGTCGCCCCAGATCGGCTCGTCCGGTGTGCGTTCGGTCGCGACCTGCATGGTGTCGCGGTCGTCGATCTCCTGATCGGCGTCCTGAACGAGCACCCCGCCGAGCACGCGGCGGAAATCGCGCTCGCCCGGTGTCGCACCGCGTCGCTCTCGGTCCTCGAGGATCCGGGTCGCTTCCTTGCGGCGCAGGAGCTCGAGCGCCTCGTCGGTGTAGCCCGGCGCGATCAGTACGTCGACGAACTGCTCGGCGATCAGCGCGGCGAGGGGCGCTTCGACGCGACGGTTGAGCGCGACGACGCCTCCGTATGCCGACACCGGGTCGCACGCGAGCGCGCGTTCGTAGGCGGAGTCGACGTCGGAGCCGAGCGCGCACCCGCACGTGTTCGCATGCTTCACGATCGAGCAGGCCGGCACGGTGAACTCGCGCAGGGCGGCGCGGGCGGCGTCGAGGTCGTTCAGGTTGTTGAACGAGAGCTCGCGCCCACCGAGCTGCTCCACGCGTGAGAGGAGGTGGCGGCGGACGCCCGCCTCCGCGTAGTACGCAGCGCGCTGATGCGGGTTCTCGCCGTACGGGAGCTCCGCGATCTTCTCGAGCGAGAGGATGACCCGGTCGGGAAACGCCTCGCGGTCCGAGAACCACGCGGCGATCGAGGCCTCGTAGGCCGCGGTCCGCGTAAAGGCGTCCGCCGCGAGCGCGCGCCGCGTCGCCTGCGTCACCTCCCCGCGCTTACGGAACTCGGAGAGCAGCGGCTCGTACTGCTCGGGCGAGGAGACAGGGAGGACGTGGACGAAGTTCTTGGCGGCCGCGCGCAGCATCGCGGGCCCGCCGATGTCGATCATCTCGACCGCCTCCTCCTCGCGCACGTCCTTCCGGGCGGCGACGTGCTGGAACGGGTAGAGGTTGACGCACACGAGGTCGAAGGGGCGGATCGCGCTCTCCTCGAGCGCGGCGACGTCGTCTGCGAGGTCGCGGCGGGCGAGGATGGCCGCGTGGATCCGAGGGTGGAGCGTCTTCACGCGACCGCCGAGGAGCTCGGGGATCTCGGTGAGGTCCTCGACGCGCGTAACCGGGATTCCGAGCTCTGCGATGAACGCGGCCGTTCCGCCGCTCGCCACGAGCTCGACGTCGAGGTCGGCGAGCCCGCGCGCGAACGAGTCGAGCCCGGTCTTGTCGAAGACCGAGATGAGGGCTCGCTCGACCATCGGCTACTGGGCGGGAGAGCGTAGAGGGCGGGCCAGGAAGCGTCTAGTCGTCTCGGGAAGGAGCCGGTGCTCGACGGCGTGGAGGCGGGCGCGCAGGGTCTCCGGCGTGTCTTCGGGGCCCACGGGGACCGCTTCCTGCGCGAGCACCGGCCCCGTGTCGACGCCCTCGTCGACGAGGTGCACGGTCACGCCCGTCTCGCGGACGCCCGCAGCGAGCGCCTCCTCGACGGCGCGCATCCCCGGGAAGGCCGGGAGGAGGGAGGGGTGGACGTTGAGGACCGGGAAACGCGCCAGGAAGGCGGGAGTGAGCAGGTGCATGTACCCGGCGCAAACGACGACCTCGACGCCGTGCTCCGCGAGCCAGTCGGCCATCGCGTCGTCGCGATCGGCGCGCGTGGCGTAGTCGTCGAGCTCGAAGACGCCGGTCGGGACGTGGGCGCGCCGGGCGCGCTCGAGCGCGCGTGCGCGAGCGACGTTCGAGGCGACGGCCCGGACGGGGAGCCCGACGTCGAGGAGCGCCTGGAGGTTCGTCCCCTCGCCCGAGACCAGGACGCCGATCACGGCGACCGCCCTTGCGTGACCGCTCCCCCGGGGGACCCCCCGTGGGATCCCCCTCGCGGCTCAGCGTACAGAGGCAAAGCGCACGGGTGGTGCACGGCTTGCGCCGAAGCTCGCGCGCCCGCGTGACGACACGCGCCCACGCTCGTCAGCCGTCGAAGACGACGCCGTCGACTCCCGCCTCGACCCGGCCGATGACCGGGAACCCGGCCGCCGCCGCGTTTCTCGGTGCGACAACCGCGCAGTAGCCGATCCCGAGGTTGAAAACGCGGCGCTGCTCGCGCTCGTCGACGCCCCGCTCGTCGAGCCAGCCGAACACCGGCGGCCGCTGCCACGAGCGCGGGTCGATTCGTGCACCCAGCCCGGGCGGCAAGACGCGCGCGAGGTTCCCGGCGATCCCACCTCCTGTCACGTGCGCGAGCGCGCGGACGTCGCACCGCTCCCGAAGCGTCCGCACGTCCGCGAGATAGAGCCGTGTCGGCGCGAGCAGGAGGTCGGCGTCGAACGGATCGTCGCCGACCAGGCCCCGGACGAGCGAGAACCCGTTCGCGTGCAATCCGGACGAGCGGAGTCCGACGACCGCGTCACCGTGCTCGACGCGCGAGCCGTCGACGAGCTCGGCCCGCCTCACGATGCCGACGCAGGTCCCGGCGAAGTCGAGCTCCCCTTCGAGGTAGACGCCCGGCATCTCCGCCGTCTCGCCGCCCAGGATCGCGCAGCCGGCCGCCCGGCACACGTCCGCCGCGCCCTCGACGAGCTCCGCGACCTGCTCGGGTTCGAGCCGGTCCGCGGCGACGTAGTCGAGGAAGAAGAGCGGTTCCGCGCCGGTCGTCAGGACGTCGTTCAGGCAGTGGGCCGCGAGGTCGCGGCCCGCGTCGCGGAGGCGTCCGGCGCGTCGAGCCAGCACGAGCTTCGTCCCGACGCCGTCGGTCGACGCGGCCAGGAGTCGATCGTCGTCGAGCGCGTATAGACCCGCGAACGCGCCGATTCCGGCGACGACCTGCGCCGTGCAGGTTGAGTCGACCGCGGCTCGCAGCCGCGCGACGACCGCGTCCGCGGCCGCGAGCGAGACGCCCGCTTCGCTGTACGTGATGCTCATGCGAGCGCCTCGCCGACGAGCTCCGGCCGCCCTTCCGGTCCCCCGGGCAGGAAGCGAACGAGCGTCTCGCCCACCATCACGTCGCCGTTCGCGCGGTCGACCTCGAACACCGCCGCGAGCGCCTTCGCCTTCGCGACCGGGTCGTCGGCGCGCAGGTGAATCTCCGCGAGCCGGGCACGGGCGGCCTCCTCGAGGATCTCGTCGACCCACTCGCGCGGCGGATGTACCTCGAGCCGGTACCCCACGTCCGTCGCGATGAAGGTTCGCTTGCCGGGATGATCCTGAATCTTCAGGTCGAGATCGGACGCGCGCTCGAGTGCGGCGAGGTAGCCGTCGTCGTCGAGCGCGACTCCGAGGTGATCGACGCGCGGGATCTCCCAGTGTCCGGGCTGAAGGACGACGTTCACGGCGCCGCGACCGAGCTCGATGAGGCGGAGGCGAAACCCCATTGCGTCGAGCTCCTCCCACGGCCTGCCCGGCTCGAACCAGTGCGAGCTCTCCCCGATCCACCCGTAGCGGGCGATCAGATCGAAGCCGAGCTTCGTGAGGTACCGCGCCTCGACGAGCCGCACCTTGCTCGTGACGAGGTGGTAGTGGAAGACGTGCACCTAGTGCCCCTTCCAGCGATGCCCGCCGGCCCCTGGCGCGCGATCACGCGGCGCGACAGACCACCCTCGCCCTTGCGAAGGCCACCAGCCCTTGCCGCCGACGAGTGCGCCCTCTTGCTTGGTGGTCGCGACCCTGGACCTCGGCAGCATCACCGGAAGGGGCACGAACCGATCGTACTCGGCCAGGCGGAGGAATCCCTCGAGCGGCCGCGAACCGGGAGCCATGTCCACAGGCCCCAGCAGCCCGCCTCCGCCGACGCCCGGCTACTACGGCGCCAACCTTCCGCCCTTCCCGATCCCGAACCCCGAGCTCATCGTCTACGCGTTCGCGCTGCTCGTCGTCGGGGTCGTCGCAGCCGCAGCCGAGTCGGTTCCCGTCGCGCTTTGGGTCGACTTCGCCAAGTGGGCGACGGCGGCCTACCTGCTCACGCGCGGCATCGCGAAGCTCGGCAAGGTCTACGAGAACCGCTAGCGCCGCGGGTCCGGCGGCGCGACCGCGTTGTAGACTCGCTCGCGTGGCAACCCCGACGAGCGACCGGCTCTGGCGCCACTTCACGCCGGCCGTGCACGCGCCGATCGTCATCGAGCGCGCGGAGGGCTGCTACATCTGGGACACCGAGGGCAACCGCTACCTCGACGCGCTCTCCGCGCTCTACTGCGTCAACATCGGGTACGGCCCGTGGCCGGAGATCGCCGAAGCCGCCCGCGGGCAGCTGGAGCGGCTCCCGTTCTTCACGAACTGGGTCGGCTTCGCGACGCCTCCCGCGCTCGAGCTCACGGAACGGCTCGCGCAGCTCGTCCCGATCGAGGTGGGGCGCGTCTTCTTCGTCTCGGGCGGCTCCGAGGCCGTCGAGACGGCGCTCAAGGTCGCGCGCCAGTACCACCGCCTCCGCGGCGAGCCGGGGCGCTACAAGTACGTGACGCGCCGAAGCGCCTACCACGGGACGACGATGGGGGCGCTCTCGGTGAACGGGAACGCGAACCTCCGCGCGCAGTTCGAGCCGCTCCTCCCCGGCTGCCTTCGCGCCCCGATGCCGTACCGGTACCGCTGTCCGTACTGCTCGGAGAAGCCCGAATGCACGCTGCGCTGCGCGGACGAGATCGACGAGATCATCCGCGCGGAGGAGCCGGCCACGGTCGCGGCGGTGATGCTCGAGCCCGTCCAGAACTCCGCCGGGTCGATCACCCCGCCGCCCGGCTACTTCGAGCGCATCCGCCAGATCTGCGACGAGCACGGCGTGCTGCTCGTTGCCGACGAGGTCATTTCCGGCTTCGGGCGGGTCGGCGAGTGGTTCGGCTCCACACGGTACGGGATCGAGCCCGACATGATGGTGATGGCGAAGGGCCTGACGAGCGCGTATGCGCCGCTCGGCGCCGTCGTCGCGACCCCGGAGGTGATCGAGCCGTTCTTCCGCGAGGCGACGACGTCGTTCATCCACGGGATTACGTTCGGGGGGCACCCGGTCTCGTGCGCGATCGCGCTCGCGAACCTCGACGTCTTCGAGCGCGAGGATCTGATCGGCCACGTGCAGCGGCACATGGGTGATTTCCGCGCCGCCTTCGACCAGCTGCGGGACGAGCACCCGATGGTCGGCGACGTGCGCGGCGACGGCTTCTTCTACTCGTTCGAGCTCGTCAAGGACAAGGAGACGAAGGCGACGTTCGCGCCTCCGGAGCGCGACGCGCTGATCAAGACGTTCGTCGTCCCGCGCGCGCGCGAGCTCGGGGTCTACACGCGGGTCGACGACCGCGGCGAGACGGCCGCGCAGTTCGCGCCGCCGCTCGTGGCCGGCGAGGCGGAGCTGGACGAGTTCGTCGGCGTCCTCCGCCAGATTCTCGACGAGGCGTGGGATCGCTTCGTCGAGGCACCGCGCGGCGAGCTCGCCGCGCGTTGAGCGAGCCACGCCGGCCCGCGCGCCCACTCGCCGTCGCGTGCGCAGTCGACGCCGCCGCCGCTCCGGTTCAATCAACGCCGCTTTGCGCCTGACGGAAGAGACGCCGACGCCCAGGGGCCCGTCGACGGCGTACGGTTCCAGAAGGTCGGCCCGGTCCAGCTCAAGGGCGTGGCCAGGGCGCGAGACCGTGCACCGCGCGGTGCGGGAATAGCGCTCAGCCCGCCTTCTTGTCGAGACGCTGGAGCAGCTCGTGAGCGGCGAGCTCGATCTCCTTGTGGCGCCACTCGGCGGCGCGGTAGTGGCACGCGATCAAACCCGTTCGATGCACTCGCCGGAAATCGCCGTAGACGAACGCATACCGAGCCTTCGTGTTCTCCGACGCACCCTCCGTCAGCCCGAGATGCCACTCGGCGTACTCGTCCCACGAGTGCTTGCTCAGAAAGGCGTTCTCTTCCTCTGCGCGAGGCTGCACGTCGCCCCAGTCGCTGTCGAGGACGTACTGACGCGCCTCGATGAGCCGCTGGGCGCGGCGCACGGCGTCGTCGTTCAGCACGTACGAAGCGATCGCGCGAGTGTGACGGCAACAGACCGTCGCCGCGCGGCCGAGCAGGCGCGGGCTCGCGGCTGACGCGGCGCGCTACGAGACGGGGATCTGCTTCTCCGGGTCCCAGAACGGCATGGGCGCGACCGTCGCGCGTCGCCGGCCCCACTCGCTCTCGACGTCGAGCGCCTGTCCGAGCTCCGAGAGTCCGACCGGCACCCACGCGTACCCGATGTTGCGCTCCAGTCGCGGCGAGTACACGGCGGACGTCACCTTCCCGACCCGCTCCCCGTTTGCGAACACGGGCCACTTCGTGAAGTTGAGGCTCGGAAGCGGCTCGCCGTCGATCTCTACACCGACGATCCTCCGCCGGACGCCGCGGTCCTTGATCCGCCTGAGCGCGTCCCGCGCGACGCACTCGACGTCGAGGTCGACGAGCCGGTCGAGGCCGAGCTCGAAGGGGTCGTTCTCGTACGTCATGTCGGCGCCCCAGTTGAAGATGCCGCCCTCGATCCGCCGGATATCGGACGGGCCCGTCGGCCTCATCTCGTAGGGCTCGCCGGCCTCCATGATGAGGTCCCACAGCTCCGTGCCGCGGCTCGAGTCACAGAGGTAGACCTCGAAGCCGACCTCGGACGTCCAGCCTGTCCGCGTCACGACGACAGGGATTCCCGCGACCTCCGTCTCGGCGAAGGAGTAGTAGCGAAGCTCGAGGATCTCCTGGCCGAAGAGGTCGCGCACGACGTC
Source organism: Gaiellaceae bacterium (assembly GCA_036259875.1). Classification (GTDB taxonomy): domain Bacteria; phylum Actinomycetota; class Thermoleophilia; order Gaiellales; family Gaiellaceae; genus DATAAZ01. The sequence continues at coordinate 12,694 of DATAAZ010000025.1, forward strand.
CTTCGACTTCGGCCCCTGGATCTGGAGCGGCGAGACGTCGACCTCCCTGAGCTCGACGTCCATCTTCGCGTAGGGGGCAAGCCCCTTCGCGTAGAGGAGGACATCGCTAGAGGCGAGCGCGAGCCAGAAGCGGTTCTCGTCCATCCGGGTCAGCACCGGGTCGTTCAGGATTCCGCCGTCCGGCGCCGTCACGAGCACGTACTTCGCCTGGCCGACCGCGCACTCCGCCAGGTTTCTCGGCGTCAGGAGCTGCGTGAAGCGGAAGCCATCGGGGCCGGAAATCTCGAGACAGCGCTCGACCGCGACGTCCCAGAGCGTCACGTGGTTGAGCAGATGCCAGTACTCCGCTTCGAAGTCGTCGAAGGAGATCGGAAAGAGCATGTGGTTGTAGACCGTGTACCCCTTCGGGGCATAGCGCTGCTCGGCTTCAAAGAAGGGCGAGCGGCGGAGGCGCGCGCCGCGCTGGACGAGCGCCATGTCGAACGCTACGGCGCGCGCCGTTCGCGCCGCCGTCACAGCGGCTCGACGGGGTCGCCCACGCGAATCCGGCCCGGGCGCTCGACGTCGGCGTAGACGCCGAAGTCCGCGTGCTTGCCGTTCCGCAGGCCGCGGTAGCGCCTGATGGAACGGACCGTGTCGAAGTCCTTGATCCCGGTGTCCGGGTTGCGGGTCGTCATGCGGCAGCGGGCATCCGGCTCCGTGACGCGCACGACAACCTCGCCGAGGCGCAGGCGCCTGCCGAGCCACTCGTCCTCCTCGTGAGGGCGCGTGCCCGCGACGTGGACGAGCATCCGAAAGCGTCGCCCGTCAACGCGTTCCTCACCCGACCGCCGCGCGAGCTCCTCGAGCGACGCGTCGGACAGCAGCGAGATGGGCCACGCGTCGAAGCCGCCGCCCGGCTCGTCTGCGCGCATGAGGTGGACCGGCTCGCCGAGGAGCTCGGAGAGCGCCTCGGCCCACGGCCCCTCGACGACGTGACCCCAGACCGGACGGTCCCAGAACGCGGTGAACCGGCGCTCGCCGAGCTCGACCGGTGCGTCGACGACGCGGCCGTCCGGGAACGTCAGCGCAAGCCGCGTCGCGTCGCGATCGGTCTCGGCGCGAACGCCGAACAGCGGCCCGTCCTTTGTGCCGCTCCAGCGCTTCCCTCGCCCGTCGACGAGGAAGAAGCGGCGGTTCTCGGGCACGCCGGTGGGCGTCACCTCGACCTCCTCCGGGTGGACGAGCGCGAGTCCCTTGACGGGCGTGACGGCGAGTCGCGAGACGCTCGGCACGGCGCGCAGCGTACCGCGCGAGCGACTGGCTACCCGAGCGGCGCCAGGAGCGCCTTCTTGCCTTCGAACGCGAAGAGCAGGAGGTCGACCATCCGGAAGGTCGTGTTGTTCGGTCCGAGCGTCGGGTGCCACGTCGGATCGCGCACGATCGAGTGCTGGCTGCCTTCCATCGCGCGGTGGAAGGTCTCCGAGACCACGCGCGCGCCCACACCCTTGAGCCTTCCCGCGTTGAGCTCCGCCTCGCGGAGGACGTAGAACCAAAGCGGCGTGTCCTTGACGAGCGCCTGCCGCTGGGTCGCGGTCAGCGCGTCGAGCGTCGCCCCGTTCTGCCCGTTTCGGATCTGCGCGCTCGTCAGCTTCGTCACGTTGACGCCCTTGTTCTTGAGGACCGTCGCCATCTGCTGGCCAGTCGCGAGGCGCACCATCCGCGCGCGCGTCAGGTTGCGGAAGGCGAGGTTCCCCTCCGTGCCGCCCGGAAAGCCGGGGAGGAACTTGAGCGGGTTGGCGATCAGCGTGTTCATTCGCATCGCGCGGTTGAACTTCGCCGCGGGCACGACGAGATTCGGCTTGTTCGCCTCGCCGAAGTCGAAAAGCCGGCGGAAGTCGGCGATCCAGGTACTGAGGAGGCGCCGGCTTCCGCCCAGGTCGCCGCTGCCGGCCGAGAACACGAAGAGCCAGTCGAGCGTCCCGGCCCCGTCGTCGAAGAACCTGTTCCAGTTGTAGGCGGGCCGGATCATGCTGTGCCCGAGCCGGAAGGCCGCGACCGAGAACTCGATCGGCATCGTCGGTACCTGCGTCGCGGGCGCGCCGACCTCGAAGGCCTTCCGGCCGTTCGTGAAGACGTCGTTCACGACCCCCGGCGCGCAGATTCGGGGCAGGTAGTCGGTCCGGAGCATCCACTGGTAGTGCTTCGTGACGATCTCCCGCGCCTGGGCAAACCGCTGCGCCGGAGGCATGGAGGAGGGGAGCGTGTCGACGACCCGGTTGTGGAACCGGATGAACGCGAGGTGCGTCTGGGCGACCGCGAGGTTCTCGTCGTTTCGCGGGTCCGGGATCACCGCCTTCCGCTTCTTCGCGACGGTGTTCCCGTCGCCGCGTGGGAGGTCGAAGCCGGGCTTCGACGCAATCCCGTCCGCGGCTTCCGTCTTGCCGATCCTGAGGTGGACGCCATCGGCCCTGTAGAACCTCGCGGATGCGGGATCCTGTGGGCCGGCTCCGTACAGTGAGTCGAGGTCGAGGGTCGGGGAGCGGGCCTGGAGGAGCTGCGCGGGCGAGACGTTTGCCCCGAGCATGACGGTCGTCCTGTCGAATGTGAGGTCGTGGTCGACGAACTGACCGACATACGTGAACCCGGCCGGGATCTGCGACGAGCCGCCGCCGCCCACCGCCATCGCGTTTCCGAGCTTCTTCCGGAGTGGCTCGCGGAGCTGCTTCCCGATCCCGCTCGGCCCCATCCGCGAGAAGCGAAACGGTACCGCACGGCTCTCGACCTCCGCCGGGAGCGCGCGCGCCCGGCCGCCCTCGCTCTCGGTGAGCAGCCCTTCTCCGAGCACGAAGTAGCTTTCCGACCCGTGATCCACAGCGCCTCCTAAGGTCGTCGGTTCGGCGAACGAGCTCGCATCGCCCCGCTGACCGTCAACGGATCGCCCCCAGGGCGGCCGCCGCCTCGAAGCGCTCCTTCGCGAGCGCGAGCCCAGCGGGGACGGGCGTCGGGTAGCGGCGGGTCAGGCAGGCGCGACAGAAGGTCGCGGGGGGGCGGCGGATCGCCGCCTGCATGCCGTCGAGCGAGAGGTAGGCGAGCGACGTTGCGCCGATCGCCTCGCGGACGTCCTCGACCGACCGACCGGCCGCGATCAGCTCCGTCTCGGTCGCCATGTCGATTCCGTAGAAGCACGGCGAGAGAATCGGCGGCGAGGAAACGCGCACGTGGACCTCGTCGGCTCCCTCCTCGAAGAGCATGGCGACGATCTGACGCGTGGTCGTACCCCGCACGATCGAGTCGTCGACGACGACGACCCGCTTCCCCGCGATCTCCGCGAGCGCGTTGAACTTCGTCTTGATCCCGTGCTCACGGAGCGACTGGTCGGGCTGGATGAACGTGCGGCCGACGTAGCGGTTCTTGATCAGCCCCTCGCTGAACGGGATCCCGCTCGCGCGCGCGAAGCCGATCGCCGCAGGCGTGCCGGAGTCGGGGATCGGGATGACGACGTCCGCCTCCGCGGGCGCTTCCTCGGCGAGGCGCTCGCCCATCCGCACGCGCGCGCCGTGCAGCTCGACGCCGCGGAGCTTCGAGTCGGGCCGTCCGAAGTAGATGTACTCGAAGATGCAGAGCGCGCCTTCCCGGCTCCGCTCGACCGCCCGCAGCGAGCGCACGCCCTCGTCGTCGACGACGACCAGCTCGCCCGGCTCCACTTCCCGCGCGAGCTCGGCCCCGATGAGGTCGAGCGCGCACGTCTCCGACGAGAGCACCGGGGCGCGGTCGAGCTCTCCGAGCACGAGCGGGCGGATGCCGTTCGGATCCCGGAAGCCGACGAGCTTCCCCTCGGCGAGGAGCACGATCGTGTACGCGCCCTCGAGGCGGCGCATCGTCGAGGCAACGGCTTCCTCGAGCGGTCGCTCGTCGTGGGCGAGGAGCGCGGCGACGACCTCGGTGTCGGACGTTGTCGTGAGGCGCACGCCGGCCGCGGCGAGCTCCTCCCGGAGGGCGGAAGTGTTCGTCAGGTTCCCGTTGTGGCCGAGCGCGACGGTGCGCGCGGGGCCGTGGCGGACGACGGGCTGCGCGTTCGCCCACCGCGCGCCGCCCGTCGTCGAGTAGCGGCAGTGCGCGATCGCCGCCTCCCCGCCCAGGCCGCGGAGCTTCTCCTCCGAGAAGACCTGCGTCACGAGACCCATGTCGCGAAGCGCGGTGACGCGTCCGGCGTCCGAGACGGCGATCCCCGCCGATTCCTGCCCGCGGTGCTGGAGCGCGAAGAGACCGAAGTACGCGAGGCGCGCGACGTCCCGCCCGGGCGCGTGAATCCCGAGGACGCCGCACATCAGCCGAACGCCTTACGGAGTCGCTCGACCGGAACGCCGAGGACTCGGCCACCGCCGACGACGCCGACCTCGCGGAGCGGAACTCCGTCGAGGCGCGCGACGTCGTCGCGCGCGCAGGTCACGATCGCTTGACCGCCGCCCTCGCCGAACCAGGCGACCGCATCCCGCCCGATTTCGACGTCGGCGCCGACCCCGGCCGCGAGCGCCGACTCGGCCAGCGTGACGGCGAGCCCGCCCTCCGAGGCGTCGTGCGCGCTCGTGAGGAGCGGCGCGGCGTCCGCGAGGAACCGGACGAGCGCCGCTTCGGCTTCGAGCTGCGGGCGAGGCGGCCGGCCCGCCGGGCCGCCGAGGAACTCGGCCTGGTATTCCGACCCGTCGAGCGCGAGCTCCGGCTCGCCGGCGACGAGGACGACGTCCCCCTCACGCCAGGCGCGCGGAACCGCGCGAACGTCGTCGACGAGGCCGACACAGCCGACGACGGGCGTCGGGTGGATCGCGCGCCCATCCGTCTCGTTGTAGAGCGAGACGTTTCCCGAGACGACGGGGATCCCGAGCGCCTCGCACGCCGCCGCCATCCCCTCCACCGCCTCGGCGAGCGCCCACGCGACCTCGGGCTTTTCGGGGTTCCCGAAGTTGAGGCAGTTCGTGATCGCAAGCGGGCGCCCACCCGCGCAGGCGACGTTCCGCGCCGCCTCGAGCACCGCCTGCATCCCGCCCGCGCGCGGATCGAGCGCGGCGACTCGGCCCGCTCCGTCCAGCGCGACGGCGAGCCCCCGGAGCGAAGGGCGAAGCCGGACGACGGCGGCATCGAGCCCGGGACGACGCACGGTGCGCGACCCGACCAGGTGGTCGTAGTGCTCGTAGACCGTACGGCGGCTGCGCAGGTTGGGCGACGCGAGCAGCGCGACGAGGTCCTCCGCGCGCGCTTCGATCGGGCGGTGACGAATCGGGGCGGCGAGACGGCGCGGCTGCGGCGCCAGCCGGTACCGGGGCGCCTCGGCCGTCAGCAAGCGTGCGGGGATCGCGCCGACGAGCTCGCCGTCGAAGAACGCGCGGAGCTCGCCCGTGGCGGTCACCTCGCCGACGACCGCGCACTCGAGTTCCCAGCGGCGGCAGACCGCCCTGACCGCCTCCAGCCGCTCGGGCGAGACGACGGCGACCATCCGCTCCTGGCTCTCCGAGATCATGATCTCGACCGGCTCGAGGTCGGGCTCGCGCAGCGGGACGCGGTCGAGCTCGACGTCCACCCCCGCACCGCCGCGCCCCGCCATCTCGGCGAGCGCCGACGCGAGCCCGGCTGCGCCGAGGTCCTGGAGCGACTCGACGAGTCCGCGCTCGACGAGCGCGATGCTTGCCTCGATCAGCTTCTTGCCCGTGAAGGGATCGCCGATCTGGACGGTCGGGCGCTTGTCGCCGTCGCCGTCCGAGAGGTCTTGGCTCGCGAGGACGCTCGCGCCGCCGATTCCGTCCCGGCCGGTCGTCGCGCCGTAGAGGATGAGCAGGTTCCCGGGCCCGCACGCGCGCGCGCGCGTCACCCGTTCCGCGGGCAGGACGCCGACGCACATCGCGTTCACGAGCGGGTTCGACGCGTACGCGGGGTCGAAGACCGCCTCTCCGCCGACCGTGGGGACGCCGACGCAGTTCCCGTAATGACCGATTCCCGCGACCGCTCGCGAGAAGTCCCAGCCCGGCGAGCCGAACCGGAGGCCGTCGAGGAGCGCGATCGGGCGCGCCCCCATCGCGACGACGTCGCGGAGGATCCCGCCGACGCCCGTCGCCGCACCCTGGAACGGCTCGACGGCAGAGGGGTGGTTGTGGCTCTCGACCTTGAAGGCGATCGCCTCGCCGCCGCCCACGTCGACGACGCCGGCGTTCTCCCCGGGGCCCTGGAGAACTGCCTCCCCGTCGGTCGGGAAGCGCCGAAGCAGGAGCGCCGAATGCTTGTAGCCGCAGTGCTCTGACCAGAGGAGCGAGAAGACGGCGAGCTCGAACGAGTTCGGCCCGCGCCCGAGCAGACCACAGATCCGGTCGTGCTCCGCGTCCGTCAGGCCGAGCTCGCGGTGAAGCGGCTTCTCGGCGACCGGGCTCAAGAACAGGAACGTACCGCCCGGCCCGGACGCCGCCTCGCCGCGCCGCCTCGAGCCGGTAGCGTGCGGGAATGGCGCGCGGCTACCTCCCTCTCCTCCTGCTCGTGGCCGGGATCTGGGGCGCCTCGTTCATGTTCATCGAGGTCGCGGTCGACGAAATGGAGCCGACGTTCATCATGGCGGTCCGCCTCGTGCTCGCCGCGCTCGTGCTCGTTCCCTTCCTCGTGCTCCAGGAGGGAGCGCGGGTCGCGTTCGACGACGTTCGGCGAGCAGGCTGGGGCCTCGTCGTCCTGGGCGTCGTGAACGCGGCGCTCCCGTTCACGCTCATCGCGTGGGGCCAGACGAAGATCGACTCGTCGATCGCCGCGATCGCGAACGCGCCGGTCCCGATCTTCGTTGCGCTGCTCGCGATCCGGTTCCGCCCCAGTGAGCGCGCGCGCGGGCTCCGGCTCGTCGGCATCCTGCTCGGCTTCGTCGGCGTCGGCGTCCTTGCCGGGTTCAACCCCGAGGGCGGTTGGTGGGCGGTCGTGGGCACGCTCGCTGCGACCGCCGCGGCGTTCTCCTACGCGGTCTCGAACCTCTTCGCGCAGGAGCGGTATTCGGACACGCAGCCGCTGGTCGTCGTCACCGGCCAGTCGCTCGCGGGCGCGGTGCTGCTCGCGCCGCTCGCGCTCGTGCAGCTCCCGGACGGAATCCCGAGCGCGAAGGCGATCGGATCCGTCGTCGCTCTCGGAATCGGAGGGACCGCGATCGCGCTCATCCTCTACTTCCGGATGCTCACGGCATACGGCGCTTCCCGCTCTTCGCTCGTCACGTACCTGATCCCGCTCATCGCGGTGGTGTACGGCGTCCTCCTCCTCGACGAGCCGCTGACGGGGAACGCGATCGGCGGGCTCGTCCTCATCCTCGGCGGCGTCGCGCTCGGCTCGGGCGTCATCCGCTACGCGCGCCGCCGGGAGGTCGTCCCCGCGACCCCGCATCCGTGACCGACGAGGTCAGCGGCGAGGGCTTTCGCCTCCGGCGCGCGACGGCGGACGACGCCGACTTCCTCGCTGAGGTTGCCGTGAACGAGGAGATCTCGCCGTTTCTTGCCGCGCTCGCGGCGCGCGACCCCGACGCGTTCCTGGACGAGATCGAGCGCGCCGCCGAGACGCCGCACGAGCGTGGCCGCTTCGTCGTCGAGCTCGTGCACGACGACGGCGCGCGTCCCGTCGGGTCGATCGCTTTCGAGGTCGCGAACCGCCGGAGCCGGATCGCGACGCTGTACGGCCTCATGCTCCGGCCCGACGCCCGCGGGCGTGGGCTCGCGCGAGCGGCGACCCGCGTCTTCACGCGGCACCTGATCGAGGATCTCGGATATCACCGGGTCCAGCTCGAGTGCTACGGCTACAACGAGCGGGCGATTCACCACTTCGAGCGGAGCGGCTTCGTCCGCGAGGGCGTCAAGCGGAAGGCCTATTGGCGCGGCGGCGAGTGGGTAGACGGCGTCCTCTTCGGCCTCGTCAGGGAGGACCTGGAGGCCGGTGCGCTCGAGTAGAGTCGCATCCGTATGCAGCTCATTCACACGTGCTACCGGATCACCGATCCCGAGCGGTCGCTCGTGTTCTACGAGGCGCTCGGGCTGGAGAAGCGGCGCGAGCTGCCGATTCGCGATGAGGCCGTCAACTACTTCCTCGGCGTGCCGGGAAATCGCGACCCCGAGCTCGAGCTCACGTACAACTTCGAGACCCCGGAAGGGGGCTACGAGATCGGAACGGGCTACGGCCACATCGCTCTCACCGTCGACGACCTGGACGGGACGCTGGAGCGGCTCGCGGGCGAGGGAATCGAGCCCGAGCGCCCGCCGTACCGCGTCCGCGAGGGCGGCTCGCGGATCTGCTTCGTCCGCGACCCGGATGGCTATCGGGTGGAGCTAGTCGAACAGCGGTGAGTCAGCCTTCGAACGGCGGTCCGGCACGCGTCTTGCGTGGAGTTGATCGAAGAGGGACGCCAGGCGTCGGGCGAGGCGTGCAGCGATAGCGCCGAGGATGGCGCTGAAGCGCCCCGACGCGGGATGGCGGCTGGCGGTGACGGCGCGCTCAAGCTCGAGCTGACGCTCGATAGCTAGGCGGTACGCGACCTCAGGGTGTTCCATGTCAACCTCCTGGCTCAGTGGACTGGGTTTCGCCTTGGTTACCTTCTCTAAGCGACTGCTGGTAACATCAAGTCGGATACTAGCAGAACCCCTCTGGTAGTAACATGGTCGTGTGGCAGCGGCCGAAATCCCATCGCCGGACGCCGAGCTCTTGGAGGCGTTCGTCAATACGCGCCGACCGATCACTGCGCGCACCGATCCCGCGACGGATGCAATCGACACGCCCGCGGGCGCCATCGCGTGGCTTCTGTCGCGTCAGCTTGTACGGCAGCCGCAGGCGCAGCTGTCGTTCGCCGACGTGGATCGGCTCGTGGCGCTGAGAGAAACCCTCCGCGACCTGATGGCAGCACACAACGGTGTGGACATCACCGAGAGCTCCGTCACGACGTGGAACGAGTTGGCACAGCGCGCTAGCGTCCATCCCGTGCTTCGCTCCGACGGCGGCATCGAGATGCGCTCGCTGGTCGACGGCCCGGATGGAGCACTCGGCGCCCTCCTGGCCGTCGCGACACGCGCGATGATGGACGGCACGTTCGATCGGCTCAAGGCGTGTCGCAACCCCGATTGCCGGTGGGCCTTCTACGACCGGTCTCCCAACGGCAGACGCATCTGGTGCGAAACCTCGGCAGCCTCGTGCGGCAGCCGCCACAAGATGCGCGCGTATCGGGCTCGCGCGGGCGAGCGCGGCGCGGCGTTCGACTTACGAACGTAGGGTTCCTAGACGGCTACCGAGTTGAGTTGATTGAGCGCCGGTAATCAGTTCGGGAAAAGCGCCTATCCGGATGGCTATCGGGTCGAACTAATCGAGCGCCGCTAGAGCTGTCCCTCGCAGTCCGCTCGCCGGGCGACTGCCGCGCCTGACTGATCCGTGATGATGGGAGCGTGAAGGCCGCGCTGATACGGGCAACCGGTGGTCTGCCTGAGGTGCGCATCGCTTCCGAGCCGGTCGGAGAAGCAATCGACGTCCTGGCGGCGCCGATCAACCCGATCGATCTTGCGGTTTCGCGTGGTGTGCTTGCGATCGGCCATCCCGAGCTGCCCTACGTGCCCGGTTGCGAGGCAGTCGGTCGCACCGCCGACGGCAGGATCGTGTGGCTCTTCGGCGGGTCGCTCGGGAGAACGGCGGACGGTGCGCTCGCGGAGCGCGCAGCCGTTGGTGACGCGTACGTCGTCGACGTGCCCGAGGGTGCCGATGCCGCGCTCGCGGCCGGACTCGGCATCGCCGGCCTAGCAGGGTGGTTGCCATTCGCGTGGCGAGCGCCGCTCACCGGAGGTGAGGACGTGCTCGTCCTCGGCGCGACGGGTTCAGTCGGCCTCGTCGCGGTCCAGACCGCGAAGCTGCTCGGTGCGGCACGCGTGGTTGCTGCGGGTCGTAGTGCGGCTGGACTCGAGCGCGCTGCAGATCGTGGTGCCGATGCGACTCTCCAACTGGACGACGCCGGTGACCTCGTCAGGGCCTTCAAGGAGGTTTTCGGCGGCGACGGGCCGAGCTTCGTCTTCGATGCGTTGTGGGGCGAGCCTGGAGTAGCGGCCGTCCTGGCGTCCGCCCCGAAGGCGACCATCGTCAACCTCGGCCAGTCGGCGGGCGCGACGGCTGCTCTTCCCTCGGAGGCGGTGCGGTTCAAGAGCCTGACGATTCACGGCATGTCGGTGTACGCCGTGCCGTCCGACGTGCTCGCCGAGCAGTACCGCCGTTTGATCGGCCACGCGATCGCGGGGCACATCCGGCTCGACGTCGAGCAGGTACCGCTCGATTCCGTCACCGACGCTTGGCGGCGCCAGGTCGAGGGTGCTGGGGCAAAGCTCGTCGTCGTCCCGTGACCGGCGACATGCCGGTTCGCCCCGGACGCTCGGCGCGCAATCCTTGAACGCTCACCAACGGCGGTGACTCAACTCGCGCAGTCCGCTTTCCGTATGGCTATCGGGTCGAACGAATCGAGCGCCCCGCGTGATCGATCGGCTTGCGGCGTTACGGTTCCTGCACCTACTGGTGGAGCCGATCGAGACGCGCTAGGCCCGCTCCGTGGGCGACTCGCTTGCCCGCGAAAGGCTGAGGAGTCGGAGCATGACGATTAGACGGGTTGTGCCGAACATCCGTGCTCCGGACATGGCGGCCAGCCGAGCTTTCTACTCCGAGTTTCTCGGGTTGAACGTCGTCATGGACCTTGGATGGATCGTGACGTACGCGTCGCCGACCAATCCGACCGCGCAGATCAGCATCTCGCCCGGCGACGCTCTGGAGGGCGAGCAGATGCGTCCGTATGTGACGATCGAGGTCTCCGACGTCGACGCGATGCATGCCGCCGCGGTCGACCGAGGATACGACATCGTCCGCCCGCTGACCGATGAGCCGTGGGGGGTGCGCCGCTTCTTCGTCGTCGAGCCCGGCGGACTCGTCGTCAACATCTTGGGCCACACGACGCTCGGTGACGCGTGAGCCGAGTCGCCGCGAACCGAGTCACTCCGCGCGACCCGATCTGGCGCGGCACCTTCCCCGGACGGCTCCCGGGTCGAGCCCATCGACGCTCGCTGAACGCGAGCCGGCGTTCGCCGCGGTCGCCGTGGACGCCTAGGCAGGCCTGTCTGCCGGCGCTCTGAGAGGCTGACGAGATGGCGAGGTGGGGTCTCGGTAAGCGTGCCGCCCTCACGTGCGGGACGGTCGCATGGGATTCCTTCGGAGATGGACCGCCCATCGTCCTCGTCCACGGAACGCCGAGCTGGTCGTTCCTGTGGCGAGGCGTCGTCCCGCTCCTCGCACGGGAGTTCACGGTGTACGTCCTCGACCTCCTCGGCTACGGCGCCTCGGAGCGCCGGGCCGGCCAGGACGTCTCGATCACGGCACAGGGCAGGATGCTCGCCGAGCTGCTCGAGCGGTGCGGGGTCGTCGCTCCGGGTCTCGTCGGCCACGACATCGGTGGTGCGACTGTGCTCCGCGCGCACCTCCTCGAGGGGCGGCCGGCGCGCGGGATCGTGCTCCTCGACGCCGTCGCGCTCAACCCGTGGAATACGCCGACGACCATGCACATGCGCGCGCACCTCGACGCGTACCGTTCGATGCCGGCGCACGTCTACGAGGAGGTCGTAAAGGCGCATCTGCGCACCGCCGTACACCGGCCCCTCGACGGAGAGACCCTGGCCGCTTATCTCGCGCCCTGGCAGGGGAAGGACGGGCAGGCGGCCTACTTTCGAAAGATCGAGCAGTGGACGGAGGAGGACGTGGGCGCGATCGAGACCCTCCTGTCGACCGTCGACGTACCCGTCCGGATCGTCTGGGGCGAGGAAGACCGCTGGCTCGACCGTGAGGTGGCGCTCCGTCTCCAGCGGCTGATCCCTGGCGCCGGGCTTCGGCTCATACCGGGTGCCGGACATTTCGCCCCGGAGGACAGCCCGGAGGCCGTTGCGCATGAAGTGGCGGAATTCTTCGGCGCGTCGCTGTGACCCTCAGCTCGGGGGCGTCAATCGGTTTCCTCACGTAGGTTTCCCGGACGGCTACCCCGCCGAGCTCATCGACAAGCCGTAGCGCCGACCCGGTCGGGCGGCGAACCCCGGAGGTATCTGTCTGCATCGCCGGAGCGACCGGCTGGACGGGGCGCGCACTCGTGCCGGCAATTCTGGGCGCGCCCGATCTCAGGCTCGCCTCGGCCGTCAGCCGGTCGGCGTCCGGTCGAGATCTCGGGGAGGCGCTCGGCGGCGGGCCGCTCGGCGTACCTGTTCACGCGACCGTCCGTGACGCGCTCGACCGGGTCGACGTGCTCGTCGACTACACGTCCGCCACGGCGGTCAAGCCGAACACGCTGGCTGCGATCGAAGCGGGTGTCGCCGTCGTGGTCGGCAGCTCGGGCCTGACGGCGGCGGACTTCGCCGAGATCGACGCTGCGTCGCGCGAGCGCTCCGTAGGAGTAGTTGCGTCGGGAAACTTCTCCCTCACGGCCGCGATGTGCCAGGCAGCCGCGCTCCTCGCCGCGCGGCATCTGCCGCACTGGGAGGTCATCGACTACGCGAGCGCGACGAAACCCGACGTACCAAGCGGGACGGCACGCGAGCTTGCGGAGCGCCTCGGAGAGGTTCGCCGCCCCGAGATCGGACACCCACTCGCCGACCTCCACGGCCCCCGCGAAGCACGCGGCGCCACCGTCGCCGGCGCGCAGGTGCACTCGGTCCGTCTTCCGAGCTTCGTCGTGTCGACCGAGGTCGTCTTCGCGCTGCCCGATGAGCGCCTGACGATCCGCCACGACGCGGGGGCAACCCCGCAGCCGTACGTCGAGGGAACGCTGCTCGCGGTGAGACGCGTGCGCGAGCTGGTCGGGCTTACCCGAGGGCTCGACATGCTGCTGCTCGAGCGCTAGCCGCGCGCCGTCGCGGCGTCGCGCCTGAACGCGCCCGCCGCAACGAGCCCCGCGTGGCAGCGCCATCTCGTCGAGATCCGGCTAGGTAGGGCGACGGTTGCACGGCGATGACAACTGGTGACGCGCGGTCCGCCGTTCGGCGGCCGCGCGTGCCTCCCGCGGGTCGCGGCGCCGGTCGCCTTTCCTCCCGAGCGTGCGCGTACCTCGTGCCATGTCGGCACACATCCGCACGCGTCTGCGCGCTACGTTGCCTCCCGTGGCGGCGAAGGTAACAACGCCGTGGGGCGGCGCGACGGTCGTGGACGAGGTCGACGTCGCGCAGCGGGCGGGCGCGAAGGAGTTCGCCTCGGTCGTTCAGCTGCTCGCCGGGCCGGAGGGCGAGCGGTACGTCCGGTTCGCGTACACGACGGACGGGACCGCAAGGCGCGGGCCGGTGACGCTTCGGGCGGAGGACGTAGCGCGCCTTCGGGAGGCGCTGACGGAGCATCCAGAGCTCACGGCCGCGCTCCGGCTTTCCGGCGCCGCCGCCACCAAGGCCGGCGGCCGTCCAGCCGGGCGACGCTGAACCGGCGTGCCCGCTTCTCCCGTGTATGCCTGCTTCCTCGGCCTCCGCATCCTTGAAGGCACCGAGCGCAAACGGCACGTGATCGCGCGCGGCGGGCTCGGCGGGGGCCGTATTCAGGCGGCCGCGAGCTCGCGGTGACGCGCTGTCTCGACGAGCGACGCGAGAACGAGTGCGCCGTCGCCCGACCCGAGCAGCGGGTCGACCGCGTGCTCGGGGTGCGGCATCAGCCCCATCACATTCCCGCGCGCGTTGACGACGCCCGCGACGTCCGCGACGGAGCCGTTCGGGTTCTCGCCTTCCGCGTAGCGGAACACGACCTGGCCGCGCGCCTCGAGCTCGGCGAGGACGTCCGGCGGCGCGAAGAAGCAGCCGTCGCCGTGCTTAACCGGGATCGTGAGCGTCTGGCCCGAGTCGCAGCGGGCCGTGAACGGCGTGTTCGGCTGCTCGACGCGGACCCGCACGTCCCGGCAGACAAACGAGAGCGACGCGTTCGGTCGCAGGACGCCGGGGAGGAGCTTCGCCTCGCACAGGACCTGGAACCCGTTGCAGATCCCGAGCACGGGGCCGCCGGCGCCCGCGAAGGCGCGGACAGCGTCCATGACGGGCGCAAAGCGCGCGATCGCGCCGGGGCGGAGGTAGTCGCCGTACGAGAACCCACCGGGGAGGACGACCGCGGCCACGTCCGGCAGGCGCGGGTCGCCGTGCCAGACGGGGACGGGGTCGGCGCCGAGCGCGGCGAGCGCCCAGGCAGCGTCGTCGTGGTCGTTCGAGCCGGGGAAGACGACGACCGCGATCCGCGGGTCGACGCGGCTCACGCTTCCACGGGGCGTTCGGCTTCGCCCGGGGCGGGGACGGCGATCTCGACGTGGAACCGTTCGATCAGCGGGTTGGCGAGGAGTTGCTCGCACATCCGCTCGACGGCGGCGCGTGCGGCAGCGGGTGTCGGCGCGTCCACGTCGAGGTCGACGACGCGGCCGACTCGCGCCTGCGCGACCGCGAAGCCGAGCTGACGGAGCGAGCTCTCGACCGCCTGTCCCTGCGGGTCGAGGATGCCGTCCTTCGGGCGCACGAGCACGGTCGCCTTCATGCGAGCACCACGCGCGGGTCGGCCAGGTAGTCGTCGAACGCGATGCCGGTGAGCCGTTCGAACGCCTCGACGTAACGGGCGCGCGTCCCCGCCACGACGTCCTCCGGGAGCTCCGGGCCCGGCGGCGCCTTGTCCCACCCGAGCGACTCGCAGTAGTCGCGGACGTACTGCTTGTCGAACGACGGCTGTGGGCGGCCCGGCTCGTACTCGTCGGCCGGCCAGAACCGCGACGAGTCGGGCGTGAGCGCTTCGTCGGCGAGGACGAGGCGCCCGTCGACGTCGAGTCCGAACTCGAACTTCGTGTCGGCGAGGATGATCCCGCGCGCGGACGCGTGTCGCGCCGCGAGCTCGTACAGCGCGAGCGAAGCCTGCTCGACCCGCTCGAGCAGCTCGCCGCCCACGAGGGCGGCGGCGTCGTCGCGTCCGATGTTCTCGTCATGCCCCTCGACCGCCTTCGTCGCCGGCGTGAAGATCGGCGCCGGGAGCCGCTCCGATTCTCGGAGCCCCGGTGGCAGCGCGTGGCCCGACGTCGATCCGGACGCGAGGTAGTCCTTCCAGCCCGACCCGGCAAGGTAGCCGCGCACGACGCACTCGATCGGAAGCATCCGGAGCCGGCGAACCTCGGTCGCGCGGCCGTCGTCGCGGACGGCGAGGACGTGGTTCGGGATGATGTGGCGCGTCCGCGCGAACCAGAATGCCGAGAGGCCGGTGAGGACGCATCCCTTGTCGGGGATCTCGGTCGGGAGGACGACGTCGAACGTCGAGATGCGGTCGCTCGCGACCAGCAAGAGCCGCTCCGCGTCGAGCTCGAAGATGTCGCGGACCTTGCCGCTGGCGACCCGCGTGACGGTTTCGGAACCCGTCTCGGATCGACTCGCGGCCGGGCTCGCGTTGTCCGAGAGGCGGCCCGAGGCTACGGGCGCAACCGAGGACGCCGCCCGTCCATCGCGGCGCCCGGGGCTCAGTACTTCGTTCCGAAACGGGTTCCTAAACAACGGCCTCCTCCTTGTCGGTCGCGAGCGCGGCGAGACGCTCGAATAGGGCGTCCACGTGGCGAACGGCGTCGGCGAGGTCGAACGCCTCGGCAATCGCCTCCCCGCCGAGGCGCTCGGCGATCTCCGGATCGGCCTCGACGAGCGCGCGGAAGTCGCGGTCCTCGTCCCACGCGCGCAGCGCGTTCCGTTGGACGAGTCGATACGCCTCGTCGCGCGCGACCCCGGCTGCGACGAGCGCGGAGAGGACGCGCTGGCTGAACACGAGTCCGTGCGAGGCGGCGACGTTGCGGCGCATCCGCTCGGCGTCGACGACCAAGCCGTGGACGAGCCACGTGAAGCGGTCGAGCATGTAGTCGAGCGCGAGGAACGCGTCCGGGACGACGACCCGCTCGGCGCTCGAATGGGAGATATCGCGCTCGTGCCAGAGTGGCACGTTCTCGAGCCCGACGGCCGCGGCGCCGCGGACGACGCGCGCGAGCCCGCAAAGCCGCTCCGCGACCACCGGGTTCCGCTTGTGCGGCATCGCCGACGAGCCCTTCTGTCCGGGCCGGAAGGGCTCCTGGACCTCGCGCAGCTCCGTGCGCGCGAGATGGCGAATCTCCGTCGCGAAGCGCTCGAGCGAAGCGGCGCAAAGCGCAAGGGCGGAGAGGAGCTCCGCGTGGCGGTCGCGCGGGATGACCTGCGTCGCCACCCGCTCCGGCTCGAGGCCGAGCCGCTCGCACGCCACGCGCTCGACCTCGGGGTGACCGCCTCCGTACGTCCCGACGGCGCCGGCGAGCTTGCCCACCCGCATGCCCTCGAGCGCCCGCACGAGCCGCTCGCGGTCGCGGGCAAGCTCAAACGCCCAGCCGGCGAGCTTCGCGCCGAATGTCGTCGGCTCCGCATGGACGCCGTGGGTCCGCCCGACCATGACAGTGTTGCGATGCTCGTTCGCTCGCCGGACGACCGCCTCGAGCGCTCCGTCGACCGCGTCCAGCAGGAGCGCGCCCGCGTCGCGAACCTGAAGGGCGAGCGCCGTGTCGACGACGTCCGACGAGGTGAGTCCGTAGTGAACCCAGCGTCCGGCGGCGCCGAGCGTCCCCGCGACCGCGTCGACGAACGCGGCCACGTCGTGCTGGGTTCGCTCCTCGAGCTCGGCGACCCGGTCCGGCGACGGCGATGCCGCGCCTGCCCGGATCTCCTCGACCGCCTCGTACGGTACGACGCCCACCTCCGCCCACCCGTCGAGCGCCGCAAGCTCGACTTCGAGCCAGCGGGCGAGCTTCCCCTCGTCCGACCAGATCGCCTGCATGGCCGGGCGGGCGTAGCGCGCGATCACCGAGGCGATTCTAGAGAGGGCGCAGGCGGTCACCCGCCTCCGCTCAGCGGCCGGCGAGGCGACCGCTCCGCCTCGCCCCGTATCGTCTTCCCGAGCATGACCGGCCGGCGCATCTTGCTCATCGAGGACGAGGACTCGATCGCCGAGCCGCTGGCGTCAGCCCTGGGTCGGGAGGGTTTCGACCTCGAGCGGGCTTCGACGGCCGAGGCGGGTCTGGAAGCGTTCCAGGAACGCGCCCCCGACCTCGTCCTCCTCGACGTGATGCTCCCGGACGGCGACGGCCGCGACGTCCTGCGGCGCATCCGCGCGTCGTCGGGAATCCCGGTCGTCATGCTGACCGCGCGCGGGGAGGAGCTCGACCGTGTTCTCGGCCTCGAGCTCGGCGCGGACGACTACGTGACCAAGCCGTTCAGCGCCGCCGAGCTCGTCGCGCGAATCCGCGCTGTCCTTCGCCGCACGTCCGCTTCGGATCCGACCGACGAGGACGGCGGCTTGCTCGCGGTCGGCGACGTCCGAATGAACTTCCACACGCACTCGGCGAGCAAGGGCGGCGAGCCGCTCGAGCTCACCGTCAAGGAGTTCGAGATCCTGCGGCTCCTGCTCGAGCGCGCCGGAAGGCTCGTCCGCCGTGGCGAGCTCATGGACGAGGTCTGGGACCCGAACTGGTTCGGCTCGACGAAGACCCTCGACGTGCATGTGAGCGCGCTTCGCAGGAAGCTCGGCGACGACCCGGCCGCGCCGCGCTATATCCACACCGTCCGAGGCGTCGGGTTTCGCTTCGCGGCGCCCGACGAGCTCGCCGGTTGAGCTTCCGCGCACGGCTCGTCCTAGCCGCCGCCTACCTGCTGACGGCGGTCGTGCTCGCGCTCGAGATCCCGCTCGCACTGAGCGTCGAGCGGCGCGCCAACGCCGATTTCCGCTCGGCGGTGCTCGGGCGGGCGGCCGTCCTCGCGGCTCGGGTGGCGGACCTCGTCCCCCAGGCGGACGAGCGCGTCGTCGCGCGGCGCCAGGTCCAGGCGATCGCGGAGGCGTCGGGGCGCGAGGGCGAACGCGTCGTCGTGGTCGACGGAGCCGGAAGGACGATCGCCGACAGCGCTGCGGAGGCGGAACCAGGGACGCTCTACGCGACGGTCGAGCGGCCCGAATTCGCCGCGGCGCTCTCGGGCCGCATCGACTCCCGGAGTCGAAGCAGCGAGACGCTCGGGGAGGACCTCCTCCTCGTGACCGTCCCCGTGGTCGAGGCGAACCAGGTGACGGGCGCCGTCCGCGTGTCGGCATCGAGCTCGGACGTCGCGGCCAGCGTCCGGGCGAGCTGGCTCCGCCTTGCCGCGATCGGCCTCGTCGTCGTCGTCGGCGGCCTCGCGCTCGCGTGGGTGCTCGCGACCTCGCTCGCCCGGCCGGTCCGGCGCCTGGCGACGGCTGCGGATCGTCTCGGGCACGGCGACCTCGACGCCCGCGCCGAGCCGAGCGGGCCGCGCGAGCTACGCGCGCTCGCCGCGTCCTTCAACCGGATGGCGGCGGCGCTCACGGCAAGCCTCGAGTCGCAGCGCGAGTTCATCGCCAACGCCTCGCACCAACTCCGGACGCCGTTGACCGGGTTGAAGCTCCGGCTCGAGGCGTTGCGCGGGCAGGGTGCGGGAGACGACGTGGCGAAGGCCGAGGCCGAGCTCGACCGGCTGAGCGCGCTCGTCGACGACCTGCTCGAGCTCGCGCGGGCGGCGGGAAGCGAGGCGCCCGAGCCGGCCGAGGTCGACCTGGCAGCTGCCGCCGAGGCAGCGGCGGACCGCTGGAGCGCCGCCGCCGAGCGCGACGGCAAGCGAATCTCGGTCGCCGCCGACGGGCCCGCATTGGCGTGGGCGAGCGAGGCGGACGTCGCCCACGTCCTCGACAACCTGATCGAGAACGCCCTCCGCTACTGCCCGCCCGGCACGGCGATCTCCGTCGGCGCGCGCGCCGAGGACGGGCGCGCGGTGCTCGTTGTCGCAGACGACGGGCCGGGCATTCCGGTGGAGGACCGGCCGCGCGTCTTCGAGCGGTTCTACCGCGGGGCCAACGGGCGGCGGGCCGGGCCGGGTACCGGGCTCGGCCTCGCGATCGTCGCCGAGCTCGTCGATCGCTGGGGCGGCGAGGTTCGGCTGGGCGACCGACCCGGAACGTGCGTCGAGAGCGCGTTCCCCAGGCCACCTACCCTTTCTTGACCGTTCGCTTGCCGAACCTGAACGGGCTCCCTGCTACGGTCGAGCCGTGTCGCGCATTCGCCTTCTCGTCGCCACGTTGATCGGCCTCGCCTTCCCGCTTGCGCTCGCGCTCGCGACCTACCTGGCCTCCGCCGGCTCCCATGCGGAGCCGGCCGCCGACGCCGCCGTCCCGCGCGAGACGATTGCGGAGCCGAGCCCGAACGCACCCGCGGCTACGCGCGCGGGACGCCGGACGCGGGGGAACCAGCCGCCCTCCGGCGGGGTCGACGTCTCGGGACCGTGCGACGAGCCGGAGCACGCGACCGATCCGCGCTGCACAGGCGGCGGACGCGCGGACGACGACGACGATCGCGCCGACGATCGCGGCGGATCCGGCTCTGACCGCGACGAGCCCGACGACGATCGCTCCGGGTCGGACGACCGCTCTGGATCGGACGACGACCGCTCCGGTTCCGACGACGACAATTCCGGCGGCGGGTCGGGGTCGAGCGGGTCGGACGACGACGATTCGGATTCGAGCGGCTCGGGCTCCAGCGGCTCGGGATCCGACTCGGACGAAGGCGAGTCGGGCGGCGACGACTAGCGCCGCCTAGACGTTCTCGGAATCCGCCCGAGCGTGTCGACCGGTCATTTCAGACGGACGCGCGGGCAAGGCCCGCCCGTCCTGATGGGCGGCACCGCCGAGCGGCGCCGAGAAGCCGTGTTGTCCCCGTACACGTGTCGACCGGTCATTTCAGACGGACGCGCGGACAAAGCCCGCCCGTCCTGATGGGCGGCACCGCCGAGCGGCGCCTTACTGACTCTTAACCCTCGCCTTCCGAGTCTTCACCGAACCCGGGGTCGCCCTTTGGACGCCCCTTTCTACGCTCGAAATCACAACACGACCGCATCGAAAGGGGACACATCATGCGCATCAGCCACAAGCTCATCCTCGTCTTGTTCGCGATTCTCGGTCTCGGCGTCGGAGTGGCGCTCGCGGCCTCGACGGGCGGCGTCGGCGGCGGCGGCGGCGTCACGACCACCGAGCCTGCCGCCGCGACGACGGGTACGACGCCCGCCTCGACCGTCACGCAGGGCGACGACGTGAGCGGCCCGTGCGACGAGGCCGAGCACGCGAACGACCCGCGCTGCGCCGGTCCGCAGCGGCCCGAAGACGACGATGACCGCACGGGGAACGCGCCGGGGGTCGACATCTCGGGGCCGTGCGACGAGGCCGAGCATGCGGACGATCCGCGCTGCACGGGTGCAGGCGGCCAGGCGCGCGAGGACCGTTCCGGTCGATCGGGGCGCTCGCACGGCGAGGACAACTCGGGTCCCTCCGACAACTCGGGCCCGGGGAGCTCGTCGTCCGGGCATGGCGGGGACGACGATCGGGACGAGGACGACGACGACCGGGACGACCACGACGAAGACCGGGACGACGACGACGACCGGGGGGACGACGACCGCGATCGCTCCGGCAGCAACTCGGGCCGCGGCTAGCCGCTAGCGGCCGACACAGGCGGGCGGGCGCTCGGCCCTCTCCGGGTCGCCCGCCCGTTTCCTTTTCAGAGCTCGAGCTGCGGGCGGCGCGGCGCGTCGGGATACCCGCCGCCCTGGGCGAGGATCTTCGCCGCGAGGATCGCCGCGTTCCGCGCGCCGTCGAGCGAGACGCAGGCCACGGGGACGCCGGGCGGCATCTGGACGATGGCGAGGATCGCGTCGAGCCCGCCCGCGGCGCTCTTCGCCGTCGTGAGCGGCACGCCGATCACCGGGAGCTCCGTGTAGGCGGCGACCGCACCCGGCAGCGCCGCCGCCATCCCGGCGGCCGCGATGATGACGCGCACGCCGCGCAGCGCCGCCGTCGACGCGTACTCGGCGACGCCGCGTGGATCGCGGTGTGCCGAGAGGACGTGAAGCTCGTTCGTGATCCCGCGCTCGTCCAGCTCGTCGATTGCGGGCTGCATCCGCTCGCGGTCCGACTCGGACCCGATCAGGATCCCGACGAGCGGGCCCGGCTCGAAGTCGTCGATGACGGCGAGCGGGCTGGGCGCCTCCTCGACCGGCGACTCGGTGGACTGGTCAGCCTGCGACATGGACGGCGTGAAGAGCGATGTCGCGACGGTACTGCGCGCCCGGGAACCCGATCGTGGCGACAGCGCGATACGCGAGCTCGCGCGCGTCGTCCACCGTGTCTGCGACGCCCGTGACGGTGAGCGCGCGTCCGCCGGACGCGATCACCCTGCCTTCGCGAAGCGCCGTTCCGGCATGGAAGACGAGGGCGTTCGCCTCCGCCTCGTCGATGCCGGTGATCTCGGTTCCCGTCTCCGGCGCGTCGGGATAGCCCGGCGACGCGAGGACGACGGCGGCCGCGGCCCCTCCCAGCGACGGTCCCGCCACCGAGGCGAGCCCGCCGGTCGCCGTTCGCTCGAGGAGGTCGAGGAGGTCGCCCTGGACGCGCGGCAGGATCGCCTGGGTCTCGGGGTCGCCGAAACGGCAGTTGAACTCCAGAACGCGCGGGCCGTCCTCCGTCAGCATGAGGCCCGCATAGAGGAGGCCGACGAACGGCGCCTCGCGCCGCGCGAGCTCGGCGAGGACGGGCCGGTGGATCCGCTCGCAGAGCTCGCCCACGTCGTGATCCGACACGAACGGCACCGGTGAGTAGGCGCCCATCCCGCCCGTGTTCGGCCCCTCGTCGCCGTCCAGGAGGCGCTTCGCGTCCCGTGCGGGCGGCAATGCGACGACGTTGGTTCCGTCGGTGAGCGCGAAGACGGAGACCTCCTCGCCCTCGAGGAGCTCTTCGACGACCACGCCGGATCCCAGTGACTGGGCTCGTTCCCAGGCGGCCTTGGCCTCGCGCTGCGTCCGGCAGACGAAGACCCCCTTGCCGCCAGCGAGGCCGTCCGCCTTCACGACGCACGGCGCGCGGGGGCCGGAAAGCTCCGCTGCGGCCGGGACGTCGGCGGCGCGCATCACCTCCTTGGCGAACGACTTGGAGCCCTCGATCCGCGCCGCGGCGGCGCTCGGGCCGACGACCGGGACGCCCGCGTGCCGGATTCCCTCGGCGACGCCGTACACGAGCGGCGCCTCCGGCCCGAAGACGACGAGGTCGATCGCGAGCTCCTGGCAGAGCGCAAGCAGAGCGTCCCCGTCGTCGGCGGCCACGGGGTGGCAACGGGCGACAGAGGCGATCCCCGGGTTGCCGGGCGCGGCATGGAGCTCGCGCAGCGCGTCGCTTTGCGTGAGCTTCCACGCGAGCGCGTGCTCGCGCCCGCCGGAGCCCACGACGAGGACGTTCATCGGCGGCGAGTGTAGTGGCCTCGCCGGTCGCTTCGAAGGCGGCGAGGTTCAAAGACGCGGCGCGTCTGGTAGAGAACAGCCGTGCGCGACCCGGGTCTCGACAGGCATGAGTGGGAGACCGAATGGCAGGCGCTCGAGTCGGAGCTCGAGGACGCGCCGGCCGAGACGCTCCCGGAGCTTTGCGACCTGGTCGAGCGGATGCTCGTCGCGCGCGGATTCCCGATCAACGACGAGGTTGCGGACGACGGGATGGAGCCCGACCTTCGGGTCGAGTATCGCTCCGCGCGCGAGGTCGCGCTCCGCCTCGAGCGCGGCGACGACGTCGATCCCGGCGACATCGGCGATGCGATCGGGAACCTCCGCGACATCTACGCGCAGCTGATCGACCGGCCCGACAACTAGCGAAGTCGCTTTCGGGGGCCGCCACCGTCGAACTAGTATTCGCGCACCGGCCTCCCGGCCGGTTTCCCCCCGAGTGAAGGCGGCGCGATGGCACGAGAAGCGACGGGACCTGCGGCGAGACGTCCCGCGCCCGCGTGCGAACGGCTGACGGCCTGGTTCGCGCCCGCGCCGCGCACAGGCCCCGCGTAAAGGAGCAGCAATGGCAGTCGTCGAGACCGGCCCGAGCCAGGTGCAGACCGTCCTCGCGAAAGGCGGGATTCCCGACCCGTTCCCGACGCTCGAAGAGGCGCGCAACGACCCCGGCCGCCGCGAGCGCATCCAGGAGATCCGCAAGCGGATCAACGAGCAGGGGATCAAGTACCTCTTCTTCCAGCAGGTTTCCGTTTCCGGTCACGTGAACGGGAAGGGGGTCTCGGCGACCCAGTGGGAGAAGGTCGCGGAGGACGGCTATCAGCTCGTGTACGGCGCGACGGCCGACCTCTTCGTCGACCGGAGCGAGCGGTATATCGGCTTCGGGCCCGAGGAGTCGGAGCTCGCCGCGATCGCGGATCTCGACACGTTCGCTCAGCTCCCCTGGGATCCGCGCGTCGCGCGCGTGTTCTGCGACTGCTACGACACGGAGACGGGAAAGCTCCTCGAGGCGGACGCTCGCCAGAACCTGAAGCTCACGATGAACGAGGTCGAGCAGGAGCTCGGCTACACGTTTCTCTGCGGGATCGAGCCCGAAATGATGTGGATGAAGCGGCCGGCGGGGTCGACGGATCCCGGACAGGCGGAGGGCATCACCAAGCCCTGGTGCTACCACATCAACCAGTTTGAGGAGCTGCGCCCGATCATTCTCGACGTGATCGACTACGGGGAGCGGCTCGGGATCAACCCGACGTACGGCGACCACGAGGACTCGCCCGGGCAGCTCGAGCTCAACTTCCTCTTCGACCGCGCCGTCCGCACGGCCGACAACCTCTCGACCTACCGGCAGCTCTGCCAGGCGGTCGCGCGCAAGCACACGCGTGAGGGCACGTACGGCGACGGCGTCGAGGTCATCGCAACGTTCATGCCGAAGCCCTTCACGGGCGTCTCGGCAAACGGCGCGCACCACCACTTCACGCTCGTCGACGAGGACGGGAACAACGTCTTCTACGACGCCGACGGCCCGGCGAAGCTCTCCGGGCTCGGCCGCCAGTTCATGGGCGGCATCCTCGATCACTACCGAGCCCTCTGCGCCATCACGGCGTCGACCGTCAACTCGTACAAGCGCTTCTGGGACTTCGGGTTCTGGGCGCCGATCTACAAGGACTACGGCTGGCAAAACCGGACCTGCCTCGTCCGTGTCGCGAGCGGCGGGCGCTTCGAGTACCGCGCCGTCGATTCGGCGTGCAACCCGTACCTCACCCAGGCGGCGCTGCTTCGGGCCGGCCTCGACGGCGTGAAGCGGGGACTCGACCCGGGCGAGCCGCAGCAGCGCAACGTGTACGACGTCCTCGCGGAAGGCGTCGAGATCCCGCGCGTACCCGAACACCTCGGGGAGGCGCTCGCGGCGCTCGAGGAAGACGAGGTCGTTCGCTCGGCGCTCCCCGGCCGCCTCTACGAGGTCTTCATGCACTACAAGCGCGACGAGTGGGAGCGCTTCCTCGCAGCCGTGACCGACTGGGAGCGCGAGCGCTACCTCGACGTCCTACCCTAGTGCTCGTCGAGCAATGCATGCCGACCCCCGGCCCGCGATCACGCGGCGCGAGAGCCCACCCTCGTGCTTGTGGAGGCGTCCAGCCTTGCCTGCGAACGAGTGCGGACTCCTGCCTGGTGCTCGCGACGCAGGAATCCGGCGGCACCACCGGACGAGCCACTAACGTCTAGGCCATGTGCGGGATCGCGGGCATCCTCTATCGCGACGGCGGCGACAGCGCGCACCGGATCGGGCGCGACGTGACGCGGATGCTGCAGGCAATGAAGCACCGCGGACCCGATTCGACGGGGTACGCGCTGTACGGCCGGCCGCAGGAAGCGATCGTCATGCGCTACAAGCTCGCGGACGCGAACACGCCCCGCGACTTCGAGTTCGAGGATCGGCTCGAGCGCCATCAGCGCGAGGTGCTCGCGCGCGTGCGCGCGGCCGGGGGGCGCGTAACAGACGTCGAGGAGGAGACGCCGTACGCCTACCGGATCGTGCTCGACTACGGCGGCGACCTGAAGGGCCTCGCCGACCGGGTCGAGTCCGTCCCCGACGCCGAGGTCCTCTCGCTCGGCCACTCGCTCGAGATCGTCAAGGACCTAGGAGACGCCGAATCGGTGGCCCGCCAGTACGGCCTCGACGAGTTCGCCGGTACGCACGGAATCGGGCACGTCCGGATGGCGACCGAGTCGGACGTCGACATCTCGGGCGCGCATCCGTACTGGGCATACCCGTTCCCCGACGTGGCGGTCGTCCACAACGGCCAGCTCACGAACTACTTCCAGTGGCGGCGCCGCCTCGAGCGCTCCGGCCACCGCTTTCAGTCGGAGTGCGACTCGGAGATCATCGCCGTCTACCTCGCCGAGAAGATGGCGGACGGCGCCTCGCTCGAGGACGCGATGCGTGACTCGCTAGACGAGCTCGACGGCGTCTTCACCTACATCGCGGTCACCGACGACGCGCTCGGGGTCGCGAAGGACGAGATGGCGGCGAAGCCGCTCGTCCTCTACGAGTCGGACGACGTCGTCGCGCTCGCCTCCGAGGAGATCGCGATTCGCTCCGTCATCGACCGGGAGATCGAGACGTACGACCCGTACGAGGCGGAGGTTCTCGTATGGCAACGGTAGGCGAGCAGCGGGTCACCTACGACGCGCGCGGCCTCGCGGAGCCGGACGCCGAGGCACCCCGCGTCGCCGAGATCGAGGGCGGATGTGCGACGTTCGACGCGCACGACCTCTCGACACGGCAGATCAACCTCGAGCTTCGCCGGCTGCTCTACGAGGAGGGCGTGAAGGACGTGACGGTCCTGAACCCGGGCGCCAAGCACTCGCTCGGCGTCGGGATCCTGACCCGCTGCCGGATCCGCTTCGAGGGGTCACTTGGGTACTTCGCCTGCGGCCTGATCGACGGGCCGGAGATCGAGATCGCGGGCCGGGTCGGCTGGTCGGCGTGCGAGAACATGATGTCGGGCGTCGTCGTCGTGCACGGGAACGCCGGCTCGCTCACCGGCGCCGCGATGCGTGGCGGCGACCTCCTCGTCAAGGGTCGCGTCGGGGCGCGGACAGGGATCGACCAGAAGGGCGGCTCGATCATCGTCCTCGGCGATGCCGGGTCGATGACGGGGTTCATGCTCCAGCGCGGCCGCCAGGTGCTGTGCGGAGACGTCGGCCCCGGGCTCGGTGACTCGATGTACGACGGGACGATCTACGTCGCCGGGAAGGTCGCGTCGCTCGGGATCGACTGCGTCCCGGGCGAGTGGACGGACGCCGATACGGAGTTCATCGAGCGCAAGTTCCAGATCTACGGGCTCGGCTCGCCGCCTGAGTTCCAGAAGTTCGTCTGCGGCAGGAAGCTCTACAACTACGACAACCTCGAACCGGCAGAGAGGAAGCTCGTCCTATGACCACAGCGGACCGTTACGAGCAGCTCGACGCGACGTCGGGGAAGAGCCAGCCGGAGCGGCGCTCCATCCTTGGCCGGAGCCCGATCTTCACCCCGGAGGTCGTGAACGACATCCACATGAAGGCGGAGCTCGGCCGGTACCGCATGCGCGGGTTCTCGATGTTCAAGAAGATCCCGCACTGGGACGACCTCATGTTCCTTCCCGGGACGCTGACCCGCTTCGTGATCGAGGGGTACCGGGAGAAGTGCGAGACGAAAACCGTCCTCGGCGCCCGTTTCGCGAAGCACCCGATCGAGCTCGACATCCCGATCTACATCACGGGGATGAGTTTCGGCGCGCTCTCGCTCGAGGCGAAGATGGCGCTCGCGAAGGGCGCCTCGATGGCCGGGACGGCGACCTGCTCGGGCGAGGGCGGGATGATCCCGCCCGAGCGCGACCTCTCGACCAAGTGGTACTACCAGCTCATCCAGAGCCGGTACGGGTTCAACCCGCACCACCTGATGGTCGCCGACGCCTGCGAGTTCTTCATCGGCCAGGGGTGCAAAGTCGGGCTCGGCGGCCACCTGATGGGTCAGAAGGTGACGGAGCAGGTCGCGGAGATGCGCTCCCTGCCGCCCGGGATCGACCAGCGCTCGCCGGCCCGCCACCCCGACTGGCTCGGGCCCGACGACCTCTCGCTGAAGGTGCAGGAGATCCGCGAGGCGACGGACTACCGCATTCCGATCCAGCTCAAGCTCGGCGCCGCGCGCGTGTACGACGACGTGCGAATGGCGGCTAAGTGCGGGCCGGACATCATCTACCTCGACGGCGCCGAGGGCGGAACCGGGGCCGGGCCGCACGTCGCGACGGAGGAGACCGGAATCCCGCTCATGGCGGCGATCCCCGAGGCCCGCCGCGCGCTCGAGGACGTCGGCCTCGCAGACGAGATCGACCTCGTCGTCGCGGGCGGCATCCGGAACGGCGGCGACGTCGCCAAGGCGCTCGCGCTCGGGGCGAAGGCGGTCGCGATCGGGCATGCCGCCCTCATCGCGCTGAACTGCAACAAGGAGATCCCGGGGGTCACCGACTACGAGGGGACGATCGGCGTGCGCGCGGGCGAGTGCTACCACTGCCACACGGGCCGTTGCCCGGTCGGGATCACGACGCAGGACCCCGAACTCAGGAAGCGCCTCCACGTCGACGCCGCCGCCGAGCGCGTCTACAACTTCCTGCATGCGATGACGCTCGAGCTCCAGATGCTCGCGCGCGCGTGCGGGAAGACCGACGTGCACTCGCTCGAGCCCGAGGATCTCTGCGCACTCACCGTCGAGGCGGCCGCGATGGCACGCGTGCCGCTGGCGGGGACTGACTGGGTCCCCGGCGTCACCGAGGAGCGGACGCTCGCGAAGATCGAGCGGCTGCTCGAGCGCCACCTCGAGTTTCCCGCCGATCTCCTGCCGGTCGAGCAGCCGGTCGAGGCCCGACCCGAGTGAGCGTCGAGCCCGAGGCACCCACGACCGCCGACGCCCAGGAGAGCCACCCTGCGACGCCGGCGGCGCGCGAGCCCGAGAAGAAGGTCGCGATCGACGCGGAGTACCTGGCGGGCCATCGCTTCCCGTACCAGGAGGACATCTCGCTCGTCGAGGACGTCGACCTGCTCGCCGCGACGCCGGGCGAGGATCTCAACTGGCTCGAGGACGTCGAGCTCCTCGAGGAGGACGGCCTCCCGGCCGTCTTCGACCGTTACTCGAACTCGTTCCTCAAGATCTACTTCGCGATTCCCGAGGGGCGCGAGAACGAGCTCGCCCGCAAGGTGCTCGTGAAACACCTCCAGTCGGGCAACTCGTACGGGATTCAGCTGAAGGACCGCCACGCGAAGTTCCGGCAACCCGAGCTTGGCCCGTGGGTCGAGGAGGCACGGACGGTCGGGACCGACTGGAAGCCCACCGCGCTCGAGGGCTGGGAGCCGCCCCTCCACTAGGGGCCGACGGAGCCCCCGGTGGCCGGGCGTTCGGGCGCGTTTCAGGTTTCGCCCGAATCCCCGACGAACCGCGCGCGAGGCTTCGCATAGAGCTCGTCGATCTCGTCGCCGAAATGCTCCTCGACGACGCGGCGCTTCACCTTCAGCGTCGGCGTCAGCTCGCCCTTCTCCGGAAGGAAGTCTCGTTCGAGGATCGCGAAGCGCCTCACCTTCTCCTCGGGGCCGAGCCGGCGGTTGACGTCTGCGACGATTCGCGCCATGAGCGCATGCACCTCCTCGTCGGTTCGTGCCACCTTGCCGGCCTCGTCTCGGTTCACGGCTAGCAGAGCGGCGACGTGGGGGCGCCGGTTCCCGACGACGAGCGCCTGGGAGACGAACTTCGACTCCATGAAGGCGTTCTCGATTTTCTGGGGCGCGATGTTCGCGCCGTTCGAGGTCACGATGATCTCCTTCTTTCGGTCGACGATCGTGAGGAAGCCCTCTTCGTCGATCGCGCCGAGGTCGCCCGTCGCGAGCCAGCCGTCATCGCCTAGGGCGGCGCGGGTCGCCTGCTCGTCGCCGTAGTAGCCGCGGAAGACGTTGTCTCCCCGGACGAGGATCTCCCCGTCCGTTGCGATCGCGATCTCGACGCCCGGGACCGGGAGTCCAACCGTCCCGAAGCGGTAGCGGTCGGGCCGGTTGACGGAGACGACGGCGGTGCACTCGGTAAGCCCGTACCCCTCGAGGACGAGGATGCCGAGTGCGTCGAAGAACGCGGCCACCTCGGGCGCGAGTGGTGCTCCGCCCGCGATCGCAACGCGAAGCCTCCCGCCGAGACGGGCTTTCACTTTCGAGTAGACGAGGCGATCTGCGAGCGCAAGCTGCGAGCGGAGCCGGAGGCCGAGGCGCTCGCCGGACTGACGCCGGCGGCTCGCCTCGCGACCCGCGGCGAGCGCGCGGTCGATGACCCGCTGCCGGCGTCCCGTCGTCTCCTCGAATCGGGAGCGGACCCCGTCGTAGATCGTCTCGTAGACGCGCGGCGCGCTGGGAAAGATCGTCGGGCGAGCGGTGCGCAGGCTCCTCGAAAGCGCCGCGGCGTCGGGGCAGAAGGCGATCGTGACCCCGAGGCGTGCGCCCAGAAACTGAACCAGGCGGGCGAAGACGTGCGCGAGCGGTAGGTGGAGCACGGTTCGATCGCCTGGCTCCACGAGGCCGGGGACGCGAACGATCGCCTCCACCATCGAACACCAATTGCGGTGCGTGAGGACACAGCCCTTCGGCGGACCCGTCGTGCCGGACGTGTAGACGATCGTGAGCGGGTCTTCCGCGTCGACCGCGGCCCTCGCGTGCGCAAGCGCCTCCGGGTGCACGCGAAGGTGTTCGCGACCTCGCTCTTCGAGCTCGGCCAGCGAGAGATCGGCACTCGGAAACGGCTCGATCGCGACGACCTGCTCGAGCGTTCCCTCCGGCGCGGGCCCGAGCCTCGTGTACTCCCTCGCTTTCTCTGCAATCAGCACGCGCGCGCCCGAGTCGGCGAGGATGTGGACGCGCTCGTCGGCCGAGCTGACCGTATAGACGGGCACGACGACGGCGCCGATCGAGATGAGCGCGAAGTCGCACAGCGTCCACTCGAGCCGCGTGCGACTCATGATCGCCACCCGGTCACCCCTCCGGATCCCGAGCGAGAGAAATCCTCCCGCCAGCGCGTCGACGCTTTGCTCAGCCTCTCGCCAGCCGACCGCGCGCCACCCGTCCGTGGTCTCGACGAGGAAGGGCGGGTTCGGAGGCGGGTGATTCGTGGCGCGAAGCCAAAGCTCGGAGACCGTCCGCGCCCCGCGCGGCTGCATCGCCGCAGCCATCCTCCGCGGCCGTCGCCTCACAGGCATGCCCGGCAATCCTACGAGGCTCGCTCGCCCCGCGGCTTCGTGGAAGCGGCGTCAGTCGGCTTGTCGCTTCCAGGCTCACACGTCGCCGTAGGGAGCGCGCCTGCGTACACCGCGGCATGGGGGCCCTCTCGAGCCCCCATGCGTCTCAGCGCTCGTCAGGGTCGCGTGCGCATGTCATCTGCGCGGCCACGGCTCGCCGGGTGGCGGCGCTTCCACCGCCGGCTCGGCTCCCGGGGCGAGGACGGCCGGGCGGCCGTCCGTCGCCTCGGGCTCGATGTCGTGCTGCACGTCCCAATCGTGCCAGTCGAGGCCCTCGACCAGGACGACCTCCTCGTGCCTCAGGCCGATCGTGCGCTCGAGGATCGGCGCGAGCACCGCGGCCGTCAGGACGCCGGCGCCGACGGACACGACGATCCCGAGCAGCTGCCAGAGGACGTTGATCGACCCGTTCTGGAACGCGTAGTCACCGCTCTCGATGCCCAGGTACCCGCCCTGATCGGTCCCCCAGTCGATGAGGCCGACCATGATGAGCCCGAACGACCCGGCGCCGAGGAAGAGCGGCGTGAGCTTGTGCTCGTCCCACTTCCGGCGCTGCGTCCACTCGTAGACCGCGTAGGCGACGAGCGGCGCCGCGAGCGCAACGAGGAACATCTGCCACGGCTCGTAGATGTCGAAGGCGGGCGACCCCGCCACGTACCCGGCGAAGGGGCCGAGCAGGGTGTAGATGTACTTCTTGGTCCGGTAGGCGAGGAGCGCCCCCGTGAGCCCCCCGCCCGCCCAGGCGAGGCCGAGGTTGTTGAACGCGAGGCCGACGCTCGTCTCGGTCATGTTGACGGCGACGGCGTACGCCTCGGGCGGGAAGAAGAAGAGGCAGGAGAGGATCACCATCGGCAGCCCGCTGAAGATGAACACGACGCCGAGCGCCGTCAGCCCGAGGTTGTACGAGCGGAACGTCGGAACGCGTGCGTGCGCGTCGTACATGCCCGGTCGCGGGCCGAGTCGGCGGACGAGCACGAGCGCCATCCCGGCGGGGAAGAGGTACACGAAGCCCGCTCCGAAGAAGTCGTGGTATCCGGCGTTCGTGAGCGGGCCGGTCGAGCCCCACGTCAGGTAGCTGAGGATCGACGACACGATCGTCGCGAAGAAACACAGGACGTAGTACGCCGCCGCCTTGATGCGCTCCGTCACCGCAAGGTGGAGCAGGACGTTCACGATGCCGGCGAAGCACGCCAGGAAGAAGATGAAGATCTGGAAGTTGTTCAGCCCTGGGAAGACCGCGGGATCGACGTCCTGCGCTTGCTCGCTCGCCAGCGCCCCGCCGAGCCACCAGTCCTTGATCGACTGCCACAGCCCGTTCTCGACCTCGAAGGCCTGGTTGTACTGCCAGTTCCAGATCGCGAAGCCGATCAGGAAGTACGTCGCGAAGCCGATGAAGAACCCGATCATCTTCTCGATCGTCGCGGCGAAGACGTTCACCCGCCGAACGCCCCCGATGTCGACGAGGAGGAGCCCGGCCACGATGACGATGGCGCCGACCGTTCCCGACGCGTAGACGAGGTTCTGGACCAGGGAGTCCGTCGATACCTGCTCGGGGAACTCTGGCGCCGCCTGCGCTAACAACCCCAGGTACATCTAGACCTCCTTTGCGCCCGCTTGCCGTCGCGAAAGGACCGTCGTCGAGCCGAGGCGATTATCGTACGCCCGTCTTCGGCGTGCAACCGCGCCGCTGCTTCGCGGTGGTTCCCCGGCCTGAGCCGGGGGTAGAGAAGTCCCGACGCGTTCTTCAACGAATCGTCCGCTGCGCCGCCGGCGTCCTCGCGGGCGCGAACTCGCGTCATCGTTCTCGGCGTGCGGGATCCGGGCTCAACGTCCGCGGCCGAGCCGAGGTACGATGGCGCGCGGGGTTCCGACCGGAGGTGACGATGGCCGAGAAGATGTGGGGTGCCGAGCCGTACTGGGGCCTCGAGTACGAGTGGGATCCCGACTGGCTCTACACCGATCGCCAGAAGGAGCTGCGCGACCTCCTGATCCAGCTCTGCGAGCGGGAGATGCGCGCGAATGCGAAGCGCTCCGACGACGAGCTCCTCTTCCCGCGTCGCAACCTCGAGCTCCTCGGCGAGCACGGCTTCCTCGCACTGACCGTGCCCGAGGAGTATGGAGGGCTCGGCGAGGGCCACGTCGCGTACGCGATGGCGTGCGAGACGATCGCCCGCTACGGGTGCGCGTCGACGGCGATGTGCTACGTCATGCACATCGGTGCCGTGAACGCGATCATGCTGCGGCCGACCGACGCGCTGATCGACCGTTACATCCGCCCGCTCCGGACCGGCAAGGTCGGGACGCTCTCCTACTCCGACCCCGAGACGGGCTCGCATTTCTGGTACCCGATCTCGTCGGGCGCGCAGCGTGTGAACGGCGGCTTCAAGGTCCGGAAGAAGGCGTCTTGGACGACGTCGGCCGGCTTCGCCGACTTCTACGTCGTCCAGACGACGAGCCCCGATTTCTCGGGGTACGACGACCTCTCGGTCTTCGTGATCGACGGCGACCAGGTCGAGGCCCAGCCTGCGCTCTGGGACGCGCTCGGCCTGCGCGGCAACCAGTCCGGGCCGCTCGAGGTGCCCGACGTCGAGGTCGCCGGCGAGCAGATCGTCGGCCCGGTCGGCGACGGCGCCGCCTCGAACGACGAGTCGGTCGACCCCTGGTTCCTGATCGGCTCGTCGTCGGTCTGGAACGGGATCGCGATGGGCGCGATCGACATCGCGAAGCGGCACACGACGCGGAAGCGCCACGTCGACGTCGGCCTGCGGGTCGCCGACTACCCGACGATCCAGGACTACATCGGCGAGGCCGTGATCGACACGAACGCCGCGCGCGTCTTCGTGCACGCGGTCGCGCAGGCGATGGACCGCGAGACCGACAACAACACCAAGGTGCTCGCTCCGGGCGAGTTCGCGCGTGCGAACTACCTGCACTGGGTGTGGCAGATCAAGTTCGAAGCGGCGAAGAACGTCGCGCGCGTCGTCGACAAGATGCTGCACGCCTGCGGCGGCTCCGGCTACAAGCGCGACATGGAGCTCGAGCGCTACCTCCGGGACGCGAAGGCGGGCTGGGTCATGGGGCCGACGAACGAAGTGCTCCGCCAGTTCGTCGGCAAGGCGGTCCTGCTCGGGTTCGACGCGCTCGACTACTGGAACCAGACGTTCAACCGCCGCGCGGTGGAGAACGAGGTGAAGAAGCTCGACGTCGCGGGCAAGCGTGAGCTCGCCGAGCAGCTGCTCGCGCAGGCCGAGCAGGAGGAGGCGAAGCAGGCGCAGCCCGCGCAGGCCTGATGGCCGTCCGCGTCGACTCCTTCGGGCTCCCCGGCGGGCTCCTGCCGGAAGACCCCTTCCTGGAGACGTACATCGTGCGCCCCGGGGGGGCGACCGTCGTCGACCTCGGCCCGGACGAGCGCCTCACGGTCATCGACCGGGACGGCGGCCAGGTCGCGGAGGTGACGGCAATCGGACGCGAGGGTCACGATGCCGCCGCCGCGCTCGGTGTCCGCGCCGACGCGCCCGCGACCGTCCTCCAGGGCGCGCTACGGGCGCGCGACGGGCACGTCCTCCTCGCGGAGCTCGCTGCGCGCCGGCTCGATCCGCACGAGGCCGCCGCCGTGCGCCTCTTCGGGCCCGCGTCGCCGCCCGGAGCCTCGCAGTCGTTCATGAGCGACCGCGACGTCACCGTTGTCGTCGCGGCGCCCGCCGGGCGGATCGTCGACGGCGATCCCCCGCCGTCCGACCTCCTCGTGGAGGTGCGCCGGACGTCCGCGCGTCGGTACGGCCAGACCGAGCTTCCGCCGCCGCTCGCCGAGCCGCGACTCGACTTCCGCGTCGACAAGGCGACCGCGCGCTCGTACGAGGTGAGCGCGGGCGAGTACATCCAGGTGATCGACGTCGACGGCAAGCAGTGCTCCGACTTCCTCGCCTTTCACCGGGCGAAGCTCGAGGACGGCGTCGAGCGGGGCCTCGACTCGACCGTGACGCGGACGCTGATGGGGAACGCGTACCCGACGCCCGGCCTGCACGGCAAGTTCTACGACGTCGACATGGATCCGCTCGTCGAGGTCGTTCGCGACACGGTGGGACGCCACGACACCTTCGCCCTCGCCTGCACGGCCAAGTACTACGAGGACATGGGGTACCCGGGCCACGTCAACTGCACGGACAACTTCAATCGCCAGCTCGACCCGTACGCGATCGCCGCGCGCAAAGGGTGGCCGGCGCTCAACTTCTTCTACAACACGAGCTTCGACTCGACGATGGTCATGACGATGGACGAGCCGTGGTCGCGGCCGGGCGACTACGTGCTCCTGCGCGCGATGACGGATCTCGTCTGCGCCTCGTCGGCGTGCCCGGACGACATCGACCCGGCGAACGGATGGCAGATCACGGACGTCCACGTCCGCGTCTACTCGCCCGAGAACCGCTTCTCGGTTGCGATCGCGCGACGCGTGACGCCCGACGCGGAGCCCCAACTCACCAAGGAGACGACGTTCCATCCGCGGACGTCGGCGCTCACGAAGGACTTCAGCGAGTATCGCGGGTACTGGCTGCCGAACCGGTTCGCGAACGAAGGCGCGATCGCCGAGTACTGGGCGTGCCGCGACAAGGTCGCCGTCATGGACCTCTCGCCGCTTCGGAAGTGGGAGATCCTCGGCCCGGATGCCGAGGCGCTCGTGCAGGGGGTCATTACGCGCGACGCCCGCCGGCTCTCCGTCGGGCAGGTCACGTACACCGCCGTCTGCAACGAGACGGGCGGGATGATCGACGACGCGACCGTCTTCCGGCTCGGCCCGGACAACTTCCGCTTCGTGGGCGGCGAGGAGTACGACGGCGTCTGGCTGAAGGAGCAGGCGGCCTCGCGCTCGCTGCGGGTGCAGGTCAAGCCCTCGACCGACCAGCTCCACAACCTCGCCGTGCAGGGGCCGGAGAGCCGCGCGCTCCTTGCGAAGCTCGTCTGGACGCCGCCGGCACAGCCGAGCCTGGAGGAGCTCAAGTGGTTCCGCTTCACGATCGGGCGGATCGGCGACTACCGCGGCATCCCGATCGTGGTGTCGCGAACCGGCTACACGGGCGAGCTCGGCTACGAGGTCTGGTGCCACCCGAGTGACGGCCCGGCCGTCTGGGACGCGATCTGGGAAGCCGGGCAGGAGCACGGTCTGAAGCCGCTCGGGCTCGAGGCGCTCGACATGCTGCGGATCGAGGCCGGCCTGATCTTCGCGGGCTACGAGTTCGACGACTCGGTCGATCCCTTCGAGGCGGGGGTCCCGTTCGTGGTCAACCTCGACGGCTCCGAGGACTTCGTGGGCCGGGCGGCGCTCGAGGAGCGCGCGGCGCACCCGCAGCGCGTGCTCGTCGGCCTGGAACTCGACGGGAACGAGCCCGCCGCGCACGGCGATCCCGTCTACGTCGGGCGCCAGCGGATCGGAGTCGTCACGAGCGGCACGCGAAGCCCGGTTCTCCGGACGAACATCGCGCTCTGCCGGATCTCCGTGCAATTCAAGGAGCTCGGGACGCAGGTCGAGGTGGGGAAGCTCGACGGCCTTCAGAAGCGGATTCCGGCGACCGTCGTCCGCGTCCCCTTCTACGACCCGGACAAGACGCGCGTCCGCGCGTAGCGAAGCCGCACTCGCTCGAGGCGGACATGTCTGGGGTCAGACCCCGGCCGTGCGCCGCCCGGCCATGGCCGTTCGCGGCTCTCTCGTGCGGGCGGGAATCGTTGGACGTTCATGGCCGCGGTCGTTCGAGCCGTGTCCGGGGTCAGACCCCGGACGTGACGGAGCAGGACGCGGCCGCCGCGGCCGCCAGCGCTACGCGTCGCGAAGCCGCGACGCCATGACGCCCAGGAGCTCCCAGGCGACCTGCGGCTCGGCTTCGACCGCGGCGCGAAGCGCTCCGCGCGACACGGTCAGGCAGCGGACGCGGTCTTCGGCCACGATGTCGGCGGAGCGCGGCCGCCCGTCCAGTACCGCGACCTCGCCGACGATGTCGCCCGGGCCGAACGTCGCGAGCGTGCGACCTCCCCGGTCGATGCGGACGCGCCCCTCGAGGACGACGTAGAGCTCGCTTCCGGGCTCGGCGGTCCGGACGATCGTCTCGCCCGCCTCGTAGGCCCGCTCCTTCCCGGCGGCGAGGAGCCGTTCGAGCTGATCGGGCGGGAGCGCGCCGAAGACGGGCGCGTCGGCAAGCAGGTGCTCGTAGCGGCCGCCGTGGAAGAGAAGCGGCCGCCCCTCGGCGTAGCGCGCGTACTCGACGTGACCCAGAAAGAGCGAGTGGTCGCCGCCCCAGTAAGAGCGAACGACCCGTGCAACGAGGTGCGCGACTGCTCCCTCGACCAGCGGCGTCTCGCGGACGACGTGGAAGCGGGGCTCGGGCGCCTCGCCGTCGGCGCGTCCGGCGAAGTGGTCCGAGAGCGCCTCCTGCTCGTCGCCGAGGACGCTGATTCCGTAGCGGCGCCCCTCGTGGAGGAGGCCGTGCATCCGCGCGCGCCGGTCGACCGAGATCAGAACGAGGGGAGGCCGAAGCGAGACCGACATGAAGGCGTTCGCGGTCATCCCGTGGACCTGTTCGCCGACCTGGGTCGTGATGATCGTGACGCCGGTCGGGAACATGCCGAGCGTCCGGCGGAACTCGATGATCGGGTCGCGGTCCGCCTCGATGTCCATCGCCTCCTCGGGAGGGATCTCGTCGAGGAATCCCTGACCGATCCCCTCGGGCGCGCTCGCGAAGAAGCCGCCCAGCGGGAGGTCGAACTCGCGCGGAGGAGCCTGGGGGTCGCTCGCCACGGTGCAGCGATGGTGCCATGCGCGGCACGCCGGGTCGAGGCGCGCGGCGGGCGGCTAGACTCGCGGGCCGTGGACGCGTGGCGCGACGACCAGCTGGAGGCGTTCGAGCGCGACGGCTTCGTCGTCGTCGAGGAGGGCTTCATCGACGACGAGACGATCGAGCGGCTGCGCGCGCGCTTCGACCGGCTCTTTGCGGGCGACTACGAGACGGGCATCCGGCCGGACGAGGTGAACTGGGTCGCCGGGCGCGACCCGGACGACCGGACGCGCCAGATCTGCAACGGCTGGAAGGCCGACCCGGCGATCGCGGCGCAGGTGCTCTCGGAGCGGACCGGCCGCCTCGCCGCCGAGCTGGTGCGGTGGGACGGCGTGCGGATGCTCCAGGACAACTGCATCTGGAAGCCGCCAGGGACGAAGTCGCTCGGGATGCACCAGGACGGGAGCTACCTGGACTACGTCGTGCCACCCGAGATGGTGACGTGCTGGATCGCGCTCGACGAGACGTCGGCCGAGGCGGGGACGATCACGTTCGCGGCGGGGTCGCACCGGTGGCCCCGCTCGCCCGAGAACCGGGGCGAGTTCCACGCGCCGCCGGACTGGCTCGAGCCGGTCCGGCGCGCGCTTCCGGAGGACGAGGAGCTACGGCTCGTGCCCGTGGTCGTCAAGGCGGGCGGTGCCTCCTTCCACCATCACAACACGTTTCACGGCTCTGGGCCGAACACGGCGACAGTCCACCGGCGCGCCGTCATCTCGCACCTGATCCGGGCCGACGCGACGTTCCATCCCGAGCACGTCGACCCCGCCTACTCGCGGTACCGGCGGGTCGGCGATCTCACGATGGACGAGTCGTTCTTCCCGATCGTCTGGACGCGCGACGGCCGGCGAAGCGCGTGGCTGGCGCCCGCCGAGGAGCGCGTGCCCGTCGCCTCCGGCTGAGCCTTCCGGAACCCCGCCGCCGCGGGCGGCGTATACGGGAAACCGTTGAACGAAACGTGACCCGTGACCCGCTCTTCCGACAGCCTTCGTGAGCAGGCGCTCCGCCGCATCGAGCGCAAGCGAAAGTTCCAGGCCCATCTCCTCTTCTATTGCGTCGGCATGGCCGTCCTCCTCGCCGTCTGGGCGCTGACCGAATACCAGAACGCCGGCGGCTGGCCCACCGGCTTTCGGACCGGACGCGAGAACCACGACTGGGACCCCTGGATCGTCTACCCGCTGATCGGCGGCTCCGTCCTGCTGGCCGTCGACGCCTGGCAGACCTTCCGACGCGGCCCGATCTCCGAGCTCGACGTCCGGCGGGAGATGCAGCGGCTGGGCGCGCTCGACTGAGCTCGGATCCGCGATAGTTTCGGAGGTGGTCCTCTACGACAGCCCGGTCTCCGGAAACTGTTACAAGGTGCGGCTTCTCCTCGCGCACCTCGGCATCCCGTACGAGCGGCGCCCGATGGACGTCGTCGACCGCTCCGACCGGCCGGAGCTCCTCGGGGGACTGAACCCGGCACTCCGCGTTCCCACCCTCGTCCTCGACGACGGTCGGCCGCTCGGGGAGTCGGGCGCAATCCTCTGGTACTTCGGCGAGGGCACCCGGTTCGTCCCCGAGGACCGCTACGAGCGTGCGCAGGTCCTCCAGTGGATGTTCTTCGAGCAGTACGACCACGAGCCCGCGATCGCGGTGGTCCGGTTCTGGCTTGCGTACTCGGGCCGACCCGAAGCGTTCGGCGACCGGCTCGAGGAGCGAACGGCGGCCGGGTACCGGGCGCTCGATGCGATGGAGAGGCACCTCGCCTCCGAGGGGCGGGACTACCTCGTCGGCGAAGGTCTCTCGCTCGCCGACATCGCGCTCTACGCCTACACGCACGTCGCGCACGAGGGCGGCTTCGATCTGGAGCGCTACCCCGCCATCCGCGCGTGGCTCGAGCGGGTCGCGGTCGAGCCCGGCCACGTCCCGATCGACGCGTAGTCGAGACGGGGCGCGTACATCCGCCGCCGTCGCTCGGCTTCGCTGGTGCCTGTAGCGCGCCCGCTCAGGCGGCGAGGCCCGACGGCGGCATCGCGCAGTCGTCGAGCCCGAGCTCGAGCAGGAGTGGGCTCGCCTCGTGGGCGAGCGCGATCGCGTCGTCGGCGTGGTCGAGAAGCGCGCTCACCTCGCGGCGCTCGGCCGCGCGCAGCATCGCGCGTAGCAACCGCTCCCCCCTCGCGTTCGAGCGCTCGATCCGGCGGACGCGCGGGTCCGACCACGGCACGTCGAGCGCCCGGAAGCGTCGGTGGTAGCGCTCCGCCAGCCGGATCGCGCGGCGGAGATAGGGCACGAAATCGTCGACCGTGCCGGGCCGGCCGAGCTGCGCGAGCTCGCGCTTCTCCGCGCGGCAGAGCGCGTTCGTCGCGCGAACCCACCGCGGCTTCGCCCTCGTCTCCTTCGCCTTCGCCTTCGCCGTCGTCCGCCCGGTGTCGGCGGCGCGCTCGCCGGCAGGCGCATCGACAGCACGCGCCGGCGGTGGGTCGCCGCCAAGCAGGCGAACGCCGCCCAAGACGAGCGCGGCAGCGACGGCGGCGGCGAGAACGAGCTTGACCACGGGCCCCGTTCGGAGCTTGGGGCGCGCATGGCGAGCGCTCTACCCCCCTGGAGGGGGATCCCGAACGCGGCGTGTGCTCGCGAGCGGCTACGAGTCGGGAGCGTCCTCGCGGTCGAGGCCGCTCTCGCGCTCGCCTTCGTCCTCGCCGTACCCCTTGCCCTCCTGCTGCTCGCGCAGCTGGTCGCCGGCGGGATCGTGCTCGGCGTCGTTCTCGAACTGGTCGGCGTGCTCGCTCATGCACGCTGCCTACCCGCGACTCGCCGTCCTTGCACGTCGAAGCTCGAGCTTCATCGGCATGCCGCCCTTCGGGCGCAGCGTCACGCGTGGGTGAAGGCGCGGCTCGTACTCCGCCGGCGGGCGGAACCGCCACGCCTGCGCGAGCGTCGCGAGGACGAGAATCACCTCCGTCCGCGCGAACGCCTCGCCGATACAGACGCGCGGGCCGCCCCCGAAGGGGAAGTACGCGTATCGTGGCCGGCTCCTTCGCGCCGCCGGCGTCCACCGATCCGGGTCGAAGGCGAGCGGGTCGGGATAGAAGCGCGGGTCCCGGTGGGTCACGTACGGGCTCAGGATGACGATCGAGCCTCGCGCGATCCCGTAGCCGTCCAGGTCGTAGTCGACGAGCACGCGACGCCCGAGCAGCCAGGCGGGCGGGAAGAGGCGCATGGACTCGCTGACGACCATGTCGGCGTACCCGAGCCGCGGCAGGTCGTCCGCCGCCGGAAGCCGGCCGGCCAGCACGCGGTCGAGCTCCTCGTGCAGCTTCGCCTCCACCTCCGGGTGCCGCGCGAGCAGCCACCACGTCCACGTCAGGGCGCTTGCGGTCGTCTCGTGCCCGGCGAGCAGGATCGTCATCGCCTCGTCGCGGAGCTCGGCACGCGACCAGCCCTCCTCCCGCTCGGCGGCGAGCAAGACGGAGACAAGATCGGCGCGCTCGACGCCGCTCGTTCGGCGCTCGTCCAGAAGTCGCGCGATCGTGTCGTCGAGGCGCCGGCGCGCGGCATGGAAGCGCCGGATCGAGGGGAGCGGCAGCCGCTCGAGCGGGTCGGTATGCGGGAGCATGAAGAGGTTCAGGCCGTCGAGCGAGACGGTGAGCGCCTCGCCGATCTCGTCCGCCTCCGGCTCGAGGTCGGTCGAGAAGAGCGTCTCGCCGACGATCGCGAGAGTGACTCGCGCCATCTCACGCTGGACGTCGATCGTCTCACGCTCGCGGCGGCGGTC
Organism: Gaiellaceae bacterium; assembly: GCA_036259875.1. Classification (GTDB taxonomy): domain Bacteria; phylum Actinomycetota; class Thermoleophilia; order Gaiellales; family Gaiellaceae; genus DATAAZ01. Next base: position 53,426 of record DATAAZ010000025.1, read on the forward strand.
GCGGGCGCGAGCCGCGGCGGCGACCATGGCGCCCGCGTACTCGCGGATCCGGTCGGGGTGGAAGAGCGGCTGGATAACGCGGCGGTGGACGTCGTGAAAGTCGCCCTCGCTCGTCAGGAGGCCGTCGCCGAGCACGCGCTTCGTCACCTGAAGCGCTCGCCCTTTCATGAAAGCGCGGTGGTCCGCGACGAGCACGCGTCTGATGTGGTCGGGGTGCTTCAGGAGGTACGCATCCGTGCCGCCGAACGTCCAGTGGACGACGTCGCCGTACTCCCGAGCGAGCGTCTCGAGCGACCGGATCGGATCGCGCCAGAAGGCGAGCGTGTAAGCGCCCGGAATTCGTCGACGCGGGCCTTCGGGCCGGCGCGGCTCAGCCGCGGTTGCCACGAGGTGCGGCAGCCGCCCTGAGAAGACTCTCGAGATCGAGGGGGGCCGTGAACATTGCGACCTCGCCGTCGTCCCCCCGGCGCGGCCACTCCTCCTGCGGGCGGTCCCAGTAGAGCTCGACGCCGTTTCCGTCCGGGTCGCGCAGGTACAGCGCCTCGCTGACGCCGTGATCGGAGGCACCGTCGAGCCGGGTCCCGGCCTCGAGAACGCGGCGCAGCGCATCCGCGAGGAGCTCGCGGGTCGGGTAGAGGACGGCGACGTGGTAGAGCCCCGTCGTCCCCGGAGGCGGCGGGGATCCGCCGCGGCTCTCCCACGTGTTGAGGCCGATGTGGTGGTGGTAGCCACCTGCGGAAATGAAGGCCGCCTGGTCGCCGAAGCGGAGCTGAATCTCGAATCCGAGCACGTCGCACCAGAACGCGAGCGCGCGGTCGAGGTCGGCGACCTTCAGGTGCACATGCCCGATCCTGACGCGGGGATCGATCGAATCGGCCATCGGGTGAAACTCTACGACGCCGCTTCCAGGCCTCGCGCCACGTCGTCCATTCTGCGGAAGGCGGCGCCGCGCTCGCCCGCATGGCGGATGAAGGCGTCGAGCATCGCGATCCGGTGGCCGCGCCCGATCACCTGCGGGTGCATCGTGACGGTGAGGACGCCGTCGTCGACGTGCTCGTCCATCCACTCGAACTCGCCCCGCCAGATCTCGAGGACCTGGCTCGGCGTCGCGCCGCCCTTCCGGTACGGGTCGAAGTTGAACTGGAAGTGGACCCAATCGTCGAGCTCGAACGAGAGCGGGAGCTCCCAGAGGCGGGACTCGCGTCCGCGCTCGAGCGGAACACCGCGCGCGACCCGGTCCCCGATCCGCGGGTGGAACGGTCGGTAGTCGCCGCTCATGAGGCTCGAGTCGTACAGGAAGCCCAGCTCCTCGACGAGCTCGAGCGTCGACTCGGAGAGGTCGGCGGACGGCGAGCGGTAGCCGAGCGGCGTCACACCGACGCCCTCGAGAACACGCAACGCGCGCTCCATATCAGCTCGCTCGTCGTCGGGTGGCTGGTGGCTCGGGTCGACGTGCGCGTACGAGTGGTGCGCGACCTCATGGCCGGCCTCGAGGACCGTCTCCGTCTCGCGCGGGAACGACTCGACCGTATGGCCGGGTACGAAAAACGTCGCCGCGATGCCGTGCGAGCGCAGGAGCTCGAGCACCCGCGGGACGCCGACGCGGGCCCCGTATTCGCCGCGCTGGAGCATGGCCGGCGTCACGCGGTCGTACGCAAGCCACACCGACATCGCGTCGAAGTCGAACGAGAGGCAGACCGTGCTTCGTGGCACGCGCGGCATGCTAGTAGGCGCCGCTTGCGGCGCTGGCAGTCAGGACGCGCGGGCTTCGCCTGCGCGTCCGTCTGAGATGAGCGGCGGATCCGCTCGACGTTCCTCACCATCCGACGTAGGCGGTCGCGCAAGCCGAGCGAAGAAGAACCACGCGAGCGCGGCAGCTGCGGCGTACCCGAGCGTGCTCGCCAGTGCGGCGCCCTCCGTCCCGAGCGCGGGGATGAGGACGAGCGCGAGGGCGAGCGTGACGAGCGCGCCCGCGATCGACACGCCGAGGCTGAGGCGCGGCCGGCCGCGCCGAACCGAGAGGTAGACGACCAGGACCGTGACCGGCGCGTAGACGACGATGCCGGGCAGCAGGAAGAGAAGCGGCCGGGCGGCGCCGTCGAAGGCGTCGCCGAGCGCGAGCGGGATGGCGAACGGCGCGACGACCCCGACGACGACGGCGACGCCGCCGGTGAAGACGAGGGCACGGAACGCCGCCCGAGCGACGAGGCGCGCCGCTGCAGCGTCCGTCTCGTGCACCGCCGGAGCGGTGATCGCGCCGGCGAGTGCGGCCGCGATCAGCCACATCGCCTCGGCCGCCTGCATCGCGATCGAGTAGATGCCGACCTCGGCGAGACCCTCGTAGCGGTCGAGGACGAAGAGCTCGACTCGGTAGCTCACGAGGTTGACGACGTGCACGGCGCCCATCGCCAGCGCGAGGCGGGTGAGCAGCCGCGCCGACCGGTCGGCGAGCGGAGGGAGGTCGGGCGGGAGCCAGATGTCCCGTGCGGCCGTCAGCGCGAAGACGGCTGTGGCCGCGTTCGCGAGCGCCCACGCCCCGACCGCGCCGCGCACGCCCGCGTCGAGCCAGACGACGAGGACGAGCATCCCGACGAGCGTCAGGACGGGCGAGCCGAGCTGGACGTAGTTCCAGAGGCGGATCCGCGCGAGGCCGAGGAGGACGCCGGAAGTCGACTGCCAGAGGACGTTCGGGACGAGGGCGAGCGCCGCGAGGAGGGCGACGTCGAAGTCGATTCCGCCGAGGTTCGAGCCTCCGGCGGCGATGAGCGGTACCGCCGCCGCGCCTCCGAGGACGCCGAGCGCGAAGGCGCGGCGAACGAGCGGCTGGAGGTTCGCGCGCTCCTCGGCGAGCCGGTTCGTGACCGCGACGCCGAGCTGGCCGAGCAGGCGCGAGAAGATCGTGACGCCGAGGACCGCGACGACATAGGCGCCGCGACCCGACGGCTCCAGGAAGCGCCCCTGGAGGACCACGAGACCGAGCGCGAGCGGCGTCGAGAGGCCGCGAAAGACAAGGATCTCGACGGTGTTGCGGGCGACCTGCCTGGCGCCCGGGACCGGCCGCCGGGGCAGGTTCGGCTGGACCGGGGGCGCGAGGTCGTCCGCGGCGTCGCCTTTGACCGCCGGGAGCGCCTGCCTTCCGTAGCCTGTCGACGCCATGCTCGCCGCGAACCATTCCCGTCCAAGCGTCACGCCGAGCCTGCCGCCGTGGTGGCTCGAAGAGGCACTCGCCGCCGAGGGAGCACGTGACGATCTTCGATCTGTCGGTGAAGGGCCCGGCGCCCGGCTCGAGGGAGAGCGGCGCGTCGACGTCGCGATCGTCGGCGGGGGATACACGGGCCTCTGGACGGCGCTCGCCCTTCGGGAGCGCGAGCCATCCGCTTCGGTCGCCGTCCTCGAGGCGGAGGTGTGCGGCTGGGGGCCGAGCGGGCGCAACGGCGGCTTCCTGAACGGCTATTGGACGCATCTCCACCGGCTGCGAGCGACCTTCGGCGACGGTGACTCCGTCGAAATCGCGCGAACCGCCGCCCGGGTGATCCCGGCCGTCCGGGCCTTCTGCGAGACGCGGGGCGCGGATGTCTGGCTCCGAGAGGGCGGCTACCTGAAGGTATCCGCTGCGCCGGCCCAGGACACGGCCGTGGAGCGGTCGATCGCGACGGCGCGGGAGCTCGGCGTCGAGGAGGAGGCGGTACCCCTCTCGCCCGATCAGGTGGCCGAGCGCTGCCTCTCACCGGTCTTCCGCCGCGGCGTCTTCTTCCCCGACGGCGCCACCGTCCAGCCGGCCCGGCTCGCGCGCGCTCTCAGGCGCGCCGTTCTCGCGGATGGGATCGAGCTGCACGAACGGACGCGGGTGACGCGCCTTCGTTCCGGGCGTCCGAGCGTGCTCGAGACGCCGCGCGGCCGGGTCGTTGCCGACGAGGTCGTCGTGGCGACGAACGCCCATACGACCGGTCTCCCGCCGCTCGGAAGCCGCCTCACGAACTTCGGGAGCTACGTCGTCCTGACGGAGCCGGTTCCCGATCTCCTCCGCGAGATCCGCTGGACGGGCGGCGAGGCGGTCACGGACGGGCGAATGTTCATTCACTACTTCCGGACGACGTCTGACGGGCGCGTGCTCATGGGGAGCGGCTCAGGCCCGATCGGGCACGGCGGGCGGGTCGACGACCGGTTCTCCCGCGACGCGCCGACGGCGGCTCGCGCCGAGCGCGGTCTTCGACGGCTCCTCCCGTCGCTCGCCGATGCCCGCGTGGAACGCACATGGGGTGGGCCAATCGACGTCTCCGCCGACCACTTCCCGTTCTTCGGAACGCTGGCGGGGACGCACGTCCACTACGGGGTCGGGTACTCGGGCCACGGGGTCGGCCCGAGCTGGCTCGGGGGGCAGATCCTCGCCTCACTCGCGCTCGACCGCGACGACGAGTGGCGCGCGCACCCGCTCGTGCGCGTCCCGCGTGCGAGCCTGCCACCGGAGCCGCTGAAGCGTCTCGGCGGCGGCGTCATCCGCGCCGCGATCCTGGCGGTGGAAGCGGCCGAGGAGGACGGCCGTCGCGCGGCGCTACCCGTTCGCGCCGTTGCCGGCCTGCCGCGCCTCCTTCGGATGCCGCTCGGAACTCGCTGACGAAATGCACACGGGTTCCCCCGATTCGCTGCGCAATGCGCAGCGAACTGGTAGCGTCCCCGCCCGAACCGTTGGCCGGCGTGGTTTCGAGAGGTGAACGCGGCAACCGGGCGGCGCGCGGCCCGGTCGAGCGGCCCGAATCGATCGACGGGCTCGACCGCGCCATCATCGAGGCGCTCCAGGAGAACGGGCGCGAGTCGTTCCGCCACATCGCGGAGAAGCTCGGCGTCTCGGAGGCGACGGTCCGCAACCGCTACGCGCGCCTGACGCGCGCGAACGTGCTCCAGGTCACCGGCGTCACGAACCCGCTCGGGCTCGGGTTCGACGCGCAGGCGATGCTGGGGATCAAGACGAGCGGGCGCGTCGAGGAGGTCGCGGACGAGATCGCAAGCTGGCGCGAGGCCGACTACGTCGTCGTGACCGCGGGCCAGTTCGACCTGCTCGTCGAGGTCGTCTGCGCCGACAAGCGCCACCTGCTCGACATGATCAACCGCATTCGAGCGATCCGGGGCGTCGTCTCGACGGAGAGCTTCGTCTACCTGGAGCTCTGGAAGCAGCTCTACGACTGGGGTGCGCGCCCGAACGGCGCGCAGTCAGGGAATCGGGCGGCCGGGAACGGCCGTACCAGGAATCGGAGGTCGAAATGAGCGTCGCGGTGTCCAGCCACAAGAACCTCGTCGGCGGCGAGTGGGTCGAGGCCGTCGAAGGAGGCGTCCAGGAGGTCGTCAACCCCGCGACCGGCGAGACGATCGCCGAGGTCCCGCGCGGCGCTCAAGGAGACGTCGACCGCGCCGTCGCGGCGGCGAAGCGCGCTTTCCCCGAGTGGCGCGAGACGACTCCGAAGGACCGCGCGGAGATGCTGATCGCGCTTGCGGACGCGCTGGACGAGCACGGGGAGGAGCTGCGGCGCCTCGAGTCGCAGAACGTCGGCAAGCCGCAGGGCGTCGTCTACGACGAGATTCCGATGTCCTCGGACAACCTCCGCTTCTTCGCCGGCGCGGCGCGCTGCCTCGAGGGGAAAGCGGCGGGCGAGTACATGCAGGGATACACCTCGATGATCCGCCGCGAGCCCGTCGGCGTCGTCGGCCAGATCGCTCCGTGGAACTACCCGCTGATGATGGCGGTCTGGAAGATCGGGCCCGCGCTCGCGGCGGGAAACGTCGTCGTTCTCAAGCCCTCCGAGCAGACGCCGCTCACGACGCTCATGCTGGCCGAGTATGCCGCCGAGATCTTTCCGCCCGGCGTCCTGAACGTGATCACGGGGGACGGGGAGCCGGTCGGCGCCGGGATCGTTCGCCACCCGGACGTCCGGATGGTCTCGCTCACGGGCGACGTAGCGACCGGAAAGGAGGTGGCGCGGGCGGCGGCCGAGACGCTGAAGCGCGTCCACCTCGAGCTGGGCGGCAAGGCACCCGTGGTCGTCTTCGACGACGCGGATCCGGCGGCGGTCGCCGAGGGCGTCAAGATCGCCGGCTACTGGAACTCCGGCCAGGACTGCACCGCGGCGGCGCGGGTCGTCGCCGGCCCGAAGATCTACGAGAGCCTTCTCGACGAGCTCGTCCCCGCCGTCCAGTCGCTCAAGGTCGGCGACCCGGCCGAGGGCGAGGAGGTCGAGATGGGACCCGTCATCTCGAAGGCGCAGCAGGAGCGCGTCTTCGGGTTCCTCGAGCGGGCGACCTCGGGCGGCAAGGCGCGCGTCCTCACCGGCGGCGACGCAAACGGCGACCGCGGCTTCTTCGTCAGGCCGACGGTCGTCGTGGACGTCGACCAGGATGACGAGATCGTGAAGCGCGAGGTCTTCGGGCCGGTCGTCACGGTCCAGCGCTTCGCGGAGGACGACCAGGCGCTCGCCTGGGCGAACGACGTCGACTACGGGCTCTCGGCCTCGGTGTGGACGCGCGACGTCGGCCGGGCGTTGAACGCGGCGCGAAAGCTCGAGTTCGGAACGGTGTGGATCAACGACCACATCCCGATCGTCTCGGAGATGCCGCACGGCGGCTTCAAGCAGTCCGGCTACGGCAAGGACATGTCGATGTACTCGGTCGAGGAGTACACCCAGGTGAAGCACGTGATGGCCAAGATCGCGTGATCGCCACGCGCCTCCTGATCGGCGGTGAGCAGGTCGCCGGCGACGGCGACCCGCTCCCGGTCGAGAACCCGTTCACGGAGGAGACGTTCACGTCCGTCCGCCTGCCCTCGCGGGAGCAGACCGACGCCGCGATCGCCGCTGCGCGCGAGGCGGCAGGCGGCTGGGCGCGCACGCCCGCGATCGAGCGAGCCGAGCTCTTGCACGAGGTCGCGGCTCGCCTGCGCGCGCGCGCGGACGAGCTCGCGGAGATGATGAGCCGCGAGGGCGGCAAGCCGCTGGTCGAGAACTCCGACGAGGTCGGCTGGACGGCGGCCGCGTTCGACTACTACGCCGAGATGGGCCGGAACTTCGCCGGCCGCGTGATTCCGTCGATCGAGGCGACGCAGCTCTCGCTCGTTCTCAAGGAGCCGATCGGCGTCGTCGGGTGCATCGTCCCGTGGAACTACCCGCTTCTCCTGCTCGCCTGGAAGGCGGCGCCCGCGCTCGCGGCGGGGAACACGGTCGTCTGCAAGCCCTCGGAGCTGACGCCGCTCTCGACGCTCGCGCTCGCGCCGTGCTTCGAGCACCTGCCGCCGGGGGTCGTGAACCTCCTCGCGGGCGGCGGAGACGTCGGCGAGACGATCGTCCGCGACGAGCGCGTCGCCTGCATCGCTTTCACGGGTTCCGTCGAGACGGGCAAGCGGATCGCGCGCCTCGCCGCTGACCGCGTCGCCCGCGTCAACCTCGAGCTCGGCGGGAAGGACCCGTTCATCGTCTGCGCCGACGTCGCCGATCGGATCGACGTTGCGGCGAAGGGCGGCGCCTGGGCGGCTTTCCTGAACGCGGGCCAGGTCTGCACGTCGGCCGAGCGCTTCTACGTGATGGAGCCGGTCTACGACGACTTCCTCTCCGAGTTCGTCGACTACACGGAGTCACTCGTCCTCGGAGACCCGCTCGACCCGCGGACGGACATCGGCCCGCTCGTCTCGGCGCGCCAGCGCGAGCGCGTCACCGCGCAGCTCGACGCCGCCGTGGCCGCCGGCGCGCAGCTCGCGACGGGCGGCGACGGCGCCCGCCCATCGACCGGCCACTTCTTCGCGCCCGCCGTCGTGACGGGCACGCCGGCCGAGACCGACCTCCTCCGCGAGGAGACGTTCGGCCCCGTCGCACCGATCGTGCCCGTCCGCTCGCTTGACGAGGCGATCGAGCTCGCGAACGGGACCCGCTTCGGACTCGGCTGCACGGTCTACACGCGCGATCTCGAGGCCATCTTCCGCTGCATGCGCGAGATCAAGGCGGGCACCGTCTGGTTCAACGATCCGCTGACCGACAACGACGCGGGGCCGTTCGGTGGGATGAAGCAATCGGGGCTTGGGCGTGAGCTCGGCCAAGAGGGGCTCGAGGCCTTCCAGGAGACGAAACACGTGCATCTCGACACCGTCATCGAGCCGAAGGACTGGTGGTACCCATACGGCGGCGGCGAGCTCCAGGCAAAGGGGGCGTGACGGTGGCGATCGAGGAACGGGTTCGAACCGAGGCGCGTGCGGCGCCGGTCGCGGAGACGCCGGACGTCCGCCTGGAGCGCGTGACGAAGCGCTTCGACGACGTCGTCGCGGTCGACGACGTGTCCCTCACGATCGAGCCCGGGAGCTTCTTCGCGCTCCTCGGCCCGTCCGGCTGCGGGAAGACCACGACCCTCCGGATGATCGGCGGCTTCGAGGAGCCGACCGCGGGGACGATCTACCTGGGCGAACGCGAGGTGACCGGCCTACCGCCGTACAAGCGCGACGTCAACACGGTTTTCCAGAGCTATGCCCTCTTCCCGCACCTCTCGATCTTCGAGAACGTCGCGTTCGGCCTACGCCGGCGCGGCCTGAAGGGTCTCGAGGTGAAGCGGCGCGTCGGCCAGATGCTCGAGCTCGTCGACCTCGCGGGCTTCGAAAAGCGCAAGCCGCGCCAGCTCTCCGGCGGTCAACAGCAGCGCGTCGCGCTCGCGCGCGCGCTGGTGAACAGCCCGCGCGTCCTCCTTCTGGACGAGCCGCTCGGCGCGCTCGATCTGAAGCTCCGTAGGCAGATGCAGCTCGAGCTGAAGCGGATCCAGCACGACGTCGGCATCACGTTCGTTCACGTCACGCACGACCAGGAAGAAGCGATGACGATGGCCGACCGGATCGCCGTCATGAACCGCGGTCGGATCGAGCAGCTCGGCGCCCCCGCCGAGCTCTACGAGGAGCCTCGCACGCCGTTCGTGGCTCGCTTCCTCGGAGTCTCCAACCTCCTCGCGGGTCAGGCGGATGGAAACGGCGCGGTTCGCCTCTCGGACGGGACGATCGTCCAGGCGCCCGCCGTCCGTGACCGGCGCGGCCCGGTCGGGGTGGGCATCCGTCCCGAGAAGATCCGGCTGGGGACGACGGACGCGAACGTGCTCGCGGGCGAGGTGAAGGAGCGGAGCTACGTCGGCGTCGCGACCCAGTACATCATCGAGACGCCGGCCGGCTCGCTGACCGTGTACGTCCAGAACGCCGACAAGGCCGCGAGCGCGTACCGGCCCGGGGACCGCATCACGCTCAGTTGGAGCCCGGACACGACGTTCGTGGTCGAACACGAGGAGGACCGCACCGAATGACAGACCCGATCACCCGTCGCGAGCTGCTCAGGCGCGCCGCCCTCGGCGGCGCCGCGCTCGGCGTCCCGTCTCTCCTCGCCGCGTGCGGCGGCGACGGGATCGAAGGCGAGGCCGGCCAGGAGACGGAGCCGACGACGAGCGTCCGCAGGGAACTCGCCAAGACCCTGGTCTTCGCGAACTGGCCGTTTTACATCGATATCTCCGAGGACGGGAACCGCCGCCCGACGCTCGAGCAGTTCACGAGGGAGACGGGGGTCAGGGTGCGTTACATCGAGGAGGTGAACGACAACGAGGAGTGGTTCGGCAAGTACCAGGCCCAACTCGCGCGCGGTGACGACATCGGCCGCGACATCGTCGTCCTGACCGACTGGATGGCCGCCCGGATGCTTCGCCTCGACTACCTCCAGCCGCTCGACAGGGAGACGATCCCGAACGCCGACAACCTCGTCGCGAACCTCCGCAGCCCGGGATGGGACCCGGACCGCGAGTACAGCCTTCCGTGGCAGTCGGGCCTCACCGGGATCGCATGGAACAGGAAGCGTACGGGCGGTCCGGTCACCACGGTCGAGCAGCTCCTGACCGACCCGAAGCTGAAGGGCAGGGTCACGATGCTGACGGAGATGCCCGACACCGTGGGCGTCACGATGGCGGCGAACGGCGATGACCCGGAGAACGTCACGCCCGAAGGGTTCAGCCGGGCGGTCGACACGATCCGGGGGGCGGTCGACTCCGGCCAGATCCGCCGCTTCACCGGTAACGACTACACGGACGACCTCATCGCCGAGAACGTCTGGGCGGCGCTCGCCTGGTCGGGAGACATCGTCTCGACGGTCAAGCCGGAGAAGCCGGAAATCGAATTCTCGGTGATCGAGACGAAGAGCCATATCTGGACGGACAACATGCTGATCCCGCTCGGCGGTGATGTGTTCACGGCGTCGACGTTCATGAACTTCGTCTACGACCCGAAGATCGCCGCCCAAATCGAGGCGTACGTGAACTACATCTGCCCGGTCGAGGGCGCCCAGGAGGAGATCAGGAACACCGATCCGTCGCTTGCCGAGAACGAGCTCATCTTCCCGACCGAGGAAACGCGGGCGAACACGTTCATCTTCGACGCCGAGGCGGCCGACAACCCGGACTTCAAGGAGCAGTTCCAGGCCGTCATCGGTGCGTAGGCGCCTAGAGCGGTGACGAAGACTTCAGTCCCACCGACCGGTCGTTTCAGGCGGACGCGCGCGCAAAGCCCGCGCCTCCCGACTGTCGGCCCGTAAGCGGCGCCGAAGGCCGTGCTCCATCGCCGACGCGGATTGACGCCGTACCTCCTTCTCGTGCCCGGCCTCGCTTGGCTGGCCGTGTTCTTCGTCGTGCCGATGTTCTATCTCGGCTACACGTCGCTCCAAGCCGGCGAGGTCCTCACGGGCTACACGTTCCAGTGGGCCTGGGAGAACTACAGCGACGCGTTCACGCTCTACCGCGGCCACTTCGCGCGCTCGCTCGAGTACGCCGGCCTCGCGACGGCGATCGCCTTCCTCGTCAGCTATCCGCTCGCGTACTGGATCGCGTTCCGGGCCGGGCGCTGGAAGAACCTCTTCCTCCTCCTCGTCATCGCGCCGTTCTTCGTGACCTACCTGATCCGGACGATCGCATGGAAGACGATGCTTGCCGACCAGGGCCCTGTCGTCGGATTCCTGCGCGACATCCAGCTCGTCTCCGAGGACGGGCGCCTCCTCGCGACGACGACCGCCGTCGTCGCCGGCATCACCTACAACTACCTCCCCTTCATGGCGCTCCCGCTCTACGTCAGCCTCGAGCAGATCGACCGCGGCCTCATCGAGGCGGCCCAGGACCTCTATGCGAGCCGCGTCAAGGCGTTCCTGCGCGTCACGCTCCCGCTCTCTGCCCCGGGGATCTTCGCCGGCACCGTCCTGACGTTCATTCCGGCGGCCGGCGACTTCATCAACGCCGAGCTGCTCGGGACGCCGCGGCAGCAGATGATCGGAAACGTCATCCAGTCGCAGTTCAAGGAGATCGCCGACTATCCGCAGGCGGCGGCGCTCTCCTTCGTCCTCATGGCCACCATCCTGCTCGCGATCGTCGTCTATGCGCGGGCGATCGGGACGGAACGGGCGACGGCGGGATGACGGTCGCGGCCGAGACGCTCCCCGCGCGGGCCCGCCCGCCCGTCACTGCGCGCGCCTGGGCGGCGGCGCGTCACCACACGCTGACGCTCTTCGCCCTCCTCGCCTTCGCCTACCTGCTCATCCCGATCGCGATCGTCATCCTCTTCTCGTTCAACGACCCGGCCGGACGGCGGAACCTCACCTGGCAGGGGTTCACGTTCGACAACTGGGCCCACCCATTCGCCTACCCCGACCTGCGGGCGGCCGTCGAGCTTTCGCTCCAGATCGCGGCGCTCGCGAGCATCGGTGCGACGGCGCTCGGGACGGCGATTGCGCTCGCGCTCGTCCGCTACCGGTTTCGCGGCCGCGGCGCCACCGGCCTCCTCGTCTTCCTCCCGATGGCGACCCCGGAGATCGTGATGGGCTCCTCGCTCCTGACGCTCTTCCTGAACTACGGCTTCCCGCTCGGGTTCACGACGATCCTGATCGCCCACGTGATGTTCAACATCAGCTACGTGGTCGTGACGGTGCGCGCGCGGCTCGCCGGGTTCGACCGGCACCTCGAGGAGGCGGCGATGGACCTCTTCGCGGGACCGTGGACGACCTTCACGCGCGTGACGCTCCCGCTGATCGCGCCGGGAATCCTCGCCGCCGCGCTGCTCGCGTTCGCGCTCTCGGTCGACGACTTCGTGATCACGTACCTCGTCTCCGGCGCCGAGACGACCTTCCCGCTCTTCGTCTGGGGCGCGGCGCGCGTGGCCGTTCCGCCGCAGATCAACGTGATCGGCTCGGCGATCTTCATCGTCGCGCTCGCGCTCATGTTCCTCAACGTCCTCTACCAGCGCCGCCGCGTCTGAAAGGAGCCAGATGAGCCCGAACTCTCCCTTCTCCGCCGCCGAGCTCCAGCGCGCAGCGCGCGACCACCTGTGGCTCCACTTCACCCGGATGGGGACGTACGCCGACGGCGAGGTGCCCGTGATCGTCCGTGGCGACGGCTGCTACCTCGAGGACGCGAACGGGAAGCGCTACCTCGACGCGCTCGCCGGCCTCTTCGCGGTCAACGTCGGCTACGGGTTCGGCGAGGAGATCGGGGAGGCGGCGGCCGCGCAGATGCGGGAGCTCCCGTTCTACACGAACTGGAGCTACGCGCACCCGCGCGCGATCGAGCTCGCCGCCGAGCTCGCATCGCTCGCGCCGGGCGACCTGAACCGCGTCTTCTTCGTGAACGGCGGGTCCGAGGCCGTCGAGTCGGCCTGGAAGCTCGCGCGCCAGTACTACGCCGCCCGCGGTGACTCCCGCCGAGCGGAGGTGTCCGACCGCATGGTCGTCGGCGCACGGATCGAGGAGCAGCCGACGCACGAGCGCCGCTGGAAGGCGGTCGCACGCCGGATCGCCTACCACGGGACGACCATGGGAGCGCTCTCGATCAACGGCATCGCCGCCCTGCGCGCGCCGTTCGAGCCGCTCGTCCCCGACGTGGTCCACGTCTGGAACACGAACCGCTACCACCGTCCGCTCAACGAGACGGAAGACGAGTTCACGAAGTTCCTCCTCACGGATCTCGAGGAAGCGATCGAGGCCGCCGGCCCGGAGACGGTCGCGATGGTGATCATGGAGCCCGTCCAGAACGCGGGCGGTTCGTTCACGCCGCCGGCGGGCTACTTCGCGGGCGTCCGCGAGATTTGCGACCGCTACGGGATCCTCCTCTGCGCCGACGAGGTCATCACGGGCTTCGGGCGCCTCGGCGCCTGGTTCGGCTCCGAGCGCTACGACATCCGCCCCGATCTGATCACGTGTGCGAAGGGGCTCTCGTCCGCGTATGCGGCGATCGGCGCCGTGATCGCGCGCGACGCCGTCATGGAGCCCTTCCTCGAGGGGACGACGATGTACTCCCACGGGATCACGTTCGGGGGACATCCCGTCCAGGCGGCGATCGCGCTCAAGAACCTCGAGATCATGCGGCGCGAGCGGATCGTCGAGCGCGTCGCCGAGCAGCAGGACGCCTTCCGCACGACGCTCGAGCAGTTGCTCGATCTCCCGATCGCGGGCGACCTGCGCGGGACCGGCTACTTCTACGCGCTCGAGCTCGTCAAGGACAAGGAGACGCGCGAGACCTTCTCCGACGAGGAGTGCGAGTCGCTCCTCCGCGGCTTCCTCTCCCCGCGCCTCTTCGAGCGCGGTCTCATCTGCCGCGCGGACGACCGGGGCGACCCGGTCGTCCAGATCTCGCCCCCGCTCGTCGCCGGGCAGGCGGAGTTCGACAGGATCGCCGCCATCCTGGGCGACGTCCTCTCGGAGGCGTGGGACCGCCTCGATCGCGGGGTCTCCCAGGTGGCCGGCCGCGCCGCGGCCGCACCTGCGGAGGCACGCATCGCGCCGGTCGCCGAACCTCATTGACATACGGCGGCGGTGGGATAGGTTCTCGCCGCAAAACGCGTACAAAGGAGAAGCCAGGATGCCGACGATGCGTCTGTTGAAGGCCGCCCTGCTCGCGACAGCCGTCCTCCTCTTTTCGGTCGGGTGCTTGCACTCCGAGGAGGAGGGAAACGGCGGGAACGGCCAAGCCGCAGCCCAGGGGGGCGGCGAGGAAGGCGCCGGTGGTGAGGAAGGGAGCGTTCTCGACCGCGTGCAAGAGCGCGGGCAGCTCGTCTGCGGCGTCAACGACGCCGTGCCCGGGTTCGGGGTCGCGACCGAGGCCGGCGAGTACCAGGGGTTCGACATCGAGTTCTGCCGGGTCGTCGCGGCCGCCGTCCTCGGCGACGCGGATGCCGTCGAGTTCAGGCCGCTGACGGCGGAGCAGCGCTTCACGGCGCTCCAGGGCGACGAGATCGACGTCCTGATCCGGAACACGACCCGGAGCGCGTCGCGCGACGGCGGCGAGGGGGCGCGCTTCGTGACGACGACGTACTACGACGGCCAGGCGATGATGGTGAACGCAGACAGCGACTTCGAGCGCCTCGAGGACATGGACGGGACCACGATCTGCGTCCTCTCGGGGACGACGACGGAGCTCAACCTCGAGACGATCTTCCGGTCGCGCGGGATCGAGTACGAGCCACTCTCGTTCGAGGAGACGGACCCGCTCCAGGAGGCGTTCATCGGCGGACGCTGCGACGGCTGGACCTCCGACCGTTCGCAGCTCGCCGGCTTCCGCGCGCAGTGGCCGCAGCAGCAGGGCGGCCCGGACGCGGTCAGGATCCTCGACGAGATCATGTCGAAGGAGCCGCTCGGGCCCGCCGTGCGCGACGGCGACCCGCAGTGGGCCGACGCGGTCGACTGGGCCGTCATCGCCACGCTGCAGGCCGAGGAGTTCGGGATCAACCAGGGGAATCTCGAGCAGATGCTGCAGAGCGAGAACCCGGACATCCTCCGCTTCCTCGGGCAGCCCGTCGAGGCGGAAGAGGGGGCGGCGCCCGCGCCCTTCGATCCGGGCCTCGGGCTCGAGCCCGACTTCGCGGCGACGATCGTCCGGGAGGTCGGAAACTACGGTGAGATCTTCAACCGCAACATCGGGCCGAACTCGCCGCTCGAGCTCGAGCGCGGCCTGAACGCGCTATGGACGGACGGCGGGCTCCACTACCCGCCGCCGTATCGCTAGACGAAGCGTAGGGGGCGGTGGCGCCGCGCCGCCGCCCCCGCGGGAGGAGGCCGATGGCCGTCGCCACTCCAGCCCTAGCGAAGCGCCCGCCCCCGTGGCGGAACGTCCGCGTGCGCCGCTGGGCGCTACAGGCGCTCTTCTTGCTCGTCGTCGTGGCCGTCGTCGTCTGGATCTACGAGAACCTGACGGACAACCTGCGGGCTGCGAACCAGCGGACGGACTTCACCTTTCTCCGGCAGCAGGCGGGGTTCGCGATCCCCGACCCCGGCTTCAGCTCCGCCGACACGATCTTCCAGGCGTTCCTCGTCGGCGCAAAGAACACGGCGAAGGTCGCGTTCCTCGGAATCCTGCTCGCGACCGTGCTCGGCGTCGTGATCGGCGTCGCCCGGCTCTCGACGAACTGGCTCGTCCGCCGGGCGGCCGCGATCTACGTCGAGACGCTTCGGAACATCCCCGTCCTCGTGATCATCCTCTTCTGGTACCTCGGGGTCCTCATCCGGCTCCGGCCGCTCGACGAGGGGAGCGACATCCTCGGCCTCGTCAACCTCTCGAACCGCGGCCTCGTCCTTCCATGGCTCGATCGCACCGGCGGGACCGCCGTCTTCTTCGCCGTCCTCGCAGTCGCCGCGGCCGCCGCCGTCGCCGCCTTCCTGTGGCGCACGCGGCGCTTCGACCGAACCGGCGAGCCACACCGGCGCGTCCTGTGGGCGGGCGGCATCCTCGTCGTCGGGCTCGTCGTCGGCTTCTTCGCGTCGGGGATGCCGTTCGGCCTTTCGCTGCCCGAGCGGGGCGAGTTCGCGACGGCGGGCGGTTTCCGGCTCAGCCCCGAGTACGGCGCGCTCCTCATCGCGCTCACGCTCTATACGGCGAGTCACATCGCCGAGATCGTGCGGGGAAGCATCCTGGCCGTCCAGAAGGGCCAGACCGAGGCGGCAAACGCGCTCGGGCTGACGGGGTTCCAGCGGCTCCGTTACGTCGTGCTGCCGCAGGCGTTCCGGATCTCGGTCCCGCCGATGGCGAACCAGTACCTGAACCTGACGAAGAACTCGTCGCTCGGGATCGCGATCGGCTACTACGAGCTGACCCGGATCTACCGCATCTCGGTCGCGCAGGCGGCGCCGGCGCCACAGGCGACGCTCGTCCTCATGCTCTTCTACCTTGCGTTCTCGCTCTTCATCGCCGGCGTCACGAACCTCATCAACCGCCGGCTGGCAATCAGGGGCCGCTGATGGCGACGCGCGTCGACACGATCGAGCCGATCCCGGTCCCGGAGCCCGAGCGCCCGCCGACCCGCCGCGTCCCCCCGCAGGAATGGGCTCGCGAGAACCTCTTCAGCACCTGGTGGAACTCGCTCCTCACGGTCGTCTTCGGCGCCGCGCTCGCGTGGGCGCTCTACAAGGTCACGAGGTTCGTGTTCTTCGACGCGCAGTGGCAGATCGTCGAGCGCAACCTCCGGAACTTCGTGGTCTTCCACTTCCCGCGCGGGGAGACGTGGCGCGTCTGGGCTGCCCTCTTCGTCGTCGCGGGCGCCGTCGGGCTCGGCGCTGGCGCAGCGGCGACGCGGCGGGAGATCGAGGTCGAGGAGGGGCGTGCGCCCGCGGGGGGCGGGCGATTCCTGCTCGTCCGGCGCGCCGTGCCGCTCGTTCTCCTCGTTGCCGTCCTGCTTGCGTTCGCGCGCTCGCTCGAGGCGACGCTTCTCGTGCTCGCGGCCGCTGCCGTCTGGCTCGTCTTCCGGCTCGCGGGCCGCCGCGTCCCCGCTCGGCACGCGCGCTGGGTCGCCGCCATCGTCTTCGCCGCGCTCGTCGCCGCCTACCTGACGATCACGGCCTTCGGCGGAGTGCCGTGGGACCGGTGGGGCGGCCTCCTCCTCACCGTCTTCCTCGCCGTCGGCGGGATCGCTCTCTCTTTCCCGCTCGGCGTCCTGCTCGCGCTCGGGCGCCGCTCGACCCTCCCAGTCGTGCGCTGGGTCTGCATCGTCTACATCGAGCTGATCCGCGGCGTCCCGCTGATCACGGTGCTGTTCATGGCGGCGTTCGCGCTCGGGTTCTTCCTCCCCGCAACGTGGGACAAGCCGGGTCTCATCACGCGCGCGCTCGTGGCGTTCGTCGCCTTCACCGCCGCTTACGTCGCCGAGGTCGTGCGGGGCGGGCTCCAGTCGGTCCCGCCCGGACAGATCGAGGCCGCGCAGGCGGTCGGGCTCTCGCCGCTTCGAACCACGCGCCTGATCGTCCTCCCGCAGGCGCTTCGCGCCGTCATCCCCGGCCTCGTCGGCCAGTTCATCAGCCTCTTCAAGGACACGTCGCTCGTCTTCATCATCGGCCTGACCGAGATCCTCGCCGTCGCCGAGATCGCGACGAAGCAGCCCGACTTCCTCGGGCAGGGCCTGATCGTCGAGACGCTCCTCTTCGTCTCCTTCATCTACTGGGCGGGGTCATACTGGATGTCGCGCGAGAGCCAGCGGCTCGAGGCGAGATTGGGGGTGGGCTACAGATGACCGAAGCGACGCTCACGGCCGACGCGACGGCCGCCCGCGGCACGGGCGAGCCGATGATCGTGATGGAGGGCGTCGACAAGTGGTTCGGCGACTTCCAGGCGCTCAAGGGCGTCGACCTCGTCGTCGGGAAGCAGGAGGTCGTCGTCGTCTGCGGCCCCTCGGGCTCGGGCAAGTCGACGCTGATCCGCTGCATCAACCGGCTCGAGAAGCACGACAAGGGCCGGATCGTCGTCGACGGGATCGACCTCTCGGACGACGTTCGAAACATCCAGGAGATTCGCCGCGAGGTGGGCATTGTCTTCCAGCAGTTCAACCTGTTCCCGCACATGACCGTGCTGGAGAACATCACGCTCGCGCCGCGCCACGTCCGGCGCTGGCCGAAGGCGAAGGCGCGTGAGAAGGCGATGGAGCTCCTCGAGCGCGTGCAGATCCCGGAACAGGCGGGGAAGTACCCGGGCCAGCTCTCGGGCGGGCAGCAGCAGCGCGTCGCGATCGCGCGCGCGCTCGCGATGGAGCCCAAGATCATGCTCTTCGACGAGCCGACCTCGGCGCTCGACCCGGAGATGATCAAGGAGGTCCTCGACGCGATGGTCGACCTCGCCGAGTCGGGCATGACGATGATCGTCGTCACGCACGAGATGGGATTCGCGCGCGCCGTCTGCGACCGGATCGTCTTCATGGCGGACGGCGAGATCGTCGAGGTCGGCCCGCCGGAGCACTTCTTCGAGAACCCGCAGGAGGAACGCACGAAGCAGTTCCTCTCGCAGATCCTGTAGGGGCCATCGCGACCCGTCGCGCTGGGGGGCACGCGGCCGTTCGGGCCACGACCTGGGGACTGTCCCAGGGACAGTCCCCAGCGCTCGCGGTCTCCAGCGCTCGCGAAAAGCGTCCGGCGCTATCGTCTTCGGCGTGGCCGACTGCTGCCGTCCGCCGCGCGGGTACGAGAAGCTCTTCGGCCGGCGTGCGGCCCGGCGGGACGCCAAGCGCTATCGACGCAAGGGGCTCGACGAGACGGCCGAGAGGATCGTCGAGTTCCTTCGCGCCCGCGGCGTGACGGGGCTGCGGATCCTCGAGATCGGCGGCGGCGTCGGCGCGATCGGGGTCGAGCTCGTGAAGGCGGGCGCGGAGCACGCCGTCGATGTCGAGCTCTCGCCCGATTACGAGGACGCCGCTCGCGATCTCTGGCGAGAGACGGGCATCGCCGACCGGATCGACTTCCGCGTCGACGACGTCGCTGCGGATGGCGGGGGCATCGGGCCGGCCGACGCCGTCGTCATGCATCGCGTCGTCTGCTGCTACCCCGATCCGGATGCGCTCGTCGGCGCCGCGGCCGACCACGCGCGCCGCTACCTCGTCATGTCCTTTCCGCGCGAGCGGCTCTTCATCCGGGTCGGACTGGTGGCGATCAACGTCGTCGCGCGGCTTCTTCGCTGGGAGTACCGAAGCTACGTGCATCCCGTCGACGAGATCCTCGCTCCGGCGCGGCGGCGGTGGTTCACATCGGCATTCGAGCGAAGCGGCGCCGTCTGGCAGGTCGCCGCGCTCGAGCGGGCGTAGCTACCGCCGCTCGACGACCTCGGCGAGCGGCTTGCGGTTCGCCTCCGCGCTCCACTCCTCGGCGGAACGGCTCTCCGGGTCGAGCGGGCGGCGCGGATGGCCGAACGTGAGGACGATCAGAGGGCGCTCGTCTTCCGCGAGCGCAAGCAAGCTCCTTATCCGCTCGGGGTCCGCCACGCCGTTCGGCGTCGCGGCGATTCCTTCGTTCCAAGCGGCAAGGAGCATGTTCTGGACGGCGCGCCCGCCGTCGAACGCGGTCGGGCCCTTGCCGCGGACGCCGACGGCGACGACCAGCCGGGCGCCGAGCACGTTCTGAGGGGCGAAGACGGTCTCGGCGATCTCGTCGCGGAGCGCGCGGCTCTCGATGACGAAAAAGCGCCACGGCTGGCGGTTGCCGCCGCTCCCGGCGAGGCGGCCGGCGTCGAGGATCCGCTGGACGACGTCCTCCGCGATCGGGCGATCGGCGTAGCGCTTCCAGTCGCGCCGGCTCGCGATCGCCAGGAACGTGTCCACCGCCGGCGCGTATTCTGACGGGTGATGGACGTTCCGCGGACCGCTTCGTACGTCGTCGTCGGCGCCGGGATTCACGGCCTCTCGACGGCGTGGCACCTCGCGCGTGAGCTTCGGGCCCGCGGGGTCGGCGGCGGCGAGGACGTGCTCGTGCTCGAAAAGTCCGAGCCGGGCGCGGGGGCGTCCGGGATCGCGTGCGGCGTGGTCCGGAACAACTACTTCCAGCCGGCGATGAGCGAGCTCATGCAGGCCTGCGTCGAGGTCTGGGAGTCCGACCCGGACGCGTTCGCCTACAACCCGGTCGGCTACATCGCGGTCGGCCCGGCCGTGCAGGAGCCCGATCTCGTCGCGACGTACGAGCGGCAGGAGCGGATCGGGTACGACTCGGAGCTGATCGTCGGCGAGCGCGAGGTCGACGCGCACATGAAGGCGCTCTTCCCCGACTGGCGCGCGAAGGGCCTGACCGTCTGCCTGCACGAGCACCAGGG
>DATAAZ010000026.1:0-96776 GCA_036259875.1 Gaiellaceae bacterium
GACACTGACGCACCTCCTCTCGAAACTCTCCGACTCGGCGGGTATTCCCCTGCGTGTGTAGCGCAACCCGGCGATGTCGTCGAGGCGGACGGGGATCCGGTTGAGCTCTTTCCCCGTCGCGTCGCGAAGCGCGGCAGCGACCGCGGCGGGCGAGACGAACGGTCAGCGGCTCCCACGCTCCCTTTGCGCCGTACGGGGCGTCGAGCCAGCTCTCGATCGTCATGCTGGACGTTCTCGAGGAACGCCTCGTCAGCTATGTCGGGCGCAGCGCGGCGTCAGGGGTTCAGCGTCACGCCGCAGGTGTCAGGAGGGGGTGCCGCGTTGAAGTGGGCGGTTTCCGTCTCCTGTCCGAAGAGCGCGTTCGCGTCAACGATGAAGAAGCTCCCTCCGGAGCAACTTACGGTCGCCGTACGCTCGTGTCCTGTGAAGTGCGGCCGTGAATGGTGTGCGGACGCCGCAGGCACGATCGAGAGGCACAGCGCAGCGACTCCGACGACTAATGCGTTCCGACGCTTCGTCAATCCGGTCCTCCTTTCGAGCCGACCCTAACGCGCTCGCGAATCACGACGCAAACTACGCCTCGAGCTCGACCGGCTCGAGTCGAAGCCGCTCGGCTAGCTCGGGTTCGTCAGCGCGGACGTCCTCGAGAGGCGCGGCGGCGAGCTCGCGTCTTGACCGGGCAGCGTCGAGCTGAGAGGGTCGCTTCACGGACGAAGCGGCCAGCAATCGAAGGGAGCGATGATGACGGCATGAACAGGCGGCGATCATTCGTGCCGTCACTCAAGGCACGCAAGCGGTCAGTGGTGGCGGGGTTCGCAGCCGCGATCGTCGTGCTCGTAGGAGCGTCCGCGGCGTCTGCGGATCCATCGAAGGGGTTCGTCATAAGGATCACCTGTGGCTCCGAGACGACCACGACCATCTCGCCCACGATCCCGGCTGCGGTCGCGCACGATCCCGAGAGCACGCGAGTATTTGTTCTCGCCGTGGGAGCATTCTTTGCGCCGGAGCGGTTCCCCGAGGGAAAGGTCGTGCTATGCGACCTCGAGAACCTGACCACCGGGGACACGTTCGAAGACCTCCCGTTCCTTGTCAGGGGCGCTCCGTAAAGCGTCTCGTCTTACGCCGCCCACCAGCCGGCGGCGGGATCCAGGGGGCTAGTCGTCCAGGTTGACGCTCTCGAGCTGAAGCCGCTCGGCTAACTCGGGTTTCGTCGGCGCGGAGGTTCTCGAGGAAGCGCTCGGCCTGCTCGCGGCGGACGAAGAGCTCGACGGCCTTCTCCGTCTCGGCGCTGACGACGGCGTAGACGAGCATGGACGGACCCTACGCTTGCTAACCATTTGCTAACGCGCGAGACGAAACGCGGCGATAAAAGGCGATACGAGCAACGGCCCACTCGGCGCGAAGCTCCTGCAAAGACGCGATTTCGTGGTACACGCCGGTACGGCCCGTCACGGGCGGCAGATAACGCCCTCTTCTAGCGCCGAAATTGCAACTTGTGCCACGACGGCACGGGGGCGAGCTCGAGGAGGGCGCGCCCACCGTTCGGGTCGCGGTAGTCGAAGTCGCCCGTCCGCTCGTCCCAGCTCACCTCGAGCAGGTTCTCCTTGACCCGGTGGTCAAGCCAGGCGCTCCGGAAGACGAGCTTGCGGAGCCAGTAGACGAGCGACTCGCCGTTCACGAGGGCGACTCGCTCCCAGTGGCGGACGAGGTAATCGCCGAGCAGGCTGCGCGGCTCGGTGATTCGGGCCTCCGCGGCGAGCTCCACGAGGTCGGCCGCCTCTTCGGGATCGAGGTCACCCGGCTCGACGAGCCCGAGCTTCACGGCCGCCGCGCTAACGCGCTGCTCGAAGTCGAGCGCGTTGAAGCCGAACCGGTAGCCGAGGAACTCGACGACGTATTCGTCACCGGACGCGTAGTTCGTCTCGGGCATCTCCGCCGGAGGATAACCCCGGCCCGGGACTCCGTCCGACGCGCGCGTCACCGTGGGAGACGTGCAAGAGGGCACATGGACGATCCGTCCGTGCCCCCGCCCAGAGGCTCGCGCGCTCGCCCAGGTGCTCGGCCTCACGGAGACGACCGCGAGCGTCCTCGTGCGGCGGGGCTACGGAGACCCCGAGCGGGCTCGGGCGTTCCTCGCTGCCGCCGATCCCGGCCACGATCCCTTTCTTCTCGGCGCGGTTGAGGCGGCGTGCGAGTCGATTCGCTGTGCGATCACCGAGCGGCGGCGGATCTGCGTCCACGGGGACTACGACGTCGACGGAATCTGCGCGACCGCGCTCGCCGTGTCCGCCCTACGCGAGCTCGGCGCCCACGTCGACTGGCATCTGCCGAGCCGCTTCGAGGAGGGCTACGGCGTGAGCGGCGAAACACTGGCACGCCTCGCGGACGAGGGGTGCGGCCTCCTCATAACCGTCGACTGCGGCATTACCGCGGTGACGGAGGTTGCCGGCGCGCGCGCCGGCGGGCTCGACGTCGTCATCACCGACCATCATCGCCCGGGCGAGACGCTTCCCGAGTGTCCGGTTGTCGCGCCGCGTCCGTCCGACTACCCGTTCCCGGAGCTCTGCGGGACGGGCGTCGTCCTGAAGCTCCTGCAGGCACTCGGCGTCGAGGGACTCGACCGCCATCTCGACCTCGTTGCGCTCGCCACGGTGGGGGACGTCGTCCCTCTGGTCGACGAGAATCGTTTCCTGGTCGCGGCCGGCCTCCGGCGGCTGACCCGGACGACGAAGCCCGGCCTCCGGGCGCTGATGCGCTCGGCGGGCGTCGACCCGACGCGCGTCGACGCGGGGGCGCTCGCGTTCCGGCTGGCGCCGCGAATCAACGCTGCCGGACGGCTCGGCCACCCGCGGACCGCGCTCGAGCTCCTGCTGAGCGACGACGGCGCCGAGGCTGAGCGGCTGGCGAGAGAGCTCGAGGCGCTGAACCGCGACCGGCAGGCGGTCGAAGACGGGATCCTCCGGGAGGCCGTTCGACGGATCGACGAGTGGCCCGAGAGCGCACGGCGCCGGCGGGGCTACGTCCTCGCGGGGGAGGGATGGCACCGGGGCGTGATCGGAATCGTCGCGTCGCGCCTCGTGGAGCGGTTCCACCGCCCCGTCGTCCTCCTCGCGCCCGGTGAGGACGGCTGGGTGGGCTCAGGCAGGTCGATCCCCGCGTTCGACCTCCACGCCGGGCTCGCGGCGTGCGCCGAGCACCTTGTCCGCTGGGGCGGGCATCGCGCGGCCGCCGGCGTCTCGGTCCGAGACGAGGACGTCGACCCGTTCGCGCGCGCGTTCGCGACACACGCCGACGCCGTTCTGGCCGACGACGACCTCGCGACGACCCTCGTCGTCGACGCGCTCGTCGACGGCCGCGAGCTCACGCTCGCGCTCGGCGAGGAGCTCGATCGCCTCGCGCCGTTCGGGCTCGGGAACCCCGGGGTTACGTTGCTCGCGGTCGGTTGCGAGCTCTCGGAGCTCGGCGCCGTCGGCGACGGGAAGCACCTCAAGCTCGCCGTCACGGCGAACGGGGCCCGCTCGGGCGCGATCGCGTTTGGACAAGGCGAGCGCCTCGACCGATACCGCCGGCCCTGCCGCTACGACGTCGCGTTCCGCCTCGATGCGAACCACTGGAACGGGACCGTCGCGCCGCAGCTCGTCGTGAAGCGGGTATTCGAGACGCCGGACGGGTACGAAACGCTGCGGAACCGGCTCGCCGGCGAGTGGAAGGCCGGCTCCGAGCGCTGGAGCGCCCTGGCGCGGCAGATCTTCGAGGAGCTCGGGCTCGTCGACGACCCCGCGGCGAGGCGGAGCCTCGCGGAGTCGCCGACGTTCCGCGCCGCGCTCGCCGAGCGCCTCCCCGCCGCGGCTTAGAACCGGTTGGGCTCGCGCAGCCAGGCGAGCAGCGCCGCGTAGTCGCGCTCGCCCAACCCGGCCCTCTCGGCGTCCGCCAGCCAGGACCGGGTCGCCGTCGTGAGGCGAAGCTCGAGTCCCGACGCAGCAGCCGCGTCGACGATCAACTCAGCGTCCTTCCGCGCGAGCGAGAGCGCGAAGCGTCGCGGGTACTCGCCACGCTCGACCGCGTCCCGACGGCGCGTCGCCTGCGCCGCGAGCGGCGTCCGCTCGAGGAGATCGAACGCTGCCGTGGTCGAAAGACCGACCGCGTCGGCGAGCGCCAGCACCTCTCCGAGCAGCGCGAGCGTGCCGAGCAGCGCGGTGTTCGCGACGAGCTTGGCGCCCGCTCCGGTGCCGAGCGGCCCAACGTGAACCGGCCTCCCAAGCGTCGAGAGCAGGGGGGTCCATCGCTCGACGAGATCTTCCCGCCCGCCGATGAAGACCTCGAGCGATCCGGCCTCCGCCTCCGAGAGGCTCCCCAGCACGGGTGCATCGAGGAGCTCCGTCCCTTCGGGGAGGCGGGACGCGAGCGCGTCGACGGCTGCCGGCCCGACGGTCGACATCTCGATCAGCGTCGTCGAGCCCCCAATGCCGGCGGCGATCCCGGCGGGCCCCTCCGTTACGGCGAAGAGGGCCGACGGATCGGAAAGCATCGTCAGGACGGCGTCCGCGCGGCGCGCAGCCTCCGCCGGGCTCGCAACGGGAACCGCGCCCGCGTCCGCGAGCGGCAGCGTCTTGGCCGCCGAGCGGTTCCAGACGACGACGGAGTACCCGGCGTGGAGCAGCCGGCGCGCGATCCGGCTCCCCATCGCGCCCAGCCCGACGACGGCGACGGTCGCAGAGTCGGCCACGGTCGCATCGTGCCAACGCCGCTCTTCAGCCGCCGGGGGGACGCTCGTGCGACGGCTCTACAATTCACGCATGAGTTCGCAGGTCGTCCAGGCGAGCCCGAGGGAGCGGCATCGCAACGTCTTCGAGGCGCTTGTGGCGCGAGTCGCCGAGTACAACGCCGACGTCGACCGCGACCTGCTCGAGCGCGCCTTCGCGTTCGCGAGCAAGGCGCACGAGGGTCAGCAGCGGCGCAGCGGCGAGGACTTCCTGCTCCACCCGCTCGGGGTCGCGAACATCCTCGCCGAGCTTCACCAGGACGACCCGACGATCGCAGCCGGGCTTCTCCACGACGTCGTCGAGGACACGGACACGACGATCGACGACGTCCGGAGGGAATTCGGCGATCTGGTTGCCGAACTCGTCGAGGGCGTCACGAAGCTGACCCGGATCCACTTCCAGAGCCGTGAGCACGCCCAGGCCGAGAACTACCGGAAGATGATCGTGGCGATGGCCGAGGACAAGCGGGTCATCGTGATCAAGCTTGCGGACCGGCTACACAACATGCGGACGATCGAGTACCTGGGCAAGCAGAAGCAGCAGCAAAAGGCGCGCGAGACGCTCGAGGTCTACGCGCCGCTCGCCCACCGCCTCGGGATCCACGCGCTCAAGTGGCAGCTCGAGGACCTCGCCTTTGCGACGCTCCATCCACGCAAGTACGCGGAGATCGAGGCGATGGTCAACCAGCGCCGCGCCGACCGCGAGAAATTCGTGACGAAGGCGGGCGAGACGCTCGAGCGGGAGCTCGAGAAAGTCGGGATCCCCGCCGAGATCTCGGCCCGCGCGAAGCACTTCTACTCGATCTACGAGAAGATGGCCAAGCGCGGAAAGGAGTTCAACGAGATCTACGATCTGACCGCGCTTCGCGTCATCGTGCAGCGCGAGGGCCGGGAGGGCGAGCGCGACTGCTACGGCGCGCTCGGGATCATCCACTCGCTCTGGAAGCCGATGCCGGGCCGCTTCAAGGACTACGTGGCGATGCCCAAGTTCAACATGTACCGCGCGCTCCACACGACCGTGATCGGTCCGGAGGGCCGGCCGCTGGAGATCCAGGTCCGGACGAAGGAGATGCACATCACGGCCGAGCTCGGAATCGCGGCGCACTGGCTGTACAAGGACCGGCGCGGGAAGCGCGAGGAGGCGGAGCGGCTCGCCTGGCTCAAGCAGCTCGCCGAATGGCAGGAGGGGGAGACGGACCCGCGCGAGTTCCGCCGCCGCCTCCCCGAGTTCGCGCAGGACGAGGTCTACGTCTACACGCCGAAGGGGGAGCTGAAGACGCTGCCGGCCGGCTCGACGCCGATCGATTTCGCGTACGCCGTCCACACGGACGTCGGCCACCGCACGGTCGGCGCGAAGGTGAACGGCCGCATCGTCCCGCTCCACTACCGCCTCCAGATGGGCGACTTCGTCGAGATCCTCACGTCGAAGCAGACGGGACGCGGGCCGTCGCGCGACTGGCTCTCGCTCGCCGCCTCGTCGCGCGCTCGCAACAAGATCCGTCAGTGGCTCTCGCGCGAGACGCGCGAGGAGAGCGAGGCGAAAGGGCGCGACGCGCTGGAAGCGGCGCTCAAGCAGCACAAGCTCCCGTACAAGAAGCTTGCCGGCTCCTCGCTGCTCGCGGAGGTGATCCGCGAGATGGGCTTCAAGAAGGCTGAGGACTTCTACCTCGCGCTCGGCTCCGGGAAGTTGCAGACGTCGCAGGTCGCGAACAAGGTCCTGCAGCGCCTCAAGACGACGGAAGTTGCCGAGGAGGAGCCCGTCCCGGCGAAGCCCAAGGCGCGGCACGCGGTTGCTTCGCAGAACTTCGGGATCAACGTCGACGGGCTCGAGGGCGTCCTCGTTCGCCTCGCGAAGTGCTGCACGCCCGTCCCGGGAGACGAGATCGTCGGCTACATCTCGCTCGGCAAGGGGATCACGATCCACCGGGCCGACTGCCCGAACGTGAAGACGCTGATGCGAAACCCGGAGCGCTTCACGCCGGTCGACTGGGACGGCGGCGCCTCGCAGAGCTTCCGCGTCCAGATTGCCGTCACGTCATGGGACCGCCCGCGGCTCCTCGAGGACGTCGCGCGGACGTTCGCCGAGCACGGCGCGAACATCGTCGAGTACGGCGGTCACGTCGAGGACCAGATGGCCAAGAACTGGTACGTGGCGGAGGTTGGCGACGTAAAGTCGCTGCGCGGGCTCCTGAGCGCCCTTCGCAATATCGAGTCCGTCTTCGACGCGTTCCGGGTCACACCGTCGTAAGGCCCGCGTCGACATGACGGCCAGCGCGTCGACCGGGCATGCAGACGGCCGAGCGCGCAAAGCCCGCCCCTCGTGATGGCGACCGCCATCGAGTCGGGGCCTTAGCGGTGGACGCGCGCACCGTCGCGTTCCTGCGCGAGCTGGCGCGAGCCGATGACGAGGCGGCCGCGACGCTCGCCGAGCTCGACGAGCTCGCACGGGAGGTTGAGGCGATCGGCGCACAGGCGGGCGAGGTCGAAGCGAGGCTGGCTGTGCTCCCGGCCGAGCGAAAAGGCGCCGAGACGGCCGTCGCGGACGCCGAGCGTGAGCTCGGAGAACGTCTCGGCGAGCATGAGCGTGCGACCGCGGCCGTCACGGACGCCGACCGGGCGAACGACGGCGAGCGGCTCCGAGCGGCCCGCCGTGCCGAGGTGCGAGCGCGCGACCGCCTTCGGATGGTCGAGCGGCGCGCGGCACACCGGCGCGAGCGGGCGGAGCAGCTCGAGCGCGAGGCGGAGTCCACCGCGGCCGACGCCGGGGCGCTCGGCGAGCGAGCGCGAGTCGTCGCCGCGGCGCTGCGAGCGCGCCCGGCGGTCGCGGATCAGACGGGCGAGCCGCCGGACGAAAGCCTCGCGGCGCTCGCCGACTGGGCGACCCAGGCGCGCGCCGCCCTCTTCGTCGCGCGCGGCCGGCTCGCCGCCGAGCGTGAGGCGGTCATCCGACAGGCGAACGAGCTCGGCGCCGCCGTCCTCGGCGAGTCGCTGCCGGCGCAGAGCGCGGCGCTCGTCGCGCGCCGGGTCGAGCAAGAGCGCCTGTCGTAGCGGGGGTGCGGCTTCCGGGTAGGCGTCAGGAGACGTCGGCCCAGGCGACGCCGCCCGTGTCCCAGGCGACTACGCAGTGCGGCGAGACGAGGATCGCGACCCGCTCGAGAAACGCCCGATCGGGCTCGCCGAACGCGGCCGGCACGTCCGAGTCGATGTCGATCTCGCCGACCACGCGCCCTTCGTACGCGATCGGAACGACGATCTCGCTCCGGGTCGACACGAAGCAGGCGAGGTAGCGCTCGTCGGCATTGACGTCATCGACGACCTCCGTCCGCCCGCTCGCCGCGGCCGCGCCGCAAATCCCCTGCCCGATCGGGATGCGCACGTGCTCGGTCGCCTGCGGGCCCTTCCACGGCCCAAGCACGAGATCGCCGCCCTCGACGAGGTAGATGCCGACCCACGAGTACTGGTCGAAGCGGTCGTGCAGGACGTCGACCACTTGGCGGAGCACCTCGTCGGCCTCGCGCTCGCGGTTGACGATCCGGTCGATCGCCTCGAGCGCACCGCGGTACGCGTGCTGCGTCATCGCGCGACGGCGAGCTCGAGGTCGGCGCCCTCGAACTCGGCGAGGACGTTTCGGTAGCTCTCAGGGACCGGAAACGGACGTCGTTCCGCGAGGTCGACGAGCACGAGCGTCTGCTCGGCTGTGCACATGACGGTCCCGTCCGCGACGCGGACGGCGCAGTACTCGGAGGCGACGCTCGACCGCCCGATCCGCCTCGTCCGGACGAAGACCTCCAGCAGGTCGTCGAAGCGCGCCGGCGCCTCGTAGAGCACCTCGCACGCGCGCATCACGAACTCGCAGTCGCCGAGCTCGTGGTCGAGGAGGCCGAGATGCCGCGAGTACTCGACCCGCGCGTGGTCGAAGTACGGGAGGTACCGGCCGTAGTAGACGATCCCCTGCGCGTCGGTATCCGAGAAGCCGACGCGGGTGTAGGCCGAGAACTTGAATGGAGGACGCCGCCGCGTCGGGTGGCCGAGCGAAAACGTCACGAGCCGATGCTAGCCGTGGCCGTCGTGGCACTCGACCGCGGCGCGATCCGAGGGCGATCGGTACGCCTCTCGGTCACGACCTAATCACCTCGAGCACCTCGTCGCGCTTGCGCTCCATGAGTTCCGCGTCGAGGGCTTCGAGGTTGAGGCGAAGGAGCGGCTCGGTGTTCGAGGGGCGAACGTTCATGTGCCAGTCGTCCGCGGTGACCTCGAGCCCGTCGATGTGCGAGACCCGTCCCTCGTCGGCGAAGCGCTCCTTCACCTCTTGCAGCTTGAGAGCCACGTCGTCCACGCGCGTGTTCAGTTCGCCGGTCAGGAAATAGCGCTCACGGAACGGACCGAGAAGGTCCGAGAGCGGACGTCCCTTCTTCGAGACGTGCTCGAGCATGAGAAGGGCCGGAATCGTCCCCGAGTCGGCCTGCGAGAAGTCGCGGAAGTAGTAGTGGCCCGAGACCTCCCCCGCGAATACGGCGCCCTCCTCGCGCATCCGGTGCTTGATGAAGGCGTGACCGACGCGGTTCACGAGCGGCGTGCCGCCCGCGCGTCTGATCGCGTCCGAAACGGCCCAACTCGCGCGGACGTCGTAAATCACCTTGGCGCCCGGCTCCTTCTCGAGCATTACCTCCGCGAGGAGCGCGGTCACGAAGTCGCCCGGGACGAACTCGCCGGTGTCGTCCACGAAGAAGCAGCGATCCGCATCGCCGTCGAACGCGATCCCGAGGTCGGCGCGCTCCTCGAGCACCTTGCTGACGAGGAACTCGCGGTTCTCGGGGAGGAGCGGGTTCGGCTCGTGGTTCGGGAACGTTCCGTCCGGCTCGAAGAAGCAGCGAATCGCGTTGACGGGGAGGCGCTCGAGGATCGGCGGGAGCATCGCGCCCGCCATCCCGTTCGCCGCGTCGATCACGACTCGAAGCGGCTTCATCGTGCGCACGTCGACGAACGAAAGGACGCGGTCGACGAAGGCCGGGTAGACGTCTCGTCGCTCGATCTGCCCGCGCCTGGCGCGGCCCGGGGGCTGTCGCTCCGACGGGCCGCGTGACAGGTCGGCCACGGCCGTCGCCCGGTCGCGGATATCCAGGAGACCCGACTCGCCGCCGACGGGAAGCGCGCCCCGGCGGACGATCTTCATGCCCGTGTATTCCTTCGGGTTGTGCGACGCCGTGACGGCGACGCCCCCGTCGAGACCGAGCTCGCCCACGGCGAAATAGACCATCTCGGTGCCGACCATCCCGATTTCGACGACGTCCGCGCCCGCGTCGGCGGCACCGTGGACGAACGCCTCCGCCATCGCCGGCCCGGAGACGCGCATGTCGCGCCCGACCGCGATCGCGCGCGGCTCGAAGACCTCCGCGTACGCCCGGCCGATCCGGTAGGCGCCGTCCTCGTCGAGCTCGCTCGGGTAGATGCCGCGGACGTCGTACGCCTTGAACACCTTCGGATCGAGCGCCACGGCTTGAGATCCTACGCTGGAGCGCCGTGACCCTCCGTTCGTCTCGCGCGCGCGCGGCACGAACGCCGCGCCACCCGCGCGCGCCGCCCCGGTACGCTGAACCGCGAGGGGAAACCAACGGGGTCCCCCGCGGGAGGTTCACGCGAGCCGCGCCGCGCTCGCTACGCGAGCCGCTTCTCGAACCAAACGGCCGCCCAGGGGTTCCTGTTGTAATCGGCGATCTCGCGATAGCCCGCCGAGCGATAGAGCGCCTGCGCCTCCGGCATCCGGTCGCCCGTATCGAGCACGACGCGCGCGTAGCCGAGCTCCCGCGCGGCCGCCTCGAGCTCTGCGAGGATCCGGCGCGCCAGTCCGCGGCCGCGCGCGGCCGGCCGGACGTACATTCGTTTGATCTCGCCTGTGTCGTCGTCGAAGCGCCTCACGGTGCCGCAGCCCGCAGGCGAGCCGTCCACGTAAGCGACGAGGAAGCGCCCGGACGGCGGCGACATCTCGACGTCGCTCGCACTCGACCCGGACGTCGGCGACCAACCCGGGTAGCGAGCCGCGACCTCGGCGTAGTACTCGGCAAGGAGCGTCGCGCCCGGCGCGGCGCCGGGCGGCTCGGGACGAACGACTACCTCGGCCACGCGTCGGCGAGCTTGCGGCGCGTCTCCTCGAGCGCCTCGGGCATGACCTTGACGTCGGCGAGCACCGGCATGAAATTCGTGTCGCCCGCCCAGCGCGGAACGACGTGGAGGTGGACATGGTCGACGATCCCCGCTCCGGCGATCCGCCCCAGATTCCATCCGAGGTTGAAGCCCTGCGGGCGCATCGTCTCCGCCAAGACCCCGAGCGCGACCGACGCGAGACGGTGCACCTCGAGGGCCTCCTCCGCCGAGAGGCCGCCGAACTCGGCCTCGTGCCGCACGGGCGAGACCATCAAGTGGCCGGACGCGTACGGGAAGCGGTTGAGGAGCACGAACGCGCGCTCGCCGCGCGAGACGACGAGCGCGTCCGCATCGTTCCCGCCTTCGTCCGCGGCGGCACGGCAGAAGATGCAGGCGTCGAGGTCGTCGGCCTGCCGGATGTATTCGAGCCGCCAGGGTGCCCAGAGTTGACGCACGACCCGCTTGTATCAGCTCGGCGGCCCGACGGCCTGCCACACGTCCGGCAGGATCGTGGCGAGCTCGCCGGCTCGAGTGACTCCCACTCGTGGCGTGGCGCCGCTTCAGAACCAACCTCGGCGCGTTGCGAGCCCTCGTCGGCGACTCGACGGACCCGTCGCGGTGTGGCTTCGGGTGCTTTCGCGCTTCCTTACGGGCGCGAGCCCGCATGGTTACTCAGAGCCACCGCTTCCAGCGGAAGAACGGCCTATCACGGCGGATAGACGGATTCGCATGGTTGAGCGAAAACTAGAGTGCCGTATCCGCTGTCAAGGTCGTGGAATCGCGTCCCCGTGTGGTCTCGGTTTGGTCTCGGGAGTAGCGTCTCGCCGTGCTCGTCTACGCCGTCATCAGCGACGGGACGGAGCAGGCCGTCGAGCTCTTCGTCCGTCGCGACGACGCCGAGCGCTTCCTCGAGACCGTCCTCGCCGACGCGTCGCAGCGGACGCCGGAGACGCATGCTTGCGGGACGCCGCCCGCAGGAGGAAGCTGTCGCGATGAGCCGCACTGCGCTGCGGCGCACGGCCGTCAGCTGGGTTATCGCTGGAGCCGTCCTCGTGCTCCTCGCCGTCGCAGGTGTCGATGCGCTTCGCTCCTCGGGTGACAGAGCCTCCGCGCCGGCGACGCGGTCGACGACGGCCGCGGAAGGCATCAGGAGCAGGCCGCCTTGCTCGCCCGAGCAGACCGACGTGACCTTCGAGTTTCGCGGTCGCGTCGCGACGAACGTCGTGCGACACGTCGGCGGCGGTGAGTGTGTTCTGCCCTACCTCTCCGTCGTCCTGACGATTGACGATCACGCGGGAACCAGGATCTTTTCGAGTCGCCGCCCGTCCGCCTTGTGGGGCGTCCTCGCGCCGGGCTCGGTGCAGGATTCCCACTTTCGCGTCCCCGACGCCGTGCCGGGCTGCGCGCGGGGAGGCCCTTTCGACGTACGCGCGACTGTCGGAAGCTACTCCGCTCATCGGGAGCTCTCCGCCAACGAGCTCGCGTGTGACGCCGACTACGCGTCGCGTTCAGGTCCAGGCTGAACTAGCCGGGCGGCTTCTCATCGAGCCCGTCGAGCTCGACCGGCCCTGAGACCCGGCCGTTCTTGCGCGGCGTTGTGCCCCCGCGATGCCGAATTGCGCCGTACGTTGCAAACTCGGCGTTCGAAGGCGTAGGGTCGTCCGCGCAGGGAATCGACCTACGATCGAAGGAGGTCTGATGAGCTACATCGTGGCCGTTCACGACATCTCGGATCCGGAGCGATTCTGGGGAGCAGCGGATCCGTCGAGGGAGTTCCCGCCAGGGATCGCCCTGCACCAGTCGTATCCGCGCGAGGGCGGCACCCGGGCCGTCTGCCTCTGGGAGGCCGATTCGGTCGGTGCAGTTCGCGACCTCATCGAAAGCGTCGTGGGAGACGCGAGCAACAACGAGTTCTTCGAGGTCGACACAACCCACCCGGGACTGCGCGGTCTACCGACCGCAACAACCGCCGCTCGCTAAGGAAGTTCGGGTCGGCAGCACGAGGCGCGGCACGGCGCCCCTCGTGCGGACGGCCCTGTGTCCACCGGAGGCGGCGAGAAGTCCGTCCATTTGGGGGGTTCCTTCCGTCTCAGTGGAGGGTGCCTTCCTCTCGCTGCTCGCTAGAAGGTGGCGTACGGGCCGCGTGCCCTGCGGCGGAACGTCGCCCGTCCCCAGGAGCCCGGCGGCTTTCGACCCCCGCCGCTCGGGCTCCTATGGGGTAAGGGGGTGAAGATCCCTATGAACATCGGCGGGAACTTTGAGTGGCCATCGCGCCACTCAGCTAGGCGATCGGCTTCGGCTCGAGCGGGTCGAGCTCGCACGCGTAGGGCGTACCGCCGGCGACAACCGCATCTTTAGGTACCCGGCGAGGTATCGGCGACCCGCGCTCATTCCGCGTGCGTCCCGTGGCGTGTGATGATCGTCACGCTTTCCGGCGAAAGGGGAATCGTGCGGCGCGCGCTCTTCGTGGTCCTTGTCGTAGTTGTCGGAGGAGGCTTCCTGGTCCCCGCGACATCCTCCCAGGCGACTGGGACGCCTCGGCTCGTCCCGGTTAGCGCGACGGTGGCGGGGTTGACCTACCGTCAGTGGGACGTCCGCTGGGGCAGGACGCAGGCCCTCACACCCGTCGGTGCGCCGAACTCGCTTGCTCTCACGCGGAGCGGTCGCCGCTGCGGTGTGCAGCTCGGCAACGTCCGTCTTATGCCCGTCTCGTTTGGTGGTCGCTTGACCGCACGGTGCACGATCCCCGCGGGAACGTTTCTCGTCGTTCCCGTGACCGGGTATCTCGCCTCGGGCGAGTCGCGGCGCGGGTTGCTCGCCGAAGCACGGGAAGCGTTCGAGGCGATCGAACGAGCGCGGCTGACCGTCAACGGCCGTACCGTCGAACCGCCCGGCCACGTCGTTACGACTCCTGCGTACCGGGTCAACCTGCCGCGGCGCAACGGCCTCCGTGTCGCCGCCGGCCGAGACTGGCTTCTTTCCCGCGACTACTTCGCAATTCTCTCGCCCCCCGCCGTAGGAACGCACACCGTCACGACCCTTGGCGTCGTCCGACCACCCGGACAGGCGCGCTTCTCCCTCGGCGTCACGTACCGGATCACGGTGCAGACGGGAGCCGGACCGGGATTGACCGGGTAGCGAACCGCGACGAGACGATCGCGCCCCCGCCCGCCAGTAGGCGCGGCCGCCGCGCCCGACGATGCGATCCGGCCGACTTGACTCCAGAGGCGGAGCTTCGCTCCGTGCTACTTCCCCGGACGTTGTAGCGGTGTGATCCCCGTGGGGTCTCAGGCTTTCACGACGTCGTGAAAACCCGCATGGTTCCTTACAGCCACCGCTTCCAGCGGAAGAACGAGAGGAGTCCCGCGAGCATCGCCACGAGGATGCCGAGGATGACCCAGAACGCCTCCCGCGTCCCCTCGCCCGGGAAGAGGACGTTCATTCCGAAGACGCTCGCGATCAGCGTCAGCGGCAGGAAGAAGACGGTGAAGACCGTGAGGATCTGGAGGCGGTACTGCTGCCGGTGCGAGATGACGGACTCGTTCGTCGACTCGAGCCCCTCGACGACCTCTTTGTAGTTGTCCAGCAGGTCGTCGATCCGCTCGGCGGCGTCAACGATGTCGTCGAAGTAGAGCTCGAGGTCCTGGGGCAGGAACCGCTGCGTGTGGCGCTCGAGAGCGCGAAGCGTGGCGCGCTCGGGCTTCACGATCTTGCGGTAGGAGATGATCTCCTGCTTCGCGTTCGAGATGTCGCGAACGATCTCGTCGCTTCGGCCCTCGAACATCTCGTCTTCGATCGCGTCGAGCTTGTGCGCGATCTTGTCGAGGATCGGGAAGCAGTAATCGAAGAGGTCGTCGAGGACGTGGTAGAGGAGGTAGCCGGACCCCTTCGAGAAGAGGTCTTCGCGCCGCGCCTCGTCTTCCTCGCAACGGCGGAAGAGGTACGTCACCGGCGTCAGCTCGACGTTCGGGAGCGTGATCAGGAAGTCGTGGCCGAGGAAGAGGTCGAGCTCGGCCGCGTTCAGGCGC
Source organism: Gaiellaceae bacterium (assembly GCA_036259875.1). GTDB lineage: Bacteria > Actinomycetota > Thermoleophilia > Gaiellales > Gaiellaceae > DATAAZ01. Next base: position 14,932 of record DATAAZ010000026.1, read on the forward strand.
TGGACGACCTTGTCGTAGAACGGGAAGTGGAGGACGACGAAGAGGTAGTCCGGGTACTCGTCGATCTTGGGCCGCTGCCGCTTGGAGAGGACGTCCTCGACGTCGAGCTCGTGAAAGCCGAAGCGCTGCCGAAGCGCCTCCGCCTCGAGCGAGGTGGGCTCGTCGACGTGAACCCAGGTGAGGCCGTTAGCCGAAACCTCGACGATGCGCGGCTCGGCCCGCACAGCGAGCTCGCCGGTCGCGCCGCCCGCGCGCCCGCGCCTGATCCTCGGCCGTGGAAGGGTGGGCCGTGCCATGGGTACTTAGGGGCTCCTCTGCTCGCATCGTCGGTTCTCGGAGTCTACCCCGAACCCTGCGGCCGACTCGCAGCGCAGAGATGACCGTGGCAAGACGGGGAGATGCGCCTGGCAGGATTCGAACCTGCGACCTTGCGCTCCGGAGGCGCACGCTCTATCCCCTGAGCTACAGGCGCGTCAGCGCCGCCAGTGTAGCCCGCCCGATCTAGCATCGCGGTGCCGTCGCCGTCCAGTCAAAGGGAGGCTCCCGATGCTCAAGGAGTTCCGCGATTTCCTGTTGCGCGGCAATATCGTCGAGCTCGCCGTCGCGTTCGTCATGGGGCTCGCGTTCGCCGCGATCGTCAACTCGCTCGTGGAGAACCTGCTGATGCCCGTCGTCAGCATGGTGATCGGTGAGCCCGACTTCCGCGGCCTCACGTTCACGATCAACGACTCGGTGTTCCGCTACGGCGCCTTCCTCACCGACGCGATCCAGTTCGTCGCGATCGCCGCAGCCGTGTTCTTCTTCGTCGTCAAGCCCGTGAATGCGCTGTTGACTCGCCTACACGGGCCCGTGGAGGAGGGTCTGCCCGACGAGGAGCGCCGACATCAGGAGCTCCTCGCTGCGCTGGGTCAAATCGCCGCGCGCTGAGCACGGGAGCCAGGTTCGGGACTAGGCTAGCCTGGTGGAGCTCGCCCACAGAACGGCGACCCTTCGCCTCGCCGAGCCGTTCACGATCTCGCGTGAGACGACGGCCGAGAGCGATGTCGTCTGGGTCGAGCTCCGCGTCGGCGACGTGACGGGCTACGGCGAGGCGGCGCCGATCGCGCGGTACGGCGAGTCGGTCGAGTCGGCGTCGGCGTTCCTCGACGAGGTGGCGGAGCGCCTCGCCGAGACGGATCGCGACCCCTTCGCGCTCGAGTGGCTCGGTCGCTTCCTCGCCGGCTGGAAGGGCGAGATGGCCGCGAAGGCGGCGATCGACGCGGCGCTCCACGATGCCTGCGGGAAGCTGACGCGCCTGCCCGTCTGGCGGCTCCTGGGGTTGGACCGGGAAGGGCCGCCGACCTCGTGGACCGTGTGGCTCGGCGACCCGGACGACATGGCGCGGCGTGCCGAGGGCACCGACCGGCGTTTCCGCCGCCTGAAGCTGAAGCTGGGCGGGCGCGACGGGCTGGACGTCGAGCGCGTACGCGCTGTCCGGAGCGTCACCGAGCGTCCCCTCATGGTCGACGTGAACGAATACTGGGCCCCCGACGAGGCGGCGCAGAACATCGGCGCCCTGGCCGACCTCGGCGTTGAGTACGTCGAGCAGCCGCTTCCGGCGGGCCATCCAGACGGCCCGGCCCTCAAGGAGCGCTCCGCGCTGCCGATCTACGTCGACGAGGACTGCCACACGCTCGCGGACGTAAGGGCGTGCGCGGAGCGCGCCCATGGGATCAACATCAAGCTCGCGAAGAGCGGCGGGATTCGCGAGGCGGTCAAGATGGCCGCCGCGGGAAGGTCCCTCGGGCTCGGCGTGATGCTCGGCTGCATGCTGGAGTCGGGGCTCGGCATCGCGGCGGGCGCGCAGATCGCGAGCCTCTGCGATCACGTCGACCTGGACGGCAACCTCCTCCTTGCGAACGACCCGTGGCCGGGCGTTGAGCTCTCACAGGGGGCCCAGGTGCCGTCGGAGGACGCCGGTCTTGGAGTCAGAGAAGCGGTACCTGATCCTCGCTGAGGGACGCTCGGGCGACCCGCACTACGGCAAGACGATGCGCGGGGTCGTCCGCTACGGCCCACACCCGGTCGTGGCCATTCTCGACTCCGAGCGGGTGGGCGAGAGCTATCAGGGGATCCCGATCGTCGCGACGGTCGAGGAGGCCCGCGCGTACCGGCCGACGACGGCGCTCGTAGGCGTCGCGGTCGCGGGCGGGCGCCTCGGCCCCGAGTGGCGGTCGCTCCTCCGGGCCTCGATCGAGGCAGGACTCGATCTCGAGGCCGGGATGCACGAGTTCCTAGCAGACGACCCAGAGCTCGCGGAGCTCGCGCGCCGGCACGGCGTGGAACTTCGGGACGTCCGTCGGCCCCCCGCGGACCTGAGCGTCTCGACAGGGGCGAACCTCGAGCACGACGCTTCCGTCGTCCTCACGGTCGGGTCCGACTGCGCGATCGGGAAGAAGACGATGGCGCTCGAGCTTCACCTCGAGTCGGAGCGGCGCGGGCTCCGGTCGGTCTTCGTGCCGACGGGCCAGACGGGAATCATGATCGCAGGGTGGGGAATCGCGGTCGACGCGGTCGTCTCCGACTTCCTCGCCGGCGCCGCGGAGCGGCTCGTCGTCGAGGGTGCGCGCCGCGGCGACCTCCTGTGGGTCGAGGGGCAGGGCTCGCTCATCCACCCGCAGTTCTCCGGCGTCACGCTCGGGCTCATGCACGGCGCCGCGCCGCACGCTCTCGTCCTGTGTCACCTCGCCGGCGCGCGGGAGATCGAGGGCTGCCCGGGTCATCCGCTTCTGCCGCTCGCCGAGCTGGTCGCCCTGCACGAGCGAATCGCGCTCCCGGCCCGCCCCGCGAAAGTCGTCGCGGTGGCGCTGAACACGAGCCGCCTCGCAGACGAGGGGGCGCGGCGTGCGATCGACGCCGTCGAGGCCGAGACGGGCCTCGTCGCCGACGACCCCGTCCGCTTCGGCGCGGGCCGACTGGTCGACGCCGTCCTCGGTTCGTTGTCGAAAGTGACAACTACAATGCCCGCTGGTATAAGAGCCGGATGAGGGACCCGCGCGTCGAGCGGCTCGGTGAGCTAATCGTCCGGTACTCGCTGGAGCTTCGACCGGGCCAGGTCGTCAGGATCGACGGCTTCGACGTCGCGGCCCCGCTCGCGCTCGCGCTTTACCGCTCCGCCCTGCGCGCGGGGGCGCTCCCGTACACGAATCTGACTCTGGACGGGCTCGGCGAGATCCTCGTCAGCGAGGGGAGCGACGAGCAGATCGAGTTCATCTCACCGGTGAAGTGGCACGAGATCGAGTCGATCGACGCGCTCGTCACCATCTGGTCGGAGGTCAACACGCGCTCGTTCAGCCGGGCAGACGAGGCGCGGCACAGCAGCCTGATCGCAACCCAGCGGCGCCTCTCGAACCGCCGCTGGGAGCGGATCGCGGCGGGTGAGATGGGCTGGTGCGGGACGCTGCATCCGACTCACGGGCATGCTCAGGACGCGGACATGTCGCTCAGCGAGTACGAGGCGTTCTTCTTCGCCGCGTGCCATGCGGACGCCGACGACCCGGCCGCCCACTGGAACGCCGTTGCGACCGCGCTGCGGGCGCGCGCGGACGAGCTTGCGAGCGCGCGCGAGCTTCGCATCCTCGGGCCCGACACGGATCTGCGCGTCGGTGTCGGCGGGCGGACCTGGCTCGCGGCGGACGGTCGCTACAACATGCCGGACGGCGAGGTCTTCACCAGCCCCGTCGAGACCGAGACCGAGGGCGAGATCCGCTACACGTTTCCGGCCATCTTCCACGGCCGCGCGGTCGAGGACGTCCGCCTTCGCTTCGAGGGCGGGCGGGTCGTCGCGGTGGAGGCATCGCAGGGCGAGGCGTACCTCCGCCAGCTCCTCGAAATGGACGAGGGCGCCAGCGTCGTCGGCGAGGTCGCGTTCGGCCTGAACTACGAGATCGACTGCTTCACGCGGAACATCCTGCTCGACGAAAAAATCGGCGGGACGATGCACCTTGCGCTCGGCGCCGGCTTCGCGCAGGCGGGCGGGCGGAACTCCTCCGCGCTTCACTGGGACATGATCTGCGACCTCCGCGCCGACGGCGAGGTGTACGCGGACGGAGAGCTGATCTGGCGGGCGGGCTCGTTCCTCGAGGAGCCGCAGGCGGTCGCCGCTGCGGGCGGGCGTGGCTGACCCGCGCGTCGAGCGGCTCGCCGACGTCGTCGTCTCCTACTCGACCGACGTCCGGCCCGGCGACCTCGTCGTCCTCGATGCCTCCGCGCTCGCCGCGCCGCTCGTCCGCGAGACGTACCGGCGCGTCCTCGCTGCCGGCGGCCACCCGGACGTGCGAATCGCGGTCGACGGCGCGCTCGAGGCACTGATGAAGGAAGGAAACGACGAGCAACTCGAGTGGCTGAGCCCCGCCCGCACGGAAGAGATCGAGCGCGCGGACGTCCGCATGGTCTTCGATTCCGACTTCAACACCCGCGCGCTCACCGGCGTCGACCCAGCGCGACAGGCGATTGCCCATCGCGCCCGCAAGCGGATCGGCGATCGCCTTTTCGAGCGGGCTGCGAAGGGCGAGCTGCGCTGGCTCGTCACGCTTTACCCGACGAACGCGGCCGCGCAGGATGCCGGGATGTCGCTCGGCGAGTACGAAGAATTCGTCTTCCGAGCCGGGTTCCTCGATCGCGACGACCCGGTCGCGGAGTGGCGCGCCTTCGGCGACCGCCTCCAGAGGCTCGCCGACCGGCTCGGCGAGAAGCGTCAGCTCCGCGTCGTCGCCGACGGGACCGATCTGACCCTCGGCGTCGAAGGCCGGACGTGGATCGCGAGCCGCGGCCGCGAGAACTTCCCCGACGGCGAGGTCTTCACCGGACCGGTCGAGACGAGCGTCGAGGGCGAAATCGCGTTCACCTTTCCCGCATCGTTCCACGGCCGCGTGATCGAGGGCGTCGAGCTTCGCTTCTCCGGCGGTGAGGTGGTGGCCGCCGAGGCGAGGCGCGGCCAGGCCTTCCTCGACGAGATGCTCGCCCTCGACGACGGCGCGCGGCGCCTGGGCGAGTTCGCGTTCGGCATGAACGAGGCGGTGGCGGAGTTCACGCTGAACACCCTCTTCGACGAGAAGATCGGCGGGACCGTCCACCTCGCGCTCGGGAAGTCATATCCCGAGACAGGCGGACGGAACGAGTCGGCGCTCCACTGGGACCTCGTCTGCGACCTGCGAGAGGGGAGCGAGGTCTACGCCGACGGCGAGCTCGTCTACCGCGACGGGCGCTTCCTTCCGGACCTGCCCTGATCGCCGTCCTGGGGGACACGCACCTGCCGCGCGGCTCGCGACGCCTCCCCGACTCGTGCCTTCGCGTCCTCGCGGCGGCCGATCGGATCGTGCACGTCGGCGACTTCACGGCCGCGTCGGTCCTCGACGAGCTGCGCGCGCTCGCGCCCGTCACCGCCGTCCACGGGAACATGGACGAGCCGGAGCTTCGCTCGCGCCTGCCGCAGCGGGCCGAGCTCGACGACGAGGGGCTTCGGATCGGGATCGTGCACGACCCAGGGCCGGCGGCGGGGCGGCACGAGCGGCTGCAAGCGTGGTTCGCCGGGTGCGGGCTCGTCGTGTACGGCCACACGCACTGGCCCGAGCTCGTCTCCATGGAGGACGCCTGGATCCTGAACCCCGGCAGCCCGACCGAACGACGGCGTGCGCCGGGCCACACCATGGCGGTCGTCCGGGACGGCGTTCCCTCCCTCGTCGAGCTGGGCTAGCGATCGCCGGTCCCGGTCGCGCGCACGCCGTCCGATGCGACGTCTACCGTACGAACGTATGTTCGTAAGTCGGACCCGGCTGCTGGTCGTGTCGATCGCGTTCGTCCTCCTCGCGACGCTGTGGCTTGCGCGCCCCACGACCGGCGCCGGCGTCGAAGACCGGTACGTGGTGCGGCCCGGCGACACGCTCTGGGCGATCGCAGTCGCCCGCTACGAGGGCGACCCGCGCGAGGCCGTCTGGCGCATCAAGGAGCGAAACGAGCTCGAGACGTCATCCCTCGTCCCGGGAAGGGTCCTCGCGCTCCCCGGCCCGTGAGATCGGCCGTCCTACACTGATTGCGTGGACCTCGATCTCGCCTTCCTCGGCACGTCGGGCTCGGTGCCGACCGCCCGGCGGGCGCCGTCGGCAACGCTCCTCCGCCGCGGCGGCGAGCGCCTGCTCTTCGACTGCGGCGAGGGGACGCAGCGCCAGCTGCTGCGGTCGGGGATCGGCCTTCTCGAGCTCCCCGAGGTCTTCATCACGCACTACCACGCGGATCACTACCTCGGGCTGCCCGGGATGATGAAGACGTTCGCGCTTCGCGGCCGCGAGCTCCCGCTCACGATCTACGGGCCACCCGGCCTCGCCGACCTCTTCGCGGCGCTCCAGCGGATCTTCGGGAAGCTCACCTATCCGTACCGGCTCGTCGAGGTGCGGCCCGGCGACGTCGTCGACCGGGGGGACTACCGGATCGTCGCGTTCCGAGTCCAGCACGGGATCGCGTCGAACGGGTACGCCGTCGTCGAAGCGCCGCGGCCGGGACGGTTCAACGTTGCGGCTGCCCGGGCGCTCGGCGTCGAGCCGGGGCCGCTTTTCGGCGCGCTCCAGCGCGGCGAGACGATCGTTCTCGAGAGCGGGTCCGTCGTGCGGCCGGAGCACGTGCTCGGACCGCCGAGGCCTGGCCGAAAGGTGGTCCTGACAGGCGACACGCGTCCTGCGGCGAGCGTGCTCGAGATCGCGGACGCGGCGGAGGTCCTCGTCCACGACGGGACGTTCGTCGAGGAGGAGCGCGACCGGGCGGACGAGACGGGGCACACGACCGCGCTCGCCGCGGCGGAGCTCGCGCGCGCGGCCGGCGTCAAGCTGCTCGTCCTCACGCACCTCTCGAACCGCTACTTCGGCCCGGAGATCGCGCGCGAGGCTCGGGGCGTGTTCCCGGAGACCGTCGTCCCGAGGGACTTCGATATCATCGACGTCCCGTTCCCCGAGAGAGGGGCGCCGCGACTCGTGAAGGGCGGCGCGCTCGGTCGCGAGGAGGAGGCAGACCTCGTTGAGCATGGTTCAGGTGGCGGTGACGCGGGACCTGGCCGAGGCGGAGGAGATCCAGACGATCCTGCGATCGGCGGGGATCGCGTCGGAGCTCCACCCGGCGGTTGAGCAGCACCCGAGCGAGCTGAGCGACCCGCCGACGAAGGTCCTCGTCCCCGAGGAGTCGCTCGAGGCCGCCCAGGATGCGATCGAGGCGATGACGGATCCCGAGGACCTGCTCGGCGGGCGCTGACCGCCGCGCCCGACTTCGACCGGCTCGCCGCGTCCTACGACCGGCTGCGGCCTGCCGACCCCCACTGGTGGGAGCTCCTCGAGGCGATCGTCGAGGAGGGCGGCCTCGTTGGACGCCGCGTCCTCGACGTCGGCTGCGGCACGGGCCGGCTCGCGCACGCGCTCACGGATCGCGGCGCGCGCGTCTGGGGGATCGACCCGTCGCTGGAGATGCTCGCACGGGCGCGGGAAAACCCGCTCCCGGGCGGCGGCTTCAAGCGGGCGAGCGCCGAGCGACTCCCCTTCAAGGACGGCTGGTTCGAGGCCGTGGTGCTGCGCCAGGTCGTCCACCTGCTCGACCGTCGGCGCGCATTCGCTGAGCTTGCCCGCGTGCTCGGCCCGCGCGGCCGCGCGGTCATTGCGACGTTCTCGCCGGACCACTTCGGCGGCTTCTGGCTCGTTCGCTACTTTCCCGCCGTCGAGCGGATCGACCGCGTCCGGTTCCCCGACGCGCCGACGCTCGCCGAGGAGCTCGCTGCTGCCGGGTTCGGAGCGTCGCGAGCCCGCCGCCTTCTCCAGCGGGGCAGCATGTCGCGCACCGCGGCGCTCGAGCGCCTGCACGGGCGTTACATCTCGACGCTCCACCTCCTCGACGAAGGCGAGTTCGCGGAGGGGCTCGCGAAGGCCGAGCGTGAGCTCCCCGAGAACGTCGAGTACGAGCTCCACTGGGTCGTCCTGACGGCGGACCGCCTCGGCTGACGGACGGTGCAGGTGCGGCGCGTCCCGACGACGCCGTCCGACGGGCTCCCTAGCCTCGTCGCGACCCCTTTAAGCCCGGTCCTGCGAGGCCGGAAAGGAGTTGGCGCATGGCTGCACCCACCGAGACGGCGAAGACGATCCTCGACGGCGCCACGGTCGCGCGCACCCTCGTCCGGATCGCCCACGAGATCGTGGAGCGAAACGGCGACCTCTCGCGCCTGGCGCTCGTCGGGATCCACACGCGCGGCGTCCCGCTCGCGCAGCGCCTCCGCCGCCTGATCACCCGCTTCCGCGGCGAGGACGTCGCGCTCGGGACGCTCGACATCACGTTCCACCGCGACGACGTCTACGTTCGCGAGGGAGCTCCGCCCTCGCACGCGCAGCCGGTCGTCAAGGCGACCCGCCTCGACTTCCCGCTCGAGGGCACGACGTGCGTGCTGGTCGACGACGTCCTGCACACCGGGCGGACGATCCGCGCCGCGATCGAGGCGCTTTTCGCGTACGGACGCCCGGAGCGCGTCCAGCTCGCCTGCCTCGTCGACCGCGGCCACCGTGAGCTCCCGATTCGCCCCGACTACGTCGGCAAGAACCTCCCGACAGCGCACGGCGAGCGCGTCCGTGTCCAGCTCGTCGAGGTGGACGAGGTCGATGCCGTCCTCCTCACGTCACCGAACGGAAAGGTCGTCCATGGCTGACATCCGCCCGCTCGTCCGGGACGAGCTCCTCCCGCCAAAGCCGGCCGTGCGGCGTCATCTGATCTCGATCGCCGACCTGACGCGCGCGGACGTCGAGCGGCTGCTCGGGCTCGCCCGGACGTTCGCGCGCTCGCTCGAGCGCGACGTGAAGAAGCTCCCGACCCTGCGCGGCCGCACCGTCGTGAACCTGTTCTGCGAGCCGTCCACCCGGACGTCGTCGAGCTTCGAGCTCGCCGCGAAGCGGCTCTCGGCCGACGTGATGTCGATCAAGGCGTCGGGCTCCGCGGTCGAGAAGGGCGAGTCGCTGAAGGACACGGCGATCACGCTCGGGTGCTACGACCCCGACGTCGTCGTCATCCGCCACCCGGAGATCGGCGCGCCGCGGCTCGTCGCGCGCTACACGGGCGCACACGTCGTGAACGCGGGCGACGGCAAACATCAGCACCCGACGCAGGCCCTTCTCGACCTGTACACGGTGGACGACGAGCTCGGCGGAATCGAGAACCTCCATGTCGCGATCGTCGGCGACGTCCTGCACTCGCGGGTCGCGCGCTCGAACATCCAGGCGTTCGTCCTGATGGGTGCGCGCGTCACGCTCGTCGGCCCGCCGACGCTGATCCCGCGCGGGATCGAGGCGATGGGCTGCGACGTCGCGCACTCGCTCGACGCGATCCGGGCCGCCGACGTCGTCTACGTGCTCCGCATGCAGCGCGAGCGGATGCTCGCCGGCGAGAACTACGTTCCGACGCTGCGCGAGTACACAGCGCGATGGGGAGTGACGACGGAGCGCGTCCGGCCGGGCCAGAAGATCATGCACCCGGGCCCCATGAACCGCGGGGTCGAGCTCGACGGTGCCGTCGCCGAGGCGGCCGACGCCCTCATCGAGAGGCAGGTGCGAAGCGGGCTCGCCGTCCGGATGGCCGTTCTCTACGACCTCCTGACGCACGGCCCGGTCGGCGTCCAGGTTGCCGACGCGCAGGAGGTGGCGTGATGCTCTTCGGGCGAAACGGGAGGAAGGACGAGCTCGTCGTCCGAGGCGCCCGCGTCGTCGATCCGGGCGAGGGAATCGACTCCCGCTTGGACGTCCGCGTCGATCGCGGCGTCGTCGCGGCGCTCGGGACGGACCTGGATACGAACCGCCACCGCGTCGTGGACGGGGAAGGGCTTGTCCTCGCGCCGGCGTTCGTCGACCCGCACGTTCACCTCCGCACGCCCGGCCGCGAGGACGAGGAGGACATCGCCTCCGGCACTCGCGCGGGCGCGGCGGGCGGGTACTGCGCGCTACTGGCGATGCCGAACACCGATCCCGTCGTCGATTCCGCCTCGGTTCTCGGGGCGCTTGCCGACCGCGCGCGCTCGGAGGCGGAGATCCCGGTCGGGTTCCTCGGCGCGATTACGAAAGGGGAGGAGGGTGGTGAGCTGACCGAGATGGTGACGCTCGCCGAGGCGGGTGCGGCCGGCTTCACGGACGACGGGAGGCCGGTCGAGGCTGCGGGGCTTCTCCGTCGCGCGCTCCAGTACAGCTCAGCGGCGGGCAGGCCGCTCGCGCTCCACTGCGAGGAGCCGACGCTCTCGCGAGGCGGCTGCGTCCACGAGGGGGCGGCGTCAGCGGAGCTCGGCTTCGGCGGCTACCCGTCGGTCGCGGAGAGCGCCATGGTCGCGCGCGACCTCGCGCTCGCGCGCTACGAGGAGCGGCCGGTGCACCTCCTCCATCTTTCCGCGCGCGAGTCGGTGGAAGCGCTCCGCGCGGCGCACGCCGACGCGGTCGCCGCGACGGCCGAGGTGACGCCGCACCACCTGTGCCTGACGGACGAGGCGGTGCGCTCGCTCGACCCGAACGTGAAGATGAACCCGCCGCTTCGCTCCGCGAACGACCGACGAGCACTCGTCGAAGCGCTCCACGACGGCACGATCGCCGCCGTCGCGACCGACCACGCCCCGCACGCGCGCCACGAAAAAGAGGTGCCGTTCGAGGCAGCACCCTTCGGCGTCATCGGCCTCGAGACCGCGTTCTCGGCGCTCTACACGCGCCTCGTCGAGCCGGGTGTCCTCTCGCTCGCCACGCTCCTCGAGCGGATGAGCGCCGGGCCGGCGCGGGTCTACGGCCTCGAGCCGCCGCGAATCGCGCCCGGCGCAGAGGCGAACCTCGTCCTGCTCGATCTGAACGCGCCGTGGCGGGTGGACGAGTCGAGCTTCCGCTCGAAATCGGCGAACTCGTGGCTCCTCGGGCGGACACTGCGCGGAAAGGTGCTGATGACGGTCGCGGCCGGCCGCGTGGCGTACGAAGGATGAGCTTCCTCGTTCTCGAGGACGGAGCGGTGTTCGGCGGCCGGTCGGTCGGCGCCGACGGGATCGCGTTCGGCGAGGCGGTATTCACGACGGCGATGTCCGGCTACCAGGAGATCGTCACCGACCCGAGCTACGCCGAGCAAATCGTCTGCTTCACGGCGCCGATGGTGGGGAACTACGGCGTCGCGCCGGCCCGCTCGGAATCGGACCGCCCGCACGCCCGCGCCGTCGTCATGCGGCGCGCAGGCGGGGAGGCGTGGACGCACTGGCTCTCCGTTCGCGGCGTCGTCGCGCTCGAGGACATGGACACGCGCTCGCTCGTCCTGCGGCTCCGCGAGCACGGCGCCATGCGCGCCGCTGCGGTCGCCGGCGAGGCTTCCGTCGAGCGCGTCCTTGCCGAGGTGCGCGCACAGCCGCCGATGGCCGGACGCGGGCTCGTCGCCGGCGTCTCGCCCGCGGAGCCGTACACGCTTGGCCGCGGGCGGGCGCGGATCGCGATCCTCGACTACGGCTGCAAGCGCTCGATCGTCGGGCGTCTCCTCGCCGCGGGCGCCTCCGTCCGCGTCTTCCCGCACGCGACGCGGGCGCGGGCGGTTCTCGCGGAGGCGCCCGACGGAGTCGTGCTCTCGAACGGGCCGGGTGATCCCGCCGCCCTAGCGGACGAGGTCGCGACGGTCCGCGAGCTCCTCGGCCGCGTGCCGATCTTCGGGATCTGCCTCGGCCACCAGCTCCTCGCCCGGGCGGCCGGCTACCACACGTTCAAGCTCCGGTTCGGCCACCGCGGCGCGAACCACCCGGTGCTCGAGCTCGCGACCGGACGCGTGCTCGTCACCGCGCAGAACCACGGCTTCGCCGTCGAGGGCCATGGCCCCGAGGTGACCCACGTCTCGCTCTACGACGGGACGGTCGAGGGGCTCTCCCTCCCCGACCTCGGCGCACGCTCCGTCCAGTTCCACCCCGAGGCGAGCCCGGGGCCGCACGACGCGCGGTTCCTGCTCTCCGAGTGGGTCGCCGACCTCGGGTATGCCGCGGCGGCCTGATCTCCACTCGGTCTGCGTGATCGGCTCCGGGCCGATCGTGATCGGGCAGGCCTGCGAATTCGACTACGCGGGGTCGCAGGCGCTCAAGGTCCTCCGCGCCGAGGGCTTTCAGACGATCGTCGTCAATTCGAACCCGGCGACGATCATGACTGACCCCGGGTTCGCCGACCGCACGTACCTCGAGCCGCTCGACGCCGAGGGCGTCGCCGCCGTCCTCGCCCGCGAGCGCCCCGACGCGCTCCTGCCGACGCTCGGCGGCCAGACGGCGCTCAACGCGGCGGCGCAGCTCGCCGGGGACGGCGTCCTCGCCGAGCTCGGCGTCGAGCTGATCGGCGCGGGCATCGAGGCGATCCGGCGCGCCGAGGACCGCGAGCGCTTCCGCGAGACCGTGCAGCGCGCGGGCTTGCGCGTCCCGGCGTCGCGGATCGTGACCTCGGCCGTGGATGTCCCGGCGGGGCTCGCGTTCCCGGTCGTCCTCCGACCCGCGTTCACGCTCGGCGGGCACGGCGGCGGGATCGCCCACGACGCGGCCGAGCTCGCGCGGAAGCTCGCCGCCGGCCTCGCCGAGAGCCCTGTCGGCCAGGTGCTCGTCGAGGAGTGCCTGGCGGGGTGGGACGAGTTCGAGCTCGAGGTGATGCGCGACGCGAACGACAACGTCGTCGTCGTCTGCTCGATCGAGAACCTCGATCCGATGGGCGTCCACACGGGTGACTCGGTCACCGTCGCGCCCCAGATGACGCTTCCCGACGAGGCCTACCAGGAGCTGCGCGAGGCGGCCGCGGCGGTGATCCGGGCGGTCGGCGTCGAGACGGGCGGCTCGAACATCCAGTTCGCGCGTGAGCGCGAGACCGGTGAGGTCCGTGTGATCGAGATGAACCCGCGCGTCTCGCGCTCGTCCGCGCTCGCGTCGAAGGCGACCGGCTACCCGATCGCGAAGGTCGCGGCGAAGCTCGCCGTCGGGTACACGCTCGACGAGATCCCGAACGACTTGACGGGGACGACTCCCGCGAGCTTCGAGCCGACGCTCGACTACGTCGTCGTCAAGTTCCCGCGCTTCGCCTTCGACAAGTTCCCCGGCGCGGACGACTCACTGGGCACGCAGATGAAGTCGGTCGGCGAGGCGATGGGGATCGGGCGCACGTTCACGGAGGCCTTCCTGAAGGCGATGCGCTCACGTGATCTCGCCGCCGAGTCGGCGACTCCGTGGCCACGGCTCGGCGGCGTGCCTGCCGGGGTGCACCCGTGGTTCTTGCAGGAGATCGAGCGCGTCGTGGACGAGCTCGATCGCGTCGGCTCGCTCGACGACCTCGTGGCCGACGATTGGCTTCGGTTGAAGAGGCTCGGGATCTCCGACGCGGAGATCGCGATCCGGTGCGGCGTCGACGAGGAACGGGCGAGGGCGAGACGGCTCGCTTGGGGGGTGCGGCCTGCCTACCGGCGGGTCGACTCGTGCGCGGCCGAGGTGGAGGCAACCTCCAACTACCTCTACTCGACGTGGGGTGAGGCGGGCGATTGCGTCCCGCGCGGCGAGCGCTCCGTCGTCATCCTCGGCGCGGGGCCGAACCGGATCGGCCAGGGGATCGAGTTCGACTACTGCTGCGTGCACGCCGCCGGGAGCTTCCGCGCGCTCGGGTTTGAGGCGGTGATGGTGAACTGCAATCCGGAGACGGTTTCGACCGACTACGACACCTCCGACCGTCTCTACTTCGAGCCCCTCGACGCGGAGGCGGTCCTCGAGATCTGCGCGCGCGAGCGACCGGTCGGCGTCGCGGTCCAGTTCGGTGGCCAGTCGCCGCTCAAGATCGCCCGCGATCTCGAGGCGAACGGCGTCCGCATCCTCGGGACGCCGTTCGACGCCGTCGATCTCGCCGAGGACCGGGCGCGGTTCGCGAGGCTCTGCGACCGGCTCGAGGTCGCGGTCCCCGCGTGGGGAACGGCGACCGGCCCGGACGAGGCCGTGGCGGCTGCGGAGCGGATCGGCTATCCCGTGCTCGTGCGGCCGTCCTACGTCCTGGGCGGCCGGCGAATGCGAGTGTGCTACCGGCCGGCCGACATCGAGGCGGCCGTCGGCCCGGGCGACCGCGTGCTCGTCGACCGCTTCCTCGAGGGCGCGCTCGAGCTGGACGTCGACGCGCTCTGCGACGGCTCGGAGACGTACGTCGCAGCCGTCATGCAGCACGTCGAGGAGGCGGGCGTGCACTCGGGCGACTCGTCGTGCGTCCTTCCCGCCGTCTCGCTCGACGAGGATACGCGCCGCGCCGTGCGCGATCTCGTTCGCCGCCTTGCGCCGGCGCTCGGCGTCGTCGGCCTCGTGAACGTCCAGCTCGCGCTCGTCGACGGTAAGCCCGTCGTCCTGGAGGCGAACCCGCGGGCCTCCCGCACGGTGCCCTTCGCGAGCAAGGCGACCGGCGTCAACCTCGTCGGCGCGGCCTGCCGGCTGATGGCGGGAACCTCCCTGGCGTCGCTCGCGCTGCCGCCGGAGGACGCGGCCGGCGAGGTGAGCGTGAAGGCGGCGGTGTTTCCGTTTGCGCGCTTCCCGGGCGCCGATCCCGTCCTCGGGCCCGAGATGCGGTCGACCGGCGAGGTGATGGCGAGCGCGGCGGACTTCGCGACCGCGTTCGCGAAGGCCGAGCGCGCCGCCGGGCGGCCGCTCCCGAGCGAGGGGAGCGCGTTCCTCTCGGTACGTGACACGGACAAGAGCGTCGCGTGCGCGCTCGCGCGCCGGCTCGCGGAGCTCGGCTTTCGGCTCTTCGCGACGACCGGAACCGCGGTGGCGCTTTCGCAGGCCGGCGTCGCCGTGACGCGTGTTCGCAAAGTCTCCGAGGCCGGCGACGGACCGACCGTGGTCGACCTCGTGCGCCGCGGTCGCTGCGATTTCGTCGTCAACACGCCGGCCGGGGGCCGGTCTCGTTCCGACGGCTACCGGATCCGCGAGGCGGCGCTCGTCGCTCGTGTGCCCTGCGTCACGACGATGGCGGGCGCGGCCGCGGCCGTGGAGGCGATCGCCGGCGCCCGCCGCGAGGCGGCTCTCTCGCTCCAGGAGCGCGTTGCGGCGGGAAGCGCGTAGCGTCGTCGCGGTCGAGCCGCTCGGACCCTACGCGCTCGTCCGGGTGGCGCGCGGCGGGCTCGACCCCGGCACGCCGGGCCAGTTCTTCATGCTCTCGCCGCCCGGCCGCGTTCTCGCGCGGCCGATGAGCGTCTGCCTCGCGCCGCCCGGTGAGCTCTGGTTCCTCGTCAACCCCGTCGGCTCGGGAACCCGCGTCCTCGCGCGTCTCGCAGTGGGCGACCGGATCGACGTCTTCGGGCCGCTGGGGAATGGATTCCGCCTCGATGTGCGAAGGCCGCTGCTCGTCGGCGGCGGAATCGGCGTCGCGCCGTTTCCCTTCCTGTCCGAACGGCTGGGTCGGCCGCCGGCGCTGCTCGGGTTCCGGAGCGCCCGGCACGCCGAGGCGGCCGCGCTCGTGCCGAACGCCGAGGTCGTCGTCGAGCCGACGTTCGTGACGCAGCAGCTGACGCCCGGGCACGACGTGCTCGCGTGTGGGCCCGAGCCGATGCTGCGCGCCGTAGGCGAGCGCGCGCCGGCCGCCCAGCTCGCGTGGGAGGCGCCGATGGCGTGCGGGTACGGCGCGTGCTACGGGTGCGCAGTCGAGATCCGCGGCGAGCTCCGTCGTCTCTGCGTCGACGGACCCGTCCTGCGGGCGGACGAGGTCGTGGGCGCGGCCCGGGAGGCAGCGTGATCCTGAACGCTTCCGGTTGCCTCGATGCCCTCGAGGCGCCCGGTGTCACTCGCACGCTGGACGCGTTCGTGACGAAGACGGTGACGCCGCTCCCGCGGCGGGGCAACGCGCCTGTCCGTATCGCCGAGGCCGACTGCGGGATGCTGAACTCGATCGGGCTCGCGAACCCCGGCATCGACGCGTTCGTGAACAGGACGCTTCCGCAACTCGCGACCCTGGACGTCCCGGTCTGGGTTTCGGTCGGCGGGTTCACCGCGGACGACTACGCGCTTCTGTGCCGGAGGCTCGACGGGCTCCCCGATGTCGCTGCGATCGAGCTCAACGTCTCGTGCCCGAACGTCGCCTCGCCCGCGGAGGCAACCGAGGAGATCGTCGTGGCCTCGCGCGCGGCGACGACGAAGCCTCTCTATACGAAGCTTTCGCCGGCCGTCGGCGAGATCGCCGCCGCCGCCGAGGCTGCCGCTGCGGCGGGCTCCGACGGGCTCTCGCTCATGAACACACTCCGCGGTCTCGTCCTGGAAGCAGGCACGCTGCGGCCGGTTCTCTCCACGGCCAGTGGCGGCCTCTCGGGCCCAGCGCTCCGGCCCGTCGCGCTCGCCGCCGTCTATGCCTGCTACAGGACGACGGGACTCCCGATCGTCGGGATGGGCGGAGTCGAGACGGGCCGCCACGCCGTCGAGTTCCTCGCGGCGGGTGCGTCAGCGGTCGCGCTCGGCACGATCCTCTTCCGGGACCCGGGCGCGCCGGTTCGCGTTCGGCGCGAGCTCGAACAGGAGGCGCGGTCGCTCGGCTACGCCAACCCGGGCGCGGTTCGCGGCGCGGCGCACGATTCGACCGGTGAGTCGTTGCCTCCTTGGACAAAAAGCCCTGCAAAATTGGCACAAAGCTAGCACTTGCAGGGAGCCGTCACCCTGTTAGAATCGCGCGCCATGCAGGGCACGAGGACGCAGGTCCAGGCGCCGCTGCGCTCCCTCGATCAACGGATGGAAGCGCTTCGGCGGGCCAACGAGATCCGCGTACGGCGGGCCCAGCTCAAGAAGGACCTCAAGGCGGGGACCGTGAGGATCGAGGAGATCTTGAGCGACCCGCCGGAGTACGTCGAGACGGCGAAGGTCATCGACATCCTCATGGCGGTGCCGAAGTTCGGTCGCGTCAAGGCTGCCCGGTTCCTCAACCAGTGCCGGATCAGCCAGTCCAAGACCGTGGGCGGCCTCTCGGAGCGCCAGCGCGCCGAGCTCGTGAGCCTGCTCCGCCGCTGAAGGCGCGTCACGCCAGCGCGTCACCGCGCGCGAGAGCGCCCGAGGGGACATCCGCCGTCGACCTCGGACGCACACGGGGGAAGCTCTTCGTCATCACGGGTCCCTCCGGAGCGGGGAAGGGGACGCTGATCAGGCGGCTCGTGGAGCGGCGGCCGGACCTGGAGGTTGCCGTGTCCGCGACGACGCGGGCGAGGCGCGCGGGCGAGCGGGACGGTCGCGACTACCACTTCGTGAGCGAGGATGAATTCGTCGCGCGCGTCCGGAAGGGCGAGTTCGTCGAGCACGTCGTGTACGTCTCGGGTCACCGGTACGGGACGCTGCGCGCCGAGGTCGAGCACATCCTGGCGGCAGGGCGGAGCTGCGTCCTCGAGCTGGAGACAGAGGGCGCCAGGCGCGTCAAGGAGCTCCTCCCGGAGAGTGTCACGGTTTTCGTCGAGCCACCGTCTTTCGCCGAGCTGGAGCGCCGCTTGCGCGAGCGCGCGACCGAGAGCGCGGGCGAGATCGACGAGCGCCTCGAGCTGGCTCGGCGCCAGATGGACGAGCGTCACGACTTCGACCACCTCGTCGTGAACGACGACGTCGAGCGCGCCGTCCGGAAGGTCGAGGCACTGATCGACGGCGAGCTCGGCCGCCGCTCCGCGGCGCCGACAACGGCCGACAGGAGCTGAGCGCGGCCCGCGGGGCGGGCCTCCCGGTCATCCAGGCAGCGCGCTTCCGGCCGCGGCGGCACGCTCGGCGCGGCCGGCGGCGCGCGGCCGCACGTCGCTACACTTGGCGGGTGATCTACCCGCGAATCGACGATTTGCTCGCGCGCACGGACGTCCGGTACGGCCTCGTCATCATGGCCGCCAAGCGCGCGCGGCAGATCAACAACTACCACCACCAGCTCGGCGAGGGGACGTTCGAGGACGTCGCGCCGCCGCTCGTCGAGTCCCGTTCGAAGAACTATCTGACGATGGCGCTCGAGGAGATCGCCGAGGGCAAAATCACCTACGAGTTCGCCGGCTAGCCCGGCGTCGGCTCGTAGCGTGGGTACGGACGCCTCCGCCGCCGCGACGGCGCGCCCGCTCGTGCTCGTCGGCGTGACGGGCTCGATCGCGGCCTACAAGAGCTGCGAGCTGATCCGCCGCCTGCTTCGCGAAGGCTACGCGGTCGTTCCGCTCGTGACCGCGGGCGCCGAGCGGTTCGTCGCGCGCGAGACGTTCGAGGCGCTTGCGCGCCGCGAGTCACCGCACGCGCTCTATCCGCACCTCGTCGAAGCGGATCTCCTCGTCGTAGCACCGCTCTCCGCCAACACGCTTGCCAAGCTCGCCCACGGCCTCGCCGACGAGGTGCTCACCGAGACGGCGCTCGCCTTTCGCGGCCCGCTGCTGCTTGCCCCGGCGATGAACGTGCGGATGTGGGAGCACCCGGCCACGCAGGAGAACGTTCGGCTCCTGCGCGAGCGGGGCGCCGAGTTCATCGGCCCCGAGACGGGCGAGCTCGCGGAGGGCGAGACCGGGCAGGGCCGCATGTCGGAGCCGGACGCGATCGCGGCCCGCGTGCGCGAGCTTCTCTCGACCCCGGCGAGCACGGGACCGCTCGCCGGGAAACGGGTGCTCGTCAGCGCCGGGGCGACGCGGGAGCCGCTCGACTCGGTCCGCTTCGTGGGGAACCGCTCGAGCGGCAAGATGGGCGTCGCACTCGCCGCGCAGGCCGCTCGACAGGGGGCGGACGTCACGCTTCTCGCCGCGAACGTCGCCGTGCCCGTCCCTGCTGGGATCGAGGTCGTCGAAACCCCGACCGCGTCCGCCCTCGCCCGCGAAGCTCTCGCGCGAAGCGAGGCGGCCGACGTCGTGCTGATGGCGGCCGCGGTCGCGGACTACCGCCCGGCCGGGCCGCTCAGCCACAAGCGCGCCAAGGATGGCCAGCCGTGGACCGTGACGCTCGAGCCGACCACGGACGTCCTCGCCGAGCTCGGCCGCCGCCGCCGCGACGGACAGATACTCGTCGGCTTCGCCGCCGACGAGGGAGAGCGCGGGCTCGCGCGCGCGCGAGAAAAGCTTGACGCAAAGGGAGGAACCCTTTTCGTCTTCAACGACGTATCCAGAACCGACGTGGGCTTCGACGCTGACGAAAACGAGGTCGTGCTCATCTCACCCCAGGAAGAGACGATGGTCGGCAGACGCAGCAAGGCCGAAGTAGCGGCCGTTATCCTCGACCGGGTCGCGTCCCTGCTCCGAGGAGATTGAGGCGGATGGAGGAACGGCTCGCCGGCGTTCAGACAGCCCTCGAAGCACAGCGCTCCGCGGAGCTCGCGCGGCGCGTGATCGCCAACCTCCGGCGGGTCATGCATGCGCCGGACGAGACGCTCGAGCTCGCCGTCCTCTGCCTCCTCGCCGAGGGTCACATGATCATCGAGGACCTGCCAGGCGTCGGGAAGACGACGCTCGCGAAGGCGCTCGCCCGCTCGGTCGACCTCTCGTTCTCGCGCATCCAGTTCACGCCCGACCTGCTGCCCTCCGACGTGACGGGCGTGAACGTGTTCAATCAGGCGACGCACGAGTTCGAGTTCCGGCCGGGTCCGGTGTTCGCGAACATCCTGCTCGTCGACGAGATCAACCGCACGTCGCCGAAGACGCAGGCCGCGCTCCTCGAGGCGATGCAGGAGCGCCAGGTGACGATCGACGGAGTCACGTACCACCTCGCGCCGCCCTTCATGGTCATGGCGACGCAGAACCCGATCGAGTACGAGGGGACGTACCCGCTCCCCGAGGCCCAGCTCGACCGGTTCACGATGCGGATCGCGATCGGCTACCCGCCGCTCGCCGCGGAGGCTCAGATGCTGACCGAGCAGACGACCCAGACGCCGCTCGAATCGCTCGCGCCCGCCGCGAGCGCTCAGGAGGTGCTCGGGGCGATCGAGGACGCGAGGCGCGTCTACGTAGAGGAGGGTGTCCAGCGCTACGTCGTCGCGCTGCTTCGCCAGACGCGGGGAGACACGCGGTTGCACCTCGGTGCGAGCCCGCGCGCGGGGATCAACCTCCTGCGTGTCTCGAAGGCCCGTGCGCTCGTCGCGGGCCGCGACTACGTCGTGCCCGAGGACGTGAAGACGGTCGCCCCGTGGGTGCTCGCCCACCGCCTGATCCTCGCGCCGGAGGCACGCTCATCCGGGCTCGCGGACGCTGACATCGTGCGGGACGCCGTCGAACGGACTCCCGTTCCGATCTAGGGCAGGAGTGGCCCGCCCCGACTCGTCCGGCCCGTGCTGACCGACCGCGGCCGCTCGCTCCTCGCCCTCGGCGGCCTCACGTACCTGGGCGCGTGGGCGTTCGGCGCTCGGCCGCTCTACCCGGTCGCAGTCGGCCTCGTCCTCGCCGTCGCGGGAGCGGCACTGTGGGTTCGCGTCCTCCGGCGGCCGATGGCGCTTCGGCGCGAGCTCGCCGGCGCCGAGCACCTCGCGGGCGACGACGTCTCGGTTCGGGTCGCGGTCGACGTCGCGGGACGCCTGCCGCCGGCAACGCTCGTCGTCCACGAGCGGATCGCGCGGCTCGGCGAACACGATGCCGCGCTCGTCCGAAGGCACGGACGGCTCGAGGGCCGCTACGTCGTGCCCGCCGTCCCGCGCGGCCGCTACGCGATCGAGTCCTCGCAGGTCGTCATCGAGGATCCGTTCGGCCTCGAGCGCGTCGAGCTCGAGCTCTCGCGTGCGGAGGCCCTCGTCGTCTACCCGCGCCTCGTGGAGCTCGATCGCCTCTTCTCCGACGCGGGCGGGCGCACCCCGGGCGGCCGCCGGCTGCTCCTTCGGCGGACGGCCGGCTTCGAGGTCCACAGCGTGCGCGAGTACGAGCAGGGGGAGTCGCTTCGGCGTGTCCACTGGCCGTCGACGGCGCGCCGCGGCGAGCTCATGGTCAAGGAGCTCGAGGACGCGCCGCGCGACGAGGCGGCCGTCCTGCTCGACGCGGACGCCACGAGCGTCGTCGGCGAAGGGACGGAGACCACGTTCGAGACCCAGGTCCAGATTGCCGGCTCGATCGTGAAGGCGCATGCGCGCCGCGGGCGGCGGGCCTCACTCGTCGTCAGCTCGCGCGCCCGCACGTACCAGCGCGTCCACTCGCTCGACGGTGACTGGCAGCGCGCGCTCGAGCTCCTCGCCGCGGTGGAGCCGGACGGCCCGCTCCCCGCGTCCACATTCCTCGCCGACGAGGCGGGGCCCGCCGCGCGCGCGCTCGAGCTCACGGTGGTGACCGCGTCGCTCACCCCGCGCCTCGTCGACCGGCTGCTCCAGCGCATGCTCGCGCACCACTCGGCCGCCGTCGTGTACGTCGATCCTGCGAGCTTCGCGTCACGTCCCACTCCGGCCGACGCGCGCGCGCAGCTCCTCCGCCTTGGCCGGGCCGGCGTCCGCCTCGCCGTCGTGCGGCGCGGCGATGACCTCGCAGGGAAGCTCCAGGGCGCTGAGGTTGCGCCGGGCTCGGGCGAGGTCGCGTCGCGGAGGGCTCATGCCTAGGACGCTCGCCGCGTTCGTCCTCGTCTCGGCGCTCGTCGCGCCGATCTGGCTCAGCCTCGAGGAGGACGGCTTCCCGCTCGGCGGCGTCGCGTCGATGGTCGCGCTCGCGTTTCTTCCGACCCTCGCCGTCCACCTGCGTCGCAGGCCCGCGGTCATCGCCGCAACTCTCGTCCTCGCGACGCTCGGCGCCGGCGGGGCCGCCTTCGATCTCGCGATCACCGACGCCCGACGGGGCGACCGCGATTTCTTCGGGCCACTCCTCTCGTCGTTCAAGCAGGGACTCCTCGAGTTCTACGACACTCGCGTCCCGTTCGACCCCGAGCGCTTCCCGCTCATGCACGGCGTCGTGCTCCTCGCGGTCTTCGCCTCGGTCGCTGTCGCTGGGATGGCGATCGCCGCGCGGCGGCTCTTCGCGGCGCTCGGCGCCGTCATCGTCGGTGCGGGCGTCCCGGCGACCATGGCCTCGACGTGGGTGGAAGCGAGCCGCCCGCTCACGACGGGCGCGCTCATCCTCGTCGCGGCGCTCACGCTTGTCCTCCTCCTTCGCGGGGTCACGCGCGGCCTTGCGCACGCGGGCGCCGCCGCGCTCGCGATCGTTGCCGTCGCGGTCGCCGGCTCGGCGTCGGAGGCGGTGGCCAAGCGCGGCTTCGTCGACTGGGACAGCTGGGACTTCTACGATCGCCCCGACGACCCGGTCGACGTCCGCTACGTCTGGGACTCGAACTACGAGGGAATCTCCTTCCCGAAGAAGCGGACCACCGTTCTCCGCGTGGACGTCGACGGGCCGCGCCGCTCCCTCTACTGGCGGGCTACGACGCTCGACACCTACACGGGCACGGCGTGGCGCGAAGAGCTGACGCTCGCGGACGCGCTCGACGGGAGCGGCTCGCTCGACGCGCGCGAGGTGGACGAGCTCCTCCCCGACGCCGCCCGGGACGAATCGGAGTGGGTTCGCCAGGAGGTGACGATCGAGGCGTTGAACGACGTGCGGCTACTCGGGTCCGCCCAGGCGGTCCGCTGGGAGCTCGACGCCGAGCGCTTCGCGCGTGTCGCGACGAACGGCACCGTGACGCTCGACCGGCCGCTCGCGCGCGGCGAGCGCTACACGGTTTGGAGCTACGTCCGGCGGCCGCGCATCCGCGACCTGCGCGCGGCCGGGACCGACTACCCCGACGCCGCGTACAGATACCTGCGCGCAAGCGGAAGCCCGGACGACGCGCCGCTCTTCCCGTGGGGCGCGCAGGACCGCGACGAGTTCATGGACGCGTACTTCGCCGAGCGAGCGATCGGCCTGGCCCCGGGGCATCGCGACATCTGGGCGACGGCGCGCGAGGTCACGGCCGGCGCCCGCTCGCCCTACGAGGCCGCGGTGCTCCTCGAGGCGTGGTTTCGCGGCTCCGAAGGCGGCTTCACGTACGACGAGTCGCCGCCCCCCCGCGAGGGCGAGCCGCCGCTCGTCGCGTTCCTCGGGACGAAGCGCGGCTACTGCCAGCAGTACGCGGGCGCGATGGCGCTCATGCTCCGCTACCTCGGGATCCCGGCGCGCGTCGCGGCGGGCTTCACGAGCGGGACGTACGACGAGCAGGACGACCAGTGGGTTGTGACCGACCACAACGCCCACACCTGGGTCGAGGTCTACTTCCCGGGGCACGGCTGGGTCGAGTTCGACCCGACGCCGAACCGCGGGCAACTCAGCGTCAACTACTCGCCGTTCTCGTCCGGGTTCGACGCGAGCGAGGCGGCACGGCTCGGCGGCGCGATCGAGCGGATTCCCGAGGTCCGGGAGCAGCTCAGCCGCGCCGAGGAGGCGGGGGGCGTGGCGGGAGCGGCGCAGCGCAGCGGTGGCGACGGGGGTGGGGGCGTCCCCGAGGCCGTCGTCGACACCGGCCGAGGCGTCCTCGCGCTCGTCCTTGTGGTGCTCGGCGGTGCCGCAGCGTTGATCGTCACGATCAAGGAGGCACGCAGGCGGCTTCGCTTCGCGACGCGCGACCCGCGCGGCGCGGCCGCGGCCTGCCGGCGCGACCTCGTCGCGTACCTCGCAGACCAGGGGATCGCCGTACCGCCGAGCGCGACGCTGCCCGAGGTGGGCGTGCTCGTGGAGCAATACTTCGCGGCGAACCCGGCCCCGTTCGTCGCCGCGGCGACGGAAGCGCGGTTCGGCTCCCCTTCGGCGGCCGCAGGACGGATCGGCGCGGCCCGCGCCGAGCTCCGACGGTTACGGCGGCGGATGAGCGGCCGGCTCAGCCTCGCGCAGCGGGTTCGCGGCGCGCTCAGCCTCCGCTCGCTCGCCGCGTGACCTGGCTGCGCTTGCGGCGAGGAGCACGCCGAGAAGCGCGACACAGGCCCAGCCGGCGTGGTCGCCGAGGCGCGCGTAGGTGGTCGTCACCCCGTCCATCGCGACGTCGCCGACGACGACCGCGCGCCGATTCTCGCGGCCCGTGTCCGCGACGACGCGCCCTCCGGCGTCGACGATCGCCGAGCCGTGGCGCCAATCCGCCCGGACGAGCGGAATCCCGAGCGACTTCGCGTGCAGCCGAACGAGCGCTGCGTGCTGCGCCGCGAGCGCCTCCCAGTCGTGCGTCGAGGACGTGAGGAAGTCGGCACCCGCGGCCGCCAGCCGGCGCGCGGGCGCCGGCTCCTGCGTGTCCACGCCGAGCAGCGTCCCGACGCTCCCGATCTCCGTTGCGACCGGCTCGGGGGGCTCGCCGCCTCGACCCCGCTCGCCGAGGAACCACATCGGGCGCTGCTTACCCTGCGCCCGAGTCAGCGTCCCGTCCGGGAGCACAGCGAGCGCGGCGCCGCGGTCGGGTCCGCGAAGGAAGTACGGGACGACGATAACGAGTCCCGTGTCCTGCGCAAGGCGGACGAGCGCCGTTCGGAGCGTCGCGTCGTCCCTCGGTCTCACCCAGATCGCTGCCTCCGGCCAGACGGCGACGCGCGCGCCTCGGGCGGCGGCCTCCTCCATAAGCGGCGTCAGGTCGGCAACGAGGTCGAGGCTCGCCCGCGCGAGGTCGCGGGTCTCGCGGCGCAGGTAACGGTTCACCGGGAGGTCGAACTCGGCCGTGTCGTAGCCGGGCTGGACGGCCGCGACGCGCAGCGTCTCGCGGCCGGGCGGCTCGGAGTCGACGACGGCCGCCGGAGCGACGAGCGCGAGCGCCAAGACCGCGGACGCGAGCACCGCCCGCGTTGAGGGGACTATCGCAGGAACGGTCCCGACACGGCGGCCGGCCGCGGCGAGACACGCCAGCGCGAGGGAGTAGTTGACAGCTACGAGCGCGAAGGTGACGAGCCATGGCCCGGCCACCGCGGCCAGGTTCGCGGCAGCTGTGTCGTACTGCGAGAGATACAGCGGTCCCCAGAAGCTGCCCGGGTCGAACTTCGTGCGAAGGAGGTCGAGCGCCGTCCACGCAACCGCCGGAACGACGACCGTGGCGACCGCCGCTAGTGCGGTCGTCGTTCGCGGCGTGAGGCCGAAGTGCGGGAAGCGGATCGCGTAGAGGAGGAGCCCGAAGAGCGGGACGACGACGAGGGCGACCACGAGAACCGGCGAGTCGCCGACGAGAACGGGGACGACCGGGTCACCCCACTGGTCCTCGGCGAGGCCGAACGGAAGCGCGGGAACGAGCAAGAGCTCGAGGAAGACGACGAGCGCGAGCGGGGCGGCGAGGCGCGCGAGGCGCGTCCCCGGTGCCGCCAGCGCGAGCGCCGCTGCCGGGACGAGCCCGACCCACGCCAGCCAGCCGACCCCCACCGGGGGCGAGGCGAGCCAGAGCGCGACTCCGCTCGTGAGCGGCGCGGCAAGGCGGACGATCGTCGCCGCGGGCACGGGCATAGTCTGACGGCGTGGACCCCGTCGTCATGGCCGCGGGGGAAGGGCGACGGCTGCGGCCGCTCACGGAGTGCTGGGCGAAGCCCGTCCTTCCGATCGACGGACGGCCGGTCATCGCGACGCTGCTTCGCGAGCTGGCCGAAGCGGGCTTCGCGCACGCCTGGCTCGTCGTCGGGCACCTCGCCCACCAGATCGAGGCGCTCGTCGCCGACGGGTCCGCGCTCGGCCTGGCCGTGCGCTACGCACGCCAGCCCGACCCGGTCGGATCGGCCGACGCCGTTCGCCGCGCGCTCGCCGCCGGCGCCCGGCCACCGCTGCTCGTCCTCGGGGCCGACACGGTTTTCGCCCCGGGGACGATCGCGTCGGCGCGCGACCGCTGGCTCGCATCCGGTACGAGCGGCGGTCTCGCGGTGCGCGACGTGCCGGCCGCCGAGATCCCCGAGCGCTCGTCGGTCGTGATCGAGCGTGACCGGCTCGTCGCCGTCGTCGAGAAGCCGCCCGACGCGGCCGCGGGCACGCTCGCGGGGGCACCACTCTGGTTCCTCGGCGAGGAGCTCTGCGCCTCGCTCGCCGAGCTTCCGGGACCGCCCTTCGAGCTGGCCGCCGCCGCGCAGCGCGCCCTCGACGAAGGCGCGGAGCTCGCCGCGCTCGCGATCGGCCCGACCCGCGACCTGACGCGCCCTGAAGACGTCGTGACGAGGAATTTCGCCTATCTTTGGAGTCTCCGATGAGCGAGACGTATGACCTGTTTCGACAGGGCCGTGAGCACATGGCCGAGGGGCGAAACGCGCAGGCGACGGTCGCCCTCGAGAAGGCGAAGCGCCGGGAGCCCGAGAAGGCGTCGATTCGGGAGGCGCTCGGGATCGCGTACTTCCGGATCCGCCGCTTCGCCGAGGCCGAGCAGGAGTTCCGCGCCATTCTCGAGCTCAAGGCGATCGACCACTACGCGCACTTCGCGCTTGCGCGCTGCCTCGAGAAGCAGGGCCGCCCCCAGGAGGCATTCGGCCACTACCGCATGGCGACGTTCTTCCGGCCTCAGAGCCGCGAGTACCGCCGCGCGCTGGAGGCCCTCGACCGCTCGTAGCGGCGCCGGGTGAGACCTGCCCGGGCCGGACGACGGCCCGCCGCTACGCCGGCCGACCGGTGACGCGGCGGATCTCGCATGGAGGCTCGTGAGGACGAGGTGGCCCGTTAATCGCGGCTTGGATCGCGATCGCAGCCGTCTCCTCGTCGCGGACCTCGCCGACGAGGAGGACGTCCGGTCCTGCAGGCGCTCCGCCCTTGATACGACTGCCGGCGTGCGTGCCGTCGTCCAGCGGGTCCGCATGGCGCGCGTCGAGCTTGGCGGAGAGACCGTCGCCGCCGTCGGGCGCGGCGTGTGCGTCCTTCTCGGCGTTGCCGCCACGGACGACACCGCGCACGCCGACCGCCTTGCGGGACGCATCGCCCGCCTGCGGATCTTCGAGAACGAGGACGGCAGGTTCGATCGGAGCGTCCTCGACGCGGCCGGCGAAGCGCTGGTCGTGAGCCAGTTCACGCTGATCGCCGACAGCAAACGCCAAAGAGGAACACGACCCGACTTCTCGCGTGCAGCGCCGAAGGAGCACGCCGAGCCGCTGTACGAGCGGTTCTGCCAGGCGCTACGCGACCTCGGCGTTCCTGTCGAGACGGGCGTTTTCGGAGCTCGCATGGAGCTCGCGCTGGTCAACGATGGCCCGGTCACGGTCGTGCTCGACATGTAACGGAGGTGAGCGCCAGCACGGCGGCTCCCCTTCCTGGGGGTGACGGAGCGGCGTCGCCTCGCGGCGGCTCGAGGCGACGCCGATAACGCCTCCATGCGTGAGAGCTCACGTCGACGAGGACCGCTTGCGGCGGCCTGGGGCGCCTTCATTGCGACATGGGTCGTCGCTGCCGTATTCGTCCTCGGAGCGACCGGTTTGGGGCCCTGCGGTGGCGATGGTGGATCCCCATATGCCGCGCCTGCTTCCCCTGCGGGCCGCTACTGCAACGCCGTCGATCGCTATTTCGACTCCGGCGAGCCTGGAGAGATGACGACGGCAGTGGTCTACTTCTGGCCTGTCATCGCGCTTGCGGGCCTGGGCGCCTGGGGCGTCTGGACGCGGCGCAAGCGACTGCTCGTCGTGATCGCCGTCCTGGCGTTCGCGATCCTCGGAACGCATCTCGGATTGGCGTTCGGCTTGCGCAACCGCTGCTCGCCCGACGACCCGTCGATCCCCGGGTGCGCGCACTACTGAAATCGTTCGGCGAATCCCCAGGGGCAGAGGCGTTCGCCCGTGGAGTCCGCTTGTCTGATCCGACGTCATCGTCGCCGAGAGCCTGCACCCGGTTCTCGCTCGCGACGGCGTCGTTCCTCCGACCGCCGCACGCCCGGCACGGCTTCGGATGAAGGGCGCACATGCGGCGTCGACGGAAGGCGTCGCGATCGCCGGCACCGGAAGGCGGGGAACGCCAGTCGTGGGAACGCTTGGTATCCTTCCGACGACACATTTCCCCAGCTGTTGGAGAAATGGGCGCGCGGCGCCCATTTTTTTCGAAAGAGGTCAGATGCAGGTCTACGAGAAGGAACGCCAGCTTCATCGCGATGTCGCCGAGAAGGTCGAGCGGGCGCTACCCGACGTCGAAGTGCTCGCGGTCGAGCTGCGTGGCCCCGAAGCGCTAGCCGTCTACCTCGACCGGCCGGACGGGGTCGACCACGCGCTCTGCGAGCAGGTGACGAACCTCCTGCGCGAGTACCTGAACGCTTATTCGCTCGAGGTCTCTTCACCCGGGCTCGAGCGGCCGCTCCGCACCCGCCACCACTTCGAGCAGTACGTCGGGTGGCGCGTCGCCCTTCGGACGGCGAACGAGATCGGCGGCCGGAAGCGCTTCCGCGGCGAGCTCGTCCACGCGGGCGAGGCAGCCGTCACGCTGGCGCAAGGGGAGGAGATCCCGTACGACCAGATCGTCCGGGGGAACTTGATCGACGAGGGGTTGAGCCGATGAGCCGAGAGATCCTGGAGGCGGTCAGGGAGATCGAGCGCGAGAAGGGGATCGAGGAAGACGCCCTCGTCCACGCGCTCGAGGACGCTCTGCTCGCCGCGTACAAGAAGACGCCGGGCGCGGCGCGTCACGCGCAGGTCGAACTCGACGAGCGCGGCGACTTCCGTGTCTGGGCGGTTGAGCTGCCCCCGGATCTCGAGGAGCGCCTGATCGACGAGGCGCGCGAGCGCGCGATCACGGAGCTCGAGGAGCTCGAGGCCCAGAACGGTGAGCGAACGCATACGCTCATCTCGGACGACGACCTCGACATCGACTGGTCGCAGGTCCCCGAGGACACCGTCACGCGAACGGATGTGACGCCCGAGAACTTCGGACGCATCGCCGCGCAGACGGCGAAGCAGGTGATCCAGCAGCGGATTCGCGAGGCCGAGCGCGCGATGATGTACGAGGAGTACGTCGACCGCGTCGGCGAGGTCGTCACCGGCATCGTCCAGCAGGCCGGCGACCGGAACAACATCCTTGTCGATCTCGGCAAGGTCGAGGCGCTCCTGCCGCGTTCCGAGCAGGTCGACGGCGAGCGCTACGAGCAGGGCTCGCGGATCAAGGCCGTGATCACGGAGGTTCGCTCGGGTACGAAGGGGCCGCAGGTAATCCTCTCGCGCCGCGACCCGGAGCTCATCAAGACGCTCTTCGAGCTGGAGGTTCCGGAGATCGCGGACGGGCTCGTCGAGATTCGCGGCGTCGCTCGCGAGCCGGGGTACCGCTCGAAGATCGCGGTCGAGTCGCACGCGCAGGGCGTCGATCCGGTCGGCGCCTGCGTGGGCCCGCGCGGCTCACGCGTCCGGATGGTCGTCTCGGAGCTTCGCGGCGAGAAGATCGACATCATCCCGTGGAACCCAGAGCCGGCGCGGTTCATCGCGAAGGCGCTCTCGCCCGCGCGCGTGCGCGAGGTCCTCGTCGACGACGAGACGCGGGAGGCCACCGTCGTCGTCCCCGACGACCAGCTCTCGCTCGCGATCGGCAAGGAGGGCCTGAACGCGCGCCTCGCCGCGCGGCTCACGGGCTGGAAGGTCGACATCGAGTCCGAGACCGAGTTCGCGCGTGCCGAGGCAGAGGCGGCGTTCGGCGGCGAGTCGGACGGCGAGGAATTCTCGGGTCGCTGCGCCGCGATCCTCTCGAACGGAAAGCGCTGCCCGAACGCGGCGCTCCCGGGCTCGCGCTACTGCGGGATCCCGGCGCACCGGGAGCTCGCGGCGAAGGAGGAACGCGGCGAGACGGTCGAGGCCGCCGTTCCAGCCGCCGGCGCGACCGGCCTCGCGGAGGGGCCCGCGGAGTCCGACGCCGCGCAGGAGGCGGCGGCCGGCGACGAGAGCGGCGGAGCCGAAGCCGTAGGGGCGGGGCTCGTGACGCCCGCCGCCGACGAGGCGGCCGAAACGGCGGATGACGAGGCGACGTCCGGCGAGGCGGGTGAATCCGCTGGAGCGTGACGGAGCCAGTCCGTACGTGCGTGGGATGCGGCCGGAGGCGGCCGCAATCAGAGCTTCTGCGGTTCGCGGCGAGCGACGGGACGCTTGTCCTCGACCTCGGGCGACGCCTGCCCGGGCGGGGGGCCTACACGTGCCGCGCGGTGCCGTGCTTCGAGCGCGCGCGTGCCCGCCGGTCGTTCGCACGTACGCTTCGCCGGGGCGTCGAGGTGCCCGAGGACTTGAAGCGAGTTTTCGAGGAGGTCTAAGGTCCAACGATGGCTGATCGACACAGGCCGCTGAGACCGCGCGGCGGCGCGCCGGGAGGGCGTCGCCGGCGCCGGGTCGTCATCGATTCGCAGGCCGCGCGCCCGCGCCCCGAGCCGCGTCAGCGCGAGGCCGGCCCCGCGAAGCCGCGCGAGCAGGCGCAGGCGCAGGACAGGCCGGCCGGCCCCGTGACGGTCCCCTCGGGCGCGACGGTGAAGGACGTGTCGGCCGCCTTCGGCGTCCCGGTGCCGAAGATCATCACGATCATGATGGGCGTCGGCGACATGGTGACGATCACGCAGTCGCTCACCGACGACGCGATCGAGCTCGTCGCCGCCGAGCTCGGCCGCGAGGTCAACATCAAGCACGCGGACGAGGAGGAGCTCGAGCCCGAG
Source organism: Gaiellaceae bacterium (assembly GCA_036259875.1). GTDB lineage: Bacteria > Actinomycetota > Thermoleophilia > Gaiellales > Gaiellaceae > DATAAZ01. The sequence continues at coordinate 45,407 of DATAAZ010000026.1, forward strand.
GCGTACGAGGACAGCCCCGACGACCTGAAGCCGCGCCCGCCCGTCATCACGATCATGGGCCACGTCGACCACGGGAAGACGTCGCTGCTCGACGCACTCCGCGAGTCCGCCGTGGTCGAGCAGGAGGCGGGCGGCATCACGCAGCACATCGGCGCGTACCAGGTGCGTCAGAACGGACGCGTCGTCACGTTCCTCGACACGCCCGGCCACGAGGCGTTCACGGCGCTCCGAGCGCGGGGCGCGAAGGTGACGGACATCGCCGTCCTCGTCGTCGCCGCCGACGACGGCGTCATGCCGCAGACGGTCGAGTCGATCAACCACGCGCGCGCCGCGGGCGTGCCGATCGTGGTTGCCGTCAACAAGGTGGACAAGCCGGAGGCGAATCCGCAGCGGGTGCGACAGGAGCTCGTCACGCACGGCCTCCAGCCCGAGGAGTGGGGCGGGACGACGCAGTTCGCGGACGTCTCGGCCAAGACCAAGGAAGGCCTCGACTCGCTCCTCGAGCGCATCCTCCTCGTTGCCGACGCCGAGCTCGAGCTCACTGCGAACCCCGCCGCCGATGCCTCGGGGCCTATCATCGAGAGCCGCCTCGACGTAGGCCGCGGCCCCGTCGCGACGATGCTCGTCCAGCGCGGGACGATCCGCGTCGGCGACGCGATCGTCGCCGGCGACGCGTGGGGGAAGGTCCGCGCGCTGCACGACTACCGCGGGGAGCGCGTCAAGGAGGCGAGCCCGGGAACGCCGGTCGAGATCCTCGGTTTCGACAAGCCGCCCGGGGCCGGCGAGCAAGCCCGCGTCGTCGAGAGCGAGCGCCAGGCGCGTCATCTCGCGGGCCTGCGCGGGCAGCGCCTGCGCACCGAGCAACTCGCCCGCAGCGCGAAGAAGGGCGTCTCGCTGGAGGAGCTCTTCACGCGCATCGGCGAGGGCGGCGTCCAGGACCTGAACGTCGTCGTGAAGGCCGACGTGCAGGGCTCGATCGAGGCGGTGACCGGCGAGCTAGGCAAGATCGAGCACCCCGAGGTCCGGGTGAACGTGATTCACACGGGGATCGGCGGGATCGCCGAGAGCGACGTCATGCTCGCGTCCGCGTCGAACGCGATCGTCGTCGGCTTCAACGTGCGGCCGAACGCCGACGCGCGCGTGCTCGCCGAGCGCGAGGGCGTTGACATACGGACGTACCGCGTCATCTACCAGCTCACCGAGGACATCGAGCAGGCGCTCGTCGGAATGCTCGCGCCGCAGCGCATCGAGGAGACGATCGGCGAGGCGGAGGTTCGCGCCCTCTTCCGCGCCTCGCGCGTCGGCGTCATCGCCGGGTGTTACGTCACGAGCGGCGTCGTCCGCCGGAACGCGCAGGTCCGCGTCCTTCGCGAGGGCACGGTTATCTACGAGACCACGATCGCGAGCCTCAAGCGCTTCAAGGACGACGTTCGGGAGGTGCAGGCGGGCTTCGAGTGCGGGATCCTCCTGGACGGGTTCAACGACGTGAAGGAAGGCGACGTCCTCGAGGTCTACGAGACGCGCGAGATCGAGCGGACCGATCTCTCGGCCGGGAACGGCGGGCCGCCCGCCGAGCCCGAACCCGAGTCCGAGTAGCGCGCCTCCGCGGGACGCGACCCGCCCGGGTCTACGCTTCCCAGCGTGGTGGGCGGCTACGTCGGGATTCTGTCCGTCGAGCTCCATTTCCCAGAGGCCGGATCGCTCAAGGGAAAGCGCAAGTACGTCAAGTCCGCGAAGGCGCAGCTCCAGAACCGCTTCGGCGCGTCCGTCGCGGAGGTCGATCACCACGACCTCTGGCAGCGTGCCGGTCTCACCCTCGCCTGCGTCGCGCGTGACTACGGCGAGGCCGTTCGGCTGCTCGACGAGGCGGAGCGCTACCTGCACGGCCAGGAGTTCGAGCTCGCCTCGTCGAGACGCGAGATCGTCTCGTTCGACTCCTGATACACGATCCGCCGTTCCCGCGGTAGAACTGAGCGCATGGGACGTCGCTCACCGTTCGTCCGTCGAGGCGGCCACCGCCGATGAGCGACCGGATGCGGCGCGTAAACGAAGCCGTCCGCGAGGTGCTCTCGGAGGGGATCGGCGAGCTCAAGGATCCGCGCATCGGGTTCGTGACAGTGACCGGCGTGGAAACGAGCCCCGATCTCCGTCACGCGACGGTATTCGTCAGCGTCCTCGGGTCGGAGCGCGTCCGCAGCGCGACGCTGAAGGGGCTCGAGTCGTCGCGCGGAATCCTCCAAAGTCGCGTGAACCGGGAGCTCCACCTGAAGCGAACTCCTCAGCTGGTGTTCGAGTACGATCCGACGGTCGAGCGAGGGGTCAGGCTCTCGAAGCTGATCGACGAGCTGACGCCTGCCGAAACCCATGACGAGTGACGTCGAGAAGGTCGCGCGCGCGATCGAGGCGCACGAGCGGTTCCTCGTCACGACGCACGAGAACCCCGACGGCGACGCGCTCGGATCGCTCCTCGCGATGAAGCTCACGCTCGACGCGCGCGGCAAGGACGTGGCGATGTACCTCGCGGGGACGCTGCCTGTCCCGAACGAGTACCGGTTCATGCCGCTCGACGCCGTCGTGCGCGGCACGCCTCCGGCCATGGACGGCCGTGTCCTCGTCGCGGTCGACTGCGCGAACGAGCGCCGCCTCGGGCCGAACGCCGTCGCGCTCCTCGACGCAGCCCGCCTCGTCCTCAACATCGATCACCATCACGACAACACCCGCTTCGGCGACCTCAACCTGATCGTCCCCGAAGCGTCGTCGACCGGGGAGATCCTCCGCGACGTGATCCGGGCGCTCGGGGTCGACCTCACGGCCCAAATCGCCGAGGCGCTCTACATCGCGGTCGTCACCGACACGGGTCGGTTCCAGTACTCGAACACGAGCGCGAAGGCGCTGCGGCTCGCGGCCGAGCTCGTCGAGGCGGGCGCCGACGTCCACCGCGTCTTCCAGGGCGTGTACGAGAACGTCGCGTTCGCGAAGCTGAAGCTGCTCGCGCGCGCGCTCGACCACGCGGAGGTGCTGGAGGGCGGCCGGGTGATCGTCTCGCACCTCGAGCGGGAAGACTTCGAGGAAGCCGGGGCCGAGGAGCCCTTCTCCGAGGGCATCATCGACTACCTGCGGGCCGTTGAAGGGGCACAGATCGCGGCGCTGATTCGTGAGCCGCCGACGGGGAAGGGGAACGGACCCGCGCGCCGCGTTAGCCTGCGAACGACGGAGGAGGGCCTCGACGTCTCGGCGATCGCGCGCAAGAGCGGCGGCGGCGGCCACAAGCAGGCGGCAGGCTTTCCGTCCGAGGCGAGCGTCAGGGAGATCACCGACTTCATCCGGCGCGAGTACCTCGCACAGGCCAACCGGTAGCGGCGCGTGCCGCCGGGCGGGTGCGATCCGACCCGGCGCCGCCGCGGGCGCGTACCCAGTTCCAACACCGCATGTGCCCCCCGGGGGACCCCCCTTCGGATCCCCCTCGCGTCCGGCGTACGACCGGAGACGACGCGCGTGGCGCGCCGTTCGTTCCGAGTTCGTCACGATGTCGCACCGGATGGCGGAAGCGACCCAACGACGCGACGCAGGCGGCCTCGTGCTCGTCGACAAGGAGCGCGGCCCGTCGTCCTTCGCGGTCGTTCGCCGCATCCGCGATCGTCACGGTGCCAAGGCGGGGCACGCGGGCACGCTCGATCCTTTCGCGACCGGGCTCCTCCTCTGCCTCGTCGGTCGCTCGACTCGCCTCGCGCGCTACCTCGTCGGTCTCGACAAGCGCTACGTGACGACGATCCGGCTCGGCGTTCGCACGGACACGGGCGACGCCGAGGGCGACGAGACGGAGCGAACGGAGCTGCCCCCTCGCGAGGCGATCGAGGCGCTCCGCGGCGAGGTCGAGCTTCCGATCCCCGCTGCATCGGCGGTCAATGTCGGAGGCGAGCGCGCGTACCGGCTCCACCGACGCGGCACCGCGATCGCGATGCCGAGCCGCCGCTCCACGGTGCACGGGCTCGAAATCCGGCGCTTCGAGCCGCCGGAGCTCGAGCTCGCGCTCCACGTGTCGAGCGGGACGTACGTGCGATCGATCGCGGACGCGCTCGGCGGGCACTGTGTCGCGCTCCGGCGCACGGCGGTCGGTCCCTTCCGCGTCGAGGACGCCGACGAGGAGCGCGTGCTCTCGCCGCTCACGGCCGTCCAGCATCTGCCGGCGTTCACCCTCGACCGTGAGGAGGCACGCCTCGTTCGCGCCGGCCGCCCGATCCGCGCCGCCGGCGACGGCCCGCTCGCGCTCGTCGCCGATCGCGAGCTGATCGCGGTCGCGCAGGCGGGGGGAGGGCTCGCGCGCCCGGAGACGGTACTCGCGTGACGACGATCCTGCGCACGCCGCACGACGCCGAGCCCGCCGCGCGCGCGGTCGCGATCGGGACGTTCGACGGAGTCCACCGTGGCCACCACGCCGTGGTCGAGGAAACACTCGCGAGCGGGCTTCGCCCCGCCGTTGTCACGTTCGATCCGCATCCGCGCGCCGTGCTCGGGTACGACGTGCAGCTCCTCGTGCCGCTGGAGCGCCGCCTCGAGCTCCTCGCCGAGCTCGGCCCCGCGGAGATCCTCGTCGTCGAGTTCACGCCGGAGCTCGCGCGCCTCTCGGCGGAACACTTTGCGGAATCCGTCCTCCATCCGTTCGGAGCGCGCCTCGTCGTCGCCGGCGCGGGGTTTCGGTTCGGGGCGGGTCGGCGCGGCGACCTGGAGCTGCTCGCGCGCCTCGGCTTCGAGGTGCGCCCCGTGTCGCTCGTCGACGCCGTCTCGTCGAGCGGCATCCGCGAGCTTCTTCGAGCCGGGCGGGTCGGCGAGGCGGCCGTGCTCCTCGGTCGTCCGCCGGAAGTGGAAGGCCCCGTCGTCGCGGGCGATCAGCGCGGCGGCACGCTCGGCTTCCCGACCGCGAACCTCGCGGTCGAGCCGCGCGTTCTCGTTCCTGCGTTCGGCATCTACGCAGGGCTCGGACGCGTCCTCGCGACCGGCCGGAATTTCCGGACGGCCGTCTCGATCGGCGTCAATCCGCATTACGGCGGCGTCGAGCGGCGTGTCGAGGCGTTCCTGCTCGGGTTCGCGGGCGATCTCTACGGCGAGCGCCTGCGGATCGAGCTGTGGGAACGGCTCCGCGACGAGCGCGCGTTCGCGAGCGAAACGGACCTCGTCGCGCAGATCGCGCGCGACGTCGAGGCGGCGCGGACGGCCGAACCCCCGGACCTCGAGCCGCGGTAGCGGTGCACGGAATCTGATGAAAGCGCAAGTTTTCGCGGGTTGCGGGGGACTATCTGGACGTGGAGACGCTTACTCTCGTCGTAACTGTCCGCTGTCTCTCGTGCGGCGCGACCTACGCGAAGCCGGAGGGCCGCGGAACTGTGAAGACGAACCCCGGCTGCCCGGAGTGCGGGTACCTCGGCTGGTGGCCCGCCGAGCGTGAGGTCAAAGGCGGCGAGCGGCTCCGCTTCGCCGAGGGTCCGCTGCCGGTCCCTGCCGCCCGACGACGCTGACGCCGCCGAAGTAGTGGTGGCGCGCCGCCCACTGCCGTAGGGAGAAGCCCGCCGCCGCGAGCGCGGCGAGCGCGTCCTCGTCGAAGCCGGGCTCGACGTGGACGACGCAGCCGACGGGGTGGAGCCGCGGGCGGTCGACGGCATCCTGCGCCGAGAGGCCCTCGTCGAGGATCCCCGCGAGCACCTGCGTCAGCGCGCTTCGGAGCCGCGATCCTCCTGCCGAGCCGCCGACGAGGGCGACGCCGTCGCCGTCGATCGCGGCGGTCGGCGCCATCATGCTCTCCATCCGCGCGCCCGGCTCGAGGGGCCCCACGAGGAGCTCGGCCTCGCCGAGCATGCTGTTCAGATGCACGTCGAGCCCGGGGAGGAAGTCTCCGGAGCCGAGACCGAGGCTCGTCGTGAGAGCGCAGGCGTTCCCGTCCGCGTCGACGACCGCGAGGCTCGTCGTGTCACCGCCCGTGTCCCGCTCGACGAGCGCGAGCGCGAGCGCGACCGTCCGCTCGGCCGGGCGGAGGCCGCGCAGGGGCGGGAGGCGGCCGAGCGCCGCGAGCAGCGGCGCGAGCCCGCCGCGGGTAACGACGCGCGCGCCCGCGAACGTGCCCTCGTCCGGGTCGAGCCAGCGCGGCTCGTAGGCGGCGAGGTCCTCGGGCGTGACAAGGCCGTCCCGTTCGGCCATGAGCGCGAGCAGCATGCGCGCGAACGAGCCCTCGTAGAACGACCGCCCGCCCTCGTCTTCGAGGAGTTCGAACGCGTCCGCGAGGCGCGGCTGGCGGAGCGTCTCGCCCGCCTCGAGGAGGCGTCCGCCGGGCGCGAAGATCGCGGCTCCCTCCCGCATCGTCATGACCGGCGCCAGCATCTCGAGACACGCCGCATGCGCGGCCGGCATCTCGACCCCGCCCCGGGCGATCCGGATCGCGGGAGCGACGAGGCGGGCCCACGGGAGTCGCCCGTGCTTGCGCCAGAGAGCATCGAGGCCGGCGGGGACGCCGGGGACCGCGCAGGACGCGATCCCGACCGCGTAGTGGATGAGCTCGGTGCCGAACGGAACGTCGAGCTCGACGAGCGTCGGTTCGCGCGGCGTGCGGCCGAGTCCGGGAACCGCGACGAAGAAATCGAGGAGCGTAGCGCGCCCGCTCGCCCCATCGACCCAGATGGCGTGCCCGCCCCCGGCGAGCCCGGTCATCACGACCTCGGCCGCGCACGAGGCGAGCGAGGCGGCGACGGCGGCATCCGCGGCGGATCCGCCCTCCCGAAGGATCTCGAGCCCGGCGTCGGCGGTGGCGGGGTGACCTGCCGCAATAGCAGGCGAAATTCGCACCTTTGCTAGCCTAGGCGCGATGGCTCTCACGAAGGAGGCGAAGCGCGAAGTCGTCGGCGAATACGGCCGCGACGACGCGGACACAGGTTCCGCGCAGGTTCAGATCGCGCTTCTCACTCGCCGGATCGACCAGCTGACGGAGCATTTGCGGACGCACAAAAAGGACCACCATTCGCGCCGGGGTCTCCTCAAGCTCGTCGGCCAGCGTCGGCGGCTTCTCAACTACCTTCAGAAGAGCGACCTGGAGGGCTATAGGACGTTGATCAAGGAACTGGGCCTGCGCCGCTAGCGCCGGCCGGCCGGGGGGCGCCGGTGGAAGTTTGAGGGAGCTCCGCCGAGGGGCTGGCTCAAACTCCCGCCTCCGTCTCCCGGCCAGAGAGGAGGCACATGCATACCACGCTCGTACCGTCCGTTGCCGACATGACCGCGACGGTCGGCGACACGGAGATCACGTTCGAGACGGGCCGCCTGGCCAAGCAGGCCGACGGCGCCGTCCTTGTCCGCTCGGGCGAGACGATGATTCTCGCGACGGCGCAGGGCCGGATGGAGGCGCGCGAGGGCGCCGACTTCTTCCCGCTCACGGTCGACGTCGAGGAGCGGATGTACGCCGCCGGGAAAATCCCCGGCGGCTTCTTCAAGCGCGAAGGCCGCCCGACGGAGAAGGCGATCCTGACCGCCCGCATGATCGACCGGCCGATCAGGCCGCTCTGGCCGAAGGGCTACACGAACGAGACGCAGGTGATCTGCACGGTGCTCTCGGCCGATCTCGTCACCGCGCACGACATCCTCTGCATCAACGGGGCCTCGGCAGCGCTGATGGTCTCGCCGCTCCCGTTCCTCGGCCCGGTCGGGGCCGTGCGCGTCGGCCTCGTCGACGGCGAGCTCGTCGTGAACCCGTCGCTGCCCGACGTCGAGGGCTCAGACCTCGACCTGATCGTGGTCGGGACGGCGGAGGGCCTGACCATGGTCGAGGCGGGCGCCGACCAGGTCCCCGAGGAACGGCTGCTCGAGGCGCTCGACCTCGCGCACCAGGAGATCCGCAAGCTGTGCGAGGTCCAGGAAGAGCTCCGCCGCCGCGCCGGGAAGCCGAAGTGGCTCGATGCCGCGCTGACGGCCGAGGTCGAGGAGCGCCACGGTTCCCGCATCCGCGAGGCGATCGCCTCGCTCGGGCTTCGCGAGGCGGCCGGCGTCGCGGACGAGATCCACGACGAGCTCTGCCCGCCGCTGACGATGGACTCGACGGAGGAGGACATCGTCCGCGAGATCCAGATGCGCTTGAGCCTCAACGTCCTGCTGGAGCGGGAGCGGCTCGCCGCCGTCAAGGAACCCGTGCGGGCGCAGTTCGAAGACGAGCTCCGCGCCCTCACGGACGCCGAGCAGGATTCCAAGCAACTGAAGTCCGCGAAACGCCAGCTCCTCTTCGACCGGATCGTCGACGGCGTCGAGCTTCCGTTCCCGGTCGGCCCGGCGACCGCCGACGGCGAAGCGCCGACGGTCAAGGATCAGCTGACGCGCCAGTTCGTGAAGAAGGCGACCGAGGCGCTCTACAAGGAGCTCGTGCGAACGAAGATCGCGGTCGAGAAGCGCCGGCCGGACGGTCGCGGCGCCGAGGAGATCCGGCCGGTGACGTGCGAGGTCGGCGTTTCGCCGCGAACGCACGGCTCGGCGCTCTTCACCCGGGGCCAGACGCAGATCATGACGCTCCTGACGCTCGGAACGGCCAAGGAGGGGCAGCGGATCGACGACCTCTCCCTCGAGGAGGAGCGGCGGTTCATGCATCACTACAACTTCCCGCCGTACTCGGTCGGGGAGACCGGGATGATGCGCGGCCCGAAGCGGCGCGACATCGGTCACGGCGCGCTCGCGCAGCGCGCGCTCGAGACCGTGATCCCGGGGCCGGACGCGTTCCCGTACACGATCCGGCTCGTCTCGGAGACGCTCGAGTCGAACGGGTCGTCGTCGATGGGATCCGTCTGCGGCTCCACCCTCGCGCTCATGGACGCGGGGGTCCCGATCGAGGCGCCCGTGAGCGGGATCGCGATGGGCCTCGTCAAGGAGGGCGAGGACTACGTCATCCTCACGGACATCCAGGGCGCCGAGGACCATCTCGGCGACATGGATTTCAAGGTCGCGGGGACGCGCGACGGCATCACCGCGCTCCAGATGGACATCAAGATCTCGGGCGTCACGCAGGAGATCATGCGCTCGGCGCTCGAGCAGGCGAGGCGCGCACGCGAGTTCATCCTCGATCGGATGCTCGAGGCGATTCCGGAGGTCCGGACGGAGCTCGCGGCCCATGCGCCGCGCATGTCGACGGTCTCCATCGACCCCGAGCAGATCGGGCTCGTGATCGGGAAGGGCGGCGAGACGATCCGCGCGCTCGAGGCCGACCACGACGTCCAGATCGACATCGAGGAAGACGGCACGATCCTCATCTATGCGACCGAAGGCGCGCAGGCGGAGGCGGCGATCTCCGCGATCAAGGCGCTGACGAAGGAGCCGGAGCCCGGGGACGAGTACACGGGCAAGGTCGTCAAGACGACCGACTTCGGTGCCTTCGTCGAGCTCAAGAAAGGAACGGACGGGCTCCTGCACGTCTCGAACGTGGGCCCCGGGCGCGTCGCGCACATCGAGGACGTGATCGGGCGCGGCGACGTGCTCGACGTCAAGGTGCTCGAGGTCGACAAGCAGCGTGGCCGGATCGGGCTCAAGCTGCTGGCGAAGCACGAGGACGGTGTCCTCGTCCAACCCGAGGAGCTGATCGAGCGAGCCCGGAACGCACCGCCTCGCGAGCGCGACGAGCGTCCGCCGCGAAACGGCGAGCGCCGCGGCGGCCGCCGCCGGGGCGGACGCGACCGCGACCGCGAGCGGCAGTAACGGCGAAGGCGGGGCGGTTACGGCGTCCCGCCTCCGCGCATAATCCAACGGTGCCGCTCCCGGCGAACAACGCGATGCGATGAAGCGCTACGACGCGATCGTCGTCGGTTCCGGGCCCGCCGGGTCGACGACTGCGTACCGCCTCGCGACCGCGGGCGCGCGCGTGCTCCTGCTCGACCGCGCGCGCTTCCCGCGCGACAAGCCGTGCGGCGGCGGCGTGACGCTTCGCGCCGTCAAGGAGATCCCGTTCGCGATCGACCCCGTGGCCGAGCAGGTCGTGACGACGGCCGAGCTTCGGCTCGGCTTCACGAAGACCGTCGAGCGGGGGAGGGGCCCGCTCGCCTACATGACGCAGCGCCGTCGGCTCGACCACTTCCTCGCCGAGAAGGCGGCCGCGGCCGGGGCCGACCTGCGGGACGGGATGAAGGTTGTGACTATCGAGGGGACGACCGTGACCGCGAACGGCGAGCGCTTCTCGGCGGACGCGATCGTCGGCGCGGACGGCGTGAACGGGGTCAGCGCCCGGGCGCTAGCGCTCGGCGGGAACAAGACGGTCGGCGTCGCGCTCGAGGGAAACGTGGCGAACCGCAAGATCGACGCGTCGCGCTACCGGGGCCGCTTCGTGCTCGAGCTCGGCACCGTCCCGGGCGGCTACGGCTGGGTCTTCCCGAAGGGCGACCACGTCAACGTCGGCGTGGGCGGCTGGGAGACGGAGGGACCGCGGCTCCGAACGCATCTCGAGGAGCTCTGCCGCGAGCACCGTATCCGCCTGGGCGACCTCGAGCACGTCCGCGGCTACCGGCTTCCATGCCGCGCCCCCGACTCCCGGCTCTCACGCGGCCGCGCGCTCCTCGTCGGCGACGCCGCCGGCCTCATCGATCCGCTCACCGGCGACGGCATGTTCGAGGCCTACCTCTCCGCGCGCTTCGCGGCCGAGGAGGTCCGGAGTCTCCTGGGCGGGAAGGTAGGCGAGCTCGACGGCTACGGGACCCGCTTGACGCGCCACCTCGCCGTCCACCTGTGGGCCTCGTGGAGTCTCAAGGCGGCGCTCGAGCGCTTTCCGCGGACGGCCTTCGCGCTCGCGGCGAACCCGCCCGTCTGGTCGGTCGTCGAGAAGCTGGTCACGGGGGAAGTCCGCGACGTTCGCGCGGCGCGCGGCCTTGCTCGGGCGCCCTTGAAAGCGCTTGCGCTCCTCGGGCGCGCGGCCGGCGACCCCGGCGCAGCCTTTCGCGGCGCCTGACGCACCGCCGACCGCGACGACGGCCGGGCTCGGCCCGTGCGTCCGGGTTCGCGAAGACGCGTCGATACGCTGGGGCGCAGCCGGACGGCGCGTAGGCCGGCCTCGCGGCGCGCGTACGATGAGCGCATGGAGAACTATCTCCTGACGACGCTCGACCGTGGCGGCCGCGTCGTCACGGAGCCGCTTCCGAGCGTCCGCTCCGTCGCGATCGGCTTCTGGATCGGATCGGGCTCCCGCGACGAGGACGACGCGCACGCGGGCCTCGCGCACTTCCTCGAGCACCTCCTCTTCAAGGGGACGAGCTCGTACTCGGCGCTCGAGATCGCGGAGGTCTTCGACGCGCTGGGCGGGGAGCTGAACGCCTCGACGGCGCGCGATTACACGCTCGTCTACGCGCGCGTCCTCGACGAGCACATGGAGACCGCGCTCGACGTCATGACCGACATGGTGTTCGCGCCGGCATTCGACGACATCGACTCGGAACGTGAAGTCGTCCTCGAGGAGATCGCGATGATCGAGGACACGCCGCAGGAGCTCGTCCACGACCTCTTCACAGAGACGGTGTTCGGCGACCATCCTCTCGGCCGACCCGTGCTCGGATCGGCGGACGTCATCTCGACCGTCTCGCGGCGGGCGATCGCGGCCTACCATCGGGCCCGCTACCGTCTCGACAACGTCGTCGTCGCGGCCGCCGGCAGCGTCGACCACGACCGGCTCGTCGAGGTCGTCGAGTCGATGTCGGCCAAGCGCGCCGGGCCGAGCAAGGGGCGGCCCGCCGTCCGCCCGCCGCTCGTCGCGCCGCCGCCGCCGTCGCTTCGGTTCCAGCGGAAGGACACGGAGCAGTACCACGTGTGCGTCGGGGCGCCCGGCCTTGCCCGTTCCGATCGGCGCCGCTTCACGCTCTCGGTCCTCGACGGAATCCTGGGCGGCTCAGCCTCGTCGCGGCTCTTCCAGGAGATCCGCGAGAAGCGGGGGCTCGCGTACTCCGTCTACTCGTTCGCCTCGCAGTACGCCGACACCGGGCAGGTCGGCGTCTACGTTGGGACGCGGGAAGAAAACCTCGACGAGTGCCTCGAGATCGTGGCGGGCGAGCTTCGCGGGCTCGCGGGTGGGGCGGTGCGCAAGGGCGAGGTCGAGCGCGCGAAGGAGAACCTGAAGGGGCGAATCATGCTCTCGATGGAGCTCACGTCGAACCGGATGAGCCGGCTCGGGAAGTCGGTCGTGACCGACAGCGAGCTCCTGTCGCTCGACCAGATCCTCGCGGAGATCGAGGCCGTCGAGCCGGACTCGGTGGCCCAGCTCGCGGATGTGCTCCTCGCCCGCGACAGCCTCTCGGTCGCCGGGATCGGCGCGAGCGAGGAACGCTTCCGAGGCGCAGTCGAACGCATCGCGCCCGGCCTCGTCGCGGCGAAGGCCGCGTGAGCGGAACGCCGGCTCCGCGGCCCACTCGCAGACGGCCAGGCGAGACATGGCGGCAACCCGGCACCCGCTACCGCCCGGGCGGAGGGCGGCCGTGAAGATCATTCTCTTCGGTGCTCGCGGGAAGGTCGGGTCCGTGCTCGCTCCTCGGCTGGTCGAAGCGGGGCACGAGGTGACGCCCGTCGGTCGCGAGGACGACGCGGACCCCGCCGGCCACGACGCGGCTATCGACTTCACGCGGCCCGACGCGGCCCGCGGGAACGTCGAGCGCGCGCTCGCGGCCGCCGTACCGTGCGTCGTCGGGACGACCGGCTTGCCGAAGGACGACCTCGATGCTCTCGACGGCCGCGCCCGCAACGAAGGCGTCGCCTGCTTCGTCGCCCCGAACTTCGCGCTCGGCGCAGTCCTGATGATGCGCTTCGCCGCCGAGGCGGCCCGTTACCTCCCTCGCGCCGAGATCCTCGAGCTGCACCACGAGACGAAGCTCGACGCGCCGTCCGGGACCGCGAAAGCGACCGCCGAGCGCCTCGGCGGCGACGTCCCGATCCACAGCGTGCGCCTGCCGGGCCTCGTCGCCCACCAGGAGGTTCTCTTCGGCGGCGACGGGCAGCTGCTCACGATTCGCCACGACACCCACTCCCGCGAGGCGTTCGTTCCCGGCGTCCTGCTTGCGCTCGAGCGGCTGTCCGCCCTTCCGGCGGGCGTTACCGTCGGGCTCGACTCGCTCCTGTGAGCGGGGAGCTCGACAACCGCGTTCGCCTCCATATCTACGAGCGGTTCGTCGCCGACGGCCGGCCGCCGACCGTCGCCGAGACGGCGGCAGCGCTCGCGATCGGCGACGAGGAGGCCGCCGAGGCGTACCGGCGCCTCGAGCGGGCGCGCGTGATCGTGCTCGCCCCGGGGACGCTCGACGTCTGGATGGCGAACCCGCTCTCCGCAGTACCGACGCCGTTTCGCGCCACGACCGAACGAGGCTCCTTCTGGGGAAACTGCGTCTGGGACGGGCTCGGCGTGATCGCGATGCTCGGCGGGCGCGGAGCGCTCGCGACCGCCTGCTCCGACTGCGGCGATCCGATGACGCTTGCCGTCGAGGAGAGGACGCTCGCGCCGGCCGACGGCGTCGTCCATTTCGCCGTCCCGGCGCGGCGCTGGTGGGAGAACATCGCGTTCACGTGAGCGACGATGCTCGCCTTCCGGTCGGAAGCGCACGTCGACCGTTGGCGGGCGCAGCGCTGCGTCCCGCGCGGTGCGATCCTCTCGCTCGGCCAGACGTGGGGGCTCGCGGAAGCGTGGTACGCGAACCGGCTCGCGCCCGAATGGCGTCGGCGGACACCGGACGAAGCGGAGGCGGTCTTCGCGGGCCTCGGCCTCACCGGCGAGTTCTGGAGGCTTCAGTAGACTCCCCGCGGTGCTCGGCGAGGTTCTGACCGCGGTCGTCACGCCGTTCCGGGACGACGGCTCCGTCAACTTCGACGTTTTCCGCGAGCTCTGCGTCCACCTCGTCGAGAACGGCTCCGACGGGGTCGTCGTCGCAGGGACGACGGGCGAAGCACCGACGCTCTCCGACGACGAGCGCGTCGAGCTCTTCGCCGCGGCGGTCGACGCCGTCGGGGATCGCGCGACGGTCGTCGCAGGCACGGGCACGTACTCGACCGCGCATTCCGTCCACCTGACCGAGCGAGCCCACGAGGCGGGCGTCGACGGCTCTCTGGTCGTCACCCCGTACTACAACAAGCCGCCCCCGCGCGGCGTCGTCGAGCACTTCAAGGCGGTCGCGGGCGCGACCGACAGGCCGATCATCGCGTACAACATCCCGGGCCGAGTCGTCGTGAACGTCGCCGTGGAGACGCTCGCCGAGCTCGCGGAGATCCCGAACGTGCGCGCGGTCAAGCAGGCGAACGACGACCTCGAGCAGGCACGGCGAATCGTGGACGAGACCGACCTCGCACTCTACGCGGGCGACGACAACCTCATCGTCCCGTTCCTCGAGCTCGGCGGCGTGGGGGGCGTCTGCGTCCACACGCACCTATGGGGGCCGCAGGTCAAGGAGATGGTGCGCCGCCACCGCGACGGTGATACCGACGCGGCGCGCCGCATCGACCGCGAGCTCGCGCCCGCCTACGACCTCCTCAGGGTGGTCGTGAACCCGATCGCGATCAAGGCGGCTCTCGTGATCGCCGGGTGGGACGTGGGCGGCCTCCGACTCCCGCTCGTCGCGGCGAGCGAGGACGAGCAGCGGCGAATCCGCGCCGCGCTCGAGCGGGGCGGCGTCCTCGCGGCCGCGCACATCTAGCCCTCGGGCGCGGCTATTCTCGGTCGGTGCCCGGCTGGACGCGGATCACACCGCTCGGCGGCCTCGGCGAGGTCGGCAAGAACATGACCGTGATCGAGTCCGAGCAGGGCCTCGTCGTCGTGGACGCAGGCGTTTCGTTCCCGCGGGACGAGCACCTCGGCGTCGATCTCATCCTCCCGGACTTCGGCCCCCTCCGCGAGCGGCGCGACGAGGTGCGCGCCGTCGTCCTGACGCACGGCCACGAAGATCACGTCGGAGCGCTGCCCTACTTCCTGCGCGAGATCGGCGCGCCGGAAGTCTGGGGGACACGGCTAACGCTCGGCCTCGTGCAGTCGCGCCTCGACGAGCACGGGCTCCTCCGCGCGGCCGAGCTCGTGGAGGCCGAGCCCGAGCGGGGGCCCGTGCAGATCGGACCCTTCAGGACGCAGTTCGTGCGCGTCGCCCACTCGATCCCGGACTCGGTCGCGGTCGTCTTCGACACGCCCGGCGGCCGCATCCTCCACACGGGCGACTACAAGATCGACCATACGCCGATCGACGGCTTCCGGACCGACGTCGGTCGGCTCGCGGAGCTCGGGAACGAGGGTGTCGACCTGCTCCTCGGTGACTCGACGAACGCCGAGCGGCCGGGCGTGACGCAATCGGAGCGAACGGTCGGGCAGGCGTTCCGCCAGATCATCCCGCCGCTTCGCGGCCGGGTGCTGATCGCCTCGTTCGCCTCGAACGTCCACCGGGTGCAACAGGCAATCGACGTCGCCCTCGAGACCGGGCGGAAGGTCTGCCTCGTCGGCCGCTCGCTCCGGAAAAACGTGAACATCGCGCGGAATCTCGGCTACGTTTCCGTCCCCGACGACCTGCTGGTGAAGCCGGCGGAGCTAGCCGAGCTCCCGGCCGAGGAGACGATGATTCTCTGCACCGGGAGCCAGGGCGAGCCGATGTCGGCGCTCACGCGGATCGCGTACCGGGATCACGCGAACGTCGTCGTCGAAGCAGGGGACACCGTGATCATCTCGGCGAAGCCCGTTCCCGGGAACGAGCTCCGCGTCCACGACGCGATCAACCGGCTCACGAAGGCGGGCGCGCTCGTTCTCCACCAGGAGATCGCCCCCGTACACGCCTCCGGGCACGGGAACGCGGAGGAGATCCGGACCGTCCTCGCTCTCGTGCGACCCCGGCACGTTATGCCGGTGCACGGCGAATTCCGGATGCTCGCCGCGCAGGCACGCCTCGCGCGCGACGCGGGCGTTCCCGACGAGCGCATCGTCCTGGCGGAGAACGGCACCGTCGTCGAGCTCGCGGACGGCCAAGCGCGCGTCGCCGACCGCCTCGACGTCGGCAGCACGTTCGTCGACGGCCTCGGCGTGGGCGACGTGCGCGACGTGGCGCTGCGCGACCGCCGTCATCTCTCCGAGGACGGCGTCCTGATCGTCGTCGTGACCGTCGGGGGCGAGAACGGCCGGCGGGCGACCCCTCCCGACCTGATCGCGCGCGGCTTCGCCGAGCCCGGGCCGCTCTTCGAAGAGGCGCGGGCCGAGGTCGAGCGGACCGTCGCCGAGCTGCTCGACGACGACAAGGCGGAGCTGAAGCTCCTCCAGGAGCACATCCACGATGCCGTGGGCCAGCTCGTCTACGAGCGGACGGGCCGGCGCCCGATGATCCTCCCGGTCGTCGTCGAGGTCTAGACGCGCCGCAGCATCGCGGAAGATTTGGCGCGCCCGCGGTGCGGCCGTTCGAACGCGATAGCCACGGGCGCGAAGTTGGGGTAGTAGTAGAACCGTGACGGAAGCGAACGGGAGCGGGTGGGCCGGCCTCTTGCGCTCGTACGGCGTCTCGGACGCGACAGCGGCGCGGGTGGTGAAGTCGTTGACCGCGACGGAGGTTGCCGCCGTCGCGTTCTGCCGGCTCCTCGACGGGTGGGCGCGGGGCGAGCCCGAGCCGACGACGCCAGGCCGGCGCGAGGCGGCGCTCCGGCGCGCCGCGGAGAGAGCGGAGACGGCGCTCGCAGGGCTCGAGCGGCCGCTCGGCCGCTTCTTGCTGGAGCTCGAGCCCGACGGTGCGGAGGGCCGCTCCTGGTATGGCGAGCCCGGCCCGGGCGAGGTCCTCGAGTGGGGGGACGTCCTCCGTCGCGCGGGCGTGAGCGCCTGCCCGAACCGCGTCGCGCAGGCCTATCTCGAGCTCGCCGTCCTCGTCCGCGCGCTCCAGGGGCTCGCGACCTCGGCTCACGTGGGGTCGCGGCCGGACCGCTCGGCGCTATGGGCGGGGCTCTTCGACCTGCGCGAGAATCTCTTCCACGGCGCGGTCGACGATCTGCGAGCGCTCGCGGCGTAGGCCTTGTCCCCGCGGATCGCCGTCGTCGGCTCGATCAACCTCGACGTCGTCGCGTTCTGCGAGCGCCTCCCGCGTCCCGGCGAGACCGTCACCGAGGCCGAGCTCGAGCGCGTTCCGGGCGGGAAGGGGGCAAACCAGGCCGTCGCCGCTGCCCGGCTCGAGGCCGACGTCAGCTTCGTCGGATGCGTCGGGGACGACGAAAACGGCCGCCTCGCTCGCGTGGGCCTCGAGGAAGCCGGCGTCGATCTCGCCGGGCTCCGCGTCGTCTCGGGGGAGCCGACCGGCGTCGCCCTGATCCTGGTCGACGCCGGCGGCGAGAACCAGATCGTCGTCGCGCCGGCCGCGAACCGCCGTCTCATCCCTGCGGCGTTCGACGTTCCCGACGCCGACGCGCTCGTGTGTCAGCTCGAGATCCCCGTCGAGACCGTCGTCTGGGCGGTGGAGCACGCGGGCGACGCGTTCGTGTGCCTGAACGCCGCCCCGGCGCGTCCCGTCCCGCCTGAGACGCTCGCCCGCTGCGACCTCATCGTCGCGAACTCGTTCGAGCTCGACGCGCTCGGCTCGAGCTCGCTCGGGCGCCTCTTCGCGCTCACACTCGGCGCCGACGGTGCGCTCCTGCTCGAGAACGGCGAGGAGATCGCGCGCGCGGCACCCCCGCGAGTTCGCGCGGTCGACGGGACCGCGGCAGGGGACGCGTTCTGCGCCTGCCTGGTCGTCTCGCTCCTCGAGGCACGGCCGCGCGAGGAGGCGCTTCGCCGCGCGTGCGCGGCGGGCGCGCTCGCCGCGTCGCGGCCCGGGGCGCAGTCGTCGCTTCCGACCGCGGCCGAGGTCGACGACATACTCGCCCGCCCGTGACGACCCCGATTCTCATCGACTGCGATCCGGGGCACGACGACGCGATCGCGCTGCTCCTCGCACTCGCGAGCCCGGAGCTCGAGCTCCTCGGCGTCACAACCGTTTCGGGCAACCAGACGCTCGAGAAGACGACCGTGAACGCGCTCAAGGTGCTCGAGTTCGTGGGTCGCGGGGACGTCCCCGTGGCGGCCGGCGCCGCACGCCCGCTCGTCCGCGAACCGTTCGTCGCCGCGTACGTCCACGGCGAGAGCGGCCTCGACGGCCCGGAGCTCCCACCGCCGGCGGGAACGCCCGTCGAGGAGCACGCGATCGACTTCCTGGCCGCACGGATCCTCGAGTCGGAGCGGCCCGTGACGCTCGTCCCGACGGGGCCGCTGACGAACGTCGCGCTCTTCCTGGCTCGCTACCCGGAGACCGGCGAGCGGCTGGAGCGGATCGTGCTGATGGGAGGCGCGATCGCCGAGGGGAACGTGACGCCGGCGGCCGAGTTCAACATCTGGGCCGACCCCGAGGCCGCCGCCAGCGTCTTCGCGAGCGGGCTCGACGTGACGATGCTCGGCCTCGACGTCACGCACAAGGCGCTCATGACGGCCGCGCACGCGGACCGCCTCCGCGCGTCGGGCGGCACCGGCCGGATGGTCGCGGAGCTCTTCGACTTCTTCCATCGCTTCCACGCCGAGGTGTACGGCTTCGAGGGCTCGCCGATCCACGACGCGGTCGCGGTCGCGTACGCCTTCCGCCCGGACCTCGTCGAAACGGCCGAGCGCCACGTCGAGATCGAGTGCGGCTCGACCCTCTGCCGCGGTCGGACGGTGGTCGACCTCTGGCGGCGTACCGACAACACGCCGAACGCCCGTGTCGGCGTCGACATCGACGGCGATGTGTTCCTCGAGCTCCTCCTCGAGCGACTGTCGACGTTCGCCTAGTACCAGTACGTTCCAAGCACCGGCGAGGGGACGGCGGCGCGGCGTCCGAGAAAGGAGCCGGGGGAGACCAGGCGAATAGGCGCGCATGGCGGCGAAGAAGGCGCCCTCCAAACTCCGTCCCAAGAGGCCCGCGCGCGTTCGCAAGAAGCGGGCCCGGCGCGCGCGCGGCCGCGCGCATCCGGAGCTGATCGGCCTCGGTCTCTTCGCGGTCGGGCTCTTCCTCGCGGCCGTCCTCCTGCTCGGGTGGGACGGCGGCGTCCTGGGGGAGAACGTCGACGAGGGGCTCGATCGCCTCGTCGGCGCGGCGCGCTTCGCGTTTCCGCCGGCGCTCCTCGCCGTCGGCGCCCTCATGGTCGCCCGCTCGAGCCTCGTGGACGTGCGTCCGTTCCGAAGCGGCCTCGGCGTCCTCCTCCTGGGGCTCCTGATGACCCTCGGGGCGGAGCGCGGCGGCGAGACAGGCGAGGCGCTCGAGGCCGTCCTCAGCCGTCTGCTCGGCTCCACCGGAACGTTCATCCTCGGCGCGTTCCTCTTCTCCGCGGGCGTGATCCTCGTTACGGGTGCGTCGATCGGGGCGATCCTTCGCAGATCGGCGGGTGCCGCGTGGGCGGCGGGCGAGAAGGCCGTCGAGATCCGCCGGACGGTCCGGGAGCGGGCCGTCACGGCGGCGCCTCCGCCGCGAGAGAGGGAGGCGCCGCCGCCCGCGGCGCCGCTCGTCGACGGCGAGAAGGCCTTCCCGGACGTCGTCACGGACGCGGAGAGCGTCGCGCCGTCGCCGTCGCTCGTCGATCAGCTCGCCGAGCTCGACCCGGCTGGCACGGAAGAACCACCGGAGCCGGCGGCGGAACCGACCATCTTCGAGCCGACCGAGACGCCGAAGGCCGCGTACCGGCTTCCCGACGTCGGGATCCTTCGCCGCTCGCGACCGACCGACGGTCAGCCCGGCAAGGCGGCCGAGCGGACGGCGGAGGCGCTCGTCGCGGCGCTCGCCAACTTCGGCGTCGAGGCGACCGTCATCGGCCAGGTCTCCGGGCCGCGCGTCACGCGCTACGAGCTCCAGCTCGCACCGGGGACGAAGGTCGGGAAGGTCGCAGCCCTGAAGGACGATCTCGCCTACGCGCTCGCGACGACCGAGATCCGGATTCTCGCGCCGATCCCGGGCAAGCAGGCGGTCGGCGTGGAGGTACCCAACCTCGCCCCGAACATCGTCACGCTGGGCGACATCTTCGACGAGCTTCCCGCGACTGCGAGCTCGCTCTCGGTCTGGCTCGGCAAGGACATCTCGGGCGCCTCCGTCTGGGCCGACCTCGCGCGGATGCCGCACATTCTGATCGCGGGCACGACCGGCTCGGGGAAGTCGGGCTGCATCAACACGATGCTCTGCTCCATTCTCCTTCGCTCGACGCCCGACGACGTCCGGATGATCCTGGTCGACCCGAAGCGCGTGGAGCTCGGGCTCTACGAATCGATTCCCCATCTCCTCACCCCCGTCGTGTCGAGCCCCAAGGCGGCGGCTGCCGTCCTCGCGAACGTCCTGACGGAGATGGAGCGCCGCTACGAGCGCATGAGCCTCGCGAGGGCGCGCACCCTCGCCGAGCTGAACCGCACGCTTGCGGCCCGAGGCGAGGCGCCCTTGCCGCACCTCCTGATCGTGATCGACGAGCTCGCCGACCTCATGATGGTCTCGCCGCAGGAGGTCGAGGACGCCGTCATACGCCTCGCCCAGAAGTCGCGGGCGGTGGGCATCCACCTCGTCCTCGCGACCCAGCGGCCGTCGGTCGACGTCATCACCGGAATGATCAAGGCGAACGTCCCCTCGCGGATCGCTTTCGCCGTCTCGAGCCAGACCGACAGCCGCGTCATCCTCGACCAGGCGGGCGCCGAGAGCCTGCTCGGCCAGGGCGACATGCTGTTCAAGCCGCTCGGCACCTCGCGCCTGCAGCGCGTGCAGGGCGCCTACGTGAGCGAAGAGGAGATCGCGCTCATCGTCGAGCAATGCCGCGGCCAGCGCGAACAGGAGCTCGACGAGTCGCTCCTCGAGGCGCCCGGGGTCGAGGTCGTCGAGGGCGACGATGACGAGGACTTCGACCCGGACGAGGACCCGATGCTTCCGCGCGCGATCGAGATCGTCGTCCAGACCCAGACCGCCTCCGTCTCGCTCATCCAGCGCCGCCTGCGGGTCGGCTACACGCGCGCCGGCCGCCTGATCGACATGCTCGAGCGGCGCGGAATCGTCTCCGGCTACGAGGGATCGAAGCCGCGCCGCGTCCTCGTCGGCGAGGCGGACCTCGATCGCGTCCTCGCCGACGAGCTAACCGCGAGCGGCCCGCATCCGTCCTAGCAGTCGGGCTGCTGCACGCGCTAGCATCGCGGCCGCTCACACGGAAGAAGGGTGCAAACTAGGGAGGTTTCGTGAACGGATTGCGAAAGCTGCCGTGGCTCGCCTTACTCCTTGCGAGCCTCGCGCTTGCCGTCGGCACGGCGGCATGCGGCGGCGACGACGGAGACGAGGGTAACGGCGGAGCCGCGGCCGAGACAGGCGAAGGTGGCGGGGAGCAGGAAGCGATCAAGGTCGGGCTCGTCAGCGACACCGGCGGTCTCGACGACCGAGGCTTCAACGAGTTCTCGATCAACGGCCTCGAGCGCGCCGAGGAGGAGCTCAGCGTCGACGGTCGCGTCTACGAGTCGAGATCCGCGGACGACTACCTCCCGAACCTGACGGCGGCGGCGGAGGACGGCAGCAACCTGGTCGTCGCGGTCGGGTTCCTCCTCGGTCATTCCGTCAGTGAAGCTGCCGCGGAGTACACGGAGGTCAACTTCGCCGGCGTTGACAACTTCTACGGCGAAGAGCCGGACTGCGGGGAAGATCCCGACCCGCCGTGCGTTCGACCCAACACGCTGGGGCTCATCTACCCCTCGGAGGAGCCGGGATACCTGGCGGGGATCGTCGCCGCGATGATGACGAAGACGGGAACCGTCTCGACCGTCGGCGGCGAGAAGATCCCGCCCGTCGACAACTGGATCGCCGGCTTTCAGCAGGCGATCAAGGACACGAAGCCGAGCGTCAAGATGCTGAACCAGTACTCGCAAGACTTCGTCGACCCGGCGAAGTGCAAGGAGATCGCTCTTGACCAGATCCGGCAGGGCTCGGACATCGTCTTCCAGGTGGCGGGCAAGTGCGGCCTCGGCGCGATCGACGCCGCGTGCGAGGAGGGGAAGATGGCGATCGGCGTGGACGCCGACCAGTCCGCAGCGGGCGACTGTGTCATCACGAGCGCCCTGAAGCCGCTTGAAACATCCGTCTTCGACGTGATCCAGCGGGCGCAAGAGGGCAGGTTCGAAGGCGGCCAGAACCTCGTGTTCAGCGTCCAGGATTACCCGGAGGCCGACCTCCTCGCCCCCTTCGCCGACGCGGTCCCGCAGAACGTCCGCGATGCGGTCGCCGCGGCGCAGGAGAAGCTGATCAGCGGAGAGATCGACCCGCCCGCGGAGCTGGGCAAGTAGGCGTAAAAAGGGGCGGGCCGACGCCCGCCCCTTTACCCTTCGCGACGATGGAAGACGCTTCGCTTCTCGAGCTGAAGGGGATCACGAAGCGGTTTCCCGGCGTGGTCGCGAACGACCGCGTCGACTTGGATCTACGGCGCGGCGAGGTCCATGCGCTCCTCGGCGAGAACGGCGCCGGCAAGTCGACGCTGGTGAACATCCTGTACGGCCTCTACCACCCCGATGACGGCGAGATCCGGCTCGAGGGGCGGCCGGTACGAATCAACTCTCCGAGCGACGCGATCCGGCTCGGGATCGGGATGGTGCACCAGCATTTCATGCTGATCCCGGTGATGACCGTCGCGGAGAACATCGTCCTCGCGACCGAGCCCACGAAGGGACCGCTCCTCGACCTCAAGGCCGCGGAGGAGCGGGTGTCGAAGCTCTCGCGCGACTACGGGCTCGCTGTCCGACCGGAGGCGACGGTGGACCGGATCGGCGTCGGGCAACAGCAGCGCGTCGAGATCCTGAAGGCCCTCTACCGCGGCGCCGAGATCCTCATCCTCGACGAGCCGACGGCCGTCCTGACACCCCAGGAGGCGGCCGAGCTCTTCGCGATCATTCGCTCGCTCACGGAGCAAGGAAAATCGATCGTCTTCATCAGCCACAAGCTGAACGAGGTGCTCGAGATCGCCGACCGGATCACCGTCCTCCGCCGGGGCCGGAGGGTCGACACGGTCCCCCGTGAGGGTGCGACCGAAGGAGGCCTTGCACGGCTGATGGTCGGACGGGATGTCGTCCTTCGCGTCGAGAAGTCTCCCGCCCGGCCGCGGGAGCCGCTGCTCAGCGTCGAAGACCTCGTCGTCCTCGACGAACGAGGCCTCGAGGCAGTGCGAGGCGTATCGTTCGACGTCCGCGCCGCAGAGATCGTTGGAATCGCGGGCGTCGATGGGAACGGCCAATCGGAGCTGATCGACGCGATCGCGGGGCTCCGGAAGCCCGCGGGCGGCAGGATCCGCGTCGGCGGCAACGACGTGACGAGCGAGGGCGCCCGCGAGCGTCTCGACGCGGGGCTCGGCCATATCCCGGAGGACCGCCAGCTCCGCGGGCTGGTGCTCGACTTCAGCCTCGCCGAGAACATCGCGCTCCACGACTTCCGGAAGCCGCCCGACTCCCGCTGGGGCTGGCTCTACCCGCGCCGGATGATCGAGCGCGCGCGGGAGTGCCTGCGCGCGTTCGACGTGCGCGGCGGCGGCCCCGAGACGGTGGCGGCGGCGCTCTCGGGCGGGAACCAGCAGAAGGTCGTCGTCGCCCGTGAGATATCACGCGACCCGCGCGTCCTGGTTGCCGCGCAGCCGACGCGCGGCGTTGACGTCGGCGCGATCGAGTTCGTTCACAAGCGCCTCGTTCAAGAACGCGACGAGGGCAAG
The DNA here is from genome assembly GCA_036259875.1 of Gaiellaceae bacterium. Lineage (GTDB taxonomy): Bacteria > Actinomycetota > Thermoleophilia > Gaiellales > Gaiellaceae > DATAAZ01. Next base: position 69,086 of record DATAAZ010000026.1, read on the forward strand.
GCGATCCTCCTCATCTCGCTCGAGCTCGACGAGATTCTCTCGCTCGCCGACCGGATCCTCGTCATGTACGAGGGCCGCATCGTCGGCGAGTACGCACCGGACGTCTCCGAGCAGGAGCTCGGCATCGCGATGACCGGCGGGCGGCGAGAGGCCGCCTAGCAGCCCGCGATGGCGCACGACCCGGACGCCACCGCCCCGGCGACGCTCACGCAATGGTTCGCAACGCGGGCCGGCGGGATCATCACGCCGATCGCGGCCACCATCCTCGCCTTCGTGATCGGCGGGCTCGTCGTCCTCATCGCCGGAAGTAATCCCCTCAGCGCCTACAAGGCGATCTTCGAGGGGACGGGGCTGAGCTGGTTCCTTCCGTGGGTGCAGGGCGACGACCGAACAGCCGCCGCCCGCGACCTCCAGCAGACGCTGCTCGTCATGACGCCGCTCATGCTGACGGCGGTCGCCGTCGCGTTCGCGTTCCGGTCAGGGCTCTTCAACATCGGCGGCCAGGGTCAGTACTGGGTCGGATTGATCGCGGCGCTGTGGATCGGGACGCACTTCGAGGGCACGCCACGGCCCGTCCACGTCGTTCTCGCGGTCGTCGGGGGGATCCTCGCGGGCGCGATCTGGGGCGGAATCGCCGGCGTCCTCAAGGCGACCGTCGGGGCTCACGAGGTGATCTCGACGATCATGCTGAACTGGATCGCGATCTACGGCGGGATCTACCTCTTCGAGCGGGGCGGTCCGCTCCAGGGTGGTCAGCCCGCGCTTCCGCGGTCGTTCGAGGTCTTCGAGTCGGCTCACATTCCGGAAATCTGGGGCCGCCTCCAGGCGCTCCACGCCGGCATCTTCGTCGCGCTTGTCGCGGTCGTCGTCTACCACTTCCTCCTCAACCGGACGACGCTCGGGTTTGAGATCCGAGCGGTCGGGTTCAACCCGGAGGCCGCCCGCTACGGAGGAATCTCTGTCGCGAGGAACTACTTTCTCGCGCTCGCGATCTCCGGCGCCTTCGCCGGTCTCGCGGGCTCGCTCGACATCCTCGGGTTCAGGCACGCGATCAGCACGAGCGACTTCTTCACGAACCAGGTGGGTTTCACCGGCATCGCCGTCGCGCTCCTCGGGCGGAACAAGGCGGTGGGAATCCTGTTCGCCGCGCTCCTCTTCGCCGCCCTCCAGGTGGGGACCTCGAGCCGCCAGCTCGATCCGGAGGTCTTCAACCCCGCGCTCGCGAGCGACCTCGCGACGATGATCCAGGCGCTCGTCATCTTCTTCGTCGGAGCCGAGGTGCTGGTCGTCTACGCGTGGCGCCTACGGCGGTTGCTCCCCGGGCGTCGTAGCGCCAAGGAGGAGCTTCCGGCGTGACCGCCCACGCTCGCGGCGCCGTTGCGCAGAACGGGTTGCGCCGGCTTGCAGAGCCGCGCTCGCTCGCGGTCGCGGGCGTCGCCTTCGGGCTCCTGGCGTTCTGGATTGCGGCACCGCCGTGGACCGTGCGCGCCGTCGGCGTTCCGGTCGCGCTGGGGATGGCCGCGGTCGCGTGCGGCATTGCCGTTATCCCACGCGGCGAGAAGAAGCTCGGCTTGTGGGCGGTAGCCGTCGGCATCGCCGGCGCGCTCGCGGCGCTCTGGCTGCAAAGCCGGGACGTGGACACGATCAACAACGTCCTCACAGCCGGGCTTTTCGCCGCCACGCTCCGCTTCGCGACCCCGCTCGCGTTTGCCGCGATCGGCGGCATCTTTTCCGAACGCTCCGGCGTCGTGAACATCGGCCTCGAAGGGATGATGCTCGTAGGCGCCTTCTTCGCGATCTTGGGGGCGCTCTGGAGCGGAACCTGGGTCGTCGGGATCCTGACGGCGATGGTGTTCGGCGGCCTGCTCGCGCTCGTCCACGCGTTCTTCTCGATCCATTTGCGCGCCGACCAGATCGTCAGCGGATTCGCCGTGAACCTCCTCGCGCTCGGCCTGACCGGCTTCCTCTTCAGCGAGCTCTACCCCGGCGGGATCCAGGACGACGTCTCGCGCGTGCCCGACGTCGAGCTCCGATTCCTGTACGACGTCCCCGTCGTGGGCGACTTTCTCGGCGACGTGTTCGGGTCTCTCAACCTCTTGGTGTGGGTCCTGTTCGGGGTCGTGATCCTGTCGTACATCGTCCTCTTCAAGACGCCGATCGGCCTTCGCATCCGCTCCGTCGGCGAGCATCCGAGGGCGGCCGAGACCGTGGGCATCTCGGTGTACGGCGTCCGCTACGCGGCGGTGATCCTGTCCGGGGTCCTGGCCGCTCTCGGCGGCGCGTTTCTCTCCCTCGGATTCGTAGGCACGTTCGCGGAGAACATGACGAGCGGGCGCGGGTTCATCGCGCTCGCGGCGGTGATCTTCGGGAAGTGGCGACCGGGGTGGGCGTTTGCGGCGACGCTTCTCTTCGGGTTCGGGTTTGCGCTCGCGATCCCGCTCCAGCGAGAGGCGGATGTCTCGGCCAGCCTCATCTCGACGCTCCCGTACGTGCTCACGCTCGTCGCGCTCGTGGGGCTGATCGGCCGCTCGGTCCCGCCGGCGGCCGTCGGCCGCCCGTACGTCAAGCAGTAGGGCTACAGTCGGGGGCGTGCCCGTGCGGAACGTCAGCGCCGTGTCGTCCTTCCTGCTCGCCCTCCTTGCCCTCGGGATCCTCGCGGCGGCCGCCTACGCGGCGCGCGAGCTCCCGGAGATCAGCTGGTTCGAGGCGGCGACGGCCGTCCCCGTAGCCGGGCTCCTCGCGTTCTTCGCGCTCGCGCTCGCGACCCGCGCGCGCGCCGTCCACCAGCGAACGCTCGGCCGCGCGGGGGGCGACGGGCTCGCGCGCACCGCGCGGGGGATCGGGATCCTCATCCTTCTCGTCGTGGCGACCGCCGCGCTCGCGCTCGCCGTCTTCGGCGTTCTCGTCGCGACCGACGGACTCACACGCGCTCCGTGGTGATCCGTGCGAGGCAGGGGCTACAATCCCCGACTCTGACCGCCGCCGTGAGGGAGCGCAGCGCCCTCACCGACCCCCGGAAGTGGGGACGTAGTGTTCGAGATCGGTAACAGCCTGCGGGAAGCAAGGCTCCGGCAGGGCCTCGACCTCGCCCGTGTCGAGGACGACACGAAGATCCGTGCGAAGTACCTGCAAGCGCTCGAGGACGAGCGTTTCGACGTCCTGCCCGCGGAGACGTACGTCAAGGGCTTCCTCCGGACGTACGCGGAGTACCTCGGGCTCGACGGTCAGCTCTACGTCGACGAGTTCAACTCGCGCTTCGCCGCGTCCGAGGAGCCGCTCGTGGCGAGCGCGCCGCCCGCCCGCCGCCCGCGCGGCCGGCCGGGAGAGTCGAGCTTCGTCGTCGTCGCGCTCGCGGGGATCGTCGCCGTCGCCATCCTCTTCGTCGTCGCCTTCGCGTTCAGGGACGGGGAGCCGGCCCGGCCGTCCGGCGAGGCGGCGGGGCAGGCGACGCCTCCCGCGGCGGCTGCGTCGATGACGCTCGAGCTCCGGGCGGCGCGGGCGCCATGTCGAATCACGGTGCGCGCCGGGAGGGCGACCGGCGAGACGCTGATCGCCGGAACGCTTCGCAAGGGCGAGCGGCAACGCTGGATTGGCCGCCGGTTCTCACTCCACTTCCCGGGCAGGCCCTGCGCGAGCCTGCAGGTGACGGTGGACGGCCGGCGCGTCCGGCTCCCCGCCGGAGCGACCACCGTCAGCGTGACCTCCCGCGGCGCCACCGAGCTCGGTTGACCGACCGGCCGCGGGCCGCGGTCCTCCTCACCGGAAGCGAGCTCGTTCGCGGGGCGAAGGCGGACGCGAACGGAGCGTTCCTCGCGCGCGAGCTTACGCGGCTCGGACTCGAGCCTTCGCGGCTCGCCCTCGTCGGCGACCGTGTCGACGAGCTGGAAACCGCCCTTCGCGAGGCGCTCGCAGCCGACCTCTGCATCGTGTCCGGCGGCCTGGGGCCGACGCACGACGACCGAACGGTCGAGCTCCTCGCCCACGTGACCGGGAAGCGCGTCGTCGTCGATGCCGCGCTCGCGCGCGAGATCGAAGCCGTCGCGCGCGGGATCGCGGAGCGGCTCACCCGTCCGTACGCGGACTTCGCCGCCGGTGTTCGCAAGCAGGCCTCCCTTCCCGAAGGCGCCGTCTCGCTGGGCTTGGCCGGCACGGCGCCCGCGCTCGTCCTCGAGCACGCGGGTGCCGTCGCCGTCGCGCTGCCGGGGCCGCCCGCCGAGCTGCGGCGTCTCTGGCCGGCGGCGCTCGCAAGCGAGCCGGTCCGGCGCGTCCTGGCGCGTGCCGCGCGCCGCGAGCATCGCGTCCTTCGCTTCTTCGGGCCAAGCGAGTCGGCCGTCGCACGCGCGCTCGACGAGGCGGGCGGCGAGACCGGCGGGCTCGAGGTGACGGTCTGCGCCGCCGACCTCGAGATCCAGGTGGACGTGTTCGCGCCCGCCGGCGCCGCGCCGCGTGCCGATTCGCTCGTGAAGGCGCTCCGAGCCCGTTTCGGGGACGACCTCTTCGCGGAGGACGAGCGGAACGTCGCAGAGCTCGTCCTCGAGCACTGCCGCGCGCTCCGCCTCGCGCTCGCGACGGCGGAGTCGTGCACGGGCGGGCTCGTCGGCGCCCGCCTGAAGGACGTTCCCGGGGCGAGCGACGTCTACGTCGGCGGCGTCGTCGCGTACGCGAACGACGTCAAGGCGGGCGCGGTCGGCGTCCCCGAGGAGGTCCTCATCGCTCACGGCGCCGTCTCCGCCGAGGCCGCGCGGGCGATGGCCCACGGCGTTCGCGACGTGCTCGGGGCGGACGTGGCGCTCGCGGTGACGGGCGTCGCGGGGCCCGGGGGCGGCACGCCGGCGAAGCCGGTCGGGCTCGTCTTCCTCCATGCCGTCTCGCCCGAGGGCGAGCTCGCGCGAGAATTTCGACTCCCCGGCGAGCGAACCGAGATCCGGGCGCGCGCGACCGTCGCCGCTTTGCATCTCCTTCGCGTGCTTCTGACCCGTTCCGCGCACGGTCTGCGCGCCCACGCCGCCTACCGTGGAAGGCGGTGAACGCCTCCGTCTCTTCCTCGCGCTTCCGCTCCCCGGAAGCGTCGTCGAGCGCCTCGTCGCCTGGCGAAGCGAGGTGCTCGCCGGCGGGCGCGACGTGCGGACCGTCCCGGCCGCGAACCTCCACGTCACGCTCGCCTTCCTCGGGCACCGCCCCGCGGAGGAGGTGGCCGGGATCGCCGCGGAGCTCCGCGGCGCGGCCGGGAGAGCCCGCCGCCCCGCCCTTCGGGCCGCGCGCTACCGGGAGACGCGAAACGTCGGGATGCTCGTCTTCGAGGACGACGGCGGGCACGCCACCCGCCTCGCCGGCGACCTCGCCGCCCGCCTCGAGCGACTGGGCGTGTACGAGCCCGAGACGCGACCGTGGCTTCCGCACGTCACCGTCGTCCGCTTCCGCCGACCGCCCCGCCTTCGGCCGGATCCGCCCGACCTCGGGCTGGTCAGTCCGTCCGAGGTCGCTCTCTATCATTCGGTGCTGCGACGGGCGGGTGCGCAGTACGAGATTCGTGAATCCGTTCCGCTAGGAGGGTAGGCACGTGGACCGAGAGCAGGCACTCGACGCCGCGATCAGCCAGATCGAGCGGCAGTACGGCAAGGGCTCCGTTATGAAGATGAGCGACCAGGCGCAGGTCGCCATTCCCTCGATCTCGACGGGATCGCTCTCGCTCGACCTCGCGCTTGGCGTCGGCGGTCTCCCCCGCGGACGGATCATCGAGATCTTCGGCCCCGAGTCGTCCGGGAAGACGACGCTCGTCTACCACGTGATCGCCGAGGCGCAGCGGCGCGGCGGTATCTGCGCGTTCGTCGACGCCGAGCACGCGATGGACCCGAGCTACGCGCGGCGGATCGGCGTCGACATCGACGACCTCCTCGTCTCTCAGCCCGACCACGGTGAACAGGCGCTCGAGATCGCCGAGCTCCTCATTCGCTCAGGTGCCCTCGACGTCGTCGCCGTCGACTCGGTCGCAGCGCTGACGCCCCGCGCCGAGATCGAGGGGGAGATGGGGGACAGCCACGTCGGGCTCCAGGCACGGCTGATGAGCCAGGCCCTTCGCAAGCTGGCCGGGACGCTCAACAAGACGGGCACGGTGGCGATCTTCACGAACCAGCTTCGCGAGAAGATCGGGGTCATGTTCGGCAACCCGGAGACGACCCCGGGCGGCCGGGCGCTCAAGTTCTACTCCTCGATCCGCCTGGACATCCGCCGGATCGAGACGTTGAAGGAGGGCGTGGAGGCGATCGGAAATCGCGTCCGCGTCAAGGTCGTGAAGAACAAGGTCGCGCCGCCCTTCAAGCAGGCCGAGTTCGACATCATCTACGGCGACGGGATCTCGTGGGAGGGGAGCGTCCTCGACACGGCGCTCGAGCGGAAGATCGTCCAGAAGTCGGGCTCCTACTTCTCGTACGGCGACGAGCGGCTCGGACAGGGTCGCCAGAACGCAACAGCGTTCCTGCGCGAGCACCCCGACGTGACACAGGAGATCCTGCGGGCCGTGCAGGCGCAGGTCGGCGCCGACGCGGTCGTCTCGTCCCGCCTTCTCCCGGCCGCCGAGGGCGAGGACGTCTCTGCGAACGGCAGATCCGCGGCCGGGAAGGCGGAGAGCGGCGCAGCTTCCGAGGCGACCGAGGTCGCGACGCGGTAGGGGCCGGCTGCCGGAGCTAACCGCGATGCGGCGGGTAGGGTCCGGGCGGATCGTGCTCGAGGTTGACGGCCGTCCGTGGCGGACCGTCCCTGCCGACGTCGTCGTTCGCGCGGGGCTCGCGCCGGGGCTCGAGCTCGACCGCCCGGCGCTTCGACGCGTTCGTCGCGAGCTCGCGCGGGCGCGGGCCCTCGACGTCGCCGGTCGCGCGCTCGCGCAGGGAGACGTCTCGTCGCGCCGGCTGGAAGAGCGGCTGCGGCGTGCGGACGTCGCCCAGCCGGTCGCCGCGAGCGTGCTCGCCGGGCTCCGGCGCGCGGGCGTCGCGGACGACGCGCGCGCCGCACGGGCCCGCGCGGAGGTGCTTGCGGCGCGGGGCTGGGGCGACGAGGCCGTCGCGGCGCGCCTCGAAGCAGATGGGTTCGACGAGATGGACGTGCGCGGCGCGCTCGCCGCGCTCGACCCCGAGCTACCGCGGGCGCGGGCGCTCGTCGGCCGGGAGCCCGACGCTCGCCGGGCGGCGCGGCTCCTCGCTCGGCGTGGCTTCGCCGACGAGACGGCCGAGTCGCTCCTCGGGGGGCTGGACTAGTCGGGCGTCGACGGGCTAGGATACGAAACACACGCGACACTAAAACGCCTGCAAGGGAACGGCTTTTCGCCGAATCGGAAGCGAACCGGATCGAAAACGCGGTAGACCGAACGATGAACAGGTCAGCGAGTAGACGGAGGGTCTCAACGGCAAGACGGTAGGACGCGCTGCGAAGCGTCCCGCCTGCTCGCACCCGATTCCCCGAAAACGGCCGTTCCTACGGGCTGAACGTAGGAGCGAGCAATGCTGGTTGAGATCGGAATGCTCGTCGCGGGCGTCGTCCTCGGCGTGCTCCTCGGCGTCGTCGCCGGATCTCGCCTCTTCTTGGCGCGAAGGTTCTCGGCCGCGCAGACGGACGTCGAGCGCGTCACCGCAGACGCACGCCGCGCGGCGGAAGCGATTCGCCGCGAGGCGCAGGTGGAGGCGAAGGAGGAGGCGCTGCGGCTGCGTGCCGACGCCGAGCAGGAGCTCACCGCGCGCCGCGCCGAGTCGATCAAGATCGAGGAGCGGATCGCGGCGAAGGAAGGCGAGATCGATCGCAAGCTCACGGAGGTCGAGCGGCGCGAGCAGTCGCTCGCGGACCGCGAGACGCACGTCAGGCAGCTCCAGGAGGAGCTGAAGGCGGCGAAGGACGCAGAGGTCCGCGAGCTCGAGCGCGTAGCCGGGCTCACGAGTGCGGATGCGAAGCGACAGCTCCTCGAGCGGACCGAGGAGCTCGTCCGCCACGAGATGGCGCGCATGGTGCGTCTCGCGGAGGAGGAGGCGCAGTCCGAGGCGAGGCGTCGCGCGCGGAACCTGGTCGCGGACGCGCTCCAGCGCGTCGCCGCGAGCCATGCCGCCGAGACGACGGTGTCCCTCGTCGAGCTTCCCTCCGACGACATGAAGGGGCGGATCATCGGTCGCGAGGGGCGGAACATCCGCGCGCTCGAGAACCTGACCGGCGTCGACTTCATCATCGACGACACGCCGCAGGCCGTCGTCCTCTCGTCGTTCGACGGCGTTCGGCGCGAGGTCGCGAAGCTGACGCTGCAGAAGCTCGTCGAGGACGGACGCATCCACCCGGCCCGGATCGAGGAGATGTACTACCAGTCGAAGGCAGAGATCGACGAGCACATCCACCAGGTCGGCGAACAGGCCGTCTTCGAGGCGAACATCGGGTCGATGCACGAGGAGCTCGTGAAGCTGCTCGGGCGCCTGCGCTACCGGACGAGCTACGGGCAGAACATCCTCAAGCACTCGCTCGAGTGTGCTCACCTGGCCGGCATCATGGCCGCCGAGCTGGGCGCGAGCTCGAAGACCGCGAAGCGCGCCGCGCTCCTCCACGACGTCGGGAAGGCTCTCACGCACGAGGTGGAGGGCTCGCACGCGCTCATCTCGGCCGCGCAGGCCCGCAAATTCGGCGAGTCGCAGCACGTCGTCCACGCGATCGAGGCACACCACTACGAGGTGCAGCCGCAGACCGTCGAGGCGGTCCTCGTGATCGCCGCGGACGCGATCTCGGCCTCGCGGCCGGGCGCGCGCGGCGAGAGCCTCGAGAACTACATCAAGCGGCTCGAGACGCTCGAGGAGATCGCATCGGCGAAGCGTGGCGTCGAGCGGGTCTTCGCGCTCCAGGCAGGGCGCGAGATCCGCGTCATGGTGAAGCCGGGCGAGGTCGACGACGACGAGGCGGCGCTCCTCTCGCACGAGATCGCGCGCGAGATCGAGGACCAGCTCGAGTACCCGGGTCAGATCAAGGTGACGGTGATCCGAGAGAGCCGCGCCACCGAATACGCGAAATAGAACCGGCCCGGGAACGGAGCAACCGCATGGGTTCCCGTCGGCGCGCTCCTTCTTCGCGCGCCAAGAACGCCGCAGCGCGCCTCGCCGGGCGAAGCCCGGCTTCGGCGGCCGATCGCCTCGGTCCAAGCGGGAGCGCGCCGCGGCGTGGCTATCCTCTCCCGGAAATGCGGCGCGTTTTCCGGGTTCGATGAAGCGCTACCACGTAACGACGTTCGGGTGCCAGATGAACGCCCACGACTCCGAGCGGATCAAGGGGATGCTCGAGTCGCTCGGGCTCGGCGAGGTGCCCGCTCAGGCGGAGGCGGACGTGATCGTCTTCAACACCTGCACGATCCGCGAAAAGCCCGACCAGCGCTTCGCCGCGCACCTCGCCCAGGCGAAGGCTTTGAAGGACGCGGATCCCGAGAAGGTGATCGCGGTCGGCGGTTGCTACGCCGAGGCGCAGCGCGAGCGGCTCTTCCAGCTCTACCCGTACGTCGACGTGGCGTTCGGGCCGGGCTCGATCCCGCACCTTGCCGAGTGGATCGGGGCCGGGGGCCTCGGGGTCGCGCGCGGGCGCTTCGGCCTCGAGGAGCGCGCGTTCGCGGGCGATCTCCCCATGCATCGCGAGCGCCCCTTTCAGGCGTGGGTACAGGTCTCGATGGGCTGCAACTCGAAGTGCGCCTACTGCATCGTCCCCGCCGTACGCGGCCGTGAGGTAAGCCGGCGGCCGGGCGAGATCGTCGCGGAGGTGTCGCGGCTCGCCCGCGAAGGCGTCAAGGAGGTAACGCTCCTCGGCCAGAACGTGAACTCCTGGGGGCGCGACCTGACGCCCGACCTCAAGACCGAGTTCGGCGAGCTCCTGCGGGCGTGCGACGCGGTCGACGGGATCGACCGGATCCGGTTCACGAGCCCGCACCCCAAGGACTTTCGCGAGCCGGTGATCGCTGCGATTGCCGAGTGCGAGGCGGTCTGCGAGCACGTCCACCTCCCGCTTCAGTCGGGCTCCAGCCGCATCCTGAAGGCGATGCGGCGCACGTACGACCCCGACCGCTACGTGCGCCTGGTGGATCGTCTCCGCGCCGCGATTCCCGACCTCGCCCTGGGGACCGACATCATCGTCGGCTTCCCGGGCGAGACCGAGGCGGACTTTCGCGAGACGCTCGCGGTCGTCCAGCGCGTCCGCTACGACAGCGCGTTCACGTTCATCTACTCGCCCCGGCGCGGGACGGAAGCGGCGGCGATGCCCGATCAGGTTACGGACGAGGTGAAACGTGAGCGGCTCGCGCGGCTCGTCGATCTCGTGCAGCGGATCGCGGCGGAGCGCAATGCCGAGCGGGTCGGGCTCGTCGAGGAGGTCCTCGTCGAGGGGCCGAGCCGGACCGACCCGGCCAAGCTGCGCGGGCGAACGCGTCGAAACACGACCGTCAATTTCACGGGGACCGCGCGACTCGGCGAGCTGGTGGACGTACGGATCGATGCCGCGACGTCGACGACGCTTGGCGGCCGCGCAGCCACTCTCGCTGCCGCGTAGCCGGACGTTCGACCTGCGCGGCTCACCGCTGCCCGGAGCGCGAGGAGACCCGCTCGCGATGGGGCACCGAAGGACGACGGTGTGAGCTCGTGCGGCGTGCGCTTCTGGCGGACGTCTGCGATCGGGGTTCGGCGCGCCGGCGGCGAGGCCGATCACGAAGAGCGTCACCATGGCGACCGGACAAGCGAGACCGCGTTCGCGGCGATCGGCGCGAACAGGGGCAGGCGAGCGCCTACAGTGGACGAGATGGATGCCTCGTTGCGTCCGCGCGTGATCGCCATCTTCGGGCCGACGGCCTCGGGGAAGTCCGACGTCGCCGAAGCTTTGGCCGCACGAATCCCCGCCGACCTCGTGTCGGCGGACGCGATGCAGGTCTACCGAGGCTTGCCGATCCTGACGAACCAGTCCTCGTTCCCGACGCGCCTCGTCGGGATCTGGCCGCTCGATCACGAGGGCTCGGTCGGCGAGTACCAGCGGCTCGCCCACCCGACGATCGACGCGATCCTGGAGCGCGGCCGGATGCCCGTCGTGGTCGGCGGTACCGGCCTCTACCTCCGCGCCGCGCTCGCCTCGCTCGACCTGCCTCCGCCGCCGCCGCCCGAGGTGCGCGCGCATTTCGACGCCCTCTATGACCGGGTCGGGCCCGACCGCGCCCACGAGCTCCTGCGCGAGCGCGACGTGGCCGCGGCCGCGGCAGTCCACCCACACGATCGCCGCCGCGTCGTTCGCGCGCTCGAGCTGGTCGAGGCGGGGAGCTCCCTGCGGCGGCGCGACGACCGGCTCTGGGCCGCCGACACGCGCCACCCGACGCTCGTCGTCGGGCTCGAGATCCCGCGGACGGAGCTCTGGCGGCGGATCGAAGCACGGACGCGGACGATGTTCGAGCGCGGCGTCGAGGAGGAGGTTCGCCACGCGCTCACGCGGCCACTCTCGCGAACCGCGGCAGCGATCCACGGCCTGCGCGACGTCGCCGAGCTTCCGCGCGACGAGGCGATCGAGGCGATCGTCCTCCGAACGCGGAGGTACGCGGCGTATCAACGGAGATGGATGCGCCGCGTCCCCGACCTCGTTACCGTTCGCGGCGACCGCTCCGCCGCGGAGGTCGCCGATGAGGTTCTCGAAATGGCACGCGCTCGGCAACGCCTACCTGCTCGTCGAGCGGTCTGAGGTCGGGCGTGAGCTGACGGCCGATCTCGCCCGCCGCCTCTGCGACGTCCACTTCGGCATCGGGGCCGACGGCGTCGTCGAGGTCGTTCGCGGGGAGGGCGCCGCCGCCGACGTCGCGATCTGGAACTCCGACGGCTCCACGGCGGAGTTTTCCGGGAACGGTGCGCGGATCGCCGCGCGGTGGCTCGCGGACGTCGTCGATGCGGACTCAGTTCGCCTGCGCGTCGGCGAGCGCGAGGTGGAGGCGCGGCTCCGCGACGAGGACATCGAACTGAACGTGGGCGCGGTCAACGTCGGCCCACCCGACGTCCTCGAACTGCACGGCGAGCCGCTCTCCTTCACGCCCGTCTCGCTCGGCAACCAGCACGCCGTCCTGCGCCTTGATTTCGACGAGATCGACGCCCGGTTCTACGGACCGGTCTTCCAGGACGACCCGCGGTTTCCGGGCGGGACCAACGTGCAACTCGTCCGGGTCCTCGGTCCGCACGAGCTTCGCGTCGCCGTCTGGGAGCGCGGGGCGGGCGCCACGCTCTCGTCCGGGTCGAGCGCGATCGCTGCAGCCGCCGCGGCGGTTGCGAACGGGTGGTGCCAAAGCCCGATTACCGTGTCGTTCTCGCACGCCGGCGACCTCCTCGTCGAGCTGGACGGCGAGCTGCGTGCCCGCCTGACCGGACCCGCCGAGGAGATCTGCCGCGGCGAGACGGTCTTCCGTTAGACCGGAACGGCGTGCGTCCGAAGGGCCTCGTTGAGGCTCGTCTTCAGATCAGTCGACTCTGTCCGCTGGCCGATGATCAGCGCTCCGGGGATCGCGTACGTGCCGGCCGGGAACTCCCTGGGGCGAGTGCCGGGGATGACCACCGAGCGCGGCGGGACGTAGCCGCGGTGCTCGACCGGTTCCGGCCCGGTGACGTCGATCACGGCCGTCGACGCGGTCAGGACGACGTTCGCGCCGAGCACCGCCTGCTCGCCGACGACGACGCCCTCGACGACGATCGAGCGCGAGCCCACGAACGCACCGTCCTCGATGATCACCGGTCGTGCCTGCGGGGGCTCGAGAACGCCGCCGATCCCGACCCCGCCGGACAGGTGGACGTCCGCGCCGATTTGCGCGCACGAGCCGACCGTCGCCCACGTGTCGACCATCGTCCGCGGCCCCACCCATGCGCCGATGTTCACGTAGCTCGGCATCAAGACGACCCCGGGCGAGAGAAACGAGCCGTAGCGCGCGACGGCCGGCGGGACGACCCGCACGCCTCTCCGAGCGTAGTCGCGCTTGAGCGGCACCTTGTCGAGGTACTCGAACGGGCCGACCTCGATCGGCTCCATCTCGCGCAGGCGGAAAAGGAGGAGGATTGCTTTCTTCGCCCACTCGTTCACGACCCAGCCGTCGGCGGCGCGCTCGGCGACGCGCGCCTCTCCCCGGTCGAGCAGCGCGATCGCCTCCTCGACCGCCTCGACGCCGTCGGCCGCCTGCTCGGGCGGCGTCTCCCAGAGCCGCTCGATCTCGCGTGCGAGCCGGGCGCTCACAGAGCAGCCTGGAGGCGCTCGACTGCGCGGCGGCAGTCGTCCTCGGTCGGGACGAGCGCGAAGCGGACGTAGCCCTCGCCGGCTTCCCCCAGGTAGGAGCCGGGGGTGACGACGACGCCTGCCTCGAGCAGGCGCTCTGCAAAACCCTCCGACGTCTCGCCCGCCGGCACCTCGACCCAGAGGTAGATCGTCGCCCGGCTTCCGGCGACGCGAAGCCCCCGATGCTCGAGTGCCTCGATCAGGAGGCGGCGCTTGCGCGTGTAGACGGATCGGGCGCGCTCAACGTGGGCTTCGTCGTCCCACGCGACGACGGAGGCGCGTTGGACGAACTCCTGGGGCGCCGTGCCCATGTTCGGGCGGAAGGCGCGCAGCGCCGCGACGACGTCGGCGTCCCCCGCGGCGAACCCGGATCGATACCCCGTCATCGACGAGCGCTTGCTGAGGCTGTTGAAGACGACGACCCGCGCCCCGTCGGCGCGCGCCTGGAGCGCCGAGGGGGGCGGCTCGTCGAACCACAGCTCGCTGTACGCCTCGTCCGACGCGAGGACGAACCCGTGCTCGGCCGCGAGGCCGGCGAGGAGCTGGTAGAACGAAAGCGGCGCGACGGCGCCGGTCGGGTTGTTCGGATAGTTGACCCAGACGACCGCCGCGCGCGTCCAGACGGCCTCGTCGACCGCATCGAGATCGGGGAGGAACGCGGCCTCCTCGCGAAGCGGAAGCCGGACGACTTCCGCATGGGCGAACGCCGCTCCACGCTCGGGAACCGGGTAGCCCGGCTCCGTCGTCACGACCACGTTTCGCTCGCCGTCCGGCTCGACGACGAGCTGCGCGAAGGTGAAGATCGCCTCCTTGGATCCGTAGGTCGGGATCACCTCCCGCTCGGGATCGAGCGCCACCCCGAAGCGCCGCGTGACCCAGCGCGCGATCGCCTCGCGGAGCTCGGGAAGGCCGTGTGCGCGGGGGTACCCCTGGGTGAGCGGAAGCGCATCGACGAGTGCCTTCTGGATCCTGGGGTCGGTGCGCTCGCGTGGGTCGCCCATCCCGAAGTCGACGAGCTCGATGCCGCGCGCGACGGCGCGCCGCTTAGCCTCGTCGAGGCGGATGAACGGATAGGTCGCCTGCGCCGCGAGGACTGGGGAGAGGCGCATCACCGGGATCGTAGAGCGCTGTCTTCGCGGGAAGAGACGAAGCGCTGCAGCGCCTCGTACGTTCGAACGAGCGCCGTGATCTCGACCTGCTCGTCGCGCCGGTGCGCGAAGCGGGTTGCGCCCGGGCCCAAGTTGACGGCGTCGAGACCCACGGCGGCGAACTCGGCGACCGGGGTCCACGCCTGCTTGGGCGCGACGTCGAAGTGACCCGTCTCGCGGAGCCGGCGGACGAGCGGAGCGTCCGCGACGACGGGTGCCGGCTGGGAGTTTCCCCGGATCGCGACCTCGTCCCCGCCCGCCGCCTCCGCGAGCGCCCGGATGTGCGCCTCCGCTTCCGCGGGTGCGCGACCGGGCGCGTAGCGGTAGTTGAGGAGACACGACGCCCGGTCAGGCACCACGTTCGCGGCAATTCCGCCGTCGATCCGCGTCGCGCTAACGACCTCGACGAACGGAAGCCTGCCGACCTCGATCGTGCGCGGCGGAACGGGCAGCAAGCGCGCGAGGCCTGCGACCGCCCGCTCGACCGCGTTCACGCCCTCCCACGGACGAGCCGAGTGAGCGCTCTCGCCGTGGAACACGAGCTCGGCGGTCAGGTTTCCGAGGCATCCGACGTGGAGCTCGTTGTCGGTTGGCTCGAGGAGCACGACGAGGTCGGCCTCGCGGACGCGCGGGCAGCCGGCGAAGAGGTCCGGGAGCGCGCTCTCCTCCTGTGGCAGCTCCTCGCGCGGGAAGAAGAGGAACGCGGGTCGCACGCCGCCGCTCGGTCGCGCCGACGCAACCCAGCGGGCGAGCTCCAGCATGACCGCCAAGCCGCCTTTCATGTCGCTCGCGCCGAGCCCGTGCACGCGGCCCTCCGCGATCAGGCCGGGAACGTTGTCCTGTGCCGGAACGGTGTCCAGGTGGCCGGCGAGGACGACGAGCCCGCCGTTGGCGCCGGGCGCCTCGTACCAGAGCGTCTCGCCCGCGCGGTACGCCGGCTCCCAGGGCATCCGGGCGGCGACGAGCTCGGCGATCGCCTGCTCGCGCCGGCTCTCCGACGGGACGTCCACGAGTGCCAGCGTCGACTCGGCGAGCCGCTCTGCGACGTCCGTCACGCCGGAAGGCTACTCGCGGCGAGCCGCGGCATAATCCCTGCGGGGATGCCTCAGCACCAGCCCGATCCTTCGCCCGGTGCCGAGCCCGAGCGTGGGTTCTGCGTCGCCGTCCTCCCGTCCCGAGCCGACCCCGACGACGAGCTCGGCGAGCTGCGCGAGCTCATGCGGACGGCCGGCGTCGAGACGGTCGGGGAGCTCGTCCAGCATCGAGACGCGCCCGACCCGAGGACGTACGTCGGGAAGGGCAAACTTGCCGAGCTGCAGGAGCGCGTCGCTGCGGCCGGCGCCGAGACGGTGGTCGTCGACGACGACCTCGACCCGAGCCAACAGCGCCGGCTCGAGGACGCGCTCCAGATGCGAGTCGTCGACCGCACCCAGCTCATCCTCGACATCTTCGCGCAGCACGCCGTGACCGCGGAGGGAAAGCTGCAAGTCGAGCTCGCCCAGCTTGAGTACAACCTGCCCCGGATGCGGGGGATGTGGCGCCATCTCGAGCGGTTGGGCGGCGGGATCGGCACGCGGGGTCCCGGGGAGTCGCAGCTCGAAACGGACCGGCGCCTCGCTCGGCGGCGGATCGGCGTCCTGAAGGAGCGCCTGCGTGCGCTCGAACGGCGGCGCGCGACCCAGCGGAAGGCGCGAAGCGCGGCCGCTGTCCCGGTCGTGGCGCTCGCCGGCTACACGAACGCGGGGAAGTCCACGCTCCTGAACGCGCTCACGAACGCGAACGTCTCGGTCAACGACCGCCTCTTCGAGACGCTCGACCCGACGACGCGCGCGTTCGAGCAGGACGGCCGGCGGTACCTCGTCACCGACACGGTGGGCTTCATCCGCCGGCTTCCGCACGAGCTCGTCGAGGGATTCGCGGCGACGCTCGAGGAGACGCTGCTCGCCGACGTCGTCCTGCACGTGGTCGACGCATCCGTCGGCGACGGCCGGATCGACGAGATCGTTCGCGCAGTCGACTCCGTGCTCGCGGAGATCGGCGCCGACCGTCTCCCACGCGAGCTCGTGCTCAACAAGATCGACGCCGTCGACCCGCTCGGCCGCCGCCGCCTCACGAACCGGTTCCCCGGCGCGGTGCAGATCTCGGCGCGGACGGGGGAGGGGCTCGAGGCGCTGCGCGAACGGATCGCGGAACGACTCGTCGACCGTCTCGAGCCTGTCCGCCTCGTCGTCCCGTATGCGGAGGGCCGGGTGCTGGCCGAGCTCTACGAGCTCGGCGCGCCGATCGAGGAGCGCGTCGACCGCGCCGACGGCGTCCACATCCTCGCGCGCCTCCCGCGCAGCGAGCTCGGCCGTTTTGCGCCGTACCTCGTCGTTGAGCCGGAGGCACACGCCGAGCGCGCGTGACCGAGCTGCCCGTCGTTCGCCTGCACCCCGATGCGCGGGTGCCGGAGCGCGCGTACGCGGGCGACGCGGGCCTCGACCTCGCGACGTGCGAGCGGGTCGAGCTCGGCCCAGGCGAGCGCGCCGTCGTCTCGACGGGGCTCGCCGTCGCGATCCCCGACGGGTACGCCGGCTTCGTCCAGCCGCGCTCGGGCCTCGCCGCGCGGCACGGTGTCGCGGTCGTGAACTCACCGGGCCTCGTCGATGCGGGCTATCGCGGCGAGATCAAGGTCGTCCTGCTGAACACGGATCGGCGCGAGACGTTCGTCGCTGAGCCGGGCGAGCGGATCGCCCAACTCGTCGTACTCGCCGTCCCGTCCGTCGAGGTTCGCGAGGTCGAGGAGCTGCCAACGAGCGAGCGCGGCGAACGGGGGTTTGGGTCGTCGGCCGCGGTGCACCGGTGACCGAGCCCCGCATTCGGGTCTGCGCGATCCTCCGGCGCGCCGATCGCACCCTCTTGATTCGACAGGAAAAGCGGAGCCAGACGTACTGGATGCTTCCGGGTGGAGGCGTCCACTACGGCGAAACGCTGACAGAGGCGCTCCGACGCGAGCTGAGGGAGGAGGTGCGCCTTGGCGATGACGTCGCGCTCGAGGGCCCGGTCGCAGTCGTCGAGTCGATTTCGCCGGACTGGACGCTGCAGGCCAAGCACGTCGTCCATATCCTCTTCGCCGCGAGCCTGGACGAGCGCTCGCTGGAGGACGTCGGCTCCGAGGACGAGGCGGTGCGCGGGCACCGCCTCTTCGGACGCGACGAGCTGACGACGATCGCGCTCCATCCGCCGATCCAGCGCTTCCTCGCGCGCTGGCAGCCGGGCGACCCGACCGTCTACCTGGGCGCCCTCTGGGCGCGGTGAGACCGACGCTGGGGCGTTTCGTGACGGCCGCCGCGGGCGTACGCGCGCTCCGCCGCGACCGCGTGAGCATGGGCTTCGACGTCGTCCGGAAGCGGCTCGAGCTCCGGCGGCTCGCCGTGGCGGCGCGCGAGCGCCTGCGCGAGGAGCCAGTCGGCGAGCCAGGGGTTCCGCGGCAAGAGCGGCCCGTGGAGGTAGGTGCCGAGCACGCGACCCCGCCTGCACCCTTCGTAGCCGCTCTCGCCGTCGTTCCCGAACCCCGCGAGGACACGCCCGAGCGGCTCGCCCGTCGCCCCGAGGATCGTGCGCCCGGCGTGGTTCTCGAAGCCTGCGAGCGTTCGCCGCTCCCCCGGCTCGAGCTCGCATTCGAGCAGGACGTCACCGATCATGCGGCGCTCGCCGGCGACCGTATGGTGGTCGAAGACACCGGCGCCGGGAAGCTCGGCTCCCGAGCGGTCGCGGTAGAAGCGCCCGAGGAGCTGGTAGCCGCCGCACACGGCGAGCACCGCGGCGCCGCGCTCGACTGCCTCCTCGAGCTGCGGTGCTCGCGCCGCGAGGTCCGTTGCGACGAGCGCCTGCTCCCGGTCCTGGCCGCCGCCGATGTAGAGGAGGTCGTGCTCGCCCGGCCGGAGGCGCTCTCGCAGCCCGATCGTGCGGAGGTCGAAGCCGACCCCGCGCCAGGCCGCTCGGCGCGCGAGCACGGCCATGTTGCCGCGGTCGGCGTAGATGTTCAGGTAGTCGGGATAGAGGTGGCCGACGACGACCTTCATGCGAGGCTCGGCTCTTCTTCTCGCCGTGCCCAGTAGGGCTCGACGAGGCCGCGCTCGGCAACGACTTCGCGCAGCGCGAGCATCGCCGTGTACGTGGGGAGGACAGGAAGCTCGCCGCCGAGAGGCGTGAGCTCGAGGCCGCGGTCGAGCGCCTTGTCGAGCGCGGGGACGACCTCGATCCGCTCGGGGTCGAGGCCGCCGTACTTGAAGCGGAGCGCGAGCTCGTGCGCGCGCCCACCCGTCGCGATCAGCCGCTCGAGCGCGCCGATCAGCGGCTCGAAGTCGACGTCCCAGATCCACGAGACGTCGCGTCCGTCGGCGATCCCATCGTTCAGCGCGACGACAGCGACTTCCGGCGGACGGCCGTCGACGAGCGTCCGCACCACCTCGTTCGCCCCAGCCGGGTTCTTGACGAGGAGGAGGAGGACGGTCCGCTCGCCGACGCGGATGCGCTCGAAGCGGCCGAACGCGGGCCGGAACCGCTCGAGCCCGGCCTGAACGTCGTCCAGCGTCGCCCCGAGCACGAGCGCGAGCGCTGCCGCGGCGAGCGCGTTGTAGACGTCGTAGAGGCCGGGCAGCCCGAGCGCGATCCGGCGGCTCCCCTCGGGCGTCGCGAGCTCGAACACCGTGCCCGCGAGCCCGTCGAAGGAGACGGAGCGAGCAGCGACGTCCAGCCTCGGCCGCGCATTTCCGCAGCTCGGACAGCGGTACGCCCCGAGGTGTCCGACGTAGGCTGCCTCGTAGCCGTACGGCGTTCCGCAGTCGACGCAGTACTTCGAGTCCGCGGCGTGGGGGAGGCGCTCCCGCGCCGCGCTCGGGTCGTCGAGCCCGAAGCGGACGACGTGCTGGCGACCGCGTGCGAGGTTGGCGACGAGCGGGTCATCGGCGTTTACCAGCACGGACGCGGCGGGCTCGAGCGCCGCTACCGCCTCCCGCCAGCGCTCGGCGACGAGCTCGAGCTCGCCGTACCGGTCGAGCTGGTCTCGGAAGAGGTTGGCGAGGCAGACGACTCGCGGCCGCAGGTGGCGCGCAACGTGCGGGAAGGCGCCCTCGTCGACCTCGAACAGCCCGAGCTCCGCCCGGCGTTGCTCGAGAAGCGCGGAGGCGACCCCGGAGACGAGGTTCGCGCCGGCGCGGTTGTGCGCGAGGCGGACGCGGCGAGCGAGGATCTCGGCCGTCATCGCCGCGGTCGTCGTCTTCCCGTTCGTGCCGGTCACGATCGCCGAGCCGCGCGGAAGCCGGGCGGCGAGCCGCGCGACCGCGGCCGGATCGACCGCGGCGAGGACCTTGCCCGGAAGCGTCGTGCCGCCGCCGCGCCCCGCGAGGCGAGACGCGCGGCCGATCAGGCGCGCGATCGCGACCTCGAGCGAGAGCGGCACCGGCGAGCGCACGGCGTGAGCGTAGCGGCGGCGAGGAGCCGCGCTCGCCTGGGGGCTGGTCGGCACGCGTGCTCCCCCGTTCGGGGGAACCGGCGAAGGTTGGGTCGACGTCCCTCGAACGGGGGAAGTTCGGGGTCGTTCGCCGTCGTAGCGTGTTGCGGAGATGCGCCACGCGCGCGCGAAAAGGATCTCCACCTCTCGAGGTGGGCGATGCGGCGAAAAGGGGCTGTGCAGGTGAAGCGTGACGGTCGTCTCTGACGAGCTCCGCGTCGCCGACCTCGAGGCGACGACCGACCTCGGCTTCCCGCGGCGCGCCGCGCTCTTCCTCTGGCTCGTCGCGGCCGTCACGGTCGCAGCCGCGGGCCCTCCGATCGCCGAGCTCGGCCGCGACACGAACGGATGGGGGACGTTTGCCGTCCTCGCGTCGGCGGCGGCGATCGCGCAGCTCTTCGTCGCGCGCATCCCGCACAACGCGGCGCGCTACTACACGACGATCGTGTTCCTGATTGCGGCCGTGCTTCTCCTGCCCGCCGGCCTCGTCGCCCTCATGGCCGTGATCCAGCACGTGCCCGAGTGGCTGAAGATGCGGTACCGCTGGTACATCCAGACGTTCAACATCCTCAACTACACGCTCGACTGCCTCGCCGCTTGGTGGGCCGCGCACCTCGTGCTCGGCTCGCTGCACGAGCTGAGCGCGGGCGGGCGGTGGGCGGTCGCGGGAGGGGTGGCGTGCATCGTCTTCGTTGCGACGAACCACCTGCTGCTCGCGGCCATGCTCCACTTCGCCGAGCGGGTGCCCTTCTCCCGCGGCGAGCTCTTCTCGGTCGAGAGCCTCGCCACCGACCTGATCCTCGCCGCGCTCGGCGTCGCGTTCGCCACGCTGTGGCTGACGAACGCCTGGGTGATCGCGGCAGCGGTCGCCCCACTCATCCTCATCCACCGGTCGCTCAACGTCCCGGCGCTCGAAGAGGAGGCGCGCGTCGATCCGAAGACCGGGCTCTTCAACGCCCGCCACTTCACGGCCGAGCTGCGCGAGGAGCTCGCCCGGGCCAAGCGCTTCGGCCGCCCGATGTCCGTGATCATGGCCGACCTCGACCTCCTGCGCGACGTCAACAACTCGTTCGGCCACCTCGCCGGTGATGCGGTCCTCCGCGGGGTCGCGACGGTCTTCCGCCGCGAGCTTCGCGACTACGACGTCCCTGCCCGCTTCGGTGGCGAGGAGTTCGCGATCCTGCTTCCCGAGACGACGCCGCAGCACGCGCTCGAGATCGCGGAGCGGATCCGGCGGCGCGTCGCGGCGGCGACATTCGAGATCGAGACCTCGAGCGAGCCGATCCGCGTGACGATCTCGTGCGGAGTCGCCGGGTACCCGAAGGACGGGCACGACGTCAACGAGCTCATCCACCAGGCCGACCTCGCCGTATACCGCGCGAAGCTCCAGGGCCGAAATCGCGCGCTAGGTGCGAGCACGGAGCCGCTACTCGTCCCCGCGCAGCGAAGCGTGCGGCCGGCGGCGGGACCGGGGGAACTGGAGGCCGTTCAAGCGGCCACGCGGCCGACGTCCGGCGCGCCGGACGTCGAGCGGCGCGCCGTGGACAGGCGACGTCACATGGTGGTTGGCCCGAGGTTCCTCGCGGTCCCGCCGCTCCTCGGCGCCCTTGTCGCGCTCGTCGCTGCCGCGGGGATCGGTGCCGGGGCGGCCGCGGTCGTGACGGGCGGAACCGAGGACATCATCGGGCTGATCGCGATCGTCATCGCCGTCGCGATCGGCCAGGCGCTCGCGTTCGAGCTGGAAGGCGGTTCGATCTCGGTCGGCGCGGCCGGCGCGCTCGCCGGGGCGGCGATGTTCGGCCCGCGGGCGGCGCTCCCGCTCGCGGTGACGTTGGTCGCGATCCGCTGGAGCACCGCCCGCACGCCGTTTCGCCAGGTCGTTTTCAACGTCGGCGCAATCAGCCTCGCGACGCTCGCAGCCGCCGGCGCCTTCGCGATCGGGTGGGAGGAGGACAACGTCGGCCACGTTGTGACGGCGCTCGCGGGTCTCGTGGCGGGCGCGGCGTATTTCGCCGTCAACACCGGCCTCCTCTCGAGCGCGATGGCGCTCGAGGGTCACGAGCGCTGGCACGCCGTCTGGAGCGAGCGGTTCGCCTGGCTCTTGCCGCACTACGTCGCGTTCGGGGCGGTTGCGGGCGCGATCGCGCTCGCGTACGAGGCGATCGGCCTCTACGGCTTCGCGGTGTTCGTTCTTCCGCTCCTCCTCATGCGCAAGACGATGGGCGCGTACATCGGACACATGCAGCGCTCGACGCACCAGCTCCGCGCGGCCGCCGAGACGATTCGCTCGCAGAACGCGTCGCTCGAGCAGGCGAACCGCCTCCTGAAAGAGCGCTCCACCGCCGCGATGGAGAGCCTTTCCGCAACCGTCGACGCGAGAGACGCCTACACGGCCGGCCACTCGCGCCGCGTTCAGCTGCTTGCGCTCGCGATCGGCCGCGAGGTCGGGCTCTCGCAAGCGGAGCTCGACCTCCTCGGGCACGCGGCGCTTTTCCACGACATCGGCAAGCTCGCGATTCCCGACGCGATCCTCCTGAAGCCGGCGGCACTCTCGGGCGACGAGTGGGCGCTGATGCAGCGTCACGCGGACGAGGGCGCCCGGATCATCGACCGGCTCGGCTTCCTGCACGACGCCGTCCCGTCGATCCGGCACCACCACGAGCGATTCGACGGCCGCGGATACCCGGACGGCCTCGGAGGCGAGGAGATTCCGCTCGGCGCCCGCATCATCCACGTCGCGGACGCGCTCGACTCGATGGTGACGACCCGGATCTACCGCGCGGCGCGGCCGGTCGACGACGCGCTCACCGAGCTACGCGAAGGGGCGGGAACGCAGTTCTGCCCCCGCTGCGTCGCCGCGGTCGAGCGCCTCGTGCAGAGGGACGGGCTCGGCGCGTACGCGATCCGCGTGCCCGTCCTCGCGAACGCATCGTAGGGCGGGGTTCCGCGCCGTTGCGGCGCGCTGGAAGGATACGGTCGGTGTCCACGCTCCGAGCGGCCGTGCTCCAGCTTCGCACCCTTCCGCGCGTCATCCGGCGCGGCGACGGGCCACTTCGCGCCCGGCTCGGGCCGCTCGACGACCGCATCGTGTTCGTGATCGGCTCGCCGCGCTCGGGCACGACGTTCGCGGGCGCGTCGATCGGGTCGCTCCCGGGGTTCGTCGACCTCGGTGAGGTCGCGGCGCTGAAGGGTGCCATTCCGCTGCTTGCCGGTCGCGACGCCGACGAGGCGGCCGAGACGATCAAGCGAATCCTCTCGACGACACGGCGGCTCGGACTCGTCGGCTCGTTGCGCCCCGTCGAGCAGACGCCCGAGACCGTCTTCGTGGCGAGCGCCGCCGAGCGGGCGTTCCCGCAGGCGCGGTTCGTGCACATGGTCCGGGACGGGCGTGACGTCGTCTGCTCGCTGCTCGAGCGCGGCTGGCTCAGCGTCGGCCGCGGCGGACGGGACGACGCAGGCCACGCGTTTGGCGCCGAGCCGCGCTTCTGGGTCGAGCCCGAGCGGCGCGATGAATTCCGGACGGCGACCGACGCCCGCCGCGCCGCGTGGGCATGGCGGCGCTACGTCGAGGCGGCGCGATCGGTGCGCGAGCGGGTCCTCGAGGTCCGCTACGAAGTGATGACCGCGCAACCCGACGCCGTCGGCACGGCGCTCGCCAGGTTCCTCGGCGCTCCGGAGGAGCCGCTGACGAAGGCGCTCGGCCGCGCCCACGCCGAGTCGGTCAGCCGGTACCGCCGCGAACTCACCGAGGCTCAGCTCGCCGATGTCGAGGCGGAGGCGGGGCCGCTTCTCCGCGAGCTCGGTTACGCCACGGCGTGAGCGGCGTGGTCCGGCGTCTCTGCTAGCGAGCCGCGGCGGAGACGCCGAGCGCGGCGTGACGCCGTGAGGCGACGTCAGCGAGGCGCTCGAGGCACGAACGTCGCTCCTCGGGGGCGCGGACGGGGGGTAGCGGCTCCTCGGTGAACGACCGGTCGACCTCGAAGGAGACCGACGCGACGATGCGGCCGTGCTCAAGGCGCAACGCGCCACCCTCGGGCAGCTCACGCTTCGCGAGCGAGAGCCCCGCGTAGCGCTCGGCGAGGTCGAGCGCCTCCTCGGTCGACGCGAACAGAACTTCCTCGCGCCCCTCGCCGACCCAGAGCGGGCGCCCGAGACCGCGTGCGACGAACGTCGCGGCCGGGATGCGGTCGTCGAGCCAGGCGGTCGCGAGGGAGCCGTACAGCTCCTCGAGCGCCGCTCGCCGGTCCTCTGCCGCGTCGACGAGCGCGAAGATCGCCTCCGAGTCGACCGTCATGCCGGGCTCGGCGCGCTGGAAGCCGTGGCGGGAAAAGATCTCCTCGTCGTTCGCGATGACCCCGTTGTGAATCCCGACGACCGCCCCGTGCCGGATCGGGTGGTTGTTCGCGGCGAGGGACGGATGGCCCTTCGTGTAGTCGCGCACGTGCAGCAGCGACTCCGTGGCGTCGTCCGGGATCGCAACGGCTTCGAGGAGCGCGCTCGCCCCGGTCCGCTGCTTGTGGACGACCACCTCGGCGCCCAAGCGGTATGCGTACCCGACCGCGTCCGACCCGCGCTCGGCGATCGCGGCGAAAAGTGCCTGCGCGGTCAGCGTCCGGTCGGCCCGGCTCGCCGCGCTGAGGCTATATCCCGCTATGCCGCACATCCACGAAGCTCGAAGGGCTCCACGACGACGGCCGTGGAGTCGCACTGCCGCCGCCGATTGTCTACCGAGTATACCGCTCGCCCCTGACACCATTGACTAAATCCCTCGGCGGAGGGTGGCACGGAGGGGCGTCCCGCCGATACACGCTGGGTGGAGCGGCCACTTCCTCACCTTCCGCTACCCGACCCGGACTCGGCGGACGAGACGGACGACGAGCCGCGTCACCTTGGGCTCGCTCCCCTTCCTGCCGAGGCACCCGCCGAGGGCGAGGCAGACGCGGAGGACGAAGACGACGACGAGGAGGACGAGGACGCGGGATCGCCGGCCGCTCAGGAGGCGGCCCACACCCAGGACCCGCTCAAGCTCTACGTCCGCCAGATCGGCGACGGCCGGCTCCTCACGCCGGCCGAGGAGCGAGAGCTCGCGCGCCTGAAGGACGAGGGAGACGAGGCGGCCAAGCGGCGCCTGATCGAGGCGAACCTCCGCCTCGTCATGTCGATCACGCGCAACTACACGAACTCCGGCGTCCCGCTCCTCGACCTCATCCAGGAGGGGAACCTCGGGCTCATCCGGGCGGTCGAGAAGTTCGACTACCG
Source organism: Gaiellaceae bacterium (assembly GCA_036259875.1). GTDB lineage: Bacteria > Actinomycetota > Thermoleophilia > Gaiellales > Gaiellaceae > DATAAZ01. The sequence continues at coordinate 94,265 of DATAAZ010000026.1, forward strand.
GCTCGGTTACAAGCTCTCGACGTACGCGACCTGGTGGATCCGCCAGGCGGTCACGCGCGCGATCGCCGACCAGGGGCGGACGATCCGGCTTCCCGTGCACATCGTCGAGCAGGTCCGCAAGGTCACGCGCGCGCGCCGCGTCCTCACGCAGACGCTGAACCGCGATCCCCTCCCCGAGGAGATCGCCGCCGAGAGCGGCTTCGACCTGAAGCGCGTGAACCAGCTGCTCGACCTGGTCGAGGACCCGGTCAGCCTCGAAACACCGGTCGGCGACGGCGACTCGATCTACGCCGACATGCTCGAAGACGTGAACTCCGAGCAGCCCGACGCGGCGCTCGCGGAGCTCCTACGCACGAAGGAGCTCGCGTCCGCGCTCGCCCGCCTGAACGAGCGGATGCGCCAGGTGCTCGAGCTTCGCTTCGGCCTCACAGGCGAGAATCCGCGGACGCTCGAGGAGGTGGGCGTTCTGCTCGGGGTGACGCGCGAGCGCGTCCGCCAGCTCGAGTCGCGGGCGCTCCGCGAGCTGCAGGTCGCGGCGCCGGACCTTCGCCTATACCTCCGGGCCGAGTAGGGGTGGGCTGGCCCCACCCGGGCCGCCGCCACAGCCGTCGCTAGGCTGAGGCGGTGCCCGGGTTCGTCGACGTCCACTCGCACGTCGTCCCGTCCGGCGACGACGGCGTCGGAACGATCGAGGAGGGGCTCTCGCTCTGTCGGGCGGCAGCGGAGCGCGGGACGCGTGTCCTCTTCGCGACCCCGCACGTCTGGCCGCACTTCGGGCTCACGGACGAGCGCGAGGAGGAGGTTCGCGGAGCGTACGCGGCGATGCGTCCGCGCGCGGCGGCCGCCGGCCTCGACCTCCGTCTCGGCTTCGAGCTGACGCCGACGCACTCGCTCCTAGAGGAGGACCTCGCGCGCTACCGGCTCGCCGACCTGGCCGCGGTGCTCATGGAGCTCCCGTTCGCCGGGCCGCTCGCGTTGGCGGAGCGGCTCGCGGAGGAGCTCACTGCGGCGGGCCTGACGCCCGTCGTCGCGCATCCCGAGCGCGCCGTCGAGATCGCCGAGGCGCCCGAGCGGGCGCGCGGCTACGCCGAGCGCGGCTGGCTCTTGCAGGTAAACGCGTCGAGCCTGCTCGGCTACCACGGCGAGGATCCTGAGGAGACGGGCTGGCTTCTCGTCGAGGAGGGACTCGTCTCGCTCGTCGGTTCGGACGGCCACCGCGCCGCGCGCCCGCCGTTCCTCGACCAGGCATACGAGGCTACGGCGAGGCGACTGGGGGAGGACGCGGCGGCGCCGCTCTTCGACGGATCGGCGCTCGAGCCCCTAGCGATGCGCGGCCGCGCCGATGTCGCGGAGCGACGCTAGCCGGGCGAGTGACTCGACTTCGATCTGGCGGACGCGCTCGCGCGTGAGACCGAGCCGGCGGCCGATGTGCTCCAGCGTGTGCGGCTCCTCGCCGCGAAGGCCGTAGCGAAGCTCGAGCACGCGCCGGTCGCGCTCGGGGAGGGATTCGAGCGCGCGGTCGAGCGCCTCCTTCTGGAGCCGCCGTTCCGTCTCCTCCTCGGGGAGCGGGTCCTCTCCCGCGACGAGGTCGCCGAAGACCGCGTCCTCCTGCTCCCCGATCGGCTGGTCGAGGCTCGTTGACGCCCGCGCGGCCGCCCGGACCTCGTGCGCCTGCTGGAGCGGGAGACCCGCCTCCTCGGCGATCTCCTCGAGGGACGGCTCGCGCGCGAGCTGCGTCCAGAGATAGCGCTCCGCGCGCTGCATCTTCTGCATCCGCTCGACGACGTGAACGGGGACGCGGATCGTCCGCGCCTTGTCCGCGATCGCGCGCGCGACCGCCTGGCGGATCCACCAGGTCGCGTACGTCGAGAACTTGAGCCCCCGCCGCCACTCGAACTTCTCGACGGCGCGGATCAGACCGAACATCCCCTCCTGGATCAGGTCGAGGAAGGGCAGGCCCTGGTTGCGGTAGTTCTTCGCGATCGAGACGACGAGGCGCAGGTTGCACTCGATCATCTGCCGCTTCGCCGCCATGTCGCCCCGCTCGATCCGCTTCGAGAGCTCGACCTCCTCGGCGGCTGTGAGGAGCGGATGGCGACCGATCTCGCGCAGGAAAAGCTGCAGCGCGTCCGTCGTCGTCTCGATCCCGTCGTCGAGGTTGCGCGGCGGCGCCGTCGGCTCCCGGACGGGCTCTTTCGCGGCCGGCTCGACGACCTCGATCCCGCGCTCCTCGAGCTCGCGCTGGATGACCTCGACGTCGGGCGGCTCGAGCTCGAGCGCGTCCGCAGTCTCCGTCAGCTCGACGGCCTCGAGAAACCCAGTCGTCTCGGCCTTCTCGAGGAGCTGCTGGATCTCTTCGGTCCGGAGAAGCGTCCCGACGTCGTTCCCCATGCGAAGCGGCTTACGCTAGCAACCTCGTCAGCGGTACCCAATGGGTACCGGGGCGAAAACATCGCTCGCAGCGGGTTTCGGCCGCGCCCGTCCGTTCGGGGCCGAATGCCACGACAACCGG
>DATAAZ010000027.1:0-14428 GCA_036259875.1 Gaiellaceae bacterium
GGCGAAGCCGGCGAAGTCGTCGAGGTCGAACGACGCGCCGAGAAACCGCCGCACGTGCGCGGCGAGCGCCGGCCTGGACGGCTCGACGAGCACGCCGTTCGGAGCCGGCGCGATCTGTACTTCGGCCCCGTCGAAGACGCGGTAGAGCCGACCCTCTTCCCATAGGTTCATTGGATCGGCGCCGAAGGCCCGAAACCGCTCGATCGAGAGCGCGAAGTCGAACGGCTGCGGGAGTTCGACGAGCACGGTCTAGCGGCCGCCGACGGTGATCTCGAAGACATGTCCCGGTGCCCGTCCCGGTGCCTGGCACCGGGCCGCGTCGCCTGGCGGCATGTCTAACTGGAGAGCGGCGCCGCCTCGAGCCACGAGAGGATGCGCTCGACGTCGCCGGCCCCGCTCCGGTGGTTGAGGATGCAAAGGCGAAGGGCGTAGCGCCCGTCGACGCGCGTCGACGAGACCATCCCTTCCCCGCTCTCGGCGAGGCGCCGGTCCAGGTCGGCATTGAGCCGCTCGAGCGTCCCTTCCTCGTCGACCCCCGCCGGCCGGCGGCGGAAGCAGACGACGCCGAGCGTCGCCGGCGAGAGAAGCTCGAGCTCGGTCGACGCGCGGATGCGCGCCTCCGCCGCCAGGGCGAGATCCAGCGTCCGGTCGATCGCGGCCCGAAACGCGTCGACGCCGAAGTACTGGAGCGAGAGCCAGAGCTTCAGCGCCCGTGCCGAGCGCGTCAGCTGGATTCCCCGGTCGGCGAAGTTGACCTCGACGCCCCCCACGGCGGTGTCCTGCAGGTAGTCGGGCATGATCTGGAACGCCTGCGAGAGAAGCGGCCCCTCGCGCACGACCAGGCAGCCGCACTCGTACGGCTGGTACAGCCACTTGTGCGGGTCGAGCGTCACCGAGTCCGCCTGATCGAGACCGGCGAGCCAGCCGCGGCCGCGCTCGGTCAGCACCGCGAAGCCCCCGTACGCTGCGTCCACGTGCAGCCAGACGCCTCGTTCTGCGCAGACGGCGGCGAGCTCGGCGAGCGGGTCGATGGCGCCCGTGTTCGTCGCGCCCGCGTTCGCGACGGCGAGGAACGGCTGGCGACCGCGGCGGACGTCGTCCTCGATCGCGGCGGCGAGCGCATCGGCCCGGAGCCGGAAGCGATCGTCCACCGGGAGCGCGCGCACCTGCTCCGACCTGAACCCGAGGATCCGAAGCGCCCGCGTTACCGACGAGTGCCCTTGCGTGGAGACGTAGACGACGGCACTCTCAGTCCGGCCGCCCGCGCGCGTCTCGCGCGCGCAGGCGAGCGCCGTGAGGTTCGCCTGCGAGCCGCCGCTCACGAGCACGCCCGATGCCTGTCCTGGGTAGCCGAGCCATTGCCGAAACCAGTCGAGGACGACAAGCTCGACGGTGCTCGCCCCGGCCGACTGCAGCCACGTCCCCTGGAAGACGTTGACGCCGCTCGCCAGGAAGTCGCCGAGGATCCCCGGCCAGGTCGGGCAGCTCGGGATGTAGCCGAAAAAGCGGGGGTGGTCGTGGTGGCCCGTGAACGGCAGCACGTCGGCGCCGAGCCGGCGGAGGATCTCCTCGATGTCGGTCGGTCCGGCGGGTGGCGGCTCGCGAAGCCGCGACTCCATCTCCGCGCGGGAGGCGCCACGCCACGCGCGCGCGTTGTCGAGGCCCGCGATGCGCTCCACGAGCAGGTCGACGACGCGGTACCCGAGCTCCCGCATCGTCTCCGGTTCGAGCTCGAGGCCGTCGCGCGCGACATCCGCCTCGACGGCGGGCTCCTCCGGGAGTGTCACCGGGCTCCGTCCAGCCGCCGCGCGATCTCGAAGAAGTCGTCGAAGGGCTCGTAGGGGACACCCCGCTCGTCGAGGTAGCGCGCGAGCCCGCGCCGCGCGAAGACGCGGTCGGCAAGCTCCGCCGCGCAGCGGTCGGAGTAGCCGTCCCCCACGTAGACGACCTCGCCGCCGTTCGCGAGCGCCGAGACGGTGGCACGCTTGCAAGGCTCGCCGCACGTCCCGCATTCCTCGTCGTCTCGGAACCGGACCCGCCAGCCGGACGGGTCAGGGTCGACGGAGTTCGCGACAAGCGGGACGTCGGCCAAGCCCTCGCGGGCGAGCACGGGCTCGATCAGCTCGTGGAAGCCGGACGAGACGACCACGAGCCGCCAGCCGTTGCGGCGCGCCTGCTCGACGAGCTCGCGGAAGCCCGGACGGACGCGCGCGCGCTCGAGCACCCAGGCGACGACCTCCTCGAGCGGCGCGCGCACCGGCTCGAACTCGCGCCGGAGGACCTCGTGCAGGCCGAGCCGCCGCGCGTCGAGCCCTTCGTCGACCTCACGGTAGACATCCTCGTCGCCGAACGTCTTGGCGATCTCGTCGAGGAGGTCGTGCTCGGTGACGGTGCCGTCGAAGTCGACGACGAGCGTTCGTTCGCCCACGCCGAGAGAACGCTACTCGATCGACGCGGGCGGCCTGCCGCCGCGGGCGAGCACGATCCCGGCCCCGATCACGAGCCCGCCCGCGACCTGGAGGACGTCCATGTTCTCGGAGAGGACAACGAGCGCGAAGAAGGCGCCGAGGAATGGTTGCAGGTTCGCGTAGAGAGACGCGCGTGCCGCGCCCACGCGGTCGATCGCGGTGAACCACATGACGTTCGTGAAGACGAGCGAGAAGAAGAGGCTGTAGACGAACGCGGCCCACGCGAGCGTGCCGAGCCCCGACCAGTCCTGCCGCGCGAGCTGCGTCGCGGCCGAGACGAAGAGCGGAACCGACCCGGCGATCAGCACGAAGGCGCTGATCCGGTACGGCGAGTACCGCTGCATGAGCGGTCCCATCGCGACCGAGTACGCCGCCCACGTGATCGCGGCGACGAGCGCGAGGAGGACCCCGCCCAGATCGCCGCGTAGGCCGCCCGACGAGCCGAGCGCGACGAGCGCGACGCCGGTGAACGAGATCCCGGTGGCGAGCCAGTGGCGAAAGTGGAGGCGCTCCAGGCCGAACGCCCGGGAGACGAGCGCGACGAAGATCGGAAGCGTTCCGAAGACGAGCGCGACGGTTGCCGCGGTCGTGAGCCGGACCGAGTACGAGAACGTCACCTGGTTCAGCCAGATCCCGAGCGCGGCGGCGGCCAGTAGGAGCCATACGTCGGTCCGGCGCACGCGCAGGGTGTGCTCGCGAACGTACGTGAACGCCGAGAAGATCGCGGCGCCGATTGCGAAGCGAACCGAGGAGTAGGAGAGCGGCTGCCACCCGTGCGTAAGCGCGTACTTGACGACTGTGAAGTTGAAGCTCCAGCAAAGGACGGTCGCGAGGAGGAGGGCATCCGCGGGCAGCCGGTGACGCACGGCCGCCGACGATAACGGTGAGCCCGCTCGCGGCTCGGATAGAGTCGCCGCGATGGCGGAGCCGACGACCGACGACATCGACTACCTCGTCGGGCCGGCGACGCCCCATTTCGCGTACCAGATCCGGGCGCGCGTGCGCGCGCTGATCCGCGACCTGCCGGAGGAGCACCCGGTCCGCCGCTACGGCGAGGAGAAGATCGCGCTGCTCGAGCGGCTCGGCCACGCTTCGTCGAAGGCGGAAGAGGGCCCGCTCGAACCGCCCGACCGCCTCGGGTGGGAGCAGCTTCCGAGCCACGCGCCTGCGTCCGCCCCGCTGCCGCGCCGCTCGTGACCTCCTTCGAGGGCAAGTCCGTCCTCGTGACGGGCGGCTCCCGCGGGATCGGCAAGGGGATCGCGCTTCGCTTCGCCGAGCTCGGCGCCGCTCGGGTCGCGATCTCCTACCTGCGAAACGACCGTGCTGCCGAGGAGACGGCGGAGGAGCTCCGCTCCCGCGGCGCCGAGGCGGTCACGTTGCGCGGAAACGTCGGCGACCCGGAAAAGGCACGAACGATCGCGGAGGGCGCGGGTGCGCTCGACGTTCTCGTCTCGAACGCGGCGACGGGCGTCATCCGACCCGTCCTCGAGGCTACGGAGAAACACTGGGACTGGACGCTCAACGCGAACGCCCGCGCACTCCTGACGCTCGCGCACGCCGCAGTGCCGTCGATGCCGCCGGGGAGCTCGATCGTCGCCATCTCGAGCATGGGCGGCGAGCGCGTCCTCGACGACTACGCGCTCGTCGGCACGTCGAAGGCCGCGCTCGAGTCGCTCGTCCGTTACCTGGCGGTCGAGCTCGCGCCGCGCGACATCCGTGTGAACGCGGTCTCGGCGGGACTCGTCGAGACGGGAGCACTCGCATTCTTCCCGGCCCGCGAGGAGATGCTGGCGCGCTTCCGTGCGCGGACGCCGGCCGGCCGGCTCGTCGAGCCGGTGGACATCGCCGGGATCGTCTGCTTCCTCTCCTCCCCAGACGCTGCGATGATCCGGGGCCAGGCCGTCGTCGTCGACGGCGGGTACTCGCTGCTCGCGTGAGCAGATGACCGACGATCGCTTCGCGCACGACGCCTACTTCATCGACCAGCTGATCCGGCCGGTCGCGAACCTCTACCGGATCTCGACGCTCGGGGACGACGGCGCCGGCCCCGGCGAGCCGGTCGCGTTCGTACGGCAGAGGAAGCTCGCGATCAAGGAGGACATCCGCTTCTTCGCGGACGAGGAGGAGCGGGACGAGCTCTTCCGTCTCAAGGCACGGAAGGTGCTCGAACTTCGGAGCCGCTACGACGTTCTCCTTCCCGACGGCGGTCGCGCAGGCGTGCTCGAGAAGGTCTTCGGCGCTTCGCTTCTCCGCTCACGGTGGCGCATCCTCGACGCCGAGGAGCAAGAGGTGGGAACCGCGTTCGAGCGGAGCATGCCGGTCGCCCTCCTGCGGCGGGCGATCGATCTGGTGCCGTACGGCGAGTTCGTCCCCATCGTGTTCCACTTCACGATCACCGCCGACGGCCGCGAGGTGGGCGACCTCCGCCGGCCGATCGGCGTTCGCGATCGCTACGTCCTCGACCTTCGGGGCGACGTCGAACGGCGGATCGATCGGCGCGTCGCGGTCGCGCTCGGCGTCGCGCTCGACGCGCTCCAGTCGCGTTAGCGAGCCCGACAGCCTGCGACGCTGGTTTCGACGCGAAGCCGAACGAGATTCGGCGCGATCCTCGCGCCACCCCCGCAGCGGCGGGCGCTCCGCTGAACGGGTCGAGCGGACGCCCCGGTCCGCAGCGTCCGCCGAGGCGCTATGCGGGCGCGGTGCGGCCGTCGCCGCCCGGGCGAAGGCGCGCGAGCGTGTCGAGCGCGATGTAGGTCGCGATCTTCGGGTTCTCCTGCAGCCGGCGCATCGAGTACTCGTACCAGCGCCGCCCGTACGGGACGTAGATCCGAAGACGATGCCCGTCTGCGACTATCTCGTCGCCGAGCCGCTCGCGGACCCCGAGCAACATCTGGAACTCGTACTCGTCCCGGGCGAGCCCCCGTCCGCGGACGAGCTCGACTCCCCGTTCGATCAGCCAGTCGTCGTGCGTCGCGAACGCGACGTAACAGCCGGCGTCGAGGAGCGCTTCCGCGACCCGAACGAAGTTCTCGCGGACCTCGTCGAACCCCTGGTAGGCGATCTCCTCCGGCTCCAGGTAGATGCCCTTGCACACGCGGACGCTCGGCCGCAGGTCGGCGAGCGCGGCCACGTCGTCGAGCGTTCGTCGGAGGCGCGCCTGGAGCACGACGCCGACGCGCTCGAGCCCCTCGGCGCGGAGCTCGCGGTACACGGCGAGCGTGTCCGACGTCGTCGACGCGTCTTCCATGTCGATCCGGACGAAGTTCTCCCGCTCCTCGGCGCAGCGGACGATCGAGGCGACGTTCGCGCGGCAGAACGCGCGGTCGAGGTTGAGGCCGAGGCCGGTCGGCTTGACGCTTACGTTCGAATCGAGGCCCTGGCGCTTGATCGTCTCGAAGACGTCCATGTACTCGTCCACGAGCGCCCGTGCCTCGCCGCGCGTATGGATCTCTTCGCCGAGGACGTCGACCGTCGCCATCCGCCCGCGCTCGTTCAGCTCCTCGACGACCCGGCAGGCATCGGCGAGCTCGGCCCCCGCGATGTAGCGCTCCGAAAGCCGCCTCACGACCGGCCGCGGCACGGCCGGAAGGGCCCGGACGAGAGCGCGGTCGAGAAGCGCCACGGTCGGCGGGATTCTAGGGAACGGGAAGCGGCTAGCCCTCGCGCATGAAGCCCTGCCGGGCGGCCGAGACGAGCGCGACCGCCTCGGGGAAGAGGACGCGCATCACGTCGCGAAGCGCGAGCGCCTGCTCGTCCGGCGAGCCCTGGACGTTCACCTGCTTTAGCGCGGCCCCGGTGAGCTCCACGGCCGTGTTGAGCGTCAACGTCGCGAACTGCTCGCGCTGCGACTCCTGCATAGCTTCCGTCTGGCGCTCGGCGAACTCACGAAGCCCGCGCATCAGATCCTCGGGGTCGCCTCCGAACGGAAACCCGAATCCGCCTTCCATCCGGCCCTACGTTAGCGCGCGCTTGTAGCTTCGCTCGACTTCCGTCGCGAGCTCCTCGGCCGCAGCGACGCCGACCTTCATCGCCTCCGCAAACGGCGAGCCGTTGCCGCCGAGCGCCTGCTCGAGGCGGGCCGACGCGAGACCGATCGCGTCGAGGTACTCGACGCTCGCGATGCGCGGCGCCGGCCGGAGTACCTCCTGGAGGTCCGCGGCGGCCACCTCTGCCTCCTCGATTCCCTCCGGGTTCTCCGTCAGTCGGAGCTCGACGAGCCGGGCGCGCAGCTCGCCGACGTCGCCGCCGCCTGCACTCTCCTCCGCGAGCTCGCACAGCGCGGCGATCGAAACCGCATCGCGGACGACTCGGCGATCGTCGATCGCTGCGCCGGAGGGGTCGAGCGCGAGCCAGCGCCGCTCCTCGCCGCGGACGAAGGCGCAGACGTACACGCGCTTCCCCGTGCCGAGCTCCGCGGGCACGACGCCGGCCACCTCTTCGCCCGCCTCGGCGAAGCGAACCGCCGCCGCGCGCGCGGCCCCGATCTCCTCCGCAAGCCCCACGCGGGACACGTTAGCCTCGGCCTGATGGCGTTCGCGCTCGCCCCCGAGATGCCCGCTCACGTCGACCGGCCGGCGATCTCCGCGCCCGGGCCGAGGGAGGTGGCGTTCGGACGCGTCGCGGGCTACGTGGCGCGAGGAACGCACCGGGTCGTCGTGTTGATCGACGGCGAGAAGGCCGGAGCAGAACGGGTCCGCGGGAGGCGCTTCGAGCTCCGGGTTGACGTTCCGCCGCGCGACACGTCGATGCGCGTCGTCGCCGAGGACGCGCTCGGCAACAGCTCGACCGTCACGGTCGCGCCGGTGTTCGGCCTGGGGCGGCTCGCGCCGACGCCCGCGTCCGAGCCGTACGAGGACCCCGGCCTCGCGCGCGAGGTCCGCCGGCTCGTCGACGCCTTTCCCGGAACCTCCGGCGTCTACGTCGAGAATCTCGCGACGGGTGCGGGCGCGGCGTGGAACGCGCGCGCCCGCTTCGCGGCCGCCTCCACGGTCAAGCTCGCGATCGCCGTCGAAGTGCTGCGTGTGCTCGAGGCTCGACCCCCGCCGCTCTCCGACGAGGCGCGGCTGCTCGAGCTCATGCTCGCGCACTCGGACAACGAGGCGGCGAATGAGCTCCTCGAGTGGCTCGGCGGCTCGGACGAAGGGGGTGCCGCAGAAGTGAACGCGCTCCTCGCCGCGCTGGGGCTTACGGATTCATACCTCTACGGCGGCTTCCTGGTCGCGGACGGTGAGCGGGAGCCGATCCCGCTCACCGTCGAGAGCGAGCCGCCGTTCGAAGGCAAGTACACGACCGCGTGGGACCTAGCCCGGCTCCACCGCGCCGTTCACCTCGCGGCACAGGGAGGCGGTCCGCTCCTCGCCGCAGGCGGCTCGTTCACGGCCGCCGACGCCCGTCACCTTCTTTGGATCCTCGCCCACGCGGCCGACCGGGGCAAGATCGACCGCTACCTCGGCGGCGAAGCGATCGTCGCCCACAAGGCGGGCTGGACGACGGAGGTACGCCATGACACCGGGCTCGTCTACGCGGACGGCACCGTCTTCGTCGTCTCGGTGATGACGTGGACGGGCGGCGGCGCGGGCGATGCCTCGGACGACTTCGCCGGCCGGGTTGCCGAGGCCGCGCTGCAGCGCTTCCGCGCGACACGCGAGGAGTCGGAGGAAAACGCGGCGGCGTAGAGCCTCCTAGCCGCTCGGCCGTCCGCAGCCGTACGATCCCGTCGATGGAGACGATCTTCACGATCGCGTTCGCCGCCGGGTTCGCGCTCGTCGGCGCGTCCGTCGTGGCCGTCGTCGTCGGGCGCGCGCGCGAGCGCTTCCTCGTCGTCTCGACCGCCCTTCTCGCCGCCGCCTCGGCCCTCTCCGCGGTCGCGCTCGGAATCGACCTTGCCGACTCCTACATGGACACCGGCCCGCTCGTCCTCGCCGCGGCGGGGCTCGCCGCCGCCGCGGTCGCCGAGGCGGGCCTCGTCGCGCTCGTGCGCGGCCTCGGCCGCCTGCGCGACGAGGAGCGAGTGGCCGACGCCGCGCGCGAGCGGATCGCGCGGGCGCTCGATGCGCACGCGAAGGAGCGCACGCGCGAGCTCGAGCGCGTGCTCGCCCGGGAGCGGGCGAACGCGACGCACCTGCTCGGACAGCAGGAGCGCAGGCTGACGCACGAGCGTCGCGATCTCGTCGCGCGTCAGGCCGACCGCGCCCGATCCGAGCTCGCGCGCTCGATCGAGCAGGTCCAGGAGCGCCTCGAGCAGCGGCTCACCGCATGGGCGGCCGACCTTGACCGCGGTCAGCGTGGCCTCGAGGCGAGGCTGAACGAGCTCGCGCAGCGCCAAGGCGAGGCGATCAAGGCCTACGAGGCGCGGCTCGCGGCCGATTCCGACCACCTGCGGACGACCACCGAGGAGCAGCAGGCGGCACTTACGCGCCTTCGCGCCGAGCTCCAGCAGGTCGGCAGCGAGCTCGTCGAGGAAGGCCGCCTCGAGATCGAGGCGCACGCCGACGAGCGCCGCCGCGCGCTCTCCGACCTGGCGAGCCGCCTGCGCGAGAACGAGCGCGAGCTGCGCGAGCGCCTCGACCGCGAGGAAGCCGAGGCCCTAGCGCGGATCTCCGGATCGTTCGCCGAAATCGAGCGGCGCCAGCGCGAGACCCTCGAGCGGACGCTCGACCGCGCCGCCGGCCGCCTCGCAGAGGACGCGGAACGGCGGTTCGACGCGCAGATCCGCGAGTCGCGGGAGAAGGCGGCCGAGCGCCTCTCGCACGAGCTCGAGAAGGCGATGGAGCAGTTCGTGCGACGGGCGGAGAAGGAGATCGCGGAGCGGATCAACGAGGCGGCCCGCGAGGCGGCCGGCCGCCTCGAGCGCCGAATCGCGGACGTGACGCGTGCGGCCGAGTCGCAGCAGGAGCTCTCCGCGGAGCGCGTCGCCGAGCTGAGCGAGCGGCTCAACGCGGCGCTGGCACGGGCGGAGGACAGGATCGCCGCTTTCGAGGCCCAAATCGAGACCGAAGTGAGCGTGAAGCTCGAGGCGCTCGAGCGGTCGATCCGCGCCGCCGACGTGTAATGACCTTGACCGGCCCGTACACGCTGGTCGCGCGGCTGTCCGCCAACAAATCCGAGCAGGGATCGTCAACGCGAGCACGAACAGGCGCGGCGTGGAAGAGCTGATGGACGACGTGATCGCGATCGACGAGCTGCGCGACGAGCGTGCGAAGGTCGAGAGCTGGCGGCTCCACGTCCTGATCGAGGCCGGTTACCCCCTCCCTCTCGCCGAGCGGATCGCGCAAAGCGGCGCCGATCTGCACGACGCGGTGACCCTCGTCACCCGACGCGGCTGCGACCCCGACGTCGCGGCGCGGATACTGCTCTAGACGTCCGCGCCCTCGCCGCTCGGCCGAACGGCGGCGCCCGGGTTTTCGGCACGCCACTCGCCGAGGTCGCGGAGCGTCTGGATTCGGTCGGTCCGCTCGCTCACGCTTCGGATCGGCACGACCTCGACCGTCCCGCGCGGCTCGTGGACCGCGAGATAGTCCCGTCGTCGGAAGAACCGGACGAGGCTCTCGGCTGCCTGGTGGTCGTCGACTCGGAGCTTCATGGCCGCAGTCTCGGGAGGGACTTCGGCCCGCCCTGCGTCACCGATTGGGACGCAAACGGCGCGCGAAGCTTGTGCTTTCCTCACCTTCTCTCACCTTCGTGACGGCTAGATTGGCCCCGTGATCGGCTCCGACCCGGCCCCGTACGGCGACCGCAAGGTGTACTCCGTCTCGGCGTTCAACCGCGGCGTCGCATCGTGGCTCGAGCGGCTGCCGACGGTCTGGGTCGAGGGCGAGGTGACGGACCTGCGGCGGCAGGAGGGCTGGCAGAGCGTCTTCTTCACGCTCAAGGACCCTCTCGACGGCGCGTGCCTTCCCGTTTCGATCCCGCGCGCACGGTTCGACGCGCTTCGGATCAAGCTGGCCAACGGGATGACGGTCCACGTCTTCGGTCGCCCGGAGCTCTTCGCCGCGCGAGCGGCCTTTCGCCTCCGCGCGCTCTCCGTCGAGCCGCTCGGGCTCGGCGCCCTGCTCGCCGCCCTCGAGCGGCTGAAGACGAGGCTTGCGGCCGAGGGGCTCTTCGACGACGCGCGCAAGCGACCGCTCCCGCTCCTCCCGCGCCGTGTCGCCCTCGTCACCGGCCCCGACGCGGCCGCGAAGCGCGACTTCGTGACCGCCGTCCTGGCCCGCTTCCCGCCGACCCGAATCCTGATCGCCGAGACCGCGGTTCAGGGGCCGACGGCGGCGCGCGCGATTGCCGAGACCGTCCGGGCGGCGGCAGCCGAGCCCGAGATCGACGTGGTCGTGCTCGGCCGGGGCGGCGGCAGCTTCGAGGATCTCCTTCCCTTCAGCGACGAGCGCGTCGTCCGTGCCGTCGCCGCGTGTCCGGTGCCCGTGGTCTCGGCGGTCGGGCACGAGCAGGACACGCCGCTCTGCGACCTCGCCGCCGACGCGCGGGCGTCGACGCCGACCGCGGCGGCGCGGCTCGTCGTGCCGGACGGCGACGAGCTGCGGGGGCGCCTCGATGCGCTTCAGGCGGCACTCGCGCGCGAGTGCAGGCGAACGCTCGAGCGGGCGCGCGTACGGGTCGACGCCGATGCCGCCCGGCTCGCGCGCGCACCCGCGACGCTCGTCGAGCGCAAGCGCGCGTCCGTGGAGGCGCTCGCTGGCCGCCTGCGCGCGCTCTCGCCGCGCTCGACGCTCGCGCGTGGCTACGCGATCGTTCGCCGCGGCCCGGAACTCGTCCGCGCGGCGGCGTCGCTGACGGCGGGCGAGCGCGTCGACGTCGAGCTCGCGGAAGGACGCTTCGGCGCCCGCGTCGAGGAGACGGCGCCGTGAACGGCGAAGAGGCGCTCACCTTCGAGCAGGCCCGTGCAGAGCTCGAGCGGATCGTGGCCGAGCTCGAAAGCGGCCGCGCGTCGCTCGACGACGCGCTCGCGCTCTGGGAACGCGGCGAGCACCTCTACCGTCACTGCGTCGCGAAGCTCGAGGCGGCCGAGGCGCGGATCGAGGAGCTCGGTAAGCGAACGGAGTCAGCGAGACCGTCGGCCTGACCGGCTGGCTCGACGAGCTGATGGCGGCCCGGTCCGAAAGAAGGGCGTCGTCGACCTGCGCCGGCGCCTGCTCGCCTCGCTCGAGGGCGAAGTCGTCGAGATCGGCGCCGCAACCGGGCTCGACTCGATTGGTACGAGCGCGCGGAGACCATCGTCGCGGTCGAGCCGGATCCGGGGATGGCAAGGCCGCTTCGCGCGCGCGCATCCGCCGCCCGAGCGTCCCGTCTCGCTCGTGGCCGCGTCTGCCGAGGCGTGCCGTTCCCGGAGTCGAGCTTCGACGCGGCCGTCTCGACCTCGTCCTCTTTCGGTGTGGAATCCCACTGCGGCGCTCACCGAGCTTCGGCGCGTCCTACGCCCGGGCGGCCCGCTCGTCGTGCTGGAGCACGTCGGCGGCACCCGACGGGTCGCGCCCTGGCAGGACCGGCTGACGCCGCGCCACCGAAGCCGATGGGGAACTGCCATCTCGACCGCGACACGCCGGCCTCCGTCCGCGCGGCCGGCTTCGACCCGACCGGCGTCGTCCGCGCCGAGCTGCCGCGACAGCCCGCGCTCTACCGTGCGGCGACCCTCGGGCGAGCAACCAGGATCTCCTCGTAGTACTCGCCGTTTCGTCGCCCCGTGCGCCGGTTCACGTGGCGCACGACGCGGTCCTCGAGCGCGAGGCCGGCAGCCTCGAGGATCGCGTCGTAGAGGCCGCGGGAGTCGTTGACGACAACAACGATGCGCCCCCGCGGGCGAAGGCCCCGTGCGGCGCGGCGGAGCACGGCCGCGACGTCGTCGCAATACCCCCTGATGCTCCGCCCGATCTCGCTTGCGTCGTGCCGTCCGAGCTCGAGAAGCTCGAACGCGTACGCGTGCTGCTCGTGGTAGTCGATGAGCCCCGGGTACGGCGGCGACGTCAGCACGAGATCGACGGGCGCAGGCGGATCCAGCGCGCGGGCGTCGCCGTGGAGGACGGAGACGTCGGCACAGGCACGGACGGCCCCGAACTCCTGGACACGCCGGGCGGCGTCCCGGACGTAGCGGCGCAGGAACTTCGCCGCCTCGCCGACCGGGCGGCACACGCGCCGGTGCTTGTGGCAGAAGTACTCGCCACGCACGGGCTCGCGCGGGAAGTCGAGGTCGTCGTGACGGGCGAGGCGGGCCGACCGGGCGGCCCGCGAGAGGACGACCTGCCAGAGCTCGGGGTAGGCGGTCGCGGCGACGCGATCGCGGAACGCGAGGAGCTCGGCGACCGAGCGAGGCGCGAACCACCGGGCAAGGTAGGGAGACGGATCGGGCACATCCGCGTCACGCTCTGGGCTCGAACCGCGCGCCATCCGGGTGAGTTCCCGCGCTACGCTCGACCGCGAGGGGGAGTCTCCGGGGGGTACCCCGGGGGAGGTGTCGCGCGAGGCGCCGGCGCGCGCGCGAGCGGGCTCGCTTAGGCGCATGACGTCGGCAAGGAGCTCCGCCGGGGCGTACGTCGCCGTCTTGACGCGCATGAGGAGGCAGTTGAACGCCGAGATGTCGCAGCCGGCGGCGCGCATGCCGAGCGCGTTCGCCTCGACGAGCGTCGTTCCGGACCCCGCGAACGGATCCCACACGAGGTCACCGCGCCGTGCGTACCGCCGCAGGAACACCTCGGCGAGCTGCGGAACGAACTTGCCGAGGTAGGGGTGGAGCCGGTGGACGTGCTTCGTCCGCTCGCGTTCGGGTAGCTGCTCCTCGGACCACGAGAGCTCGAGGTCGATCTCACGGTAGAGCGCGGCCTGCGTGCGCACCGGTGATCGGTTCGGCGGCCGCGGCCCGCCCCCTCCCCACCGGTTTATCATCCCGGCCCGTGGGGCGGGCCCCGATCGACGTCCTCCGGCGTGTGCCGCTCTTCTCCGGGCTCGGAGATCGTGAGCTCGAGCGGATCGCCGACCGCTTCCAGGAGCGAAGGTTCTCCGAAGGCGCCGTGGTGGTCGCGGAGGGTGCGTCCGGGACGAGCTTCTTCGTGATCGGCGAGGGGAACGCGACGGTCAGCGTCGGCGGCGAGCTAATCGCGAGCCTCGGCCCCGGGGACTATTTCGGCGAGATGGCGGTGGTCGACGAAGGGGTGCGGTCGGCGTCGGTCACTGCGGCGACCGACCTGCGCTCGTACTTCCTGACCCCCTGGGACTTCCGCCCGCTCGTGGAGGAGCATCCCCAGCTAGCCTGGGCCCTCCTCCAGAACCTCGCGCGGCGGCTGCGCGCCGCCCAGGCGCCGCAGGCGTAACGGCCGCCGCGACGCGGGGTTGAAGCGGGCGGGAAGGGTATCTGCCTGGTAGCACGAACCTTCCCGGGACGGACAGGACTCGAGGAGGAAACGAATGGGCGTAGGCGTCAGCATCTTCTTGATCGCCGTCGGCTTGATCCTTTGGCTGGCGATCAACGTGGACACCGACGGCCGCGTCGACATCAACATGATCGGGGTCATCCTCGTGATCGTCGGTGCGATCGGCCTTCTGCTCTCGATGATCTTCTGGTCGTCGTGGGGCGGCATCGGCGGCTACCGCCGCGACACGGTCGTCCGGGACGACCGCTACGACCGGCCGCCGCCTCCCTACTAGGCCGAAACGGCAACGAAGAAGGGCGGTTTTCCAACCGCCCTTTTTCGCGTTGGAATCCGGTCGCCGATCGCTAGAAGACGAAGACGATGAGGAGGATGATCAGGATGATGAGAAGCAGCG
This sequence comes from Gaiellaceae bacterium, assembly GCA_036259875.1. Taxonomy (GTDB): domain Bacteria; phylum Actinomycetota; class Thermoleophilia; order Gaiellales; family Gaiellaceae; genus DATAAZ01. The sequence goes on from DATAAZ010000027.1 coordinate 14,235, forward strand.
TTCCAATTCCGATGTACATGCGGTCCTCCTTTCTCGGCGCGCGTTGTTCCCGGAAAATCGGCAGGAGAAACGGGAAGCGCGTACGTCAACGGAAGTTGACGACGTGACGGGGAGGTAGCGAGATGGGGTTCCTGGAGAGGCTGAGGCGCGGCGATCCCGGCCGGGCGCACGACCCCGCCGGCGAGCGCACGGAG
>DATAAZ010000028.1:0-28576 GCA_036259875.1 Gaiellaceae bacterium
CGAGACGCTCTTCGGGTACACGCGGGATGAGGCGCTCGGGCGCAACGTCGACGACCTCGTCGCGAGCTCGCCCGACCTCCACACCGAGGCGACCGCGTACAGCCGCGACGCGTCCGACCAAGGCTACGTCCGCGCGACCACGCGCCGGACGCGCAAGGACGGAAGCCTCGTCGACGTCGACCTCCTCGCTGCTCCCGTGGTCGTCGGCGGGGAGCAGGTGGGGACGTTCGCGCTCTACCACGACGTCTCGGAGTCCCAACGGCAGAAGCGCTACTACGAGTCGTTACTCGAGCTGAGCCCGACGGCGATCGTCACCGTCGACCTGGACGCGAACGTCACGTCCTGGAACCCGGCGGCCGAGACGCTCTTCGGGTACACGCGGGAGGAGGCGCTCGGGCGCAACGTCGACGACCTCGTCGCGAGCTCGCCCGAGGTGCGGCGCGAGGCCGAGGACGTCAACCGCCAGGCCGCCGGGCGCGCGCAGCTCCACCTTGTTACACGACGAACGCGCAAGGACGGGACGCTCGTGGACGTCGATGTCCGCGCGGCACCGATCGTCGTGGGCGGTGAGCAGGTCGGGATGTACGCCATCTACCACGACATCTCGGAGCTCCAAAGGCAGAAGCGCTACTACGAGTCGTTACTCGAGCTGAGCCCGACGGCGATCGTCACCGTCGACCTGGACGCGAACGTCACGTCCTGGAACCCGGCGGCCGAGTCGCTCTTCGGGTACACGCGGGAGGAGGCGCTCGGGCGCAACATCGACGACCTCGTCGCGAACTCGCCCGAGGTGCGGCGCGAGGCCGAGGACGTCAACCGCCAGGCCACCGGGCGCGCGCAGCTCCACCTTGTTACACGACGAACGCGCAAGGACGGGACGCTCGTGGACGTCGATGTCCGCGCGGCACCGATCGTCGTGGGCGGTGAGCAGGTCGGGATGTACGCCCTCTACCACGACATCTCCGAGCTCGTGCGCGCCCGCGAGGAAGCGGACGCCGCCAACCGCGCCAAGAGCGCCTTCCTCGCCACCATGAGCCACGAGATCCGCACCCCCATGAACGCCGTGATCGGGATGAGCGGGCTCTTGCTCGAGACGGAGCTCTCGCGCGAGCAGCGCGACTTCGCGCAGGTGATCGCGGGGAGCGGCGACGCCCTCCTCACGATCATCGACGACATCCTCGACTTCTCGAAGATCGAGGCGGGCAAGCTCGACCTCGAAAGAGAGACCTTCGATCTCCACGAGTGCCTTGAGTCGGCCCTCGACGTTGTCGCGCCGCGCGCGGCCGAGAAGGGGCTCGACCTCGCCTACCTCGTCGACCCCGCCGCCCCGCGGGCGATCGTCGGCGACCGGACGCGCCTGCGTCAGATCCTCCTCAACCTCCTTTCGAACGCCGTCAAGTTCACGGAGGCAGGCGAGGTCGTCGTCTCCGTGGAGTCGAACGGTCTGAGCAACGGCCGCCGGGACCTCCACTTTGCCTGTCGAGACACCGGTATCGGCATCCCAGAGGAGAGGATGGATCGCCTCTTCCAATCCTTCAGCCAGGTCGACGCGTCGACGACGCGCCGCTACGGCGGCACAGGCCTTGGCCTTGCGATCTCCAAGCGCCTCGCCGAGATGATGGGCGGGACGATGTGGGTGGAGAGCACCGTCGGGAGGGGCTCGACTTTCCACTTCACGATCGTCGCGGCGCCGGCACCGGCCGTCGTGCCCTCCTACGAGGAGCCGACGCCGCCGGAGCTCGCGGGCAAGCGGCTTCTCATCGTCGACGACAACGCGACGAACCGCGAGATCCTCGTCCGCCATGCGGAGTCCTGGGGGTTGGCGGCCGAGGCGTCCGGCTCGCCCACAGAAGCGCTTGCATGGATCCGTGGCGGCGAGCCTTTCGATCTCGCCATTCTCGACATGCAGATGCCGGAGCTGGACGGCCTCTCCCTCGCGCGCGAGATCCGCCGCGAGCGGGACGCGCGCACGCTCCCGCTCGTCATGCTCACATCGCTCGGCCGCCGGAGGGAGGACGCTCACGCCGACGTCGACTTCGCCGCCTACCTGACGAAGCCGCTCAAGGCCTCGCAGCTCTACGAGATCTTGGTCGCCGTGTTCGCGCGCCAGACGGCCGTGCCCGCGCCGGCCGCGGCGGCGCGGGAGACGGAAGCGCCCGCCGGGCAGGCGCTCCGAATCCTCCTCGCCGAGGACAAGGAGTTCAACCAGAAGCTGGCCCTTGCCCTCCTCGAAAGGATGGGCTATCGCGCCGACGTCGCCGAAAACGGCCGCGAGGCCCTAGAGGCGCTTCGGCGCGAGCCGTACGACGTCGTCCTCATGGACGTCGAGATGCCGGAGATGGATGGTTTGGAAGCGACGCGGCGCATCCGCGCCGCCTGGCCCGAAGAGGGGCCGCGCATCATCGCGATGACCGCGAACGCGATGCAGGGTGACCGCGAGATGTGCCTGGCCGCCGGCATGGACGACTACCTCGCGAAGCCGATACGCACCGAGGAGCTAGCAGCCGCCCTCGGACGCGCCGGCGCGCGCACGGATGCGGTGGCGGACGCGCCGCCCGCGACGGCCGGCGAAGACCCGAGCATCCTCGACCGAAGCGTGCTCGAACGGCTCAAGGCAACGCTCGGCGACGCGGCTTTCGTAGGCGAGCTGATCGCGACCTTCCTCCGCGACGCGCCTATCCTCGTGACGACGCTCGGCACGGGTCTCGAACGCGGCGATGCCGAGGAGGTGCGGCGCGCGGCGCACACGCTCAAGTCGCACGCGCGAACGTTGGGCGCCACCGCGCTCGCCGACGGCTGCGAGGAGCTCGAGGCGCGCGCGAGAGAGCGGGCTCTCGACGGGGCGGGCGAGCTCCTCGAACGGATCGAGGTCGAGTTCGAACGAGCGGAGAGGACGCTCGAGACGGTGCGCAGGGAGGTATGACGTGTCGGAAGAACAGGCTTCCGTGCTCGTCGTGGATGACGACGATTTCAACCGGATGCTGCTCTGCAAGCGGGTCGAGCAGGAAGGCCACCGCACGGCGACCGCCGACAACGGCCGGGAGGCGCTGGAGATGCTCGACGACGGGTCCTTCGACGTCGTCCTGCTGGACGTCCTCATGCCGGAGCTCGATGGATACGAGACGCTCGAGCGAATCGAAAAGGACGAGACACTTCGGCACATTCCCGTGATCATGATCTCCTCCCTCGACGAGGCAGAGAGCGTGATTCGCTGCATCGAGCTCGGGGCGGAGGACTACCTGCCGAAGCCTTTCGACCCCGTGCTCCTTCGCGCACGGCTCAACGCGAGTCTCACGAAGAAGCGGCTTCACGATCTCGAGCTTGAGTACATCGAGCAGGTCGGTCACGTCGTCGAGGCGGCGGCCGCCGTCGAGGCGGGCACATTCGATCCGGCGACGCTCGACGAGGTCGCCCGGCGCAACGATGCACTCGGCCAGCTCGCGCGCGTCTTCGGGCGAATGGCGGAGGAGGTCCGCGCCCGCGAGCAGCGCCTGCGCGAGGAGGTGCACCAGCTTCGGATCGAGATCGACGAGGCGCACGCCGAGCGCCAAGTCGCCGAGCTCACGGAGACCGACTACTTTCGAGACCTCGAGAGGAAGGTGGACGAACTTCGTCTCCGGCCTGAGACCGACTCGTGACCAAGATCGTCTCCATCCATTCCTTTCGGGGCGGCACGGGGAAGTCGAATACCGCCGCGAACATCGCCATGCTGCTCGCGGCGGAGGGACGACGTGTCGCCGTGGTCGACACCGACATCCAGTCGCCGGGGATCCACGCCCTTTTCAGCCTCGAACAGGAGACGATGCGCTGCTTTCTCAACGACTACCTCTGGGGCAGCTGCCGGATCGAGGAGGCCGCCGCGGATGTCACGCCGAACGGGGACATCACGGGACAGGTCTGGCTCGTCCCCTCGAGCATCAAGCCGGGAGACATCGCACGCGTGATGCAGCAGGGCTACGACGTCGGCCTCTTGAACGACGGCTGCCGTGCGCTGATCAAGGAGCTCTCGCTCGACGTCCTCATTCTCGACACTCACCCCGGGCTCAACGAGGAGACGCTGCTTTCGATCGCGATATCGAACGCGCTCGCCATCGTCCTGCGCCCCGACCGCCAGGACTACGAAGGCACGCGCGTCACGGTCTCGGTCGCGCGGAAGCTGAGGGTGCCGCGCATGGTCCTTGTGGTGAACAAGACTCCCGCGGCCTTCGATGCCGACCATGTGAAGGAGCGGGTCGAGAAGACGTATGACTGCGAGGTGGCAGCCGTCCTGCCGCACTCCGACGAACTCATGGTGCTCTCGAGCGAGGGAATCTTCGCGCTCGTGCACCCAGAGCACGCGCTCACCGGCCTGTACAGGCACATCGCCGCTCGTCTCATCGCGTAGGCATGTCCTCCGACGCGTTTGACGCGTTCCCCGACGCCGAGGAACTCCTCGGCGGCCTCCCGGCGAGGCGCGCGAACACGCTTCTCTTCCTGATCGAGAGCCGAACGGCGAGACTTATCGCGGAGTCGCGTCAGGCGGCCGAGCGCCTCCTTACGGAGGAGGCTGCGGAGGAGCGGGAGCTCGCCTTCGTGGAAGCGTTCGCGCTCGCGCGCGACCCGCCGATCCGCCCGACGATCCAGGACCTGGAGCGCTATTCGCGGCAGTGGGCGTCGCTCGTCCCCGACAACCCGAGAGTTCAGGCCACGCTCGCACGGCGCCTCGGCGAGAAATACGAGTTCACGCGTGACGCGGTGCCGCGGATGCGCGCGGCGCTCGGCCTCGACGATCCCGCGGTCGAGGAGGCATATGCGCGGCTCTACCGAGAACCGCTCGAGACGATCTACGCCGCCCGTGCGCGTCGGCGCGAGCGGCTGCGGTTTCGGTGGGCGGCGCTCGCTGGGGGGCTGGAGGACCTCCCGCCGTTCTGGACGGCCTATGCGCTGACGCTGACAGAGACGGTCGGCGCGAGCATCCTCGCGCTGCCGATCGCCCTTGCTGCGGTCGGCCCGCTCGCCGGAGCTGCGGTCCTCGTGGTGTTCGGCCTCGTGAACGTCCTCACCGTCGCCTTCATGGCCGAGGCGGTCGCGCGCAGCGGGACGATCCGGTACGGCGGCGGGTTCTTCGGCCGGTTGGTGGCCGACTACCTCGGGCGAGGCGGTTCTCTCTTCCTCTCGGCAAGCCTCTTCACGATCTGCTTCCTCATTCTGCCGGCGTACTACATCGGCTTTTCGACGACGCTCGCCGACGCCACGAGCGTGCCCGCGAGCGCGTTCGTCGTGCTTCTCTTCCTCGCGGGGCTCTACTACCTTCGGCGGGAGTCGCTCAACGCCACCATCGCGACGGCGCTCGTCGTCGGCGCGGTCAATATCGGCCTCCTCGGCGCTCTCTCGCTGCTCGCTTTCGCCCATGTTCGCCCGAGCAACCTCCTCCACACGGAGATACCGTTCGTGGGCGGGCGCGCGTTCGAGCCGGCGCTTCTCGGGCTCATCTTCGGGGTCATCCTCGCGGCGTACTTTGGCCACATGTCGGTCGCGATCTGTGGCCGGCTCGTGCTGCGGCGGGACCCAACCGGGCGCTCGCTCACGTGGGGCTGCGCCGCCGCTCAGGCGACCGCGATGGTGCTCTACTGCCTGTTCGTCCTTTCCGTCAACGGGGCGATCGCGCCGGAGCGCCTGGCTCGCGAGTCAGGCACGGCGCTCGGGCCACTCGCGCGCGAACTCGGACCCGCCGTCCACGTGCTCGGATCGGCGTTCGTGATTCTCGGGATGGGGATGGCCTCGATCACGTTCTCCCTCGCGCTGTTCAACATCACTCGCGAGCGCCTCCCTTCGAGATCCCAGCGTCTCTTCACGCTCCCGCGTCGCCGGGCGCGGCTGCTCTTTCGGGAACGCGGCCAGTCAGGGTCCGATCGCCTTCAGATCGGCGTCATCTACCTCGGCCTCGAGGGCGGGAACCCGCGCTTGCGCTTCGATGTCGAGCGAGGCGGTCGCATCCAGCGGGTCGAGGCGGTCGCCGCCGGGCAGCTCGAGCTCACCGGCGCCGACGCCGCCTCCGCGGTCGTCGAGCGTCTTCCCGACCTGCGAGGCGAGCGCGCCCGACTCGTCCTCGAGATCGCCGACGTCGATGAGGAGGACGTCGTCTTAGGCGTCACCACCACCTTGACGGTCGAATACGTCGTGGGGTGGGATCCGACCGGGCTGCGCCTCGGCGACATTCTCGCGCTACCCGACTCGCAGGCGGAACTCCTCGCCTGGATGATGCGCCGAGGCGACGTCAGCGCCGCCGAAGCGGCGGCGCACACGGGGCAGGAAGAGGGAACGACCCGGGCGGTGCTCGAGTCGCTCGTCCAGGAGGGCATCGTTGGCGAGACGACTATCGGACGTGAGCCCCGTTACAGCGCGCGCGTCGGCGCGAGGACGGAGAGCCTCTCCCCGCACCTGTGGCAGGCCGTCACCGACGGCGAGGACGCGCTGCCAGCCGAGCGTCTCCGAGGGACTCCGTCGCTCGACGTGCGGCAGCGTCTCCAGGCGATCGCGCTCGGCCCGCGCGGCCGGTTCGCGGTGGGTGCGAGCCCCGTGTTGGCCGCCTTCGCGCTTGCCGAGTGGATGCTGCTGACAGGGTCGGGATCGTTCGCCGGACTGCTGAGCTTCGTCGGCGTCATCGTCGTCTCGATCCTCGCGGGGATCTTCCCCGTCCTCCTGCTGGTCGTCAGCCGCCGAAAAGGTGAGTACGCTCCGCGCTTCGCGTACCGCTTTCTCGGCAATCCGGTGCTACTCGCTGCGATCTACGCTCTCTTCCTCGCCAGCATCCTCGTGCACGGACTCGTCATCTGGGACGGGATCCTCGAGCGGGCCGGCGCGCTCGCCGTAGGGGTTCTGATTCTCGGAATGACGATCGTCATGGGTGCCCGGGGGGCGTTGGCGCGTCGGCTCACCGTCGAGCTACGCGATGACGAAAGCGAGGGGCGCGCGAGATTCGCGGTCAGCGCCGGCGGCGAGCCGGTGTGGAGCGACGTGCGGCTCGCCTACCCGGACGGGGAGCAGCGCCTCGAGGGTCCAGGGGGATATCTCTCGCGGTTCGCCTCGCTCCTCAGCGCCACGTTCCACCCCGTTTGGGACGGCCCACGGGCTCGGATCGGCCGCGAGCTGAAGGTGTGGGTCCACAGAGTCACGCGCGACGGCGATTCAGAGCCGCTTGCGGGCCGCGTGCAGGTCGAGTCCGCCGGAGTACGGAAGGAGTTCGACCTCGGGCTCGCCCGCGGCCAGGTCCGCGTGCAGCTTTCCGACTCCGACTGCCGGGTCGCGATCACGCTGTCGGAGGCACCCGGACCGTAGAGCAACCCTCCGAGCTGAGGCCGGTCGAGCCTCGCGCGAGAGCGTTTGCGTGTGGCAGCCCTCCGCGTCGGGGCGAGCCTCCGAACTGCGGCGTGGCGGGAGCGTCGCTTGGCGAAGGGAATCGGACGTTCGTTAGGTACCCCGCGGATTGGCAAGGGTTTGGCAAGTAAACGTGGGGAGGGCAGGCGCCAAAGTCAGCGTGTACGCGACGGGAATCCGCTCATTCGCAGGCATTTCCAGCGCAGCGGGAATCGTTGGGACCGGTACGGACCATCTTCACACGCGGGAGGTCCTGGTTCGATCCCAGGTGCGCCCATCGAGAAAGACGCTGGAAACGGCGTCTTTTGTTTTCTTCAGCGACGACGGACGGGTCATCCGCTAGCGACGACGCTAGCGTTTCGCGTAACCGCCGAGGGCTCCAGTTAGAGACCGCCTCAGAGGTCGTCGACGGTCGCAGCTTTCGGGCTGGTCGACGCCGGGTCTCGGCCACCCGAGCCGCCCACTATCGCGGATTTGCTCTACGCGACTCGGAGCCAACTGCTCAGCGGCGAGACCGAGGCGGTGAAACGTGGCTCGCGCTGATCTTCGCGGTCGTCGTCATGAGGACGGGCAAGGCGGTTGCGTTCACCGACTAACGAGAACGGGCCGGCCGAGATCCTGTCCGGCTTCGCGCTGCCGCGGCTTGCGACCAGGTGCCGAAACGAGCAAGTGGAAGGAGGGCCCCTCGCGGGACGCTCCTTCGGAAACGATGGCCCCTACGCTTGGCTCGCCGCGCGGTCCGGAAGCCGACGAGCGATCGCGGCGTCGACCTCGAAGTACGCCTGCCGGCTGGAGCCGCCCATGGTCGCGTCGACGTAGTCGCGGACCTCGTCGAGCGAGTTGCCCCCCCAGAGGCAGAACACGTCGGCCTTGTCGCGGCTGGGATAGAACTCCCGGACCCGCACCCCGGGCGGAGCGCCGTTCTCGGCGAGGAGGTTCGGGCCGCGCGCCAACGCTGTCTCCGGGTCGGTGATCGTGTGGTGGACGACGAGGAACATCTCGATCCTCCGTTCGGCCGTCGGGGAGGACGCTACAGCGGGCGGGACGCTGTGGCCGGTGTGCTCGCGAGACGCGGACGAAGATTCAGCCGACCGGCCGCGGCGCTCGCCGGCGCGTGCCGCTCGCTGGAGCCCGGTTGCATCCTTCGCCTCCCGCCTCTACTCGAGCTGCTTCGCGAGGCGGCGGCCGATCGCGAGGCACGCGGTCGCGCCGGGCGACGGTGCGTTAACGACGTGTAGCACGCCGCCGTCCCGTTCGAGCAGGAAGTCGTCGACGAGTGTGCCGTCGCGCGCAAGCGCCTGCGCACGGACGCCGCATGTCGCGTACCGGACGTGGCGCGGCTCGAGGCTTGGCACGTACCGGCGCATCTCGCGCACCGCGGCGCGTTTCACGAGGTCCCGCCAGATCTCGGCAGCGCCCGTACGGTAGTAGCGGCGCGCGAGACTCCAGATCCCGCGAAACGCGATCAGATCGCGGGTGTCGCGCCAGCTGACTGAGAGCCGGCCGTACCCCTCGCGAGAGAACGCGGGGACGGCGTTCGGCCCCGCCCACACCTCGTCGTCGATCCGGCGCGTGAAGTGAACGCCGAGGAACGGAAACGACGGGTCAGGGACCGGGTAGACGATCCCGCGAATGAAGGATCGTGCCTCCGGCGCGAGCGCGTGGAAGTCGCCGCGAAACGGCGTGATCCGGTGCTCGCGCGACGCACGGCCGGTGAGCGCGGCGACCCGGTCCGACTGAAGCCCGGCGCACGTCACGACCCGTCGCGCCTCGAGCCGCTCGTCGCCAAACCGGAGGATGTGGCCGTCCGCGCGCGACTCTATCGCCGTCACCTTGCGGCCGAGGAGGATCATCGCCCCTCGCCGCTCGTTCTCGTGCGCGAGCGCCCGCGTAACGGCCCCGAAATCGATCACGGCGGTCTCGGGAACGTGGAGCGCGCGCACACCGACGACGTATGGCTCGTGTTCCGCGAGCGCGTCGGGCGTCAGCCAGGCGAGGCCTCGGGCGCCGTTCGCGGCCCCACGCCGGTGGAGCTCCTCCAGCCGACCGAGCTCGGACTCGTCGACCGCGACAACGACCTTTCCGCACCGCCGGTACGGAATCCCGTGCTCGTCGGCGAACCGAAGCAGCTCCGCGCGCCCGTCACGGCACAGTTTCGCCTTCAGCGAACCGGGCGGGTAATAGATGCCCGCGTGGATCACCCCGGAGTTTCGCCCGCTCTGGTGGCGTGCGAGCTCCGGTTCCTTCTCGAGGACGACAACGCGCGTTCGCGGCTTGTCGATGAGGAGGGCGCGTGTGGTCGCGAGTCCGATCAGCCCCGCGCCGATGATCGCCACGTCGGCCTTGGCGCCGCGCCTCTGGGTCGCGCCCCCGTTTTCGACCGGGGTGACGGCCGCGCGCGAATTTGTCATCCGTTCGCGCGCGCCCGAGCGTTTTCGGACGTGAGCACGGGAACGAGGTCGAACTCGACGAGACCGCTGAACTTGACGGTCCATGCTTCGGACGAACTCGGGTCGCTTGTCTCCACGAGCCGGCAGCAGCGATCGAGCCGCCGCGCGTCGACCCAACCGCTCGGGTGCGAGGCGAGCTGGGTCAACGCTTTCAGTGCATGACGGCGACGCCGGCGAATGTCTTCGCCATGCCGTCGTTCGTGGTCTCTTGCGCCCTTGTACACGGATGCAGCGCGGCTTCGATTCCGGTCATCGTCAACGATTTGCATCCCACCCGGCTCGCTTAGGCGTGTCCGCGGGTTTATCGGGCGTCCTCGTCGCGCCGCGTCGACTCGATGACCGAGAGGTCGCCCTCGCTGACGCGGCGTCGGCGCTCCTCGTCTGCAGGGTCGACCATGTGCCCGTCGCGCCCGACGTAACCGTTCTTGCCGCCGACGACGAGCAGCACGAGATGATCGCTGCCGGCGTTCCAGAACCGGCGCGGCGTCGTCGACTCGACGTGGACGACGCCGCCCGGCCCGTACTCGAACACGTCGTCTGCGACTTCGAATCCGGCCCGGCCGTGATGGACGAAGTAGAGCTCGTCCTGGGTGTCGTGGTAATGGCAGAACCACTCCGTCGCGGGCGGAAGCACGATCGCGTTCACGCCGAATGCAGTCACACCGAGCGCAGGACGGATTTTCCGAAAGACGCCGTCGCCAAGGTCGTCGATTGAGGCAGCGCGGTAACTCATCTTCAGTGCTCCTCCTCGTTTTTGCGACGCGCGGTCCCGTCGCACAGATCGTCGACGATCGCCGGCAGTGCCACGGCGTCGTACGCGAGCCGACCGAACGGCCCGCCGCCGTCGTGAGCAGCTCCAACCACTTGCGAAGCGGCTTCGAGCGGCGATCCGCGGTCGCGGCCTCACGGCAGTAACGTTACGCGCCGGCGACTGCGCGAGCCGTGCGAATCGCCACTGCTCGTTCGTCCGAAATCGGCGGGCGAGGATGACCAGCGCGCGCCGTGCTCGCCCGCGCGATTGCGGTCGGCGTAGCCAATCCAGGGACCCCGGGCACAGCCGTCCTCGTACGCGATCCACGTGACCGTTCATCTCAATTGGACCCCGACGGCGAGGGCCGCATCCCACTTCGCGCTCGTCGGCGTCGTCGTCCTTCTCGCAGCGGGTTGCGGGGCCGGCCAGGCGACGCCGCGGAACGCTGAGCGTGCCGGCACCGAGTCGCGCACGCTTGGCGAGCGATACGGGATCGCCGCCACGCTTCCGCCGGGCTGGGACGGGCGGCTTCGCCGGGGCGCCCTTCACGCTGCGAGCTTCGCGCTTCCCACCGACGCTCCCGGCTGGGCGGCGCAAGCGGCCGAGGACCTCGCGCCGCACGACGTGCTGGTGTTGCTGTTCGAGAACGAGCCGCGCGCCCGTCATCCCACGGACGTGAGCGAGTACCCGGAGCGGTCGGATCCGCTACGGCTCAACGTCGACGACTTCAAGTCATTCGACGGGGTCACCGAGGACAGCCGGGTGAGCGGGCACGGCTTCGCGCGCCGCGTCTTCCAGGTATCGGGTCGGTTGTTCGTTCTCTATGTCGAGACGGGAGACCGGGTGCCCTCCCGGTCAGTCCTTACGGACGTGAACGAGTTGCTCGCGTCGCTCACGGTCGAGCCGGGCGACTTCTTCTACGGCACGGTCGCGCCCGCCCGCTTCCCGAGGCGGGCGGGCTGGTTCGTCGGGACGAGCGGCGCGGACGAGGCGCGCGCCGAAGGCGAGTTCACGACTTCGTGGGCCTCGACGATTCCGTACGCCGACGAATGGAACGCCCTTCCGCCGTTCGAGACGCTCGAGCGGCTGCCGCGCGATGGCGTCGTGATCTGGCTTGGCCTCTCGCGGAGCAACCGCTTCCCGCCTCGGCCCGAAGGCGACGAGATGTTCCCCGCCCGCGAGCCGCCGTTCTCGCTCGATGAGTTCGAGCGGCGAGGTGGCTGGGAGGGGCAGGTTCGCGACCTGCCCGAGTACCTGCTGTGGGGGACGACGGAGGGTCAGTACAACGTTGACCTGCGCGTCTACTTCGGGCGCCCCGACCCGACCGCCGCGATGCTCGCCGAGGCGCAAGCCATGCTCCACGGCCTCGCGCTCCCCGATTGGGGTCCATGGGAGACGCGATGAGCTGGCTGCGTCGCGACAATGGCGACGTCCCGACCTGCTGTCCGAGCGTCCTCGTGACGCGCGTCTTTCGGCGTCACTCGATTGCGCTTGCCGCGCACGAGACCCGCGACGTCGGGCGGCGGGTGGTTTGACCGCAACTCACGCGATCGGGGGAGGCGCGAATCTCGCGCCGGGTCCACCGTCTTCGTATTGCGGCCACACGGATTTCCAAGGAGTTTCAAATGAAAAACTGCGGCTTCCTCCAGCGTCTCGCGGTGCTCGCGCTTTCATCGCTTGCGCTTGGCGCAACGTTCGTCCAGCCCGCGGCAGCGGCGGTGGGCTGCCCGGACCATTCGCTCACGCGGCCGTTCCTCCCATGGCTCGATCCGGCGTACTACACCCTCGCACCGAACGGTGGCTTCGAGAGCGGCTCGACCGCCTGGTCGCGCTCCGGAGGCGCGAAAGTGGTCGCGGGCAACGAGCCTTTCTACGTCCGCGCTCGGCAGGACGAGCACGCGCTCTCGCTCCCGTCCGGGAGCTCGGCGACGAGCAGCTCGACGTGCGTCCGGATGCTCGATCCGACCGTTCGCTTCTTCGCGCGCAACAGCGGATCGCTCCTCTCCACCTTGAAGGTCGAGGTCCTCTACGACGACATCTTCGGGATTCGTCGTGCCCACCCGATCGCGCTCCTCGTTGGAACCCCGCGCTGGACGCCGACGTTGCCGCTGGCGTTCTTGGCGAACGTGCAAGGGCTCCCGCTTCTGACGGACGGCACGGTGGACGTCGCGTTTCGGTTCACTCCGCAGGGGACCCTCAGCGGGTGGACGATCGACGACGTCTACGTCGATCCGTTCAAGGGTTCGTAGCCGGCGCCCGGCCCCAGGACGATTCGGACACACGAGGAGGTGCGGCCCATGCCGGAGAGTCGCTGCACGCGCGATTCCACCGTGTTCGAGCCGAGCGGCGATCGGCCGCGCACGCCGGAAGCCCCGCCTCGCGCGGACGAGGCCCTCGTCGACGAAGCGCGGAAGCGTCGCCCCGCCCGGCCGAGCGCCCGCGATCTTTGGACGTCAGGCGTTCTGGCGGCCGGCTTCGCGGCGGGCGCGGCGACGATCGCGGCGGCACTCCCGTCGAACCGGGAGGTCTCGCTCTCGGCGGTCGTGCTGGTTGCTGCGCTTGCGCTTCTCTCCCGCGTGGAGCTCGAGGTGGGTCCCGGGTTCGCCGTGCCGACGCAACTCGTCTTTGTCCCCATGCTCTTCGTTCTCCCGCTGCCGCTCGTGCCGGTCTGCGTTGCGGCCGGCTATGTCCTCGGCGCGGTCCCCGACTACGTCACGGGTGGCGCCCATCCCGCACGGTTCCTCGTGCTGCTTTCCAACTCCTGGTTCTCGATCGGACCGACACTCGTGCTCGCCGCCTACGCGCCGGGCTCGCCGGACTGGCACGAGGCGCCCGTCTACCTGGCCGCCCTCGTGGCTCAGTTCGGTCTTGATTTCGTGAGCTCGTCGGCGCGCGAACGAATCGCCTTCGGTCATTCGCCCAGGGCGCTCGTGCCCGCATTCGCGTGGGTGTACGCGGTCGATTCGTTCCTTGCCCCCGTCGGCCTCGCCGCCGCCGCGAGCGGAAGCGGAGCGTTTCTCGTCTTCGCCCCGCTCACGGGCCTCTTGGCGCTGCTCGCGCATGATCGGCGGGTCCGGATCGACCGCGCCGTCGCGTTCGACCGGGCGTACCGCGGGGCCCTCGACGAAGCGCATCGCGACGACCTGACGGGGCTTCCGAACCGGCGGAGGCTGCTGTCCGACCTCGAGGCCGCGCTCGTACAGGCGGACAACGAGCACGTGCTCGTCGTGTACGACCTGAACGGCTTCAAGTACTACAACGACAGCTTCGGCCATCCGGCCGGGGACGCACTCCTGGCGCGGCTCGCCGGAAAGCTCGCGGCCGCAGCCCGCCCCTACGGATCGTCCTATCGGCTGGGAGGCGACGAGTTCTGCGTGCTCGCGGCGGTGGCGACAGAGACGGTCGAGACGCTGCTCGATACGACGACGGTCGCGCTGTCGGAGGACGGCAACGGCTTCTCGGTATCGGCGTCGTTCGGCGCGGTCTTCCTTCCTTCGGAAGCGACCGATTCCTCCGCCGCGCTACAGATGGCGGATCGTCGTCTCTACGCCCAGAAGCACGCAACGCGGCTGGGCCGCGGCCAGCCGCACGACGTCCTCCTCGAGGCGCTGTTCGAGCGCGATCCGGAGCTTCGGGCGCACGTGGACGGCGTTGGCAAGCTCGCCGCGGCGGTCGGCCGTGCGCTCGGCCTCGAGGTCAAGGACGTCGAGGAGCTCGTCATTGCGGCGCAGCTTCACGACATCGGAAAGATCGCGATCCCCGATTCGGTGCTCGACAAGCCCGGGCCGCTCGACGAGGCCGAGTGGGCACTGATCCGCGAGCACACCGTCATCGGGCAACGGATCCTGAGCGCTGCCCCGGTGCTCCATGGCGTCGGTCGCGTCGTCCGCGCGACGCACGAGCGTTGGGACGGGAACGGGTACGCCGACGGCCTTGCCGGGGACGCCATTCCGCTCGCAGCGCGCATCATCGCGGTCTGCGACAGCTTCGCGGCGATGACGTCTGACCGTCCCTATCGGGCCCGGATGACGGTTCAGGAAGCCCTCGCCGAGCTCAGGAGATGCGCCGGGACACAGTTCGACCCCGAGATCGTCCGCGTTTTCTACGACGCCGTCACTCGGGCCGAAGCGGCCGTCCTCCTCGTCGAGCAGGCGGCGTAGCTCGTCCGCGACGGCGCAGCCTTCGCCGTCGTTAGGGAGGCAGTAATCCTCGTCGCGCGCTCATGACCGTCGCGCCCGTGGCTGTAGGGCATCCGCAAGCTGGCCGCCTGTCTGCTCGCGTTCGGCGCCCCTGGCGGCCTCGTCCTCAGGCGAAAGCGTCTCGAGATCGGTCACTCTCGTCGGCTGATCGTCCGCCGCCTCGGTCTCTTCCTCGGGCAACAGCTCCTCGAGGTCGATTGCGGCTTCGCGGAAGGTGCTCAGCATCGACTTGATGCGCTTCTCCATCCCTTCCGTCTGCGCCATTAGCTCGTCGCGGTGCCGGATCGCCTCGGCCTCGATCTCGCGCGCCTTCGTCTCGGCCTGCGCGCGGATGTTCCGCGCCTGCTCCTCCGCGTCCGAGATCCGGCGGGCCGCCTCCTTGTCGCTGTTGCGGCGCGTCGCTTCCGCGTAGGCGTCGGCCGCAGCACGGGTCTCGTCGTCGTACTGCTCCACCTCGGCCTGCCGCGCCTCTGCCTCAGCCAACGTCGCGGCGGCGCTCTCCTGGGCTTTCGCTCGGATCTCGTCGGCCTCCTGGCGAGCGGAGGCTCGGATCCGCGCGGCGGTGCGCTCCGCCGCAGTGAGGACCTCCGCGACGTCCTCCCCCACCTGGCGGTACGCGGTGCCCTCGTCCGCGATACCTGCGCCGCCGTCCGTCTCCCGCGCTGCGGGCTGGCCGGCTGGTCGTTCCCCCCGGTCGACCGTCGAATGCCGTAATCGCTTCACGTCGGTACTCCTTTCTGCCGGTATACGAACCGAAGGGGCCTCGGGATGGGAGGGAGCGGCTGGTTCCGCGGGCGGCGGTGCTGCTTCGGCTGGTTCCGCGGGCGGCGGTGCTGCCGCGGGCTCCTCGTCGACGGCGCGCGAGTCGCCCAAGTCGGCCTGCGTCACGGGCCCCGCCGGGACCGCGGCCGACGGCTCGGGACGTGCGGCAACGGGGGCCGTCGTTCGTGCCGTCCCCCGCTCTTCGGAGCTCCGGGCTTCGGCGCTGACGGCGGCGGGGCGCTGCGGCGGCGGTGACGGGCGCGCTCGTGACGCGACCGGCGGTTGTGCGCGCGACACGCGGCTCGCATCTCCGCGCGTCCGCGCGACGGCGACGATGACGTGGACGATCCGGGAGAGCATGAGGGCGAGCGCGATCGTGCCGACGGCGGTCGCGATGCCGACGAGGAGGAGCTCACCGGAGGACACGGCTCACCCCTTCCCGCTTCGGTGCCCGTCGCAGCCGTGCCGCTCGCGCGATTGGGCGTTCTTGCGACCACGCCCGAAAAGCGAGGCGTGGACGCGCTGCGAACTGATGATGACGCAGGAGATCACCGCAGAACCATCTTGCGAGCCGCACCAAGAGCATAACGCGCCGCCCGTAAAATCGAAACGGCCCCGGCTCCAGCGTCGTTCGCCGGCCGGGTGCGCGGCTCCGCTTCCGTCGCCGGCAAACGGGTGTTAGGATCTCGTGTCCAGCTTCGACGAAGTTTGGACGAATGCGCGAGCAGCTGCGGCTCGATCTCGAAGGGTCCGACCCCTACGGTCGCCAGCGCGAGGGGGGCCCCGGCCTGCCCCGCGGGCGTCTTCTTCGCAGCGGTCTCGTCGCGCTCGGCGGCGTCGTCGTCGGGACGGCCGCGGGACTCGGGGTCGGCCGGCGAGCCGACGCGGCGCCGTCCCGGCGGCAGGACAGGCAGATCCTCCAGTTCCTGCTTCGACTGGAGCGCCTGCAGGCCGAGTTTTACGCGGCGGCCGTCAACGAGGGTCAACTGGAGGGCGAGCTTCGCGAGTTCGCCGAGGTCGTCGGCGCGCAGGAGCGGCGCCATGTCGAGCTGCTCGAGGAGCGGCTCGGGGCCGCCGCCGGCGAGCCGCCGACGTTCGACTTCGGCGAGGCGGTCGCGAACCCCGATCGATTCGCAGAGACCGCGCGCCAGGTCGAGGAACTCGGTGTCGCCGCGTACATCGGGCAGGGAGCGAACCTGACGCCGCGGGTGGTCGTCTCGGTTGCGCGGATCACGTCGGTCGAGGCGCGCCACGCCGCCTGGATCGCCGATTTCCTCGGACGGAATCCGGCGCCGCGCGCCGCGGACAAGGCGAAGACGGCCAGGCAAGTGGAAGCGGACGTCCGCCGGACGGGATTCGTCACGTAGGGCATGAACGGCTGCGGAGAGAGGGAAGAGCGGATCGAGCCGGAGCTGACCCTCGGCGAGCTCGACCGAGACGGCGCGCTCACGGAGGCGATCGCCGAGACGCACGGCGAATCGCGCGCCGAGTTTCTCCGGAAGCTTGCGCTCGGAAGCGGCGCGCTCGTTGGCGTCCTCGCCGCTCCTCCGCCGGCCGAGGCCCAGGTGAGCGAGGTCGCGATCCTGAACTACGGCCTCGGCTTCGAGTACCTGCAGTCGACGTTCTACACCGAGACGGAGCGCGTCGGGACGGTCGCGCGGATGGACGAGCGCCGCGCCACGTGGGCGCGCACGCTCGGCGCGCACGAGCGTGCGCACGTCGCGATCCTGAGGCAGGTCCTCGGCGAGCGAGCGATCAAGAAGCCGTCCTTCAACTTCGGCGGCGCGACCGAGACGCCGAACTCGTTCACGCGAACCGCCGTGGCGATGGAGGATCTCACGGTCGCGCTGCTCACCGGGCAGACACCGCGGGTACGGACGCCCGCGCTCCTCGCCGCGTTCTTCACGCTGCTGACCGTCGAAGCCCGACACGCCGCCTGGGCGCGGCGGATCGCGGGATTTCAGCCCGTCGGCGCGCCGCTCGACCAGCCGAAGACGCTCGCCCAGGTCGATCGCGCGGTCGCGTCGACCGGGTTCGTATCGACGCTCCTGCCGCGGACGACGGCCGCGGGGCGCTCGCCGCGCTTCACCGGGTGACCCCGCGCCCGAAGCAGCGTCGCCGTCGCATTCGCGCCTTCGTCGTCGCCGCGGCGGCGACGGGGATCGCGGCCGCGGGCGTCGCGGCGCTCGCGGACTCCCCGGCGGTCGCGCCGTCTCCGCCTCCTCCACGCGCCGACGTCGACGCGCAAGCGCTGCCGGATCCCGTCGCTCCAGCGTTCACGCCGCCGAAGCCGCGGTCGCTCCGCTCTGACGGCGTCGCGACCTGGGCACCCGTCCGGCGCACCGTCCCGGCCCGCCTGCGACCCGAAGTCGCGGCCCCGGTGGTCGCGACGCTCATGACGAAGACCCCCGAGGAGACGGACAACATCGTCCTCGTCCAGGGCCGCGAGGCGGACCAAGACGGGCGACTCTGGGTCAAGGTCCGGATTCCCGCGCTTCCGAACAACGTGACAGCGTGGGTCGAGCGCTCGGCTCTCGGCGGGTACACGGTCGTCCGCACCCGCCTCGAGATCGACGTCGAGGCGATGACGCTCACGCTCTACCGAGCGGGCCGAGCCATCTTCGAGGCGCCGGTCGGCGTCGGTACGGCGGCGTGGCCGACGCCGAAAGGCGACTTCTACGTCCGCAACAAGCTCACACGCTTCGCGAGCCCGTTCTACGGGCCGGTTGCGTTCGGGACGAGCGCTCGGTCCCGCGTCTTGACCGACTGGCCGGGCGGCGGCTTCGTCGGCATCCACGGGACGAACGCCCCGGAGCTGCTTCCCGGGCGCGTCTCGCACGGCTGCGTCCGGCTCCGAAACGACGACATCGTGCGGCTTGCGGAGCTCATGCCGGTCGGGACTCCGGTGACGATCACATGAGGGTCCGCCGCTTGCTTGCCGCGTGCCTCGTCGTCTCCGCGCTCGCGCTCGGCGGCGCGAACGTCGCGCCGGCGCAGCAGCAGCCCTCTCCCGAGGAGCTGTGGGAGCTCTATCCGCTCGACCCGAGCGGCCGCGATGAAGGCGGGCAGCAGCCCGGCGATACGACCGCCACCACGGCCTCGACTCCTCCTCCATCTCCGCAACCTCGCAGCGGCGTTGCCGGCACCGCGACGACGGGTCGCGATCGCTCCGCTGCGACCGGCGGGTCCGACGACGAAGCGTCGCTCTCGCTCGCGGTCCTCCTGGGCGGTCTGGCGGCGGCGATCGTTCTTCTCGGTGCGGCGATCGTGCCCGCGACGGTCGCGCCGCGGTTGTCGGGCTTTCTCGCGCACTACCGGCTCGAGGTGGCTCTCGCGGGCGCGCTGACGCTTCTCGTCGTCGCGGTCGTGTACGTCTCCGTCGTCATCTGAACGGCCGCGGACGTCCGCCCCTCGTCGGCCGACTGCGGTCAGGTGCGCTCGCGGTCGCCGTTGCGCGCAATCGCCGCTCGCTCCATCGACGCCGGCTCGGCGGCGGGTAGCTCGAAGGCGAAGGTCGAGCCCTCGCCGTGGCTCGACTCGACCCAGATTCGCCCGCCCATCCGCTCGACGAGTTGGCTGCAGATGTACAGGCCGAGCCCGGTGCCCCCGACCCCGCGCGTCATCCCCGGGTCGAGGCGGTAGAACTTCTCGAAGATGCGGTCCTGCTCGGCGGGCGGGATGCCGAGCCCTTCATCGCGCACGTAGAACCGAACGTTTCCGTCCCCGGGCTCGACGCCGAGCTCGACCGTCCCGCCGTCGGGCGAGTACTTGAGCGCGTTGTCGACCAGGTTGACGAGCACCTGGCGGACCTTGTCGCGATCGGCGGCGACCTGCGCCGCAGGCCGTACGACGAGCTCGAGCGAGATCCCGGGAGGGGCGTGCGACCGCGTCGCTTCCGCGACGCGCTCGACCAGCTCGCCCGGATCGAACGGTTCGGCGACCGGCTCGACCCGGTCGGCGTCGAGCTGGTTCGCGAGCAGGATCTCGTTCACGATCCGGCCGAGACGGTCCGCCTCCTCGACGATCATCGACACGAAGCGCTCGCGGCCCGCCTCGTCGAGCGCGAAGTCGTGGCGCCGAAGCGTCTGGGCCGCCCCGTACACCGCCGCGAGCGGCGTCCGGAGCTCGTGCGAGGCCGTCGCGACGAACTCGGCCTTCAACTCGTCGAGCTGGTGCTCTTCAGTCACGTCGCGGAAGGCGTACACCGTTCCGTCGAAGAACTCGACCGCGGCGATCGAGATCCACCGCTCGCCGAGCGGCGTTTCGAGCGAGAGGGTGCGGGCGGCCGGCGGCGAAGCGGACGTCGCCAGCGGAATCTGCTGTCGGAGATCGTCCCACCCGCGGATTGCGTCAGCCGGGCTGCGGCCGACCATCACCGGCGCCGCGAGGCCCGTGATCGCCTCGGCGGCTGGGTTCCACAGCCGGATGATGCCGGTCCGGTCGACGAGGAAGACGCCGTCCGCGACGTACGTGAGGACCCGCGCGGCGTCCGCTTCCTCCTCGACTCGGCGGTGGAGCCGCTCTGCCTCGATCGCGACCGCCGCGCGGCGCGCGAGATCCATCGCCACGGCGAGGTCGTCGGCCCCGTACCGTCGCGCTCCGGCGCGGCGGACGAATGTGAGGACGCCGACAACGTGGCCGCGCGCCAGCATTGGGGCGACGAGCCGCGATTCGCTGCCGCGGCCGGAGTCGCGGTCGGCCGCCTCGGGTTCCCCGATCGGCGGCACGACGATCGGCTTGCCGCTTCGCGCCACCGTCTCGACGTCGCGCTCCGGCGCGGGCTCGGGTGCTCCCGGCCTCTCCTGGGCGTCGTTGATCGGCTCGGCGTGCGAGGCGGTAAGCCGCGCCAGGGCGCCGTCCTCGGTCACGAGGTCGACCACGCACCAGTCCGCGAAGTCGCGAACCGCGAGCTCGGCCAGTCGTCTGAGCGCGGCGGCCGTCTCCAGCGAGGACGCGAGCGACGTGCTGGCCTCGACGACGAGATCGAGCCGCTGCTGCCTCGTCAGCGCGTCCTCCGAGGCGTCGCTCCTCGCGAGCGCGAGCCGCTCGCGCTCGCGCTGAAACTCGACGCGCTCGCTGAAATCGATCAGGAAGCCCTGCACGTAGAGCGGCTGCCCGGCTGAGTCGCGAACCGTGGTCGCGACGTCGCGTACGGGGACGACGCGTCCGTCGCGGGCGAGCACGCGGTACTCGGCCCGGAACGGCTCCTCCCGCGCGAGCGTCTTCAGCTCGTTCGCCACGCGCTCCCGGTCGTCGGGATGGACGAGCGCACCGAGGCTCAGCCGCCCGTCCGTCAGCTCGTCCGGCGCGTAGCCGAGCAGCGGGTCGACGTGCGGGCTGATGTACGTCAGCGAGTCCCGGTCGCCGGGCGGGTGAACGTAGGCGACGATCGGAAGCGAGCGGCGAAGCGCGTCGTCGCGTGCGCGGACCTCCCGCAGCTCGTCCTCGAGCCGCACCGCCTCGCTCACGTCCGTGGCCGCGACGACCACCGCCCGGTCGCTCGCGGCCCCCCAGGGCACCGCCCGCACACGAAGCGGCGCCACGCCTCCGTCGTCCGCCGGAGCGGAGGCGGTGCCTTCCACCGGCGCGCCGGCGTGCAGGGCACCCTCGAGCAGCGTCCCGACATCACGACCGAGAAGCGCGGCATCGGCTCCGATCGCGGCCTCCGCCGGCTGCCCGAACAGCCGCTCGGCCTCGGCGTTCCACCCCGCGATCGTGCTGTCGGCCCCGACGGTGGCGAGCGCCGCATGAGCGGCTCGGCGGATCGCCTCGACCTCGGCGCGCGCTCCTTCGCGCTCGCGCCTGGCGCTCCACCAGAGATCCGAGGCGAGGCCGGCGACCATCCCCGCCGCGAGCCATGCGGGGACGGCCAGCGCCGCGATCTCCGTATCGTCCATCGCGTACGCGACGAAGAGCGCCGACCCGGTCACGGCGGTGACGCCGCCTGCGATCACGCCCCCGCCGACGCCCGCGACGACGGCGACGAAGATCCCGACTGCGACCGCGAGGACCGGGTCCCAACCCTGCCACACGCCGAACAGGAGCTGGACGCCTGCCGCCACCGCGGCGCCGATCAGCGCCACGGCAAGGGCGCGGGTTCGCGACGACGTGAGGATCGACGGCATCGGAGCGGAGCGAACTCGTGCGGCGCCTCTAAGTCAAGCAGGCTGCGTTCGTCCTACCAAGTTCCGTCTCACCTTCGGTTTCCCTGGGCAAGCGCACGTTCGGCGCGCGCCCCCCGGGAGGGGTATTGCACCCCGCGAGCCCCGCGTGTTCAGTGAGACGCGAGCGAAAACCGCGATCTGCGGCGGAGCGGAGAGATCGTGTCCCGCATCCGACGCCGCATCGAAGACTACTTCCTACGAAACGCGACCGAGCTGGTCGACGACATGGCCGCGGAGCGGAGCGGGCGGCTCGCGGACGCGCTCGCCGAGCTCGAGGCGCGGAGCGCGAGCCTCGCGGCCGCGTTGGCGCGCGAGGACGAGCTCGAGCGGCGGCTCGCTCGCTATGGCGCCGCCTACGAGGAGGACCTCGGGCGCATCGATCACCTCCTCGCCGAGCTCGAGGCGCGCGACGCCGAGGTTGCCCAGCTTCGAGCGCGCGTCAGCGAGCTGGGCGCGGCGCTCGGGGGCCTGGAGGACGAGCGCACGATGCGCGAGCGCGCCCTCGCGGAGCAGATGCGCCGGCTCGACGCGCACGAGCGCTGGGTCGCCGAGCTGCGCGAGCGCCTTGCTTCCGAGGAAGCCGCACGGGAACGCGCCGAGGAGCTCGCGCGCAGACTCCAGGAGGCTGAGCGGCAACGCTCCCGCGCCGCGTTCGAGCTCGGCGAGCAACGGCGCGAACTCGGGGCGCGCGAGGCCGCAGTTGCCCGCCGCGAGGCGGAGCTGGGCCGGGTCGAGCGCCTCGACGAGCACACGCGTGAACTCCAAGCGCTTGCTGCGTGCCTTACGGAACGCGAGCGGGTGATCGCCGCGCGCGAGGCCGATCTCGGAAACGTCGAGACGCTCACGGAGTCCCAGCGGACGAGGCTCGAGCGCCAGGACCGGCGGCTCTCCGACCTGGAGACGGTGCTGCACGAGCGGCTCCGCGAGCTCGAGCGGCGGGAAGCCGAGACCGTGGCAGATGCGGCGCGGCTCGAGGCCGATCTCGAATTCCGGGAGGAGCGCATGCGGCGGAGCGAGGCGGAGCTCGCCGAGACGCGCGAACGACTGGAGCGCAAGGAGGCGGAACTCGCCCGGTTCGCTGCCCAGGTGCAGCGCGCGCTCAGCCGCCGCGACGCCTGGCAAATGGCGCCCGAGCCGACCGGCGTCTAGACGAACGGGCGGCGCCGGCGCCCCATCCCCGGTTTGTGCGGGGGTCTCCCCGAAACGGGTGAACTTCGTCCCTCGCCCAAGGGATTTCGGCCGCGGAGCTCGTTTCCGCGCGGATTCGGCCCGGGAACGTGAGCGCAAACCGAAGAAGCGAGCGGGGACCCGGCGCAGATCTCGCCCGACCTGGTCGGTCTCTCTCTCCAGGACAAGGGAGGCACAAGAGCATGTTCGCTTTCATCCGCTGGTTCGGCGCCGCGCTCTGTACGGCGGTGTTCGTTCCCGCAGCAGGGGTTGCCCAGGTTCCCTCGGTCAGCGTCAGCGCCGGCCCGGCGACCGCCCAGGTGGGCATCGGCGGCGTGGACGCGAGCGTGGGGGTCGGGAGCGTCCACACCGATGTGAACGCCGGGTCCAACCCTGACTCGCGCGCCTCGGCGCCCGACGGCGCACGAGGCTCTGCCGCGGGAGCGGGCGGCGCCGCGTCAGCGGACGTCGGCGCCGGGACCGTGACCGCAGGCTCCGCCTCGTCCGGTGGGACGGGTTCCGGCCTGGCCGCGGGCTCGGGCGCGGGCTCGGGCGCGGCGAGCGCCGACGTCCGCGTCGCAGGGGTTCGCGCGAACGTCGATGTCGACTGCATCCGCGCGCGCGCCTCCGTCCTCGGAGCGCGTCTTGCCGCCAGGATCGGCGAGTGCGCGTCCGGGGCCGGGCGCGACGCGGCGAACGTCTCGGCCGCAAGCGGCCAAACGCGCATCGAGCTCGCGCTCTCGTGCCTCGGGGGCGACGTCGTCCGCGGCGAAGACCTCGCGGTGCTGCGCTTCGGGCGGTGCGAGGATGCGGCGGACGCTGCGCAGGTCGCCGCCACGAGCGGTCAGACGAGCATCCTCGCCGCGCTCTCGTGCCTCGGCCTCGACATCGTGCGCGGCGAGGACCTCGCCAGCGTCCGATTCGGCTCGTGTGACGCGCTTCGCGGCGCGGACGCGGCCACCGTCGCGGCTCGAAGCGGCGACACCTCGGTGGGCGGAAGCGTGAGCTGTCTCACCGGCGGGCTCGCGAGCGGCGACACGAGCGGCGCGGCCACCGCCGGCTGGTGCCCGCCGGGTGCGAGCCGAAACGCGCTCGACGTGGGCGCCGCGAGCGGCCAGACATCCGTCGGTGCGTCGGTGGGCTGCGTGGGTGCGACCGCCGCGAGCGGCTCGACGAGCGCCGACGCGGCTCTCGGCTCGTGCGCTGCGAAGGTCTCGGACTCCGGCCAGACGGCACCCGCGGGTGCCGGC
This sequence comes from Gaiellaceae bacterium, assembly GCA_036259875.1. Lineage (GTDB taxonomy): Bacteria > Actinomycetota > Thermoleophilia > Gaiellales > Gaiellaceae > DATAAZ01. The sequence continues at coordinate 24,100 of DATAAZ010000028.1, forward strand.
GGCAACGACGCCAACCCGGTAGCCGGCTCGAACCCCGTGGCCGGCTCCGGCGCGCCGGCGGGCGACGGCCGGCCGGGCGCCGGCGCGGACGACTCCGCGCGGCCGACCGGGGCGAACCACGCCCCGACGGGTGCCGACGGGCGGCGGACCGACGACGGTGCCCCGAGCACGTTCGAGGGCATCGCCGGCGCCGCGACCGGGCAGCTTGCCCTCACCGGCCTCGCGCTCTGGATCTTCGCGCTGATCGGCCTCGTGCTCGTGGCGGCCGGATTCGCTTTGTACCGCCGCCGGCGGAGCGTCCCGGCGAGCGCGGTCTAGGACCCGTCCCCGCCGCCCGAGGGGCGGGCCGCTCATCGGCCCGCCCCTCACCCCCTGATTCGATGCGAGGCAAGAAGGCGAAGCTCGCGGGGCTCGCGCTGATCGGCGGCGGCCTCGTCGTTCTCGCGTGGACGGCGCTCGTCTGGGCGTGGCGGGACCCGGTGACGAGCGTCTACACGATGCTCGAGCAGCGCCGGCTCGCCGACCGCTTCGAGGCGCTCGCCGCCGACCCGCGGCTCTCCGCCGCCCGTTCGGGGCACGTCGGCGCCGCGGCGCGCCGCCTTCGCGCCCGCGTGGCGCCGGGAGACCCGATCGGCCGCCTGCGGATCGACCGCCTCGATCTCGACGTCGTCGTCGTCGAAGGGACGGATGACGCTTCGCTGAAGAAAGGGCCGGGCCGTGATCGTAGAAGCTCGTTCCCGGGCGAGGGCGACCTCGTCTACGTCGCCGGACATCGGACGACGTACCTCGCGCCGTTCGCGCGCATCGACGACTTGCGTCACGGCGATCGGGTCGAGCTCGAGATGCCGTACGGCACGTTCGTCTACGAGGTCGCCGGCGCGCGGGTCGTCGGCGGCCACGACCTCTCCGTTCTCCGCCGGAACGGGCGCGAGATGCTCCGGCTGCAGGCGTGCCATCCGCGGTTCTTCGCGACACGCCGCTACGTCGTCTCCGCCCGATTCCTCCACCGGACGCGCCCGGGCCACTCGGCCTAACTCGAACGAGGGATTTCACCAGGGAGACCTACCCCGAACGAGGGATCCGGCCCGCAATTCCGCGGCGCCGGCGTCGTCTCCTGGTCAACACGACCGCCAGACAAGGGGCAACACATGACGAATCGGTCGCACACAGCCCATCTCCCGCTCCTCCCGGCCGACGCGGTCGTCGAGGCACCGGCGCGCGAGGAAGCGCCCTCGACACGGCCCGATCCCGACGAAGCGACGTTGATGGAGGAGGCGCTCGAGGCGGACGCGGACGCGGTCTTCCGAGGCTTCCGTCTCGCGCTCGCGGTCGCACTCGCCTTCTGGGCCGTCCTCGGAGTGCTGCTCGCGTGGCTCCTCTAGTTGATCAGCGAGCGCCGGAGCGCCTCCGCGACCGCCTGAGTGCGCGTGTTGGCGTCGAGCTTTCGCATCGCCTTGCGGACGTGCGTGCGGACCGTCTCGGGCGACAGGAAGAGCCGCCTGCCGATCTCCTCGTTCGAGAGGCCGTCGGCGAGGAGCCGAAGCACGTCGCGCTCGCGGCGCGTCAGGTCCGGCAGGTCCGAATCGCTGTGCCGGCGTGCGAAGCCCCCGGCGAGGACCGGGTCGACGTAGGTGCCGCCCGCGAGCACCGTCTCGACGGCGCGAACGAGATCGGGGAGCGGCGAGTCCTTGAGGACGAGACCGCGCGCGCCGGCGTCGAGGGCGTCCATCAGGACGGCGCTGTCGCCGTAGGCTGTGTAGAGGACGACGGCGGTCGGCGGCGAGGCGAGGACGGCACGGCGCGTCACCTCGATGCCCGACAGGCCGGGCAGGCGTACGTCGAGCACCGCGATCGACGGACGCAGGCGCGCGAGCTTCGCGAGCGCGGCCTCTCCGTCGCCCACGCGGGCGACGACGTGGATCCCGCGGTCCGTGAGGAGGCCGACCAGCGCCTCGACCATCGCGGGATGGTCGTCGGCGACGAGGCACGTCGGCTGGCGCTGCAAGAGCTTCCTCCGGACGGGGTCGAGACCATCTTGGTGTCCGTGCCGCGGCGCCGCAAACGCTGATGCCCGTCGCGCCTTCGGCCCCAACCACCGCTCGGCCGCGTCGCACTCGGTGGTCGCGGGAGCGGGCGTATGCGCCGGCGCACGCTGCGCTCGCGAGCGCCGTCACCGAGCGGCGACAGCTCGAGAGGCAGGTCGTCCAGAGCGGCAAGCTCGCGACGCTCGGCAAGCTGGCCGCCGGGGTCGCGCATGAGCTCGAAAACCCGCTCGTCGCGATCCTCGCGCTGGTCGACGGCCTCCTCAAGGACGTGGAACCGGGCACGAAGCGTCACGGCGACCTCTTGCTGATCCAGGAGACGGGTCTCGAGTTGAAGGAGGTCGTCGCGTCCCTGCTCGACTACACGCGCGAGCCGGCCGACCTCGTCGCGTGCGTCGCGCTCGAGGACGTCGCGGAGCAGGCGATCGAGCTCGTTCGGCTCGCGTACGGCCGACCGGACGTCGAGATCGCCACCGCCTTCCCATGGCGACCGTCCGTCGTCACGGGCAACGCCAATCAGCTGAAGCAGGTGTTTCTGAACCTCCTCACGAACGCGCACCACGCTCTCCGAGGCGGCGGAACGGTGACTGTCGAGCTGGGGCGGACGGGCTCGACGGTGTTCGCGATGGTTTCCGACGACGGGCCGGGTATCCCCGCCGATGCGCTCCCGCACATCTTCGAGCCGTTCTACACGAGGCGACGCGACCAGGGTGGCACGGGGCTCGGGCTCGCGGTCAGCCGGGAGATCGCCCGGTTGCACGGCGGGCGGCTCACCGCGCGCTCCGACCCCGGGCAGGGCGCCGTGTTCGTTCTGGAGCTTCCGTGGGCGGGTACACATGCGCGCGAGTGATCGTCGAGCGCACCGAACACCCGTCCTGGCTGTCGAACGCGTACCTCGTCGCGGACCGCCCCGGTGGGCACGGCGTCCTCGTCGACGCCAACGGCGTCGCGGCACCGCTTGTGGCTGCGATCGAGCGGGACGCGATCACGATCACGCACGTCCTCGTGACGCACGCGCACGGCGACCACGTGGAGGGGCTCGGTGAGCTCGCGGAGCGCTTCAGCGCCCCGGTTCTCGATCACGGAACGCTCCGCGACGGCGAGACCGTTCGGTCGGGCGAGCTCCAGATCGAGGCGGTCGCGACTCCCGGCCACTCTCGCGATCACCTCGCGTTCGTCGTCGGCGGCACGCAGTGCCTGACCGGCGACCTCATCTTCCGGCGAAGCGTGGGCGGGACGCGCGGGGGCGGCGAGACCGGCTTCGTCGATCTCAGGCGCTCGATCATGGAGCGCGTCCTCGCGCTCGCGCCCGGGACGCAGCTCCACCCGGGTCACACCGAGCCGACGACGGTCGGCGAGGAATGGGAGGAGAACCCGTTCGTCCGCATCTGGCGCGGTCTCGACCCCGAAGGCACCGAGCGGTGCCGCGTGGGCGGGGAGGAGGCGACGCTCGTTCTCTGGGCGCGCGACTACGACGGCGGCCACAAGGCGTGGGTCCGCTTCGCGTCCGGGGAAGACGCGATCGTCGGCGGTTCCGCCGTCGAACGCCTGTAGGGGCCGGTATCCCGCCCGAAGGCAGCGGCGAGCCTGCCCGCTACGCCTCGGCGTCCTTCGCCGGGAAGAGAACGGTCGGGACGTCCTCCTTCGCCGGGTCGCGATGGCGGACGAGGACGTCGAGGAGCGTCGTGAGGACGGCGGCGAACGGGATTGCGAGAAGGACGGCGAAGCCGCCGAAGAGGATTGCGACCGCCGAGACGGCGATGAGGACGGTGAGCGGCGTCAGCCCCACGGCGTCGCCGAGCACGCGGGGGATGACGACGTAGTCCTCGATCAGCCGGACGACGAGGACGGCGACGCCGGCGGCGAAGGCGAGCCCGAGCGACTCGGTGAGCCCGACGCCGACCGCGAGCGCCCCGGCCGTGATCGGCCCGATCACCGGGACGATCTCGACGACGCCCGCGAAGATCCCGATCAGGAGCCAGAACGGAAGCCCGATCGCGCGAAAGATGATCGAGAGCACCGTCGCGACGAGGACGATCAGGAGGAGCTGCCCGCGGACGTAGGCGCCGAGCTTCGCGTCTATGAGGTCCCACGTGTCGCGCACGACCTTCCGCTTCGGACGCGGCAGGAACGAGGTCACGAGTCCGATCGCGCGGTCGCGCTCGAAGATCCAGTACGCCGCCGACGCGAGCGTGAAGAAGATCCCGAGGAAGATCTCGAACGCGGTTACCGTGATCTCGAGCGCGGGGTCGAGGGCGCGCTCGGCGATCTCGTCGGCGCTCGGCAGCTCCTCGAGCCGGCGCTGGATCGAGAGGAGCACCTGCTCCTTGATCCCGCTGGCCTGCTCCGTCTCGCGCTCCAGTTCGGCCTCGGACGTCGGGACGGCCTCCCGGATCTGCTCGATGGCGGCCGGGACGACGAAGTAGATGAGGAGG